>JAHXHS010000007.1 GCA_025656455.1 Candidatus Thiodiazotropha sp. (ex Epidulcina cf. delphinae) | reverse complement strand
GCGAGTCATATTTTCTTCCAAGAAAAAATCATATGATACAGCGCATTATCGAATTATATTAACCTTAATTGAGAACGCCCCCTAGTACTCCGTCAACCTAATAACTTAGGATGCAGTGTGCCCCACATCATCCAAGGCAAGGCGCAGTCCGCAGGGAGAAGTGGCACATGGATGTGCCGTTTACGGACCGAAGGATGGAATGGCATGCCCTTTTCAAGGACTGCAACGCCGCATTGGATGATGTGGGGCGCACCCTTTGGGCCAGCCAGGAAGCGGCCATCTGCGTTGTTGCGCTCCCTTGAATTAGCGACGGCTAGTCCTGCGCTCGCACGCCTAGCAGCTAACGGCTTAGCGTCTCGCTGATTGGTACAGTTTATACGTTACACCACACTAGTGTACCTCGTCATAGATACTGTAACATTCAGCGGGCCAGGAAGGGGTTAGCCACAAAGCATCGCTGCAAGCATGCGATTCGCTCCATAGCGTGACTTGCCCAATAGGTGAATAGACAAATCGAAGTCAATCGCATGAATAACAGCAAGTTACGAAGCGTTCAACCATTCTTAATCAACTCGCGAGCAAAGCGAGCACCACAATTCAAAATTCAACATTCATAATTCAAAATTAAAAAAACATGGACAAGTACGCCGTTATCGGTAATCCCATTGAGCACAGTAAGTCACCGGAGATCCACGCGGCCTTTGCCCGTCAAACGGGGGAGTCGATCGAATATACCCGTCTGTTGGGCGATATCGACGACTTCCCAGGAGCGGTACGGCGTTTTCTCGCCGAGGGCGGACAGGGGTTGAATGTGACCGTGCCGTTCAAGGAGGAGGCGTGGCGGCTGGCGGATGAACTGAGCCCGCGCGCGCATACGGCAGGCGCTGTGAATACATTGATCCGCCTGGAAAACAACCAGTTGCGGGGAGACAACACGGATGGCGTCGGCCTGGTCAGGGATCTCACGATCAACCAGGGCTTCCGCATCCAGGGCAAGCGCATCCTGGTGCTCGGCGCGGGGGGCGCGGTGCGCGGGGTGATGCGCCCTCTGCTGGAACAGGGACCGAAACGGATCATCATCGCCAACCGCACCGCCGGTAAGGCCTACTCCCTAGCCAGCGGCCTCGCGCCCTACGGCCAAGTTGCCGGCTGCGGTCTCGATGAGCTGGAGGGAATGCAGTTCGATCTGATCATCAACGGCACCGCCGCCGGTCTCAGCGGTGAAGCGCCAGCGATTCCCGGCACCCTGCTAGGCAAGGGCGGCTGGTGCTATGACATGCTCTACAGCGACCAGGCCACCCCCTTTCAGGCCTGGGGCCGGGGACACCAGGCGGCGCGCTCGCTGGACGGCCTGGGGATGCTGGTGGAGCAGGCAGCGGAGTCCTTTCGCCTGTGGCGGGATATCCTTCCCGAGACCGCTCCGGTTATCGCCATGTTGCGTGGATAAAAAAAGGGTGCCTCCCCGATTCGGGGCATTGTATCAAGCAAAATGAATCCGCGGACGAAAGGTGCGGCAGGGCCGCACCCTACCATGGGGTAAGGATCAGGACGGGTGAACCGCCTACCAGGGCGTCACCGCATTCATCGCCCGGAAGGGATGGCCCATGGCGCCCATTTCGTTAGACATATTCGCCACACCGTAGCGCATGACACCGGTATCGTACTGCATGCGATTGACGCTCGCGCTCATCCGCCCCACGTCTTTTTGCATCGCCGGCACTGAGGCGATGTCGTTGCGCATGGCGCCCATATCGCCGGACATGGTCTCCATGTAGCCACGCATCGGCACCATCGCCCCCTCCATGTTGCCCATCGAGACCTTCATCGAGCCCATATCCTGCTGCATCCGCTTCATGTAACCCTCCATGGCCACCATCTTCCCGCTCATCAACTCCATGTCGTCCATCATTCTGTGGATCAATTGCGCCATCCACAACCCGGCGATCACCGCGATCAAGCCGATCAGTGCGATCCAACGGTTATGGATATTGCCTCGCGTCTCAATGTAATCCTGGAACAGCCGGTCCCGCTGTTTCATCTCCACCAGCAGGTCACGCAGGGTGGCACGGGTGGAGAGAGGCGCATCGTCGTTAGGGGTGCTGTTTTCTTCCATGAGCCTGATCCTGTGTCTCGTTGAAGTATTAGGGTTAGAAAGAAGTATAGACATCCTCTTTTCCCAGGGTCAATGGCAAGCCGGAAAGTCAGACGGCCGCTCCAGTTCGACCTGATCTGCGAAGAGAATCGATCAGGGCCGGCAAGAAAGGGCGAAGTTCCAAGATACTGATCCATGCGCTCACTATGCTATGCTTCGTTCACGCCGTACGGCTTTGCCGTTAGGCCGAAAATGGTAAAATTTTCGGAGGGAACTGAATTGTTGCGAATTCTGCTGCTTTTAGCGATGATTGGCCTCGCCCTTCATCTGTGGAAAGGTTTCGAGGCGTCAAAATCCGTTGCTTTGCCAAATAGTCCGAACGGTTTCGTGTCAGTACTGATGCCAAGTGGAGCGAAATCGAATACCGTCTTAATTCTCGCACCCAAAAACTGCCCGTCAGACGCAGCGCAACGAGCGGTTGCTCTGGCTGCCCGACTCACTGAACTCGGCATTCCAAATCAACGCAGCTCAAACGTCACGCTGATGGTCACCAATCCGACTGAAGAACAAAAAGCGGCAATGGAACGCTCAGATGAAGTATTAAAAGGAGAAATCCCGGCTGTTTTTATCAATGGAGTGGGTAAAGCTAATCCAACTGTTAAGGAGGTCGTTGCCGAATACCGCCGAACTCAGTGAGATATTTTATCAGATACACACGCAATAGCCCAACAAAGCATTCCAGCAGGACGCTGGCTTCTCCAGCGTCCAAGAATATTGGCACTTATTAACTCAATATGAGCATTCAGTCAGACATCGGGAAATGGGATGAAAAATCAGCCCGGGATATCGGCGATATATACAACCGCCACTATCAATCGCCTTCATTTATCGGTCATATCGTTGAGATAATCAGCGCCGATAAATGCCAAAAAGGCGCAACCTGGTTACTAAAACACCACCTGGAAAGCAGACATCAGCTCTCTAAATCCAAGGTGCATGAAATATTTGGAAAACTGACCAGCCTGACAAAATGGGAGTCCAAACTACATATTCTGCAGTGCTTACCATACCTTTCAATTGAGAAAGCCGACAAAAAAAAGGTTGAACTGTTTTTGAGGAACTGTCTAATGGAGAGCAACAAATTCGTAAGAGCTTGGGCGTATAATGGCTTTTACGAATTAGCCCGACAATATCCTGAGTACAAGGAAGAGACGAAACAGTTTCTTCTGATGGCAATGAAAGATGAGGCACCATCGGTTAAGTCTAGAATCAGAAATATAATGAAAAGCGGCTTCTGACAGGCCGTCAACAACCACCTGCAGAGTGCGTGGCATGAGATTTATTGACTCAAGTTTCGGAATTCAAATTTAACTCGTTCCCATGTTCTATGTGGGACCGCATAATGTGAACAGGGCGTAGGGTGCGGCCCTGCCGCACCATGCTGGGTTGTGCTCCTGTTTGCTATGATGGGTTTCTTCACTTCACAGCCCCCTAACCCAATACTTTGGGTTAGGGGGCTTCAAGTTACGGTGCGGCAGGGCCGCACCCTACGAAGCTCGTAGAACATGGGAACAAGATGAACTCCGAAATTTGAGTTAATAGACGAGTACAGGAATCCTAGCACGGATCCCAAAATTTGCGCCTCCTGAACCGCCAACCGGTGTTTGCGGTGAACAACTCGGTGAGAAATAGATTGTGTTGGATCTGTAACCATTGTCTCCGGGCGGATCCGCCCATAATGCCAATTCACCGCCGGGACCAGACCTGATTTGGTAATAGTCGACGAATGAATCCCAGCGTACTGCGCCATCCGCATTATCATTGATCCACTCGCCCATCTCCCTTGGCGCGACTTCATCGATCCTATTGACGTTGACCGACCTGACCATCCAGAGAATATCCATGGTGACTGCACCGATCAGCCTGTTACAGGGCCCGGGATTGGAGTCGTTACATTCGATGATGGGCAGGGTTACCGACCACATGGAGTCTGGTTCTCCATCATTATCTGTATCGGCCTCGTTTCGCCAGCAATTATAGAGGTCATCGAACACGGTCTGTACCTCACCGCCGATCACGTTCGTCTCCCGGCCGAGCTGCAATTGCGGGTTACGCCCTTCGCCACAACTGAACATCTCTCTGATCGTACTGGTATTCGCACCGCCGCCGCAGGTTTCCGGCTGACCGAAGTCGGTCCAACCGGCAGTCTGCTCATCAGCTACGGAACTGGAGATAAAGCGCCCGATAGAGCAACTCCAATCGCCATCTTCATTTCTCAGCCGATGTTGACAGATCGCAATGGGAGCATCCATCTCTCCGGGCAGTATGGTTCCAGCAAAACCCAGGTATGCCACGGCCCTCGACTGTATCGTGTAGTTCTCGATTCCCAGAAAAGGTCCGAAGATGGCTTGGACCGGGGTTAGCTGCCGCGCGGTTGTAACCTCTAGCGCATTGATCTCGTTGGGATCCTGGTTGAGATCTTGAAAGCTTCTGAAATTGCCGTCGACGTCGATAAGGTCTGTCGGTATGGTAGCGCCGTTAGCGCTAAATACCCCTCCCCTCTCTATGCCGTTGCCATCCACGTGGGAGGTCATGAATTGCCAGTGGCCGCGGTTCACGCTCAAGACCTCAGCCGGCTCTCCCTGACAGTTATTCGCCTGTGCGGATAGGGTAGCGCCTGCCACCGCGGAAGTTTCGCTCTGACCCAGGTTGATCGTTCCGTCAGGATTATAGAGCAGGCGCGCGCCTTCTAGAGCCCCGGCATCCGCCGCATTCTGCAGTTGCCTCTTGCTCAGATAGAGATTGTTCATATCGATCGCCAGCACACCGAACCCCAATAGGACCGTCAAGGCAATCAGCCAATGCACCAGGGATGCGCCTTCCTGTTTGCAGGGTCGATCTCGATCATTCATTTTCAGGGCCTTTCGTCATTGGGGCATCATCATCATGACGGTTGTCGCCGTTAAGTCGATGTGGGTGATGCCGCCAAGAAAATGGGGTAAGAGAAAGAAACCGAATTCATGGGTTATGGATACACTTGCCGTATCTCCAGGATCTGTGCCCATACGATTGACAGTGACAGCCGGTAGCGGATCAGTTGACGAGTAGGACAGCAGCGATGGGGTGATCAGGTCAGCCGCCTGCTGCGCTTGTGCATCGCTGGCGCCTTGTATCACTTCCCGTACGGCTGCCTGTGTTGCGTTTGTCAGAATCGCTTGATCAGACAACGCTACACCGAAATCGACGATGATGGCGACCACAATCAGGATCACCGGAAGCGTAATTAAAAATTCGACGATCTCAGCCCCGAATTGATATCTGAAGCAATTTCTCATGCCGCCTTCACGCAAACCTTTCACGCTAGGCATGATGCATTACTCCACACTACAGGCAGTCGTAGATGCCAGGGAGGGGCCATCGACACCGGACAACGTGCTAATCACAAGGTAGCTGTGAGGATAACTGATATCGACGCTCGCCACATCGGTTGATGATACATGTTGTGTCGGATTGACCATCTCCACTGTATTGATTCGTAGCGTCATAGTCAGGCCAACCGCTTCTTGATCTATCAACAAATTTGATTCCGTCCAGTTGATGACGCTATCGACCATGGATCTTTTCAACAACTGGTTCAGTTCAGGAGTCGTAGGATCGAACAGCAGTGGATCGACCCAGAAGAGACTGGCTTGCCTGGCGCCTTCACGGGATGCATTAATGATGGTTCCCCGGTTGTACAAGGCAATGGCGGCATCGACAATCAGAAAAAAGACCAGCAGGAACAGAAGCAGTGTGAGCATGAACTCAACGGTCTCGGCGCCACGATGCCTTTGCTTGCCGACCATGGGTGCGATTTTAATCATGACTGCTCTCGTTTCACCCTGGTTAAATGTGTTGTTAACCCAACAACTCAATATTTTGTAGTACTAGTTACCACGCAAGGAAGCCAAGTGCTTGGCGTTGCGCGCGGCCAATTCGTAGTAGACGGGAGAGCGCTTAATAGCCTCCTTGAAATAGTATTGCGCCTCATCGAAGTGACCTGACAACATCGCCACAAAACCTACATCATTGTAGGCTTGGCACTCCTTCTCGGTCTTGGCAAATGCCGCCAGCGCCTCTTTGAAACGCGCGGTCTTTGCATACACCAATCCCAGATTGCGCCAAGCCAGCTTATAGCCGGGATCGACTTTCAGCGTATCCTTAAACATTTGCTCGGCCCGTTCTTGGTTACCCATGAGATAGTATGAATAACCCAGGTTATTCATATAGATCGGTTTGTTGCCGTCCAGAGAAATGGCCATAATATAGTTGCGTTGCGCCTGATTATGATTTTTCTGCATATCCTGGATGACACCAAGCGCATTGAGTGTTTGAGCTGATTTCGGATTGATCTCCCAGGCGTGGCTGAGCAGCTCCCTGGCTGACGTGTACTCTCGCCGACGCATCTTGAGTTTGCCCATTTCAATGAGGGCGCCGGCATGATCCGGTATCTCCTTCAAGCAGAGCAGGAACGCCAGCTCGGCGCGCTTTGAATCATCGCGGGCGATATGCACACGGCCGATCTTGTAGAGTGTCTCTCCATTGGCGCCCTCTTTCTCCAACGCCCGGATATATTCGAAAAGGGCGCGATCCAGATCTCCCCTGGCCACTGCCGCATCGCCACGCAGAACCGCCTCTTTCGCCGAGGCGATGGGGAAGGCGGTATTGTAAGTCAGGTAGGCATCGGTATCGCCGAGCCCGGAGAACTCTGTATGTTTATTTACATCGGATGGCAAACCCGCGCAGCCAGACAGCAAGCCGCTTATAAATAGCAGCAGGGTGGCCCGCCATGCTTTCAAGGAAAGATTAGTTACGAATGTCATGATGTGTTTCCTCAGCCTCCGGTCAACTTTTCCAAGCCGCTAACCAATGAGAGAATCGCTGGGCCAAGCAGTATCAGAAAAAACATGGGCAGCATGCACAGAGCAATCGGCATCAACATGGTGAGACTCAGGCGCGCCGCCTTCTCCTGGGCTCGCTGTAACCGCTTGTCGCGCATCTCCTCGGCGAAGATCCGCAGACTTTGACCGATGCTGGTGCCGAACCGCATAGCCTGAACCAGCGTGGTCACAAAAGCACTGATATCGTCAAGGTTGGTACGCTGTTCCAGCTCTTTCAAAGCGGAGTGGTTGTCCATGCCCGCTCTGGTCTGCATCAACAGTAACTGTAATTCATCCGCCAGTTCCGGGTGTTGCATGCCTATTTCGTCGGCCACCCGCTTGATCGCAGCAATCAGTCCCAGGCCCGCCTCGGTGCAGACCACCATGAGATCAAGCGCGTCCGGCAAGGCATTACGCAACTTTTCCCGGCGCTTTCGCACGGCCATCTTGAGCCAATAACTCGGCGCGAGAAAGGCAATCAATCCCGCCATGAAGGCGGTGCTCAAATCATCCAGAACCGGACGGTTGGTAAACAGAGCGACACCGCCCAGCACCAGCATGGGTGCGAATATAAAACCGATCAGTTTCATACCGTAGAAATAGGCCAGTGCGTAGGATGAGCGATAGCCTGCGGTCTCCAATTGATAGGATAGCTTCGCCCGTTTCTCCTCCGCCTTGGGTATGAGAAATGCGCCGAGCCGATGCAACAGGTTATCGGCCTTCATTTTGGATGGCGGCGCCGTTGCTTGATGCTTTACACCATCGATGCGCCTTTTAACCGGATTGAGGATGACATTGACAAATAGAGAGAAGGCCAGGGTGAGTGAGAATCCCACCATGCCAAGCAGGGCCACAAACAAAAATTGAAGCTGTTCCGCATCACTGCCCAGCTTTGCCAACCATTCGCCGATCTCATGCAAACCGTTCACCTCAGCTAATCTCACACATCGATATTGACCAGGTATTTGAGCCACAAGATACCGACCACCATCAAAACAAAAGCGCCGATTGTCAGCTGCTGTCCGATGGGGTCGCTCACCAGGCTGGTAATCCAACCGGGATTTATCAGCTCTGATATTGCCGCAAGTAGAAAAGGCATGACCGAGACAACCCATGCAGTACCCCGACCCTCCGCGCTCAGGGTTCGCACACTGCGCTGGAAGCGGAAACGGTCACGAAGCAACGCGGAGATGCGCTCAAGCACCTCGGCCAGATTCCCGCCGGTCTCCCGTTGAATCAGCACCGCGGTAACAACCGCCATCACCGCAACGTTGGGCATACGGGCAAGCAGGCCAAGCAGTGCGCTACGCAGATCACCGCCAAAGTTCAGTTCGTTGAAGACCTGTCCGAACTCCTTGCTCATAGGCTCTTTCATCTCTTTGGAAACCACGTTTAGCGCTTCGCTGAAGGGCAAGCCCGCTTTGAGGGAGCGTGCGATGACTGACAAGGCGTTCGGCAGCTGCTCCTCGAATGCCTGCAGCCGTCTGCGCCGGCGACGCATGAGAGCAAAGAAGGGCAGATAGGCGGCAGCTGTTGCCAGTAGCAAGGCGGTCAATAGATCTCCGGTATACCAACCGGCGAGCAATCCTACTGACAAGGCAAACAGGGCGCTACGCTGCACGATACGATGGGCAGGCCGTTCCAGTCCGGCCTGAACAACAAGGATTGCCACAGGCTCCATCATCGGCAGGGATTCAAGCCACTGCTCGATGCGAGAGAGGTTCTGCCACTGTTTCTTGCGCACCAAGGCGGCGTGCGTCCCCCCGTCGGCAGTCTCGCCAAGGCTTCTGATGCGTTGGCGCAGGCGTCGCTTGGCGGCCCTTGTAGAACCCATCATCGGCGCCACGAAGGCCTGGCTCATAAGCAGTACCACAATGAATATCATAAGACCGAATAGGGTTGCTTCGTTCATTGTCAACTCACGGTTAAACTGCTGGCTCATACACCTCGAGGCCGATATCCAGACCCCGTTGACGCAGTCGACCCTGGAATTTGGGCACTACACCGGTTGCCACGAAATCCCCCACAACCGCGCCATCTCTATCCATGCCCCGGCGTTGAAAGCTGAAGATCTCGGAGAGGGTAATGACCTCCCCCTCCAATCCCTGGACCTCCTGTATGCTGGTCAGCCGGCGCACACCATCCTCTTGCCGCTCCAGCTGAATGATGATGTCCAGGGCCGAGGAGATCTGTCCGCGAACCTGCCGGGTCGGCAATTCGATTCCGCTCATTGCCACCATGCTTTCCACCCTGATCATGGCATCCCGGGCTGAATTGGCATGAATGGTGGTAAGAGAGCCATCGTGTCCGGTATTCATTGCCTGCAACATATCCAGGGCTTCGGGACCACGCACTTCACCGATAATGATGCGGTCCGGCCGCATGCGCAGACTGTTACGCACCAGATCCCGCTGGGTCACTTCACCCTTGCCCTCAATGTTGGGGGGACGGGTCTCCAAGCGGACTTTGTGGGGTTGCTGTAACTGCAGTTCCGCGGAATCCTCAATGGTGACAATGCGTTCATCCGGTGGAATGAAGCTGGAGAGCACATTCAGCAAGGTTGTCTTGCCCGAGCCAGTACCGCCGGAGATCAACACATTGAGCCGGGCGCGCACGATCGCTTCCAGCACCTTGGCGATGGATGGTGTCAGCTCATGCAACGCTATCAGGTGCTCCATGGTCAGGCACTCAACGGAAAAACGCCGAACGGAGAGCTGGGGGCCGTCAATGGCAAGAGGGGGAATGATGACGTTGACGCGGGAACCATCCTGCAGACGGGCGTCCACCATGGGCGACGACTCGTCGATACGCCGGCCGACACGCGAAACGATGCGGTCGATGACGGTCATCAGGTGCAGGTCACTATCGAAATGGACCGTTGAAAGTTCCAGCTTGCCGTGTCTCTCTATGTAGACTTGGCCCGGTCCGTTGACCAGGATGTCCGAAATGGTTGCATCGCTGAGCAACTGCTCCAGAGGGCCGAGACCGAGGATCTCGTTTTCGATCTCCCGCATGATGCGCTGGCGGGTGGGTATATTGAACGGCAGCGACTCCTGCGCCATGACGCTCTCACAGCTCTCCCGAATCAGGCTGCGCGCTTCGACATCGCTCAAGTTGACCAGCATAGGCAGGTCGAGCATTTTCACGAGACGATGTATAATTTCCTGCTTCCACTCCTTTTCGTTTTGCGAGAGGCCGGCATGCATTCCCGAACCAAGCCTCCCTGAAGTGGGTGACAGCCTGCCGGCCGTGGAAGCCAGGGCAGTACCTTCCGGCTTCATATTGCTTCCGTTAAAACGCATCGCTCATTACCTCAACGCCTTGCCTGCAATCCCAGCCAGCCAAGCATACCGCCAGTGCGTTTATGCGCTGGTTCGCCATTGGACAGAAGACGGCTACTCAAATTGAGAATGGCTTTGGCCAGCGAAGAGCGGGCCGCACCATCCACTACCGGAACCCCCAGGTTGATGGATGCCGAAACATGGGCGTAATCGCTGGGAATGGTTTCGATGGCCACATCGGGAAAGGCGTTTTTGAAATCCTCGTTACGCACCTCCGACTTCTTGCTATATCGATTGACGACGATCAGCACCCGCTCTGCGGAAATACCCAAATGATCATTCAGGATAGTCAGCAACCGTTTGGTGTCCTGCATATGGGTAACGGATTGCTGGGCAACCACCACCACCTGATCGAGCCGTTCGAGGATCGCAGCAGAGGGACGGTCAATACGCCGTGGCAGATCGATAATGATCTCCTGATAAGTAGCGTCCAATACGTCAAGCAGATGGACGATGCGCTCCTCGGCGATCTCATCGGGCAGGACCAACTCCCTTTTGGCCGAGGAGAAAAGATGCAGGCCGCTCTCGTGCACCTGTACATAACCCGGCAGAGCGGCGCTATCCAACGTATCCGAGAATTCCAGGGCCTTTATCAGACCCCCTCCCGGATTCATGTTGAGATAGATCGGCAATCCCCCAAACTGGATATCAAAATCGAGCAGTACCGTTTTCCGGTCGCGTTTGCCTGCCAACGCTGCCGCCACATTGGCCGCAAGAAAACTGGCGCCGCTGCCGCCTTTGGCGTTGATGAAGGCGAGAAGCCGCGCGGAACTCTCCGTCATCGTCGCTTCTCCTTCACGGCCCAGTTCAACCAGTCGCGCGGTCAGGTTTCCCACCTCATAAGGTGGCGACAACACATCCCGCGCGCCTGCCTGCATGGCGCATCTCAACAGTTCGATATTAGTGCCTGGACTGAGCACCAGAAAGGGCGGTTTTTTGGCCGGCAGAGCCTGCAAAATGGCAGGCAGAGAAGTTTGCCAATTCCCATCCAGACATAACGCCAATACATGGGGCATGGGATCGCGTTCACTGTCGTCCCAAGGTATGCTCCGGCCGTTTCCGAAGACATGGGTCTTCAAAGAAAACAATCGTTGTCCTTCCAGCATGCCACTGATACCTGACACGGCGTCCCGGGAGCGACCAAGCAACATGATATCGCTTTTGTGTAACATATCTTTCTTGACTGAATGTTTACGTTGAAGCTATTTACCCAATTGGATCTGTATGATGCTCTGTTCCACCTTTTTGGGATCAGCCACCTCCTCTCTGTAGCTATGCCATACGGCTTCACCCTTCTGCCCATCCATGCCGTGTCCCCGGTAACCCGGTTGAGCGGTCTGCAGTTCGATCATGTTGCGCACGGAGGAACCAAAACTCCGCTCCAGAGCCGTCGGCGTGGATTCACATCCGGCAAGTAATGTGCTCGCGCTCAGCATCAGAACGGCAGATGTCAGGTCGTGTATGTATTGTTTGAATCTAGGCATGGCACGCTCTCCGGCATTGATCAGAGTTCATGGCCGAACTTACCTTCGGCTCCTGTTTTATCAGGCCCTAGTGAGGGGCGGCGGCCCTCCATCTTGCCCAACAGGTAAAATTCAGTATCGTTCGGCTCCACGAAATCGTCGGTGGGCAGTTTCGCCAGTTCGGAATCGAACGCTTTTGCCAAACGCGGGGTGACAAAGATCACCAGCTCAGTCTGGCCTTTGACAAACTCCTGACTGCGAAACAGATTACCCAGGATAGGAAGATCGCCCAGACCAGGAAATTTACGCAGATTCTCGCGCAGGTTTTCACTGATCAGGCCGGCGATTGCAATGGTCTGGCCGCTCGGCACTTCCACGGTGGCATTGGCAGCCCGCTTCCTCAGCGCCGGGATGAAATAATTGGTGGAAGAGAGCCCTTCGGCAAAGCCGAGTCTCAAGGCGTTATCATCCGCCAATTCCGATACGGAGACATTGACCTTCAGACTGACCAGACCCGAATCGAGCACCACGGGAACAAAGATCAGCCCCACGCCGTACTCTTTAAACTTAACGGTCACGCTGCCATTGTCTTGCGGTACGGGGATCGGGAACTCGCCACCGGAGATGAATTTGGCCTCCTGGCCACTCAGGGTCGTCAGGTTGGGCTCAGCCAACACCTTGGCCAACCCCTTATTCTTGGCCGCATCGATCACCAATTCGAGAAAAAAGTCACCGCTCAGATACTGCATGAAAACGCCTGTATTCTCGATCGTGCTCTCGCTCGGCGCGAGTTCGGTTACGGCAGGTCCCCAAACCTGGCCGGAAAAGTGCGGCACACGCACATCCCCCAACACCGGATCGCTGATGATCGCATCAGGAAAAGTCGCGCCGCCATTGACAGCACCCAGACTCCAGGATGAATCCGTTGAAAAGGCACTGAAATCGATATCGAGCCTTCGCACCAGGCTGCGTGATATCTCGGCCACCTTGACTTCAAGCAACACTTGCTGCGCCCCGCCTATCTGTAGCAGATTCAACAATTGCGAGCCGTTATCACCCTTGCCGTTCTGCCGCTCTTCATCCATGAGATAGGTTTTGGCCAGATCCAATGCAGCACTCATCTTCTGCGGACTGGAGACTTCGCCGCTCAAGACAATACTCTCCTGGGAAGACGCCACTTGGATATTTTCTCCTGGCAGAAAGCGGTGCAGCTTCTGCTTCAGACCGGCAAGATCGTGGGTTACCTGCAGGCCAATGATCTCCTGGACACGCTTCGCCCTATCCCACAGGATGGCATTGGTCGTCCCCAGTCTTTTTCCTACCAGGTAGATCTCCCGTGAATTGATAACCAGCATATCCACCAATTCAGGATTCGCCACCGAAACCCGTCCTACTGGATTGGGCAGCTTAATCACGATGGATTTGTGCAAAGGGACAGCCAGGCTCTGTTGCTCTTCGTGGGATGTCACATAGGGATGTTCCGGATACATCTCGGCGAAAAGCAAGCACGGCATCATGGCGAGCAACACAGCGGTAACAAAACAGAACCATAAGCAGTACCCGCTCCCTCTTTGTTCAAGTGTTGAAGCTTTTGCAACCGGTCGACAATAAACCAAATTGGTCATGTTAATTTTGTTGTCCATGACTGACACTCTCTCGCTATTCATTTGGTCACCAAGATTCGGCTCTTTTTAATACCCTTGATTACATCCACCCGGTATCCGTAAGAGCGACGTTTTGAAACAGGGCGTACGGCCTTTGTCTGATCAGTTCCGAGGTCGCGCATCGCCATGTCCAAGGGATTTCGCAGGGTCAGCTGAACCTTACCCTCCTCGGTGGCCTTGACGACCAGCTCCGCCTGTTTGGGCGTCACCTCCAGGGTGACGGCGCGCACGATCACCGGATCGTTCTTGTCGGAACTCACGGTCTGATCCACGGCCAGCACCTTCAAGTTCTCGACGATGGTTTTGGATACAGTGCTACGATTTCCCGATCCACGCTTGGTGGAAACCACATCAACCCGACTACTCGGCAGCAGAAAACCGGCCACACCGATCACGTCATTGACCCGCACGGTCAGCGCTCGCTTACCGCTTTCGATCACCACAGCCAGAGGGCTGCCCCCTTCATGCAAGGTCAGGCGCTTTTCCAACAAGATCTCCCCGCTATATAGGGGCTGGGTAACCACCCTACCAATGACGTCATCCAGACTCGTGAGATTGCCGACGGAGATCGCTTCACGAGGCAGCGGTATAACCTTGAGGTGGGTGGCGTCAAGCTTGGTGCCGACCGGGAGATCCGCCGTGGCGACCACCACCTGGCCAGCCTGATCCTTCTGCTCCACGGCGCCCAGTCTCTGGCTGATCCAGCTGTTGGCAACCATGGCCGCCAGCCCTGCCATGCACAAGGAGATGAAAAGCGTGATTATGGCTCTAACCTTCATAGTCCTAAACCTCCAGGAAATAGTTCTGCCAGGCCCAACACAGGGATTCACGGTCTATCGGACCGCCTCCCATATAGCGCCTGTAGTCCATGGCAAGTTGCAAGAGATCCCTTGGATGGCAAGGCAACATTGGCATCCGATGTTCGGTATAGAGTTCCCCGGTGACAAAATCCAAGCAACCCCGATCGAATTCGATGGCAAATTGCGCGCAACTCTGGCGCCAGATTTTTTCGTACTCCGCGAGGGTGGATGCCTGAAAACGGACCTTATAGCCGATGCGGCGTAGAAAGGCCTCGTCCGCCAGTGTTGTCGGTTCAAAATTGGTAGAGAAGATCAAGGTCAATTCGAAGGGGACGCTAAAACGTTCTCCGCTGTTCAGCGAGAGCAGATCACAGCGCTCTTCCATCGGCAGTATCCAGCGGTTGAGCAGAGACTCCGGCGGTATGCGCTGCCGTCCGAGGTCGTCGATGATCAACAGGCCGCCATTGGCCTTGAGCTGCAACGGAGCAGTGTAAACACGCTTCGAGCTGTTGTACTGGAGATCGAGCATCTCCAGGGTCAGTTCTCCAGCGCCGACAACCACAGGTCGTTCGCACCAGATAAAACGGGGATCGACACCCTGCTGTAGACGTGGGCTCTGCTGCGCAGCATCCCGTTTCAATGGATAGTGCACGCCCGGATCGAAAATACGGATGATGTTGTCGCCCACGACCAGGGCGTATGGCAGCAGAATCGGTGGACCAATGGCCCGTTTCAAGCGCCGAGCGATGAAGCTCTTGCCGGTACCCGGTTGACCATAGATAAAGATCGCCCGGCCGGAATGAATAGCCGGCCCCAGGCGGCCGATCAATGCCGGATCGATGACCGTATCGGCAAACAGCGCTTCGAACTGGCTATAAGTAAGCGGGAAGCGCCTGGGTGATTGTGTTGTCAACACCCTTTCGTAATGTTCCCGGGTTATCGGAGCTGGTCCTACATATCCCTCCCGCTGCAAGGCTTCAGCCACGCTGGTTCGCCCCCGCTGCGTCAGATTAAAGCGCAACAGTGGACTGTGTTCCCGCTGGCCGCTCAACTCAACCCGGCCCTGGGCGCGCAGCAACCGCAACAACTCCTCCACCACTATGCCCGGCAAGGTCAACCGTCTGGCCAGTTCGCCCATATCCAATACCGAGGACTCCGCGAGGTGTTTACAGGCCAAGTCAGCAAGCAGCCATGGTGAGAGCGCGGTATCCGCCAGGCAGGTAGGTTTTGGTGTCAGCCGGTAAACATCCGCCTGTAGCGGCGACTCACTGACTGTCATAGCTTCTGGCGCTTGCTCAGGAGAAGTTTTTGTCACTATGTCGTGGGTTGCTTGAAACACACGCTTAACCATCCGCCTGGATCAGTTGAATGAGGATGAATAGGGTACAACCCAGGGCATAGAACGGCGCCATGGGTAATCGTTGTTTTAGCACCGCACTCCCTTTTGAAAAGAGAACATCAAACTGTCCCGTCATCAGCAGGGTTGGCACTATCGATGTCTGTCGCCAGGAGAGAATATTTTGTCTGTCGAGGGTTCTCCATACGATCTTCATTAAGATGAAAATGGCGCCGGCAATCACTGATATTATGAAAACACCCAGGATTATGCCGGGGCCACCGTATACGCCTAGAGTAGCCAACAGTTTTAGATCGCCAGCGCCGGTAAAGCGTAGAAGGTATCCTGGCAATAACAGCAGGAAACCCGTAACAAATCCCGCAAGACTCATGAGCAGACCGTCAGTGCCCCGGTTAAGAAACGTGATGCCGAGACCGAAGAGCAGACTCGCAAGAATCAATGGATTGGGTATCTTGCCGGTGCGCAGATCGCAGACCGATGCAACGCCAGCTACTAACAGCATTGGAAGCGTGTTTTCCATATCACCAACCCGCAGCATAATTTGTCCCCATACCGGATTATCTAAGACAGATAATCCGGTCACCGTGAAACACCAACTACCCCCAGATTTGATTTGAAGCGTCCCAAGCCAAACCTGGGATATAGGTCCAGTGCTTGATCAGATAATAGTACCGAGCAGAGTGGTGATCTCGGCAACTAAAGCACTCAGCCCGGTTTGCAGCTCAGTGTTATAAACAGCAAGTGCAA
Source organism: Candidatus Thiodiazotropha sp. (ex Epidulcina cf. delphinae) (assembly GCA_025656455.1). Lineage (GTDB taxonomy): Bacteria > Pseudomonadota > Gammaproteobacteria > Chromatiales > Chromatiaceae > Thiodiazotropha. The sequence goes on along the minus strand of JAHXHS010000007.1, from coordinate 139,518 downwards.
TAACCACTAACACTGCCACAATAACCAACCATTCAGCAGTCTCCGCACCCGCTTCATCTTGCCAAAGTTTCAATAGGAATTGTTTCATTCGATTCACCTCGAGTCGTTAGATTGATACTTGAGGACAGACGAATCTCTGGAATTGTATTTATCATCCAAGCAATCAAAAAAATCATGGAAGAAGAATTATTCTTCTCCAAGCTTGTCGTCCACTGACGCTTTCCGTATCCAGATTGCACCGTCTGAATTACAATTCAGAAAAGCACAATTTTTATGAGCATATTGGATGCCAAGTGTTTATTCATAGTAAAAATCAATGCATTACATCCAGCCATAATATCCAAATGAATAAAATACTTTATTGGTGTTAACTATTCCGACAAGCTTGAACGTGATGCTATCTTGCACAGTTTTTGTATGTTTTACATTGTGTTATCTATCAGCATGCTTGTCTGTTGGCAACACTTTATTAATCTAGTTCTTTATTGACTGCTGAATTACGAATTTAGTGTATAAATATGTGTTTATTTTTCCGACACCTTTGACACGTGTTTAGGATTGATTATGAGTTATGAGATTTCATCAGACAGGTAACTTGAATTTCATGATGTACACCCAAACCAGATCCAGGATTGGCGTAGGCGACTATTGGATCATGCAGAGACCGTATTTAGTTCAGGACAGAAGCTGTTATGAGAAAAGCATTTATTGTTAATCTTGTTGGTTCTTCCCCTGATCGAACTGACAACAGAAAGCGCATGAATAGGCGACCAATTAACGTTTCTACAGATGACCGGAATCGTCAGGTTTTTTTACAAATCCACCAGGGCTTTTTTAGCTTGCTTTTATACTATGCAGCCGACGAATAGCCGCTGCATCGGAAAAGGACTCAGTCACCTCCCCGCCTCATTCAGCCCTCGTTTTTTCGTTCCGCGGGGGTGATGGGCAGACGAATGGCAAAGGTCGTCCCGCCGCCCGGTGCGCTCTCTACATCGATCTTCCCTGCGTGCTTCTCCACGATTGCCGAATAGGCGATGGTCAGCCCCTGCCCTGTCCCCTTGCCCACATCCCTGGTGGTAAAGAAGGGGTCGAAGATTTTTGATTTGATCTCATCCGGGATCCCTGATCCGGTGTCACTGATGTCTATCGCTATCCAGTCGCCATCCCGGTGGGTGCGGATTGTGATTCTCCCCTTACCGGCCGGCTCCTCTTCCCCCACCACGTCCGCAATGGCATGGGCGGCATTGACGATAATGTTCAGAACGGCCTGATTCAACTCCCCTGGCACACAGGGGACCGACGGCAGATCGGGAGCCAGATCGGTCTCGATGTCGGCGTGGTATTTCCACTGGCTGGCTGAGACGTTGACGGTGCTCATGATGGCGCCGTTGATATCGGTATCGGTTTTCTCCTTGGTCCCCGGACGGGCGAACTCCTTCATCGCCGACACGATCGTGGCTATGCGTTCGACACCCTGCTGGGATTGACGAATCGCATGGGGGATCTCCTCGAACAGATAGTCCAGGTCGGCCTCTTCAGCCTTGTCGCGGACCTCTGTGACCAGTTCTGCCGACAGGCCGCCGTGCTCGGCGGCTGTCAGCAAACGCTTTTGAAACTTGCAGTACTCCGACAAATCTTCAAAGGCCTCTTGCATGAAACGGGTATTGTCGCCGATATATTGGGTCGGGGTGTTGATTTCGTGGGCGACGCCTGACGCCAACTGCCCGATGGCTGCCATCTTTTCGGCTTGAACCAGTTGCCGGCGTGTCCGCTGCAGATCGTCGATCAGCGCCTGCTGCTTGCGATTGATCTCCTCTAACTGTTTGGCCCACCGCAGCCTGTCGGTGATGTCATTGAACAGAATGGTGTAACCGGAGAATTTTTGACTCACGTCCAGCATCCGCTCTAGCTGAACGTCGTAGGTTTTTTCACCCTCCGGGGTCGGGAATGTCTTTTCCACTTCCAGACATTTTTTGCCCGCTGACATCAACTGGGCAAGCTCCTCCTGCAACTCCGGCGGATCCAGGTCGTGGCGTTTTTCCGCATAGTAGCGGTCGCCGGATGTGCGGCTTCCCAGCAACAGCCGGCCGGCGGCATTGTTGTAGTTATCCACCTTGCCCTTCTCATCGCACAACAAGACCGGTGACGAGAGGCTTTCGAACAGGGTGAGGTATTTATTCTTTTCGTTGGCCAGGTGCAGATTGCTACTGCTCAGCTCCTTGATCTGCGCCTCGGGATCCGTCCCGGCCCATTCGGTGCAATAGGCCAGTTCGGTTCTATCATAGAAGCGGCGCACGAACAGATTGACCACCGCGGGCTGATCGAATCCGGTGATCTCCTCCAGCAGATCGAGGTAGGCCTGACGATAATACTTCATCAGCCCGAGAAACATCGCCAGGTTGACCCCCCTGGCTCTGTGTCGCCGGGCTTCCTGCATGCCGAACTGGGCTCCGGGGTCGGCGATGAAATCCTCCTCGGGGCCGAATTCAGGCACCAGATCGGATCTTTCCAAGCTCTCGATCATGGCCTTGCTGAGCCCTTCGATCGAGAGTCGCCAAGCCTCTTTCAGGGTCGATGTGTACTGGGTGTAATCCTGTCGTTCCGCATAATAGAGAATACGCTCTATCAGCTGGTCTTCACTGGATTTCAATAGATTGGTAAAGGCATCCCTGTCGTGTCGGTTGATACGCATGGCGTTACTTCTCCGATACGATATACAGAGGTTCTGTTTGCTATTATCGGCCATTTCCATACTCTCTTTAGGGGAAAGAGAGATATGACGTATGTTCCTAGCCTGCATTTCTCACACCCCTCCTCCTGCGGCGGCCCAATGGCGCGTCCTGTCTGGCGTTCCCTCGGTCGCGAACGCCAGACAGGACGCACTCTCGAACCGCCTCGCTACGAAGGGATGTGAGAAATGCAGGCTAGTGCTTTTTCAATATGATAATGCTGGGTTAATAATTGCTGATATCAGAGGTCCGCCAAGGCTCTAAGCCCGGTGACGATCCGCCAACTCCACATAGTGCCCGGCCGTATATTCGATGATCGCTCTCTCTGTGGCGTTGAGGGCGCGCACCCGCCGCGCCGGGCTGCCCAGCCACAGGTAGCCGCCTTCCAGGATTCGGCCCTGGGGAACCAGGGAGCCGGCGCCCAGCATCACCCCCGGCTGCAACACGGCGCCATCAAGAATTGTCGACCCCATGCCGATAAAGCAGCCATCGGCGATCTCACAGCCGTGCAACAGCACGCGGTGACCGACCGTAACGCCGTCGCCAACGGTCAAGGGACGGCCGCCAGGCAGGTAGTGGCTGTCATGGGAGACGTGCAGCACTGAACCGTCCTGGATATTGGTGCGGGCGCCGATGCGTATCCGGTGCACATCGCCGCGAATGACACACATTGGCCAAATGGAGGTCTGTGATGCAATATTGACATCGCCGATCACTACAGCGCTATCATCGACCCAGGCGTCTTCGGCTAGTTTGGGACGGCGTGATTCAAATCGTCGGAGTTTCGACATGGCAAGCAGAGGTATCTGAAGTTATGGAAATCGTAATTTTCGTCCTGATCGGGACGTCAGTCGCTATCCTGATCTATGGTGTGCTGATTTACAACAACCTGGTGCGACTTAAGCATGACGTGACCAAGGCCTGGGCCAATATCGACGTGTTGCTGAAACAGCGCCATGACGAGCTGCCCAAGCTGGTGGAGACCTGTAAGCAGTACATGAAGTTCGAACAGGAGACCCTGGAGAAGGTGATGCAGGCCCGCGCCGCCGTTAACAACGCCATGCGCCAGGGCGATGTGGGGGCTGTCGGCGCCGCCGAGAGTCAGCTGCGGCTGGGTCTCGGCAATCTGTTCGCGGTAGCGGAGAACTACCCGGATCTGAAGGCCAACGACACCTTTCTGCATCTGCAATCCCGCATCACCGGGCTGGAGAACAGCATTGCCGACAGGCGCGAATTCTACAACGACAGCGTGAACATCAACAATGTCCGTATCGAACAGTTCCCTGATCTCATCCTGGCCAAAAATTTCGGATTCAAGCCAGCGGAACTCTTGGAGTTCAACGAAGCTGAACTGACCGACGTCGATATGGGGAACCTGTTCAGCTAGTGTATGCCTCTCGGCAAGGGCTGGGCCATTCCCGGCGAGGCATGCCTTGCACCCCAAGGGCACTTCCTGCGGGGCGTGGCTGACCCCTTCCTGGCTCGCTGAATGTTACAATATCAATGACGAGGTACACGAGTGCTGGGTTATTTCACCAACCTGGGTGACGGGGAGTTCTGGTTCTGGGCCACCCTGCTGACCCTGACGTCGCTGCTTGCGCTCTATTTCGCCTTTCGCAACATCCATCGGGCGAGATTGATCGAGGACACCCCGACTTCCCGCATCCGCTCAGCCCCGCAAGGCTATGTAGAGTTGATCGGAGTGGCGACAATGATGCCCGGTGAACCGGTCATCGCTCCCCTCAGCGGCACACCCTGTTGCTGGTGGCGTTACAAGACCGAACGGAAGGGCGACAAAGGCTGGCGCACGGTCCGCACGGATAAGAGCGATAGTCTGTTTCTGATACAAGATGCCACAGGCGAATGCATCCTGGACCCGGACGGCGCTAGCATCACACCCAGTGAAAAGAGCATCTGGTATGGACCTAACGCCACCCCCACCGGCGGACCGGACAAAGGCACAGGTACCACTCACAATACCTTCAACCGGTTCGGCCTACGTATCTCGATCAATACCACCTTCGGCGGTGACTACCGCTATTCCGAGGAGACCATCGTTCCCGGCGATCCGTTGTATGCCATCGGCCTGTTCACCTCTATCGGCGAGATGGATCGCAAGGCGATGCGCGACGACATGATCAAGGGTCGTCTTCGCCAATGGAAGGCCGACCATGCCGCCCTGCTGCAGCGGTTCGACAAAAACCGGGACGGGCGGATCGATGTCGATGAGTGGGAGACGGCGCGGCACACCGCGAAGCGGGAGGTCACCCGTGAGCAGATGCAGGAGGACCAGCAACCCCTGCACACCTTGAGCAGCACCGGCTCCGGCCGTCGCCCGCTGCTGATCTCCACCAAGGAGGAGTTTGATCTGGTGAGGCGCCACCGCTATCTCGCCATTGCGGCGCTGGCTGGCTTTTTCCTCCTTGGTTCGGGGGGAGTATGGCTGGTTGCAGCCCGGTTCATTTATTAACCCGGCAACCTAATATGCCGGGTTCAACCGTTGTGTGCCTGCCTCAAGCAAGGCATCAAACCATCGGTGTTGCGCCGAACTATCGATACCATGAGGGGTTCGTGGTATACGGCTATTCCTCGAAGGGCGGAGTAGTGCGAAAATGGCTGACGCCACGATTCACCGACAAAGGAAACCAAATGGTTCTGAAACCCTCCCTGATCGCCTTGATCGGGCTGTTACTTCTGCCCACCGCACAAGCACGGGATATCCTGATGGACGATCCGCAACCCGGGCCGCAATGGGTGAAACCCGCGCCGGCGTGGCAGGAGGGTGAGATCGAGGTGCCGGATAGGATCGACCTGAGCGACCTGCAGGAATTCCGGGTCGGCGCACAAAAGAGCCGGTTTCACTATTTCATCGAGCGCGGTTCGCTCAAGACCTACGGCGATGGCGTGACCCGCTTTGCCCTGGTGATCCGTTCGACCTCAGGGGCGGTCAACAGCTCCTATGAGGGCTTTCGATGCCGCGAAAGGGAATACCGGGTCTATGCCTACGGCAATGCGGAGCGCCTGGTCTCCGCCGCTGACAGCGCATGGTCCCCCATTCCCAAGGACGAATCCACAGACTATCGCGCGGCGCTGTATGACGATCTCCTGTGCAATCTGCTGACCGGCCGGCCCAACCCGCCCGCTGAGGTGATCCGCGCCATGCAAGACAATCGCCGCCTCGACAGCGAATACACCCGGACGCCTTAAGGCCTGAAAAAACCGGAGCCATTCCGATGAACAATCCACTGTTAGAGATGCAGGGACTGCCCGCTTTCTCCGCCATTACCCCTGAAATGGTGGAACCAGCGGTCGATCGATTGCTGCAGGAAAACCGCCAAATTATCGAAGCGCTGCTGAACAACCAAACCGGATACTCATGGGAGAACCTCATTGAACCCTTGGAAGTGGCGGAAGACCGGCTCAATCGCACCTGGTCGCCGGTCAGCCACATGAACGCCGTGGTCAACAACGATGAGCTGCGCGCCGCCTACAACGCCTGCTTGCCCAAACTCAGCGAGTACGCCACCGAGATCGGGCAAAACAACAGGCTCTGCGAGGCCTACAAGCAGGTGGCGAATCAGGCTGAAGGTCTCGACCGGGCACAGCAAAAGCTACTGGAGAATGGCTTGCTCGAATTCCGCCTCTCCGGCGTCGATCTGGCGAGTGATGAACAGCAACGGTTCAAGGAAATCAACCGGGAGTTGTCGCAGCTTACCACCAAGTTCGAGGAGAACCTGCTTGACGCCACCAACGCCTGGAGCAGACTCATCAGTGACCCAGCGGCGCTCGCCGGCCTGCCCGACTCCGCCCTGGCGCTGGCGAAACAGACCGCCCGCCAGCATGACCGGGACGGCTGGCTGCTGACCCTGGAGTTTCCCTCCTATCTGCCGGTTATGACCTATGCGGACGATCGCGATCTGCGCCAAGAGGTCTATGAGGCATTCACCACCCGCGCCTCTGACCAGGGCCCCCATACCGGCCAGTGGGACAACACAGCAGTGATGGAGCGGATCCTTGTCCTGCGTCACGAACAGGCCCGTTTGCTGGGTTTTACCAACTATGCCGAGCGGTCCCTGGCGCGCAAGATGGCCCGCTCCACCGACGAGGTAATGCTGTTTCTCACCGATCTGGCCGAGCGCTCCCACCCCCAGGCCGAACGGGAACTCGAGGAGCTGCGGGTATTTGCCGAAACAGAATACGGCATGACCGATCTGCAGGCCTGGGATATCGGCTACTATTCGGAGAAACTGCGCCAGCATCGTCACAATATCAGCCAGGAGGAGCTCAAGCCCTACTTTCCCGAACCCCGGGTGGTATCCGGCATGTTCGCGGTAGTGGAGCGTCTCTACGGCACCCGCATCAACGAAGTCAATGGTGTCGACACCTGGCACCCTGATGTGCGTTTTTTTGAAATCCGCGATGCTGACCGGCATCTTCGCGGCCAGTTCTACCTCGACCTCTACGCCCGGCCGAAAAAGCGCGGCGGCGCCTGGATGGATGAGTGCGCATCCCGTTTCTTCAGCTACGCCGTGGACCAGATCCCGGTCGCCTATCTCACCTGCAACTTCTCTCCCCCGGTGGACGGCAAGCCCGCCCTTTTCACACACAACGAGGTGGAGACCCTGTTTCACGAATTCGGTCATGGCCTGCACCATTTGCTGACCAAGGTCGACTACCCGGCGGTGGCTGGTATCAACGGCGTGGCCTGGGATGCTGTCGAGCTTCCCAGCCAATTCATGGAAAACTGGTGTTGGGAAAAGGAGGCGCTGGCGTTGGTCTCGGGACATGTGGACAGCGGCGAGCCCATTCCCGACGAGCTCTACCAACGCATGCTCGCCGCCAAGAACTTCCAGTCGGCGATGCAGATGGTGCGTCAACTCGAATTCTCACTGTTCGATTTCAGAATCCATGGTGAGTTCGATCCGGCCCGGGGCGGCAGGATCTACGATATCCTTGAAGAGGTGCGGCGTCAGGTATCGGTGCTCGAACCACCCGCCTGGAACCGCTTCGCGCACGGCTTCTCGCATATCTTTGCCGGCGGATATGCCGCAGGTTACTACAGCTACAAATGGGCCGAAGTGCTCTCCGCCGACGCCTTCTCCCTATTCGAAGAGAAGGGCGTCTTCGATCCGAATGCGGGACAGGCCTTTCTGCGCGAGATTCTCGAGCAGGGAGGATCCAGGGACGCCATGGATCTTTTCGTCGCATTCAGAGGCAGGGAGCCTGAGATCGGCCCGCTGTTGCGCCACAGCGGGATAGCGGGATGAGGGTGGGGCGTCAAGAAAAAAATGCCTGTAATCTTGTTACCACAGGCAAAATGCCGACAATATGCTATGCATTAATTATCCTTTCAGCTATTCTGCGCGAACGCAGGGAATGCGAATGCCCACCCATGAAAAATTGTCCCCTGGAGCGATCAGGCCGTTGCTATGGCAGAGCCTGTTGATCGCACTCCCCTTGCTGGTGCTCGTCAATCTGATTATCTGGATAGGCTATCAGTTGACCGCGGAGGGCGCGAGTGAGCGCTGGCGCAGGCTTTCTGAACTCTCAGCGAACAGCACTCTGATCGCCCTGGAGAAGCGACGCAAGGAACTGGTCGGCGACCTGAAACTGCTGGCCAGCAACCCCGCACTGGTAATCGCCATCCAACAAGGAGACGAGCAAATCATGGGGCGTGTTGCGGCGGATTGGGCATTGTTCGCCGCTGAAAAACAGCTCTACGACCAAATACGCCTTCTCGATACCGCAGGCAGGGAACTGCTGCGAGTCGATCTGACATCCCACGGCGCCAGCCGAGTCCCTAGCCTGGCCCTGCAGAACAAGTCCCGGCGCTACTATTTTCAGGATCTCATGCAACTCGATCCCGGGCAGACCTATGCCTCACCGATCGACCTGAATATCGAGCACGGAAAGCTGGAACTCCCCTATAAGCCGATGCTGCGTCTGGCCACTCCGCTGCCGGATAGCCGGGGGGAGACAATAGGCTTACTGATACTCAACGTGCTGGCCCGCCATCTCCTCGATGACCTGGCCACGCATGCCGAACTGACTGAAAACCATCTGCTGCTGCTGGATGATTCGGGCTACTTCCTGCGTGGCTTCAACACCGATCAGGAATGGGGGTTCATGCTCGAAGACGGGAGCGGAAATAATATGCGCTTCGATCTGACCTATCCGGAGGTGTGGTCGATCATGCAGGGCAAAGAGGCAGGGCAGATCGACCATCGACAAGGGTTGTTTTCCTTTCGCACGGTTCACTACGGTTCCACCCAACACAAACATCACTATCGGTTGGTAGTGGCGATGCTGGATGCTGAGCAGAACCGATTACTGGCATCGCAACAGCGACTGTGGATGAGGATCTCGCTGTTGATCTCCATCCTGCTGTTGATCATCGCCATGCTCACCGCCCATCAACGCCTGCGTATCAGGAAGTCGGTACAAGCCCTGAAACGGGAGGAGGAACAGCTCCGGCTGATCCTGACCTCAACGGGCGATGGCGTTCTCGGCCTGGATGTCCGCGGCCGTGTCAGCTTCATCAATCCATCCGCACTGCGAATGCTCGGTTACACCCATGAGGCGGTGATTGGTGCCGACTTCTCCCGGCTGGTCCACCCCATCCCCGCTGACGCCGAGGGATCTGGAGATAGGGAACAAGCCGATCACGACGATCCGTTGAGGAGCCTGGAGGCCCATAGTGGCCAGGATCTCTACTGGCGCAAGGAGGGCGAGCCCTTTCCGGTGGAATATCAAGTGATACCGATTGCGCACCCGCGGGATCAGCTCGGCGTGGTGGTCAGTTTCAAGGACATAACCTTTCGCCTGCAAACGGAAGCGAGGATCCAATACCTGGTGCAGTATAACGATCTTACCAACCTGCCGAATCGCCTGCTGCTGCTGGATCGCCTGCAACAGCAACTGGCCCTGGCCAGACAGAATGGGACCTTTGGCGCACTGCTTCATATAGACCTGGACCGTTTCAAACAGATCAACGAGACCCTAGGGCACGACCTGGGCGACAGCATCTTGGCGGAAACGGCCAGACGCCTGGAGGCCTGTTGCGAGCGAACCGATATCCTGGCCCATATCGGCAGGGACGAGTTCGTTCTGTTGACCGAGGCGCAACAGACAGATGCGCAGGAAATGGCGCGGCTGGCGCAATACAGGGCAGAGGAGATCGGCAAGGTGCTGGCGGAGCCATTCATCCGCGACACGCTGGTGGTGCGGCTCACCGCGAGCATTGGCGTCGTTATCCTCCCCTTGGGGGGCAAGAGCGCCGGCGAGGCGCTACGCTATTCAGACGCCGCCGTCACGAATGCGAAGACCCAAGGACGCAACTCCATCAGTTTCTATTCCCCTGAAATGGAGGAGGCCAGCCGCGACTGGCTAACCATCCATAGCCGCTTGCCGGAGGCCATGACCAAGGAGCGGCTGCGTCTTCTCTATCAGCCGCAGGTCGATCCCGAGTCTCGAGTTTTCGCCCTGGAGGCCTTGCTGAGGTGGAATGACCCGGAACTGGGCGAGGTCAGCCCCACTCGTTTGATCGCGGTGGCTGAAGAGACCGGCCAGATGCCGCGACTCGGCCGTTTCATACTGCGAAAAGCCTTCGAGCAGATGCACGCCTGGGATGAGATGGGCCTCCTCTCCGAGATCGACTATGTTTCAGTAAATATCTCTGCCATGCAGTTTGCCCAGGCGGATCTGGTGGACGATCTGGAGCGTTTGTTACGCGAATACGATATGCCTGGACACTATCTTGAACTCGATCTGGTCGAGAGTTCCCTGATTGCCAGCGTCAGTGAGACTCAACGCAAACTGCAAGCGATAAAATCGCTGGGAGTACGCTTGGCAATCGACGATTTCGGCACCGGCTACTCATCGCTGCTGTTTCTACAGGAGCTGCCCATCGACAGACTGAAGGTGGACCGGGCGTTCGTCTCGGAGATCGACCTGCGGACCGGCAGAAGGACCATCATGGGCGGGATCATCCTGCTGGCGCAGCAGATGGGATTGACGCTGATGGCCGAAGGCGTGGAGCGTGAGGCCGAATTCAATCTACTGCTGTCCATGGGCTGCCGGAGTTTTCAGGGAAACCTGTTTCACCGCCCCATGACAGGCACGGCAGTGTGCCAATTGCTGCAGCATCAACAGAGCCGACTAGAGACCCTTGCGACTAGTGCAGTATTTCACCATCCCCATTCACCACTTCCACACCGACCGGAATACCCTCCCGGATACTGGCGGTAACGACGCAGAAGTCTTCAAACAGGGTCATGCAACGCTCCAACTTCCTCGATGCCAGGAGTTCATTGCCCAGGGTGATGCGCACGTCCAGGCGGCCGACCCGCAAGCGTCGCTTATCATTGCGGATCATGGTGCAGGTAACCTCGGTGGTGAGATTGTGCGCGGGCACCTCCTCCTTGGCGAGGCAGAACATCAGACTGGCGCTGAGGCAATTGGCAGCGGCCGCCGCCAACATCCGCGAGGCATTGGGGCCGTTACGCTCGCCCAATGGCGGTGGTTCATCCATGATCACATCCGGCGCCTTCTTCAGATCGAATTTCACCCGGAAGGCGTAGTCCTCCTGTTGCTCGAGATGAATGGTAAATTTGCCGATCTCTTCTGACATGCCTCGACTCCTCGCTGATAGTGCCTTGCCATCCATTTTGGTCGATTTCGCCGCTTCATCAAAGCGGTAATTAGTTTCGAATACGGGCTAAAAGCTTGCAGATCGGTCATCCGCATCCCAAACTAGTGTGGTGTAACGTATAAACTGTACCAATCAGCGAGACGCTAAGCCGTTAGCTGCTAGGCGCGTTGCGCCGGGAATGGCGCGCCCTTTCCAAGCAACGCAACAACGCAGATGACGGCTTAGCGCCTCGCCCGAAGGGAGGCCCGTCAATGCCTCAATCCTGCGTTGCAGCGCTTGACAAGGGCGCTGCCATTGCCTGCGCGCTGCGCCTGGTCTTGAGGCATTGACGGGCCTCTGATTGGTACAGTTTATACGTTACACCACACTAGTACCTGAATCCGTGAGTTCATCGGGGCACATCGCACAAGCTCTTGATCCGTCTAGCTATATAAAAATTCTCACCAGACCTAAGGGTATGGCTGCGAATTTTTATTACGCTATCCGAATCAATATCTTGCACGCTGCGCTCCCTCTGAACCCACGGATTCAGGTAGTATTTAATTCAAGGCGGTTTTGGCGGGCTCAGCAACAAAATCACCTTGAAATAAGTAGTAAAACCGGGACTCATTGAAATGCAGACCATTCTGGGGCTTGGGTTCGCCGCCCTATTGTTAACGGGATTTATCTGGTTCCTGCCCATTCTACTGATCCTGCGCTCGGAAAAAACCGATGGCGTGGAGAAACTGTTGTGGATTCTCGCCGTCGTTTTCGTCTCCTGGTTTGCCTGGATTCTCTATCTCTTGCTGGCCCCGCTGGGCAAGCGACAGGAAACATAGCACGCTATGCACCGTTAACCGGCGAAACCGCGCCCCCATGGAAAAGCGTCAATCGGAGGATAGTTATGAAAGCGGTCGTAATGAGAGACACGGGAGGACCGGAAGTCCTCTCTCTGGAGGAGATCGAAGAGCCGGCAATCACCACAGCCACGCAGATCAAGGTCAGGATCAAGGCGGCCGGGGTGAACCCCGTCGATGCCAAGTTGCGCCGCCGAGGCATGTTGCTGCCCGATGGGTTACCTGCGATTCCGGGGTGTGACGGAGCTGGCGTAGTGGTGGAGACCGGCAGCGGAGCGACACGCTTCCGCGTGGGTGACGAGGTCTGGTACTGCAATGGCGGATTGGGGGGGCTGCAGGGAAATTATGCGGATTTCACTGTGCTGGAGGAGGCTGTCTGTTGTAGAAAGCCGGTGTCGATCGACTTCATCCATGCCGCCGCCGCGCCTTTAGTCTTGATCACGGCCTGGGAGGCCCTGTTCGGACGCGCGAGATTGACGGATGAGAGAACCCTGCTGGTGCATGCGGGGGCGGGCGGCGTCGGGCATGTGGCCATCCAGCTGGCGAAGCAGGCCGGGGTGCGTGTGCTCACAACAGTCAGCACGCCGGAGAAGCAGGCATTCGTGACCTCCCTCGGCGCGGACGAAGCGATCCTGTATCGGAACCAGGGGTTTGTGGACGAAGTGTTGCGATTAACGGATGGCCGCGGCGCGGATGTGGTGTTGGATACGGTGGGACCCGAGGTCTTCAAACAGTCGATCGCGGCTACCGCACACTATGGGGATCTGGTCACCCTGCTCGATCCGGGTCCGGAAGTGGACTTGAAAGAGGCGCGCAATCGCAATCTGCGCATCGGTTTTACCCTGATGCTGACCCCCATGCTGCGCAATCTCCCTCAAGCCAGGGTCAATCAGGTCGCTATCCTATATGACTGCGCGGAAATGATAGACAGTGGGGCTCTGAAGATCAGTGTCAGCGAGCATCTGCCGCTGGACCAGGCGGTGCAGGCGCATCGACTGATAGAAGAAGGGCGAATGCAGGGTAAATTGGTCCTTGTCACTTAGCATGCCCCTGAATTAACTCGTACTCTTTCAAGGTGATATTGACGGATTCAGAGCCACCCAGGTGATCCAAGGCGCCCCGAAGGAAGCGCCCTTGGGGTGCAGCAATCCGCAGGGAATGGCATACCCCTTTTCAAGGACTGCAACGCAGCATTGGATCACCTGGGTGGCTTCCTTCGGGCGCGCGCAACCGCTTCCCGGTTCGCTGAACCCGTCAATATCACCTTGAAAGAGTACTAACCCTATTAAAAAGAATGAGGCTGGCGGGAAATGTTGCTGCGACTGCTCCAATCCAGGTATTACTGGCTGATTCCGGTACTTTTCTGGTTTTTCATCGCATCCGCTTCGGAGTTCTGGAACCTCTCCCTCTTTAATCACTCCATCAGGGACATCGCCTTTGAACGCGGACGGATCATGTACGAAATGGTCCGGCTGACAAAAATCAACCCGGTTTTGATGGCCACGGATCCCACGATCTTCAAAAAACAGAGTATGGAGCATATCCGCTATCGCGTAGTGTCGAGGAAGCCGATGAATCCTGAGAATGAAGCGGACGCCTGGGAAGCGGTGGCGCTCTCTCGATTCAAGGACAAATCAGACCCTGTATTTCAGCCTTTCTTGGATTCAGAGGAGAGGTTCTTTAGATATATCGGACCGGTCTATATGCAAAAGGGATGCCTCACCTGTCACGGCCATGAAGATGCTAAAGTGGGAGATGTGCGGGGTGGCATCAGTGTGGCGGTGATGATGGAACCGATTGTCGACTCACATATCAAGACACGCCATACGATGATCTTTATGCATATCATCGGCTTCATACTTATCTCTTCGACCAGTGTCTTCTTCATGCATCACCTGCGCAACCATTGGCGGCTGCTGAATCAGACCCGGGACGAACTGAAAGACAAGGAACAATTTCTCAGCGATGTCACCAACAGCATGGGCGAAGGCTTCGTAGTGTTGAATCCGCAAGGTGAGGTGACCTTCTTCAATCCTGAATGCAAGAGACTGCTTGGATGGAGCTTTGCTGAGATAGCGGGCCATGGGTTCACCGATTTGGTCTACCGGAATAGACATGATGAGAGATTCGATCCTGCACAATGCGCAATCAATCTCACCCTGTCGGATGGCGTGACACGCAAAGAGAAGGATGATCTGTTCATCAATAAACAGGGGAGGGCGATTGCGATGGCGTTGTCGGTGTCGCCGCTGATCAAAGACGGCCGACCCAACGGGGTGGTTGTCACCTTCGACGACATGACGGAGCTCAAACGCGCCGAGGAGGAGCGCAGCCATCTCGAACGCCAATTGAACCAAACCCACAAGATGGAGGCGGTCGGTCAGCTGGCGGGGGGCATAGCCCATGAGATCAACACACCGATTCAGTATATCGGTGACAATCTGCATTTCCTCAAGGAGGCCTATGAGGACATCAGCGGCGTGCTTGAGGTTTACGGGGAGCTGCTGCGCCAAGCCAGTGAGGTCGAGGCACTGAAACCCCGCACCGAAGTGGTGGCGGAGGCAATCGAAGCGGCCGACCTGGGTTATCTGAAACAGGAGATTTCAAATGCCATCGAGCAGTCGATCGCCGGCGGACAGCAGGTGGCGCATATCGTACAGGCGATGAAAGAGTTCGCCCATCCAGGATCCAAACAGCTAGTGCCGGCGGATCTGAATCGTATCATCAGCAATACCGTTGCGGTGTGTAAGAATGAGTGGAAATACGTGGCGGACATGCAACTGCAACTGGCTCAGGATCTTCCGCAGGTGGAATGTCTGGGTGGGGAGATCTCCCAGGTGGTGCTGAACCTGATTGTCAACGCGGCCCAGGCCATCGCAGACAGCAAACGTGAAGAGAAAGGAGTCATCACCATCTCCAGTCAATTAAGCGGCGATCAAGTGGAGATGCGCATCACGGATACGGGCACCGGAATACCACAAGAGGTGCAAGGCTATGTCTTCAATCCCTTCTTCACCACCAAGGATGTCGGCAAGGGAACCGGGCAGGGCCTGGCCATCGCCCAGGATATCGTGATGGGAAAACACTGCGGCGAACTCTTCTTTGAGACCGAGGAGGGTGTTGGCACCACCTTTGTCCTGCGACTGCCGGTTTCACAGGGAGAATCCTGATTCAGCGTGGTGTCCTATACTGTTTGACGTTATTGCTCCCTCAAGGTGATACATCGGGTAAATCGGCGTAGTAGAGATCGGCGCCGCATCTCATTTCCCTCAAGTAATCCAACGCCTTCGGCACATCCTCACAAGTGATGACACTGCCGTGCTGCGGCAGTATCGCCTCGATCTGCAAATGCCCGATGGTCTGCACAAATCCCCTCGCCGCCCTGTTGTTGGCCATATAGTCGAGATGAAACAGGTCCATCTTCGGTTTGTGACTTTCAAACTCCGTTACGATCAACTGCCACTCGCTATCCACAGCGGCCCAAATATCACTGGTAAAAAGGAACTTCGATTGATCATCGTAGGTGGCGATGGCTCCCGGTGAATGAAGAAAAGGCGCTTCGAAGAACTTGAGCCTGGACTCCGAGGGAAAGGTGTAGTCACTATGCGTTTCAGCGAGAAAAAGCGTGTAATCCTCCACCCCGTAATGGGGTAACAGGACGTGCATGCGCGGGTGGGTAAAGACGCGAATATGCGGATTCAGGGCAAGCCAGTCAACCATCGAGGCCGCAATGTCCGGATCCTGATGGGAGATGATCATCCCCGTGACTCTTTCAGTCGGCAGCAGTTGCTCCACTTGGGATCTGACGAGCGGGAAATGGGGCCGGCCGCCGGGGTCCACCAGAAGGCATTCCTCCCCATCCCGGATAAGGTAGGTGTTGCAACGAAAGGCACTCTGCTGGTTATTGTTCAACCAATAGATTTCGTGGTCGCCCTTATTGTAGAGCAGGACTGGCGACCTGGCATCCATCTGTTGCGATTGCTGCAATTTGAGTGAGGCAAGATGATTCACTGTACTCTCCTTGAAGGCCGCTACGGCCGTGACCACCGGGTCTGGAATCAGCACCTAATATTTCACTGGCGTGCAATTTTAGGCGCTTCAGGATCTATCAAGACTATAATCGACTCTCGCAAAGCCGCCAAGCAAGCAAAGGATCACTGCAGATCATATACCTGGTCACTCACCTGCGCTGAGTCCACGCATGGATTCCCTGAGTTCGGTACCGCTCATTGCTGGGTGACTCGAAACACCCTGACTGCACCGGAAACGATGCCGCTGTCTTTCGCGGCAATCAGCCGCAACAGCACTGCCTGGCTAAGGGTCTGTCCCTTGGCGACCAACAGGGCCCCTCCCTGGCTCCGGATCGGCTGATCAAGGATAAACCCCGGTTCGAGCTGGTCGATGGGCAGGGTGAGGATCTCCACCTTTCGATGCTGCGAACCCAGGGAGAGCGTCTCGACCAAAATGGGATCGTACTTTTCCGGAGCAGCCCTGAGCTGTTTTATCGCCTCTCCCTCCTCCATGCCTCTGTTGACCAACTGATCATAGGCTATCGCTACCCGCAATATCTGCCCGCCGAGGATGGCTTTGTCATCGCTGGAGAGTTTTCCCTGGAACTCGATCTTGCCGACGTTGTTGTTCTGCCGTTCCACCATCGCCGCGACGATCTCCAGCCGGGGAATGTGTTTCAACAGCCGCGCACTCATGCCGGGGTGGGTGTTGAATAACTCATGCTCCTGATGGGTCAGTTCCGTGTCGTCGGCAATCTTCTGGATAAGCTCTTCGGGCAGGCTGATGTAACCGAGTTGACAGAGCATCGCCGCCAGGTCGTAGTGCCAACCGTCCTCCAGCGACAGGCTGTTGACCATGGTTCTGACGTGACGTTTTATGCGTGAGGATTGGCTGAAGGCGGTCGGATTTACCATACTGAGAATATCGGCCAACAGGTCCACAGCGCCTTTCAGTGTCTTGTTGAGCAGCAACTTTTCAGAAGTGATCAGGCGATATTGCAGAATGCCGTCGGAAATGGTCTGGTAGAACTGCTCCGTCTCCACTGGCTTGTTCATGAAACGGAAGATATTGCCGTCGTTCACCGCGTCGATGGCGACATCCAGGTTGGCGTTGCCGGTGAGCATGATACGCACCGTATTGGGAGAGATAGTCCGCACCTGGGAGAGAAACTCCACTCCGTTCATGTTTGGCATCTGCATGTCTGAAACGACCACCGCAAAGGGGCCGCCGTCTCTCACCGCCTGTACGCCGTCGGCGCCGCTGGTGGCGGTTTCCAGCGTCAAACGCTTGCGAAACTGCCGCCGAAAGGAGTCGAGTAGATTACGGTCATCATCGACCATCAAGACTTTTTCAGGCGGCTTTTCCATCGAAATACTCTTCGGCGATGCCTGTCCAGCGCTCAAATTCCGTCGGGGATAGCAGGGCTTGGAGCCGTTCCGCGCCATAATAGGATCGATGCATCTCATCGGTAAACCGGTGAGCCAGCAGATTGGCTGCGTAGACCACAAGGCAATCGACACGCTCCAGTGTCTGCCTCTCATGGGAATGGTGCAGGGCCACCGCCTCCACCGCCGGGAAGGGCAGTCCCCACAGTCCCATCAAATAGGCGCCGATAGTGGCATGGCTGCACCATAGGGATTCGGCCTCCACCTCATACAACGGAGTCCCATCATGTTCGGCCTGGTGAACGATGCGCCGGTACTCGCCGGTATCCTTTGCTGCAAGAACCAGCTTGCCCAGATCATGCAGCAAACCTGCCAAGACCGGGATCTCGCTTTGTTGACGATTCAGGCCAGCGGCCGGCGCCAGACGCCGCACCAGGCCGGTAATGACCAGACTGTGTTGCCAGAGGGCTTCCAACTGAAACTCCTCCACCACGGATTCGTCGAGCTGGGTAAAAATGCCGGCGCTAAGGGCCAGATTGGTGACGGTCTCAATGCCCAATAGGCTGACGGCATGTTCCGGCGAGGCGATCTGTTGCGGGAGCCCGAAGAAGGCCGAATTGACCATCTGCAACACCTTGGTGGACATACCTATGTCCTGCGCCACGATCCGGCCGATGTCGGCCACCGAAGTGGCATCTGATTGCAAGGCGGTAATCATCTGCTGATAAGCGCCGGGTAGACTCGGCAGGGTGCCAAGACTGCTGATCAACTCTTCGAGAGGTGGATTGTTCAGCAGACTGCGCATATGGAACACCCGCTCCAGATTGGCAATCAAAATCTCCGTGGCACAGGGTTTGGCAATGAACTGGTGGGCGTGATGCACCACCTCCTGGGCCGGTGTGCGCAATGCCTGGCCGGAGAAGAGTAAGCGCGTGGTGCTGGGATAGTGGAGTTGAAACAGCTTCAGCAGTTCGCTGCCCGGCATGCCGTCAAGCTGGGTTTCACTGACAACGATATCCACGGGCACCTGCTGCATCATCTCCAGGGCTTGCTGGGCATTTTTCATGAAATGCATCTGCCAACGATCCTTGTAGTCGTGCAGGGTCCGCTTCAGCGAGTTCAGCTGATTGCTGTCACTATCGACGAACAAAATCGCTTTCGATTCCGTGGTTTTCATTTCTGCCGCCTTCGTTTACCGGAATCCGTCAGCCTGGCCAGCATTCCTCGTATCATTGACTGACAGGAGAGAGGTCCTGCATATCCCCGAAACATTGACCCGCAAACAGGTAAAATCATTGCGGGCTCGTAAAGCCATATCGGTATTACAGCAAAGAATCTTGAGTCCCGTTTCCATATAATATGCATGGATTGACATCCTATCGCTCGCTCATAACCTACAGGATAGCTTACTCAGTCGTCACGGCTGACAAGCAACACCACCCCCTGCACCCCGGTGACCTTGACCTGAGAGCCTGCCGGACAATCCTCCCCATGGATCTTCCAGGTGGAGTCGTCGACATGAATCTTGCCCTCACCGTTAATGATAGGCTCCTTTAAGGTAAAGATGCGATTCAGATACTGTTCGCCCCGGCGGTTGAGATAAGGCTGGTCGGTCTCGATCGGCCTGCGCCGCAGGAAGGCGCGCACCGCAACGATAATCCCTACACTGAAGAGGGCGAACGCAAGAAATTGCATCTGCCAGCCAAGATCGGGAAGAAACAGGAGCAGAAGCCCGACCACCCCGGCCGCCAATCCCATCCACAGCAGAAACGCGCCGGGGGAGAATACCTCCAGGATCATCAGCAACACGGCAAGGATAAACCAGTGCCAGTAATCGAGTTGAGTCAACCACTGCATCAACCTTCTCCACCCGCCTGCCGATTGAGCGCCTGCTTGGCGATCTCGCCGATTCCCGCCACGGAGCCGATCAGACTGGAGGCCTCCAACGGCATCATGATGATCTTCTGGTTCTCCGCCGAAGCGATCTGCTGCAGGGCTTCGGTATATTTCTGCGCGACGAAGTAGTTGATGGCGTTGACATCCCCCTTGGCAATGGCCTCCGACACCAGGGTGGTCGCCTTAGCCTCTGCTCCCGCCAGACGTTCGCGGGCCTCGGCTTCACGGAAGGCGGCCTCCTTTTCACCCTCCGCCTCCAAGATGGCGGCCTGCTTCTCGCCCTCGGCCTTGAGAATGGCGGACTGTCTTTGTCCTTCCGCTTCCAGGATGGAAGCGCGCTTCTCGCGCTCTGCCTTCATCTGCCTGGCCATGGCGTCGACCAGGTCTCTGGGGGGGGAGATATCCTTGATCTCGATACGGGTCACTTTCACCCCCCAGGGGGTGGTGGCGTCATCCACCACCGTCAGTAACTGAGTGTTGATCGTGTCGCGCTGAGAGAGCAGTTGGTCCAGATCCATGGAACCCATCACGGTGCGGATGTTGGTCATGGTGAGATTGAGGATCGCACTGAAGAGATTGTTGACCTCATAGGCCGCCTGCGAAGCGTCCAGCACCTGAAAGAAGATCACCCCGTCCACCGTCACCATGGCGTTGTCCTTGGTGATCACCTCCTGGGACGGGACATCGAGCACCTGCTCCATCATGTTCATCTTTTTGCCGATCTGGTCGATCAACGGCACGATGAGATTGAGACCGGGGCGCAGGGTCTTGGTATAGCGTCCGAAACGCTCTACGGTGTACTCGTTTCCCTGGGGTACGCGCTTGGCGCCCAGCACGACAATAACGATGGCGAACACCATCAACACCAGAACGAAGATATCCATGCCATGACTCCCCTAATGATCGGTGAAACTGTAACGATGCGTCATCGCCTGTTCGATTGCAACGACTCCTTGGGCGACATCCGGGCTTCATGTCACAATGCGCGGATGACTCACTACACCAAACCACCCAAATCGTTGTTGCGCAAGGTCGGCAAGGCAATCGCCGATTTCGATATGATCCGTGAGGGGGACCGCATCTTGCTCGGGGTTTCCGGCGGCAAGGATTCCCTCTCCCTGCTGCAGATTCTCAGCCATTTACGCAGTTATGCCCCGGTCAGGTTCGATCTGGGGGTGGTCACCGTCGACCCCGAGGTCGAGGGTTTCGATCCCGCCCCCCTCAAGGGCTACTACAACGCATTGGGCGTGCCCTGGCACTATGCCAAACAACCGATCATGGCGCAGGCCGAAAAGAGCATGCAGGGGGACTCCTTCTGCGCCTACTGCTCCCGCATGAAACGGGGGATCATGTATACCACCTGCCGCCGGGAGGGCTACAATGTATTGGCGCTTGCGCAACATTTGGATGATCTGGCGGAGAGCCTGCTGATCTCCCTGTTCCATGGCGGACAACTACGCACCATGAAGGCGCACTATCTCAACGACGCGGGGGATATCCGCATTATCCGACCACTGGTCTATTGCCGCGAGACCCAGACCGGCGCCTTTGCCGTTGAAGCCGGTCTGCCGATCATCCCCGACAGTTGTCCGGCCTGTTTTACCGCGCCGACCCGGCGAGCCTATATGAAACGGCTGCTGGCCGGGGAAGAGCGCCAAAACCGGCACCTTTTCGCCAATATGCTGCATGCCATGAAACCCTTGATGGACGAGACGCCGCCATGAAGATCAAACACATATCCATCCCCACCAAGGTCGCAAGGCCGGGCATGACCATCGGTGAAGTAATGAGAGAGTGCGTCGAAAAAGATGTGCCTGGCATTCCATTCGTCGACGCCGAGGGAAATCTCAGCGGGCGTTTCTCTGTCAGGCACCTGTTTCTGTTGTGCTGCATTCCGGAGGACATCATCCACGGCGCCCATCTCCTCGGAGACGATATCGAGCACCTCGATTTTCCCCACATGAAGGCGGATGAACTGATGGCGCAACCGGTGGACAACTATATCTTTCCCGACGCCATCCGCTTATCGGCCAATTTTCAAGCGGTCAAGGCGCTAGCGATCATGGAGCAGTACAACACCGGGTATCTGTTTGTGACGGAGGGGGACGAATACCAGGGGGTCATCACCCGAATGAGCATTGCCAAGGCGGTGGTTACCAAAGAGTGCTGTATCGAGTAGATCGAGACCGTCATGGAGCATATCACCCTGGAGATGTGGACTTCGGCCGCTGTATTGGTGCTAGCCTATGTGCTGATTTTCTCCGAGCGGCTGCACCGGACAACCGCCGCCATGTTCGGTGCGATGTTGATGATCGGCGTCGGCATGTGGATGGGATTCTACTCCCAGGCGGCGGCGATCATGGCAGTGGACGGCAACACCATCCTGTTGCTTGCCGCGATGATGATGCTGGTGGCCCTGCTGCGTCCCACCGGCGCCTTTGACTTTGCCGCCGTGCATATCACCCACTGGGCGATGGGCAACCCAAAACTGTTGCTGATCTATCTCAGTCTGGCGGTGAGCCTGATCAGTATGATCCTCGACAACGTCACCACCGTGATCGTGTTCGCCCCGTTGACGGTGTTGATCTGCCGTCTGCTCATGATCAATCCCATGCCCTATCTGATGGCGGAGGCGATGCTCTCCAATATCGGCGGCGCCGCCACCCTGGTGGGCGACCCGCCCAATCTGATGATCGGCAGCGCCGCCGGCATCAGTTTCAACAACTTCCTGATCCACATGGGGTTGCCGGTGCTGGTGGTGTGGCTCGGCACCGTTGGCCTGATGCTGTTTCTGTTTCGCCGCCAACTCACCGAAGGCGGGAGGGACCCAAAGACCCTGGTGGCGACCCATGCCATCAAGGATGTCAAGGGATTGAAGCGAATCCTATTCTCCCTCGGCGTGGTGGTGGTGCTGTTCTTTATTCATCACACCCTGCATCTGCTGCCGGCCTATGCCGCCTTTGTCGGACTGATCCTTGCCCTGTTGCTGCTGCGTCCCGACATGGAAGAGCTGTTCGGTTCGGTCAACTGGTCGGTGCTGTTTTTCTTCGTCGGACTTTTTATGATCGTTGGTGGCGTGGAGTCCTCAGGCCTGCTCGATCTGTTCGGTCATGAATTGGCGAAACTGGCGAAAGATCCGGCAATGCTGTTACTGACCGGTCTGCTGTTGATGTGGATCGCGGCAATCCTCAGCGCCGTGATCGACAACATTCCGTTCACCGTCACCATGATACCGATCATCCTGGGTCTTGAGAGTAGCGGGGTGAATAGCGCACCGCTCTGGTGGGCGTTGGCGCTGGGTGTCGGCTTGGGGGGCAACGGCACCCATCTCGGCGCCACCGCCAACATCATCGCCGTCAGCGAATCCGAAAAAAGCGGCATACCCGAAGCCAGGATCACCCCCATGCAATGGATACGCACCGGCATGCCGGTGATGTTTTTCGGATTGCTCCTGGCCAGCGTCGTCTATTGGTTCTTTTTCGATCTCTTTCTAAGCGCCTGACAGGGCGGGTCGGTGCGTCAACATAAGTTGTCAAAGCATAAGCCGCCAATGGACGCCAATCACCGCAAATACCCGCTAATTTCTCTGTGTGCCAGCCTGTCCCTTTATTAACCCGGCTACCTGACTCATGGGGGGTGTCACGTAGCTGCGCAACGTGACCTACGGGCGAGCCGTAAAACTATTTGCGGTGAATTTGCGGTGATTGGCGTCCATTCGCGGCAAAAAAGTCGTCGCCCCTTATTTATTCGGCGCTGCCGTATCGATCTTCGCGCCATGGAAATACTTATAACGGAATATCGCATCGAGACCGTGGCAGTCCGCGCAAAGGAACCCCTCTGTCGTCGGCACTCTCAGAAAACTGCTGAGAACATCGCCTTCCTCGTTCTTCCCACTGCCTTCCTTTGCCTCGCTGGCGCGCCACCGGTGAGCATTGTGGCATGAGGGGCAGCTGATATAGCCGATATCCGCGTGACGCCCGCTATACGAGAAAACCGGGATCTCCTCGCCCTTTTGATCATCGCTCTCGCGCAGCTCGCTGGCCCAGGCTTTGACGTAATTCGGATGATGCGCCTGCTTCGGCGCTTTTGCTTCAGCGACCTCGCCTTGTATATGACAACTTCGGCATAACATTTCGGCGGCATCCCCACCCGGTCCCGGCAGGCGAGCCCAGAGCACCAGATCCTGAGCCGCATTGTGAACCGCATGACATTGACCGCAGACACCTGTTTGTTCAGGGGTGGCGTGTAGGACGTTGTTGGTCTCCGGCGCGGTTACCGCCATATCGTGATCTGTCGCGCGAATGGTCGCTTTTGACCTGTGACAGGTCGCGCAGAGCTGGCCATCCGGGGATGCCTTGACACGTAAGAAGCTGTTTCGCGCATCCCCCTCTTCCTCTATGCTCTCAGGGTGAGGAGAGTTCTTAGCACTGGCGGAATCCCAACGATGAGGATCGTGGCATGACCCACAGCCGACAAGACCACTCCCCTTCTGTTTTCTGCCCTTGGCGTCATACAATGGCAGTGAGGCCGGCGCCTTTTTCGTCTTGCCCCCCTCTTGCGTGACCCATCCGCGCTTTGTCACCTGGATACCCGCATCCTCGATGGGGACGCCGATCGGGTGAGAGTGTTCGCCTACCGTCTTATCCTCCGCCATCGCACCCTCTGCATGGCAACTTTTACATAGCGTAGTGGGGTCCGTCTGCTTCGAAATGTCGTCCCGCGCCCAGATACGAGGCCCCAAGCCGTTATGCACGACATGGCAATTACCGCAGACACCCAAAGAGGTGGAGTTAGCGTTTGCGCCATCCTTGCGCTTTGCCATATCGTGTTTGGTATTGATGATCGACCATTTATCCTGATGGCAGGCCTTGCAAAGCACAAGCCGGTCCTGCTCGCCAATGCGCAAGTACTTGCCTTTACTCTTCCGACCCGCTTTCCCTGGTGAGGATCCGCCCTTCCTCGAGGCCGAGCCGTGAACGTCATGACAAGTCGGGCATGATACGAGCCCGCGCTTCGTCGAGGTGGTGCTCTCGCCCGCGGCGGTGAACAATGGAAGTTGCTTAGGCTTCTTTACTCCCTTTGGCAGCGCCGCTCCCACAGGGTGGCTGTACTCTCCGACGGTAAACTCTTCAGCAAAGTGGTTCTTCTCGTGGCAGCTCAGGCACAATCCAGCTGTCCGGTCACCCTTCTTATCAAACGCTCTCGCCCACATTTTCGGCCCCTGCCCGCCATGGATGTTATGGCAGGCGCCGCAGGGGCCGAGAATCGCGGATATCTCCGCATCGGCCATCTCCTTTTGTCGCACCTTGAACATGTTGTGGCCATTGGTCAGAATGCCACGCTTATTTTCGTGGCAGGTGACACAGATGCCATCCTTAAGATTATCCCGGTCAAGCACCACCAGCTTGTCGGAGGCCGCATGATGCACGCGATGGCATGTTTCACAGATAACCTCTTCGTTCGGACCGAATTTCGAACCGGCCTTGGCGAATCGTTTGGGCACCGAGGCGAATTTCGGCGCCTTACCGACCGGATGGGTAAAATGCTTGCTTTTCTTTTTTGCGCTATCCGCCGACTTATCCGTATGACAGGTTGCGCATAATTGCGACCGGTCGTTTTTCTTAACCAGTAATTTTTTCTCTTCGGCAGCATGCACCCTGTGGCAGCTTTGACATATCACCTTATTCTCTTGGCTGAACTTTGAGCCTGCCTTCAGCAAGCCCTTCGCCTCCTTCGGCACATCTTTCTGCAAGGGATGGTTCTGATGGCCATCCGTTTCACCCTCACGATCCGTGTGACACATGACACACAGGGATGAGTCGACATTCTCCGCTCTCAAGAAGACCGGCGACAACTGATCGCCCCACTCGATACCGTGCGCGCTATGGCATGTACCACAATAGACATTGCCGGCGTCGTTGAGTGGAAATATGTTCTTTCCGTCCTCGGTCGGGATACGCACCTTGTCGGAAGGCTGTACGCCCACGGGATGACTGTGCCCGCCCTGCCACAGAAAACGCGAATCCAGCGCAAAACCGTCGTGGCAGGAAAAGCACATCCGTTCGATGCTCACCACATCCTGTCGGCCGGTTTTCTGCATGGGTCTCGGATCATTCGGAATCAGGGTAAACACATCCTCACGCTTGAAATCCGCCATCCAAGCAATGTGGCAAGTTGCACACTCACGCTTCTCGGCAACGTCACGGGCGGCATCCGACTCGATAGGCATGAAAGAAAAAAGCAGCGCCAGGAGCAGCAATGCCGGCCAGGGAGCAGCACGGACATCGATGGAATCGGGGTGTGACTGAATGACCATACCGTTATTGCGCTTGCACCGGTTGGAAAACACTGACTTTGTTGGCCAACATCTCGGCGACATATAGCCTGTCCCGCTTGTCAACGGTCATTCCCGCTGGCGTATCGAAGCGTGCAATCTCCCCGTTCGTGCCAAGCACTGCATGAAACCGGGTATCGCTGTTGTATATCTGGATCACGCCGAGATAGCTGTCGCTGACCAGGATCTGATCGTCATTCTCGATCGCAACGCCCTTCGGGCGGAACAGATGCCCTGGCGTTACCCCCCAAGATCCGACAGTTACCAGATACTCTCCTTTGTCGTTAAGTACTTGTACCCGGGTATTGAAGACATCCACGATATAGGTTTCATCATCCTTGCTCACGGCCAGGGCGGCTGGATAACGGAATTCGCCGAAGTTGTTTCCCGGTTTCCCCCAAATCCCTATCGCCTTTCCGCTGTTATCGAATATCAAAAGGCGGTGATAGGGCGCCGAACCGCTGACGAATATTCGCTTCTCCGCCTGGTCGACCGCAACGTCGACAGGTACGACTTCAGCGTCTCCCAAAATCGTGGTTATCGTCTTCAGAAAGGCGCCGTCCGAATCGAATATCTGGACCCTGCGGTTGCCTCGGTCGGCGACAAGCACCCGCCCATCCCGGGATGCCGCTATACCGACCGGTGAATCAAGTTGTCCGGCGCCACTGCCCTTCGATCCAAAAGCGAATAGAAAAGATCCATCCGCCGCGTATGCCAGCACCCTGTGATTACCGCTATCCACGACATAGACTCGCTGTCCCTTTCCGATGGCGACATCCGTCGGCATGACCATTTCACTCTCTGCAGTGCCGGTCAGATCCATGACCTTCCGGTACTCGACGAGAGAGGCTTTCATCTCGGCTGCCAGGAGCGGTGTGGACAGGAAAAGCATGAGAAGCACTAGTATCATTTGTTTAGTCACCTACTTATCCGCAGTCGCGGAAATTTTGCAGATTTGACTCTCTTAATTATCGTCATACCATGACATGGAATCGACTGCCTCGAAACCAGCCCGAATATTGATCGATAAGTATACCCATTCTGGGTATTTATTACAGGTGACGACGCCCGAGAGCTAGCCTGCATTTCTCACCAGGCGGACCGGATGAATGGGTAACATGATGAAATTTAACCAACTTAGCTTCGAAACAGGAAGGGGTCATCCACGGCGTTATGCCTCTTGGCAGGGGCTGGGCCATTCCCGGCGAGGCATGTCTTGCGGCTAACGCCTTCCTGGCCCGCTGAATGTTACAGTATCTATGACGAGGTACACTAGCGATGTCTGCCGCGGGACAGATTCGGCAAATAGAAATTCTCGTATTTTTTTATCATCCCGACAACTTCGGTTCCCGCAATCTCGGAGATCCTCTGCTGAGAATAGCTCAGTTCGGTATAGGGCAGATAAGGCTCCTTCTCCAAGGTATGGCAATCATCGCAGAATATCGGTGTATCCGCCACGTTTCTATGTGTCCTGAATTTCGCTGCTGCCTCCTGATCTGCATCGAATGTATCTCGAAGCCTCAAATATTCTTCTACGAATTCACTGTCTCCCGACTCGTCTAGCCGCTTGGTCACCCCGCCGACCGTCTCGATAGGGACGATTTTCGCGCTCATTTTCGTCGGATAGACATTCACCACATCGCCGGTTACGTCATCCAGCCACTCAAATGTCACTTGGGTTCGCTTTTTGGCCTCGAGGTGACAGACCTCGCAGGCCATGAAATAGACATGGGCATTGAGAAAGGCCCGAATCTCCTTGGATTTTGAATGTGGGTAACTGCCATGGCATTTCAGACACACTGACGGAGATTTGGCTATTTTGAGCACGGCCTCGTCAAGGTTGTGAAAATGATCCTGTTTGTTCATTCCAGCGTCGGTTATATGCTCCATGGCGCTTAACTTCTCATTTTCAATGATTCCCGTATCATAGTGTTCACGAAAAAAAGTTATCCAAATCAGCCATAGAGCGAAGCCGAACAGCAGAAGAAATACAATTCCCATACCCAGGTCCGTAAATAGCATCTTGATTGGAGAGGTTTGGTTGCCTTCATGCGCCATTGCCTATCTCCTTATTCGGACTAAACATGTCATTGCTCATTTTTTGCGGTTTCCCTTTCATACCATAGCGGGTGCTCTTCCTTCATCATATCCTCCTTGATATACCCATCGATGAAGGCGCGATTCATCGGATAGACGTGTGGATTGTAGTGCACGGCGAAGATATGCCCCACAATAATGGCAAGGGCGGCGAGCGTCGCTTCTCCCAGATGAAAGGCATCTGCCACATCAAGATAGAATTTCGGCCATAAATACTCGGTCCACATCATTATGCCGGTCGTGATCACGATAAACATACCGAACCAGACGGAAAAATATTCAAGCTTCTCCAAATAAGTGAAACGATCCATTTTGGGTCTTGCCTTCCTCAGACCGAGCATATATCCCACGTTCTGGAAGACATCGATTAAATCCCTCCATCGCGGAAACATATCCTTAAGCCAGGACCTTCCCTCTTTGGTAAAGGTCACATAGAGGATATGGTATAGACAGATAATCGTTACCGCGACCCCTGCTATGCGGTGGATTAGGCTTCGCCACCAGAAAATGGTATCCCCGGCTGAACCGAACATCTCTATGACCCATTGCTCTCCCTGCAGCATGAAACCCGTCAGGATAAGCAGTCCGGTAGAGGTAAATAGAATGGCATGCTGTATCCGCTGACTTTTTGTGAGTCTGACAAATTTTCTTTTTTCACTCATGTCGTTAGTATTCATCATCCCTCCCGTAACTTTCTCTCGCGCCGTATAGCGAGTAGATCGAGTATTTGGTGAAGCGCAAGCCCGCCAACCACAACGATGATCAAGGTTTTGTAAAATAGGGAAATCATATGTAACACCCACTCTTGGAATTCCGAGTCAGGGTCCGCCTCCCCAGGCCGGTTTAGCGTATTTCGGCTCATCATTTGCACGGTCGTGAATGAAGAGGGGTGAATCTTACCGCTTGTCGCGAACTCTTCCTTGGCCTCCGTGTGACATCCCGATTGACGGCATGTCTCGATTTTGTTCTCGTTTGAAACAGGTGAAGTCGACTGCCGTTGCGATAGAATGCTGTGAGGTGAGAATCCCGATTGATAGGGCGCATGGCAGTTCAGGCAGTTCGCCACCTCGGCGTCGCCATACCGGATGGCCTTGCCATGAAAGGTGTCGTTGAAGCCTACCACCACGTCCAGGTCGTGATTATCCATCATCACCCGGTCCGCATGGCACTGACCGCATAGTTCGACAACCTGCTTTGAAGATCGCCGAGTCGACGCCCGGTAGTTGATATGCTTGAAAAAACGCTCCGCCCACTCCTTCGACTCGTGACACTGCAAACAGATATTCAGGAATTTCATCGATTCCTGGTGATCGGTGTCACTCCGCTGATAGGGCTTGTTGGAGTGGCAATATTTACAATTCGGCAGATCTTCGACCTGACCATTTTTTACCTGCTTCGCGCCATGGGCGCTCATGGACAAATCATGGACAATGGCGCGATGGCTAAACTCACTATTACTGGACGGATCCTGAATATGGCAGTCGCTTGCGCAATCGACCTTTTCCGCATCTGTGTGAGGAATCTCATCCACACCCTGATGACAGCTTTTGCATCGCAATCTACCATGGTACGAGGCCTTGAACAGTTCCTCATTGACATAGAGAATCCGCTTTACCGCATTCTGGTTTTCGCCCTTGGCATATCTACCGAGCCCAGGCATCTTGTGGCACATCAGGCAATTCTCATCATCGCTCGCCACGGATGCCGCAGGCAACAAAAAAACCAATAAAAACATGAATATAAGCACACCCAGCAAGTAGGGCGCACAAACGTCAGGTCGATTGTTTCGCAGGCAAACATCTGATGGCGGTGCTATATCGACTATGTTTCGTACGCCACGGAATATGATCAATTCCATTCGCTTGTACCTGGTTAATAGATTAATAAATCCTAGGCGGCAATGCTCCGAGAACGGCTCTCTTGCTCTATTCGGTTTCAACGTCTTTGTCCACACCGCCTCCCCTCAACAAGTTCGGAATATAAAACTCTTGATACTTGTTGATCATGCCGACCACTTCCGTGCTCGTAAGCTCATGCAGACGACGCTGCGGGTATCCAAGCAAAGTGAACGGGAGGTAGGGTTCATCGGATATTGTATGACAGCCATCGCAGATCAGCGGGTCCTCATTGACATTTCTATGGATCACTTTCTTCATTTTAGATTTCTGCGTATCGTCCAAGCGACCCTCTTCTTTTAAGTAACGCTCAACGAAGGCAAGTTCCTTGGGGCCATTGATAAACTTGAATGATCCATCCTGCTTGATGCCACCCGGTGAAATTTTCGCCGAGTAATTGCCGTACATAGACTCATCCAGGGTGTTCAATCCGGGAGGGTTGGCCACAACCTTACCGGTTGCCTTGTCATACCAGCGAAATTCCCACTCTTGTTCATCATCTTCAGGTCGCACGTGACAGGTTTCACAGGCCATGTAAAACGCATGCATATTCAGAAATGCGCGAATGGTTTTTGCCTTATCGTGCGGCACCGCGCCGTGACATCGGGTGCAAATACTGTTGTCGTCGGTTTCAACTTTCATGCCCACATGATGGAAATGCCCTTTGACGTACTGCTCCTCAATCACCATGTAACCAAGATCAGTCGTTGAAATCCGCTGTTGCTGTTTGAGGGATTTCATAAACTCCTTCTCCTCCTCAGTGGTTCCCTCACCGAAAAACGCTTCGATTTCCTGGCTGGCAAAATCCTCTTCCGTCTCAACCTCGGTCGTACCGAAGATAACCGGATAGAGAAAATACCCATACCACAAAGTAAACCCCATCAGGGCGATAATATAGAGTGTTCGAATTATTGCTTTCAGTGCGTCAAGCATGTATCTGCTCCAGAACTCAGTGATTCTGAGAAATGATTTCCAACTCAAGGCCTTCTTCTTTCATGATGCGTTCGTATTCATCGTAATGCTCATGAATCATCTCTTCCTCACTCAGATATCCAGTGAGGAAGACAGTCGCCATGGGAAATTTCTCCGGAGAGTAGTGAACGTTGTACCAATGCACGAAGAAAAGAAAAATTGCGGCCAGCAAGGCCTCATCCGTATGCATTATGTAGAATGCATTCAAAGCGATGCCGGGTACATACTGGGTGATCTCATCACGGAACCAAAGTGCAACGCCCGCGGGACCAAGGATGGGTATGCCCCAGTAGGGAGCAAAATAGTCAAACTTCTCCTTCCATGAAATACGATCATAATGGGGGCGTCGGCTGCTGAAAAAGAGTAAATATTTGAACATATCGATCAAATCATAGAAGTCTTTCTTGTTAGGAATCATCTCCATGGAAAAGAACTCTTTTATGACATTTCCCACCGTCAAGGCCTTTTCACGAATCAGACGGCCTACGCGGTTTTTGAAAAAAAGATAGATCCAATAACCTGTGTGGAACAGAAAAAGCGCGAGTAAAATCAGTCCGGTGATGCGATGAATCCAGGGCGCTATATCTATCCCGCCGAAAAATTCATAGAGCGGCTTTGCCCATGGCTGATTGTAATAACGTAGCGGAAATCCAGTCAGCGCCAGCGTTATCACGGTAGTGAACAGGATAATGTGTTGCATTCGCTGAACCAGGGAAAACCTGAAAAAATAGCGCTTGCCGTTACGGCGTACGATTTTCGGATACCTTTGCATGCCCAAATCCTCTATTCATTACCGGCCGTGGAAATTGTTGTCTGCCGAATCTCCTTCCGCGGTTTAAAGAAGGAGAAATTCGGGAACAAACGGCGCAACAGCTCCAGGAATATGATCGTGACGAAAAAATACATAACACCAGCCATTAAGTACTTGAAAAACTTCAACATATAATGTTGCATCGGATACTTGTCAGGGTCATCGTAATCGGTGTGGACCTGATATCCCGCAATCTGCTCGCCGGCATTCGCATGACATTCAGAGGCGCGGCAGGTGGCGGCAACATTCGCCTCATGCGTCGCCGACGTACGTGAATCCTTTCCAGCGATAGAGTGCACATTCTCTCCATAGACCACATGGCAGTCTATACAGTCAGGCGTAGCATCTGAGCCGAAGTAAGCCGCCTTGCCATGAAATGTTTCCCAATAGGAGGCCACCACATTTCCCTGCAAACCATGCCTCTCCTGGAATTTCCCGTCACCATGGCATTTAGCGCACAGGTTCACAATTTCCGCTGAGACCCTCATTTTCTGCAACCGCGAAGTGACATGATTATAAAAATCTTCCGCGAAGTCCCCGGTTTGATGGCAGGTTTTACAACGGCTCAAGCCTCGCTCCGAAACGCCTGCGGCTTGTCCCTTGAAGAAGGAGAGGGGCCTGTAAAGCGGTTGATCATGGCAATCGGTGCAATAGGGGTAATCCTCGGGATACTCAATCTCTTCCTCATCCATGTTCGCTGTTCCATGCACGCTCTTGGCCAGGACCTCAGCTACCGGCTTGTGAGTGAATTTCTCTTCCCCCGAAGGTTCCGTGAGATGGCACTGAACCGTGCAATCGACGTCTTTTGCCGGATCATGAGGTATTTTATCTATGTCAGTGTGGCAATCCTTACACTGAATTCGCTTATGCGGACCCTTGTTAAACAGACCCTGGTTAATATAGAAGAGCCTGAAGTCTCCCTTTTCGTCTATGCGGCTCAAGCCCCGGTATTTATGGCAAAGTACACAATTCAACTCATCCGCGGCAGCGGCAATTGAATTTGATGAGAACAATCCCAACCCGCAGAACATCAATAACATGTACAAGAGCCCGCCAGAAATACAGGCAGAAGCCACATTCCGCCACCCTTTTGGACATACACCATACAGGCTGTTGTTTATATCAATATTCATTATCATTCCGAGCATAATCGTCTCTTTATTATGATCTTACACATAAGTTAATAGCGTTAAGGCATAATGCGCGACATCCGAACGCATAGGTATTTAATCTCAAATCCAGCGATGCAAAAGACACAGCAGGCGCGAGTACGAGGAAACGGCAAACAGCAGGCATAACCACAGCGGCCAACGTGCTTTATTCTGATGTAGTTGTTATATCTTCGCGAAAATATTAGTTGTCACTAAAAGCCTAGAGCGGTTCTCTCCCACTTAAAATGACCTTGGTCAAGGTTCCATGACCAAAATACCTTAGCCGCCACGCCACTGACAGTATTTTTATGCGTAAAACCGAAAACACGGCTGTCAAAGCCGTACTCTCTCGCGTCGGAGAGGACAAAATAGGAGTCTTCAGGTACTGTTTCAGGGCCCCAGTGATAGTCACTGGATGTAAAAATGTTGTGGCTTGACGTCTCTCCGTAACGGACATAATTCTCGTCGCTTTCAGTGCCGTTAATATAAACCTGTTTGCCCCGTATCTCCACCAGGTCGCCTGCTACCGCGATTACTCGGCGAAGCGTCTGGTCCTTGATGACTTTCGTCATTGAGGCATCCTTCGTATCATCACCGAACTCGAGCAGTACAATATCGCCTTTTTTAGGTGAGGCGATCTTGTTTATCAGCACCAAATCGTGCCTTAAAACGCTTGGTGTCATACTTTCGGATGTAACGAAAAATGCGCGGACAATATGCTTACCCACCAGAAAATCCATTAAAGGATTCACTGTGACAAACAAAAAAAGTATAATCAGGCCATACACCCAGTACCTGTTGTACCACTTCAATTTATAGTCGCGGCGCTGTTTTATCGCGCATCCTACAGCATCGGCGCAAACCGCGCCGGCGGCAACGAACGGCACGCACAGAATGGCCAAGCCGGCATAACGCGACTGGACATACATATAGGCAATTGCCGAAAGCCATGATACGACGATGACCCCCGTATACGCAGCAATGCCGCGATAAAATCTTCCCGCATACAGCTGACCCAGTCCGGGGCAGATAGATAGCAGTAAGGCGATATATGCCTTACGGGGTCTTTCGTCACTTACTTCAAAGACAGCACCAACTCCCTGCTGACCGGTCTGTGGATACCACACGTTCATGTCTCCTTGGATAGCAGTGTAAATATGTTACACCAACCGTCATACAATATTTCTCCGTTTATTACTCATGTGGTCGTTTGTCATCCTGAGTGATCTCGGAGGGTTAACATAGCAAATTATTCGCTGACAACCTTACCTTAACCTATTTAACGCTATTGCTTTCTTTATTTTTTAGAAGATCCATAAATGGATCCTCAGCCTCGGGCGCCACGGGGTAGTCAATATCGATGGGCTTGACATCTCTCTCCATAATATCCGGCATATAAAACTGCTTATATTTTTGCACCAGGCCGATAATATTCAAGTTGGTCAGATCATAGATCCGTTCTCTGGAAAATCCCAGCTTATCAAACGGTATGAAACTCTCCTCCTCCTGAGTATGACATTTGGTGCAAAAACGCCCTATGGGCGCAACAAGTTCATGCAGGCTCTTCTTCACAGTAGCGCGGTCCCTGCCTTTCAGTTGCTCCTGCACTTGGACAAAATCGATCGCCATCGGGTCATCTTCGGTGATTTCCAACAGGCGCTGCGCACCGTCATCGTTCAGATAAGGCACGATTTTCGAGTAAAAATCATCTGTTCGAATGAGAAACCCTGTTTCGGGATCATAATCCGTGCCAAATAGTGGTCCACTTGCCTCAATACCGGAAAAATTCAACCATTTCAGTGTAATTGCATTTTCTTCAATCTTCTCGGGATCTGCGTGGCAGGTCATGCAACCGAGAAACTGGGTATGCATATTAAGCAGCGTTCGAATCATACGCTGCTGAAAATGCGGAAAATCGCCATGACAATAGTAGCAAACGCTCTTTTTTCCTTCCAATGCCAGCGAATTTGCAGGATTGTGGAAATGCCTTGCCTCCTCGGACGCACTCTTCCGTGCAAGTGATTTTAACAGTTTGGAGGGCTTATCCGACTCTTGTACGGGTAGATGGCTGGCTAATGAGGCAACAAACTGTATACCGATAGCGCTAATGATAAGCAGCACCACAGACCCGATCAAATAGGACCACAAGGGATGATCCCGACGCGTGCCGGTGATTCCGAAAAAGTCATTTCTCAATTTGCCCGGAATTCTTGCCTTGTGGTCAAGCACAACGACCAACAGCATCAAAAACAGAACAAAAATCACCACAGCAGTGGCGATGACTACGGTGCCGGTTAATGTGGTCTCCTGCATAGTGTTACTTTCCTCTAGAAGCTTGCAATGGAGTTATACAAACTCATTATTTATCGACATCATAGCTAGCGATTGTATGGTGACGGATCAACCAATATCGCTAAAAACAGATACACGAACCACAAGGCCCACACGATAACGAATAGCAGTGAACCGTATGCAATCAACTTTTGCATGAGAGTCAGTGGTTTGAGCACGCCTGTCAACCTTCAGGGATAGGGGCAGGATCATTACCTATCACGGGCGATTCCTGCTTGGTTAAGTCAAAATGACTTAACAGTGCGCTGAGAAACTTCCTCTCCTCCGGTAACTCCACAAGATTCCTCAAATACTCGAGGAAGTGCTCCTCCATTTGATGTTCACGTGTAATCTTTCCTGTCAGAAAGGTCCATTGCATGGGAAACCGTCCTGGTGCGAGATGGACGTTATACCAATGCCAAAACGCGATTACCACCAACGCAAGCAGCGCTTCATGAGAGTGCGCTATGCGCATGATATCCTGAAAATAAGAGGCCCAACCAGTGGGGAGAAAACTGGCCCAGATATCGGGGAATAAGAATGCGGAGCCTGAGAATATCATCACAAAGTTACCAAATGCCGCGGCGAAATAGTGGATCTTCTGTTTGTACATGAATTTGTCCATTTCAGGCCGTTGCGTTCTGCGGCCCGCAAAATAGAGCATATCATCCTTCATATCCTGCAAGTCTTTCAATCGTGGTATGACGGTGCGGCGGATATCGAACTTGCCCAGCATGATTCTATATACCGTGCCGCCCGTTATCGTGACGATGTGATAAAGCATGGAAAAGATCATGATAGAGGCCAAGGTTCGGTGAATCACCCGGGTGACGTCAATTCCACCTAACATCTGGCTGAACGGCTGAGCCCAGACTGCGTCAATAAAATATACCGGAAGCCCGGTGAACGCCAAAAGGAGAAATGTAGTAAAAGTCAACAAATGCTGTAGCCGTATATGGATCGAATAGCGGGGCAAGTCACCAATTGGATTTGAGATCACATTTTTATACAGCAATACACGATCGTCAGGCATATGCTCTATGAGTTCTTCGATTTCCTCACGATCCACATCCGACGTTTTGTTCCGCCGCATGGCATCATGCAGCACATCTGAGGCCTGTTCCGATAATTTCATGCTCTTCTCTATCTTTAGGCTGTTGTATAAGCAGTTAGACTGATGGTGTAGTTTTCAAAATTCAGCACGACGTCAACGAGGAATAATCCTATTACGATATCGGCGACTGCGCCTCCACCAAGTTGAGCCCCTGCGCAAACGCCAACCGACCCCGTCACGACGACGGCCAAGGGTTTCGAAAAGCGACAAACCGACCAGTGCCAGCACCACGACCTCTCCGACCACGCCATAGATTGCTTCCGCTTTGTGCAGTATCGGATTGAATTCTTCATCGAATGAGGGATGTGGATCGACGAATGCGTAGTTTGCATCTGCATTCTCATGGCAGCGCTGGCATGTCTTGACCCGGTTTTGTTGACTGACCGGCGATTCAGGATTACGCGACGGCAGTATTTTATGCACCCCTTTGTAATACTGGGAGTTATCCGCATGGCAGTCAAGGCAGGTTGCCGCGCCTGCCAGGCCATAGCGGGTCACCTTGCCGTGAAAGCTCTTTTGGTATGAAGTAGCGGCTATGGTGAATTTATCCCCAAGCGGTCTTCCCTCTTCGTCGGCCGCATTCTTATGCCGCTCGATCAGCTCCTGATCCGCATGACAGCGGATACATATAGCGACGATCTCCTGGCCTGTTCGTTTGACGTCAAGCACCCTGCGGCTGGTATGGAAATACCACTGTTTGACGAAGTCGCGCTTTTCATGACAGAGCTCACAACGATCCAGAATCTCCTTAGGCGGCTCTACTTCATTGGGATTGTAGACCGGGTTGGTGTGACAGGTAATGCAGTATGGCTTGTCGCTGTCGAGTCCGGTGGCGTTTTTGTCCCTGGCATGGACACTGTCGGCGTAAAGATTATAGATCGTTTTATGGCTGAACGGCTTGCCGGTTGCGGGATTTTTCTTCGAGTGGCACTCCTGATCGCACCGCACACCCTCTTCCACCTTACGATGGGGCAGTTGTTTGATGTAACCGTGGCAATCACGACAGGGAACATTGCGATGAACCGTCTTGGAGAAGGTGTTTGGCGGGACATAGTAGGAACGAAACACGCCCTCCTCAGTGATCCGCGCCATACGGATGTATTTGTGACACATCAAGCATGCTTCATCATCCTCGAAGGCCCCCGCTCCCGCATTGGTCGAGTAACAGGATATGCCGATCACCAATAACGCTAACAGGCGAAGAAAAGGCTTGCTATGCATAACAGGCATCATAATTGATTTTCCTATATCCACTTCCGCTCCGGGATCATTTGTCGTGACAATGTGTACACATGCTTTTAGCCCGCAATCTGTTTTTCGTCTTCGGCGCCGCAGCCTGCGTCTCGCCGGCAAACACTCCCGGCTGGTGAGGTTCATGGCAGGTCCCGCAATATATTCTGCCCGTGTTCGGTTCAAGCGGAAACACAATGCCTGTTTCGATATTTTGCTTCTCAAGAGTCTCTTTTTTCTTGTTCTCTATTCTAACAAGATGGCGAAACTCTTTGATCGATTTCACGGAGAACGATCCAGAAGGATGATCGATTTTCCGGTGACAGCGTATACATAGCAAGGTGCGATCTTCATTCAACCCATCTATTAAGGGATACCGGCTCAGATCCCGCTTAATACCGCTTTTTAACCGATCTTTTTGTCTAACCTCATGGCATAGACGGCATTTGTTTGTCTTGAGCTTACCGTTATCGGTAATCTGATCATGGGAATTCAATCGCTTGTATTTTGAAGCATCGTGACATCGATAGCATAACTTGTGCCTCTTCGAATAGGGTCCTCCTCGCAGAAATTGCGGGTTACGCTTGGCCTGATATGATCGGCCAGGAAGGCACTGGTCCAACAGGTCGTGGCAGGTTTGGCAAGTCAGCCTGTCTTTATCGTCCAGACGTAACTTGCCGCCCCATTTTTCGCTAATGATTTTCTTCTTTTTTTGCGACAGTTTTGGCCCGACAGGATGTATATATTTATGCACTACATCTTCCTTGTGGCAATCCATACACAGCCCTTCATCGTCGGCAGCTCGCAAACCCGGGGCGCCCTTTTTTATCTCAGACTCATGGCATGCACTGCATTGCGTCTTATCCCAATGCGGATTGACTGATGCCGATGTATCAACCGAATTCTGCTCGGTGGACGACTCCTTTTGCAACTTGTTAGCTGAGGAAAGCGCAATCCTAAGCGTTGAGTTCTGCCGTTCCGGCACAGCCAGGGCCTCCCCATACACCACACATACCGCTGCCTGCATGGCAAGTAGTAAAGTCGTGATTAACAGAATGGAGACCATACGCTCTAAACCCATATTCAACCATACGTAGTTTGAGGATCACCACCCTAAAGACTGCAATAGAGTTTCAATAGCTTTTCGGCGCATGATCACTCCCATGGCACATCAAATAGCAGGTACCGGAAAATCTGCCGGTAGACTCGAACCTTAGTTTACCTAAACTGTTCGGCTGCACAATCGAAATATCGAAATTGATCAGACTGGTGTTGTTCAGGGTATTTCCCTGGATTGCACTGACGCCGTGGGGATCATGGCATGCATTACATGAGGTTCTCTGATCCACGATATGCAGGCGGTGCGATTTGAAGCTCTCATCGTTGAGAATACTGTTCCGGTCGTGACACTTGTAACATAGCGCATATGCAGCGGGGCTCTCAGGGGTGTTGTCCAGGGTATCGTATCGTATCTGCAGGATCGGCGCATAGTTTGAACCATGCGGCCCGTTTGGCCCGGATCCTCCGCTCGCTCTGCTGTTGTCGTTATCGTGGCAATCGCTGCAACCGATGGTGCTGTTTACCGTATACGGATTCAGCAGGCTTGGCACATTCTGGTTTTTCCCGATCGCCGCCACCGGATGGTACGAGGGATTGGAAGGCGAAAACTCCAACCGCACATTGAGCTGCTCGATCTGCCTCGGTGTCCTGGCGGCAGGCTTGTTGGTGCTGTCGGCATGGCATCGAAAGCAGATCTCATACTCATGACTGGCGTGATCGAGCTCCGTACCGGACATCGAGATGCCGCGCACCCCAATGAGCGAACCGGGAAGGTTGCCGGGTACCGCCCTGGCAGCATGGGGATTGTGGCAGTCTTCGCACTCGACATGGCGGGAATCCACGATGCCCGGTTCGGCCGGGTCATGTACCCCGGTCGTTACGCCCACCGGGTGCGTCGACAGCTTTCGAAATGAGTCGGCCAAGTCGATCTTCGCCACATTGCCGTTATGGCAGGGCATGCAGTTCTCTTCTTCAACGGCATGGTTAAGGAGGCGCTCCCGCCCGCCGGCCTTATGCATCCGGTGGCAGTTGCCGCAGGCATTTTCATTCACCGTTGTCAGGCTGCTATCCGGCCAGGGATCGGGCTGGACTCCGTTCCAAGTGGCAAAGGATTGATTATGCTCCGACTGCGACCAATGGGGGATGCTCCTGTGGCAGGTGATGCAGAGCGCACCGTTGCGATTGCGCACGGCAAGGAACTTGCCGTTTCTGTCATCGTGCGGATCGTGGCAGGCCGTGCACTGCATCTGGCCACTGGGATCGAGTCTCACCGCGCCGGTCAAGGTGCTGGGATCCACAAGGTCCACCCGCCTGAAGGCCAAACTTGAGGTATAGGGGAGTGAGATCGGGTGGTCGTCCGACAGGTCCGTGCCCAGATGGGAGAGACCGAAGGGCATGCTCGTCACTCCGCCGAGCAGGTTTATCGGCGTCTCTTCGCTGATCACATCCCCAAGGGCGATGGTGCCGTCATGGCAACTGAGGCATAACACCGAGGTGCCGTTGGGCTGTCCAGGCTGAGAGACGGCGGTCGAACTCGTGTAGGGGGTATAGTAACCGCCCCTGGTGTCGCGGTTCCAGCGCGATGCGCCAGGCATGTCGGTATGCGGTATATGGCAGAAGATGCAGACATCTTGTTCGCTCACCGCCCTGATATCGCCGACGCCGCTGACGGACAGGTTGTGTTTAGTCGCGCCAATGCCAGCGCCGGCCTCGGTCAACACCGCGGAAAAGATCACTGCTACCGCTGTGCAAAAACCATATCGTCCAATATTCATCACTCTCCGCCGATGTATTGAAAAATCTGTACACGCTGATTGTATGAGTCGCACACATAGACGGTGTTATCCGCATCGATAAAAATGCCGACCGGCAACCAGAATTCACCCGGTTCACCACCCTGGATGCCGAAATTCATCAGCAACGACCCCGATTCATCGAACAATTGCACATTGTGAAACAGGGAGTCGACCACATACACATGGCCATAACTGTCTTCCGCCACGCCCTTCGGCCGCGAAAGGTCGCCCATCGCATCGCCGGGATGGCCGAACCGCCCGATGAACCTTCCATGGCGGTCGAAGCGCTGGATGCGGAAATTCAGGCTATCGGTCACCAATAACTGTCCATCCCGGTTTTGCCAAATATAGGTCGGAAAGTTGAACTCGCCTTCCGCTGAGCCCCGCCGCCCGAACTTCCTGAGCAGCGTATTGTCCGGCTTGAAGACAGAAATCGTGTGCACGCCCGTATCGACGACATAGATCCAGCCTGTCTCGCCGTCGACAGCGATGCCCGTCGGCCTGACGAAATCATCCTGAAGCGCCAGCGGAGCCGCTTCATCATCACCGGCGCCGATAACAAACACCTTGGCCAGCTCTGAGTCCGTGACATAGATATTGCCGGCCTTATCCGTGGCCAGGCCGACCGGCGAAACAAATCCCTTGCCGCCCGCTCTTTTGATGCTGTGATATCGGCCTTTCTGGCGATCGTATCGGTGCACCGCCTTTACGCCGGGATCGGCAACGAAGATCTGCTTCGACCCATTCTCGACCACTGCCAGGGGGAGGACCATGCTGTCGTCCTCCTCTCCCGACGCCACCTCCGAGAGTATGCCGAGCAGACCTTTGGTTATCCCAAGATCCTCAGGGTGCGAAAGATCGCCGATATACTTTATCCGCGCCTTTGCCGGCGCCGGCGGCCATACCAGCTCCAGGCCCGCCTCACGTTTGACCGAGGCGGGCCCCGGGCCGGCGCAGGCGCTGAGCATGCCGCAACCCAGCATGATAATCAGAAACCAAACATGATGCTGACGGGTGGTGTTCATCGTATTTGTCTTGTTAGCCTTGCGTAAATCGTTGTCTTTTCACGGGAGTAGCCGCCCTGCTCCTCGAGGCCGTACTTTCCGTCCAGGGAGAAGGTGAGCAACCGCCATCGCCACACATAGGCCAGGGTGGCCTCTTTTGTCTCTCTCGGGATCGCCCTTCCCTCGTCTCTCTCGACGCTCAAATCCAGGGTTACTCTGCTCCTCAACCCCAGCAGCGCAGAGAGGGAAGCACCGTAGCGCGTTAGCTCGGTGTCTTCCTCCGAGAGCTCATTGTCGATATGCTCATATCTTGAATAAAGATTTGCGAAACCGGTAACAAACGGCAGGGAGACGGTCAAGTCCGCATCCGCCGCCTCACGGGTGAAGGGCCGTAACGTCTCGTTTTGCTTCTCCAGCTCCAACTGCCAGCGAAACCTGGCCGTCATCCCTAGATCGTGCCGGCCATCAGCGCCGACACGCATCCTCTCCCTGGTGTACAGCGGCCGGGCCGATCTTCCGGACACCAGCGACTCCTCATTCTTGAAATAGCTCATGTAGAGATTGTAGGCGCGATCGAATGTGAGCCTCAGGCTCACGGACTGGTTGAGTTGATCGTAATCAA
Organism: Candidatus Thiodiazotropha sp. (ex Epidulcina cf. delphinae); assembly: GCA_025656455.1. Lineage (GTDB taxonomy): Bacteria > Pseudomonadota > Gammaproteobacteria > Chromatiales > Chromatiaceae > Thiodiazotropha. The sequence continues at coordinate 97,595 of JAHXHS010000007.1, read as the reverse complement.
ACGTTCCGCCGCTCTCGTAGGCGTAATCGACCAATACCGTCTGTCCGTCCTGAATACTACCGGAGACCAGGCGCTCCACTCGGGTCTCCGAGCCGACGATCCTCAAACGGTAGTCGATGTTCTCGATAAAGGTCTGGGTCCGGGCCAGATTGCTCACAACGACCGTACCAGGCGCGACAAACTCATTCTCCAGAAGCGCTGGCGTCAAACCGCTCAGCACATGGCTCTCGCCGGTCTCCTGGAACTGGGACTCTTCACTGCTCTGTGCGTGGCGTGTGTAGCCCAGCCCATACCCTGCGCCGAATGACAGCCGTTCCGTCACATCGGTGTTGTAATCGAGATCGGCATTCAAACCATACGACTCCTTTTCAAAATCCCTGCCTTTCTCCCTCGAACCCTCCAGGCCTCCGCTGAGGTCTATCTCTTCCGTCAAATTCTTCGATACAATGAACGACAGATCATGATTGGTGGATCTGGCCTCGCCAATGGCGCTGCTCGTAAGGTTATAGCGATAGAACGACCTGAGAGTCTTGTCATGATCCCAATCCACAAAAGCGCCCAGCCGGCTGTCTTCGCGCTTCTCCAGATCGCTATGCTCATTGATGTCATGACTGACCAGACTCAGGAAGTTGATGTTCCGCTGCTCGCCAAATGTGAGTTTGGTGTCCCAGGCCATACCCTGGGTATCCTGCTGGGTAGCCTGTATCGGCAGGTTTTGGCTGCCGCTAGCCGATTCCTGGCTGACATGGGTGAAATCGAGACTGGTGGTTCCGAGATCGCTGATGCTGCCCGATATACTCAACAACACACTATCGACTGTGTCATCAATGACAGTCCCCTTCCCCTCACCGCTCGACTCGTTGTGCCGAGCACTTAATTGAACCGGAAACGCGACCAAGGGATTACGCAATTGAGCATCGAGGCCGTAACTCTTCGCTTCAGTGGTCAGGGAGTCGGCCAGACCTACCGAGTGGGTCGGATTCCGCTGATCGTAGTAGAGACGAAACGGATAGGGCTTGTACTTCAGGAATTGCAGACTACTGGAAAAGCTGTAGAGGCTCTCCTTTCTGTCATTCGATCCTTTTTCGTTTTCCAGGCTCTCCTGTACAAAACGCATACCGCCACCCAGCTCCATTTCCAGCAGGTTAGGGTGAAAGGCGTAACTGCTCGTAGTCACGGTCAGTTCCTGCTCCGAAGTGGGGCGTCGCTCAAAGGTGGTAGTGCCATCGGCGCTCTTCGTCTCCAGGTCATTAAGTTCATATCCGAACCCGAGCTCACCCTTCACGCCGGTAAGCTTGAACGCCCTGATTTCCGCGCCAAGAAGCGGTGCGGGAAGAAGTATCAGAAAAAGGGCGAATAGCCGGCAGGCCCAGGCAACGCCTGTGCTGTTCGTTGTGTTGTAAACAGCGTCATCAGTCTTGTAGCAACCACACTCTGTCCTTTTCGTCTTTTCGGTACTTCCATCAAAAATAATCACATACACTACTCTGCATAATGATTCGGGAGATCCAGCGATTATTGGAGCACTCGGCGCATCCAGGCCATGGATCGGCACACTGCGCATCCCGGCCGGCCAATCAGGCCGGGATACGGCGGCGTTTTCAAAGGGATTCCGGTGTCGAATAGTCCATATTAGCCATTTTCCCGAAACCATAAACGTTAACCTTGCTCACACCGAACTGGCTGGCGACCAGAATCACATATTCGAGATTGAAATCCGGCGCGGCGTATTGCTGGAAGTACTCCACGTTATCGTAATCCACCGCCACGGCGGTCGGCAGATTGATATTTTCACGTTCATAGCCGGGCCCCCCGAAAAACAGCAGTAGCTTGCCCTCTTCCGTGAAGATCTGCACATTTTCAAACGCGGCATCCGCGACATAGAGATTCCCCGCCCGGTCCACGGCCAGACCCTTTGGCCTCGCGAACTCGCCGATATTCGTCCCCATTCTGCCGATCGTCGCGACATACTCTCCCGATGTCGTAAACTTGACCACCTTCGCGCCCGTCGTGTCGGTCACAAAGATATGACCATCCGAGACCGTTAAATTCGTCGGATGGCCGATATGCTCAGGATCCTTGGCCCCCTCCGGCGGAAACTTAAACAGTAGCTCACCGCTCCGTTTGTCGAGGACATGGATATTCTGCTTCAAAAGATTCGAGACAAAGAGGCGGTCGCCGGCCACCGCGACGCCTGAGGGCTTCAACTCCCCCTCCTCGCCGAAGGCTTGAAGGTAGTTGTCTTCGCGGTCATACACCAGGACCTGCTGGCGAAGCGTATCCGTGATGTATTTGGAGCCATCGCTGTCGATCACGATATTGATCGGCTTTTTCATGACCCCGCCTCCGCTTCCCCTCACGAAGCGGAAATCCTGCGCCTTCAGATCGAAGATGGCATAACCGCCGCCGCGGGCATCCACGACATAGATCTTGCCGTCATACAGGGCCGTTCCGTAAGGCTTCTCAACGCCCGGTATATTCGCCTCTCCACCGAGGATGAACTTGCCGAAACTACCGACTCCGCCCTTGACGTCGTTTTCATTGGAAAAGGTCGCCAGATATTGGATATAGGGTGGATTCGGCAGGGACGGATAGAAGAGATAACCCTTTTCTTCGTCGGCCGGGCCTGTGGCGCAGCCGGCGAGATAGAGTGCGATAGCGGTGCCCATCAAGATAGGGATGGTTTTGCGCCAAATGATTTCACGCGCCATCGGAAAAAAGCTTGAATCGTATTGATTTCTCATTGGTTGTGGTATGGGATCGTCAGGCGTTCCGGTTTAAGTTAAACCCTTGGTGTTGTTCGAGAAGGGTTGCGTTTATCAAACAGCCGCGCATAGCAAACCCCCTGGGGTGAAGCACCCCAGGGGGGGATCGCGCTACTGCGGTTATTTATCGTGACAAGTCAGGCAAAGCGCACTGCCGGCATTGCTGACGCGCAGCAACTTGGTGCCATCGACAGCCCGTACATTATGTACGTCATGACACGAGGTACACTGCACCTGGCCGCTATCTGGCAGCAGTAAATCAGTGATGGTGCCGGTGAGTGCATCCCCACCGCTACCCACTGTAATCGTCGTTGTTGGGTCAACCAAACCCCCGTCCGCTACGGCGTCATAGACGAACGAAACCGGGTGATCGTTGCTCAAGTCAGTACCAAAATTCACCACGCTGGTAGGCGGCAACTCTCCACCCGGCGTACCATTGCCAACGTTCGCCCCATAGGCGTCGATGGCAACCGTGCCGTCATGGCACGACAGACACAACTTGCTGTGGCCCGACGGCTGCGTTATGGTCGCACTGCCATCGAACGACGGGCTATTGTACAGGGTAAAAGTCGCCGTAGTGACTTCATGGTTCCACAACGGAGCATCAGTGACCGCCTGCGCGTTATGCGGAGTATGGCAGACCACACAGATCTCTGTGATAGTGAGCCAGCCTCGAAGGTCGTGTTTCGAGCCGCTAATGGTGCCGGCGGATGCCGAAAGCGCCGCAAAACCGCACGCCACACCTACCAAGCCAGCAAGCAACTTGCTTTTCGGCGATTTTGTCAACTTATTCATAGGATGTCTTCTCATATACTTTCCTCCTGGTTTAGGGATCGGCATCCTGCCAAGTCGAACGGCTTCCTTATCATTTTCACTCACTCTCCAGCCAACCTCTGTAAGAACCAATCCGGCAAACGATTCCATCATATTCTCGTTTCCTGCAGACCGCTCCTGAGCACTCGGCTTAAAGACTTGAGATTGGTAGCCTGTTCGTGGCGACCTGTTTGAGGGCGCCACAAACCCGGCGTTAATCACGGCACAAATGCCTCAAAGTGCTGTCCATAGGAATTACTAATATGGCCATCGAATATAATTTACCACCATTCTAGTAAGGTATTTTGAGCCAAGGTTGTCAAATAAAACACACTTATGCGCAATCAACAAAACTAATCTCAACTTGGTCGTTACTCGCTGGAGAGTCCCTTTCAAGTCTAACTGGCATCCTGAATTATTCAGCTTAATGGAAACGACATACCGAGCCTTGGTTTCCGATAGCCCCCTGAGGGACAGCTTCCTAATATACAACAAGCACGATCTATACCATAGTAATTTACTTGGAATTATAACCCATTGTTGGTAAAAGGTATATCTCCAACTTGGGCGTAACGGGGAAGATTGACGAGTTGATGACACTAGCCATTGGGTTACGAATCAGTAACCACTTGTAAGGTGGGGTTGGATTAATTAACTGATTTTCCTATGGTTTTTATTTATCCGCGCCCGCTTCCATTTGGGTTACTTTTCGGTAACAGGCCAAGTCCTCCAACCCAGGGACACATGAGAAATTGGGATAATAATCCCATTATTATTCGCTTATTCATGCCGGATGAAACTCTATAACCACTTGTTTTATAACAAAATTATATCGCTATTGATATTGCATCTCGGGACTCCTTAATCCGACACCAACCCATATTCTTGGAGCGAATTAAAGGACTATTTCAGTTGGATTTCACAAAAGCTCGATCTCAACCACATCCCATGGTTACCGTTTGGTAATCATCAAGCAGGATAGCAGACCCCGGTGCCGCCAAGGCCACAGTAGCCCGCCGGGTTCTTGGCCAGGTATTGCTGGTGGTACTCCTCGGCGAAATAGAATGCCGGGGCGTCAAGGATCTCGGTGGTAATGGGCGCGGAGGTCGCCTGCCCAAGGGCGTTCTGGTAGTGTTCGCGTGACTCATGCGCCAATGCTCTCTGCTGGTCGCTGTAGGTATAGATGCCCGAGCGGTACTGGGTGCCCACGTCGTTTCCCTGACGCATGCCCAGGGTTGGGTTGTGCCCTTCCCAAAAACACTTGAGCAATGCCTGATAGCTGATCAGCCTGGGATCGTATACCACCCGCACCACTTCGTTATGGCCGGTCATGCCACTACAGACCTCATCGTAACTGGGATTGGGCGTGATCCCCGCCGCATAACCCACGGCCGTGGAATGAACCCCCGGCAATGGCCAAAAACGCTGCTCCGCACCCCAGAAACAACCCATGCCGAACATCGCATAGCGAAACGCCTCGGCAAAGGGTCCAATCAGCGAATGCCCATTAACAAAGTGGTTGCCGGCCGGCAGGATCGGTATCGAGCGGCCGGGCAGGGCCTCATCTTCTGTAGGCATCCTGGTTTTGCGGCCAAGTCCGAACATAGCGCCCTCCTGTGTTGCTATGGAAGACTATAGCCTCACCCCAAGCCAAACCTAACCCCACATCTTGTGTCAATTTGACTTTGGGTCCGTTATGAATGTCGCCGGTACGCTATATAGATAGAGTCCGTCCAGAAACAAGACAATTTCTCTCGCAAAGACGCCAAGATCGCCAAGAAAAAATAAATACAATAAAAAAAACAATAGGTTATAACTTTGCGATCTTGGCGTCTTTGCGAGAGTTTTTCTTTCCGGACGGACACTACACTAGATAAATTCCTTCTCCGATCGAGCGGGTGGCAGAAAGAGGATGCATAGGCCGCAAATGAACGCCAATCACCGTATATTCATTACGATGGCGTATTAATAAAGGAAAAACATGTAGGCGGCGACACCCAGGACCGCAAACACACTCAGGCCAACAAACACCCATACCGACGGGCCGCTCGACTGCCGCTGGGTCTCCTCAGACTGCTGAGCCAGATGTTGATCCAGCAGGCTCTCCACCGTCTCGGTCGCCACCGAATTGGCGATCTCATGCGCCACCTGGGTGGCGGTCTCATGCACCTGGGCCTCTATGGAACCCTCGGTGATGACCCGGATGTGTTCGATCATATCGTTCTTTTCCGGGACCTGACTGAGAATCCTCGCCTCCAGATCGGTCAACCGCTGTGAGAAATCGTCGGCCAACTCGGTCACCTGTCCATACACACTGGCCTCGATCAAACCCTCCACGGTGCGCTGATTGAGCTGGCGGACGAACTCGTCGAGATCCTGGTTGACCTGCTGCACCACCTGGTCACGGATCGATTCCGTATCCACCTCGGCCGGTTTGACGCGCTGCAGTCCTTTTTGCACCAGACTGGATACCAGCGGCTCGAGTTTCTCGTCAAGATAGGCATGGACGGCGGCGCCGACGCCCTCGGCAACCGCCCGGGCCGCCACCTTCTCCGCCGCCTGTGCGGCGACCCGCTCGGCAGATTGGCTGGCAACCGCTTCGGCGATGTGTCTGATCGCCTCTTCGGAAAGGGTGGGTTGGGCTGCCAGCGGCTGATCCGTCGGCTCTGTTTCAACGACCGGGGCCACGACATCGACAGTTGGGGGTTCCGCCGCCGCGGGTTCGACCTGAGCCGGGGTAGGCGCCGCGACCTCCTGCTGATGTCGTTCGATCAAGTCGATGATCTCGCCGATGCTCTCATCAGTAGGCGGTTTGGCCAGGATTCCCAGGGCGCCGTGGTCCACGGCGGCCCGGACATATTCGTCGCCCTCGTTGGCGGTGCACATGACCACCGGCGTAGCGGTAAAGCGGGGATCCTTTTTGATCTCAGTGATCGTCTCCAGCCCGTCCATGCCGTCCATGAGAAAATCCACGAAAATGGCATCCGGCGCCAGCTCTTTCAGCCTTTCCAAGGCCTCTTCGCCCGATTTCGCCATCTCCACACCATCGAACCCACTCTTCTTCAGCATCCTGCTGAGCACGATGCGCGCGGATTTCGAGTCATCGACCAGAAATGCTTGTTTTGACACGCTAATATCCCTCATGAGGATTGGTATTCAATTTATTCCAACCGTCCGAATCGATGGATGATTCTGATTGCCGGCACGCCGTCCAGAAACAGGACAATTTCTCTCGCAAAGACGCAAAGATCGCCAAGGAAAAATAAATACGACAAAAAAACAATAAGTTATAGCTTTGCGATCTTTGCGTCTTTGCGAGAGTTTTTCTTTCCAGACGGGCACTGCCTCGTACTCAACAGTCACAGATAACTCGCCTGCCTCCTGACTGCACCTTATAATTGGCGGCCATTTGATGCAAAACCTGAGTAACTTGATGCCCCCCTCAACCCCACAAAAATCTATTCACCCTATCGAATCGCTGCTCCAGGAGCGTATTCTTATCCTAGACGGCGCCATGGGCACCATGATCCAACGCCATAAACTGGAGGAACGGGACTACCGGGGCGAGCGCTTTGCCGACTGGCCCAGTGACCTGAAGGGCAACAACGACCTGCTGGTGCTGACTCAACCGGCAATCATACGCAGTATCCATGAGGCCTATCTGGAAGCCGGCGCCGATATCGTTGAATCAAACACCTTCGGCGCCAACCGCATCTCCATGGCTGACTACGACATGCAGGCGCAGGCTTATGAGATGAGCGAAGCCGGCGCCCGCCTGGCGCGCCAAGCGGCAGACAAATACTCAACCCCGGACAAACCGCGCTTTGTCGCCGGTGTCCTCGGCCCCACCAACCGCACCGCCTCCATCTCCCCTGACGTCAACGATCCGAGCGCGCGCAACATCACCTTCCAGGCCCTGGTCGACGCCTACGCCGAGGCGGTTCGTGGCCTGATAGCCGGTGGCTGCGATCTGCTGTTGATCGAGACCATCTTCGACACCCTCAACGCCAAGGCAGCGGTCTTCGCCTGTGAACAGGTCTTCGAGGAGGACCGGATCCGCCTGCCGGTGATGATCTCCGGCACCATCACCGACCAGTCCGGCCGCACCCTTTCCGGCCAGACGACTGAGGCCTTTTACAACAGCCTGCGACACGCCCAACCGATATCGATCGGCCTCAACTGCGCCCTCGGCCCCGACCTGTTGCGCCAATATGTCGAGGAGATGTCGCGCATCGCCGACACCCACGTCTCAGCCCATCCCAATGCCGGTCTGCCGAACGAGTTCGGCCAGTACGACCTGGATGCGATACAGATGGCGGGATATATTGCCGAGTGGGCCGATGCGGGGTTCCTGAATATTGTCGGCGGATGCTGCGGCACCACACCGCAGCATATACAGGCCATCGCAGAGGCGATGACCGGCAAACCGCCTCGTCGAGTGCCGAAAATCGAAAAACAGTGCCGTCTGTCCGGGATGGAGCCCCTCAACATCGGTCCCGATTCGCTGTTCGTGAATGTCGGCGAGCGGGCCAATGTCACCGGCTCGGCCAAGTTCAAGCGCCTGATCCTTAACGAGGCGTACGATGAGGCACTGGATATCTGCCGTGAACAGGTAGAGAACGGCGCTCAAATCGTGGATATCAATATGGATGAGGCGATGCTCGACGGCGTCGCCGCCATGCGCCGCTTTCTCAACCTCTGCGCAGGCGAACCTGAGATCGCCAAAGTGCCGGTGATGATCGACGCCTCCAAGTGGGAAATCATCGAGGCCGGTCTGCAGTGCGTCCAGGGCAAGCCAATCGTCAACTCCATCTCGATGAAAGAGGGGGAGGCGAAATTTCTGCAACAGGCGCGGCTCTGTCGCCGCTACGGTGCGGCGGTAATCGTGATGGCGTTTGATGAAACGGGTCAGGCCGACACCCAGGCGCGCAAGGTGGCGATCTGCACCCGGGCCTATCGACTGCTGACCGAAACCGTCGGCTTTCCTGCCGAGGATATTATTTTTGACCCGAATGTCTTTGCCGTGGCCACCGGCATCGAGGAGCACAACAACTATGGCGTCGATTTCATCGAGGCCACCCGCGACATCAAGCAGCGCCTGCCCTACGCCCTGATATCCGGCGGCGTCTCCAATGTCTCCTTCTCGTTTCGCGGCAACAACCCAGTGCGGGAAGCGATCCACGCGGTGTTTCTGTTCCATGCCATCGAGGCGGGGATGGACATGGGGATCGTCAATGCCGGTCAACTGGCGGTCTACGACGACCTGGCAAAAGAACTGCGTGACGCAGTGGAGGCAGTTGTGCTCAATCAGGACCCGCAAGCGGGGGAACGTTTGGTTGAACTGGCGCCAAAATACCAGGGCGACGGGGGTGAGGTGGTGGCCAAGGAGGATGCTGCGTGGCGCTCCTGGCCGGTGGAAAAGCGTCTCGAACACGCCCTGGTCAAGGGCATCACCGAGTTTATCGACGCTGACACCGAACAGGCCCGTCAACAGGTTGAGCGGACCCTGGAAGTGATCGAGGGACCGTTGATGGGCGGCATGAACGTGGTGGGCGACCTGTTCGGGGCGGGTAAAATGTTCCTCCCCCAAGTGGTTAAATCGGCGCGGGTGATGAAGAAGGCCGTGGCCTATCTCGAACCTTTCCTGGAAGCGGAAAAGGCTGAATGCGGCTTTCAGGCCCAAGGCAGAATATTGATGGCGACGGTCAAAGGCGACGTACACGATATCGGCAAGAACATCGTCGGCGTGGTCCTGCAGTGTAATAACTATGAAGTGATCGATATCGGCGTGATGGTCGCCGCCGACACTATCCTGCAGAAGGCCCGAGAGGAACAGGTCGACATCATCGGACTCTCCGGGCTGATCACCCCATCGCTGGATGAGATGGTGCATGTCGCCAAGGAGATGCAGCGACTGGGTATGTCCCAACCGCTGCTGATCGGCGGCGCTACCACTTCAATCGCCCATACCGCGGTCAAGATCGAACCCCAATATGACCACCCGGTAATCTATGTCGCGGACGCCTCCCGCGCCGTGGGGGTGGCCTCCAACCTGCTATCCGATGAGCAACACGACAGCTATGTATCCGGCATACGCGAGGAGTACGAACGCGTCCGCCAACGTCGCGCCGGGGTCAACGAGGCGCGCAATCTGATCCCCATCGAGGAGGCCAGAGCCAACCCGACCCCCATCGATTGGACGGATTTCACATCCACTCAGCCAAATCTATGCCGTCCTGATTTCCATCGTCCAAAGGATTCCGATCTCATCCGCCTGGCAACCGACCCTGAAACCCATGAGGGCTGCGCCAGCCTGCTGGTGCTTAAAGATATTTCCATTGCAGCATTGATCAGTTATATCGACTGGACTTTTTTCTTTCACACTTGGCAACTCAAAGGTCGCTACCCACAGATTCTCGACAACCCACGGAAGGGTGAAGAAGCTAAAAAGCTTTTCAATGATGCACAAGCCATGCTCGACAAAGTGGTGACAGAAAAATGGTTGCGTGCAGCGGCAGTAATCGGCCTCTTTCCCGCCAACACCGAGGGTGACGATATTCTTATCTACCGGGATGAAGCGCGCCAGCAAGCCCTTACCACCCTGCATAACCTGCGCAAACAGGGCCGACAGCCAGGAGGCGTCAGACAAAACAAGGGTAACGATGCGACAGCCAGGAAGCCCGGCGCGGCTAAATACAACGCATCTCTGGCCGATTATATCGCACCTAAAAACAGTGGTAAGCAGGACTATGTCGGCGCCTTTGCCTGTACCGCCGGCATCGGTATCGAAGAGAAAATCAGCGCCTTCGAGCAGGACCATGACGACTACCATGCCATTATGCTCAAGGCCCTGGCCGACCGGCTGGCGGAGGCCTTGGCAGAGTGGCTACACGAACGGGTGCGCAAAGAGTATTGGGGTTATGCCGCAGACGAATCCCTGAGCAATCCAGAGTTGATAGCGGAAGACTACACCGGCATCCGTCCCGCGATGGGTTACCCGGCCAGCCCCGATCATACTGAGAAAGAGCGGTTGTGGGAGCTTCTGTCCGTAGAAAAACACACCGGCATCTGGCTAACCGAAAGCAAGGCGATGGTACCCGCCGCCTCGGTCAGCGGCCTCTACTTCAGCCATCCTCAGGCGCGTTATTTCGCCGTCGGCAAACTCAATAGAGACCAGGTGAGTGACTATGCAGGACGCAAGGGGCTGCCGATTTCAGAAATGGAGCGTTGGCTGGCGCCTAATCTGGCCTATGAACCCGAAAGCTGAGATCGCAAGACACGACGATTTCAATCATCAATGAGACCGTTATTTGCCGCCAATGAACGCCAATCAACGCGAATGGTTTCAACATCTATACGACATCTGACCTTCCATCTTGAACCGGTAACAAGCAAGCATTCCGATAAGTTGAGAAATTTGCGATACTTTGCGGTGATTGGCGTTCATTGGCGGCCTATTCATGCGCTTTCTGTTAGGGCCTCGGAAAAAAAGATTTAACCCAAAATGCGCCGGATTGTTGCCTGCCTTCGAGGCGTAGCGAAGGGCGCGTAGCCGGGCCTACGTAACCGAAGCTACAACAAAGAAGGCGGGCAAGAAGACAAGTAGTTTGGGTTAAATCTTTTTTTCCGAGGCCCTTACCCACTTGATCGGGGGAAGAAGCCAATCCCTCAGGCTTGCTCGCCATCGGCCGATATATCAGCCTGAAGTATGCAGGAACCCGGAGCAAGACCATGGAAGCAAACCCCATCGGAAGACATCTCAACGCGTTACTCACCAATCTCCAGGCAGGTCTGCGCCTGACGACTGGTCAACCGGTCACACGCAACAACTTCGTCTACTCCCTCGACCAGGGACTCTGGCTCATCGCCGGCTTGATTCTCCTTGAAATAGCCGTCACCTACCTGACATCTGACAAGCCGGCCATATTTTCCGGTTATGGTCTCAACTACCTGGGCGCTATCTACCTACTTGATCTGACAATTCTGATGCTGATCGCCCGGTTGGCAGGCGCCAGCCTGACCCATGCCGGACATCTGCTGATTGCCTACCTGGCCTGTACGCCGCTGATCGTTGTCACTATCCATCTCATCACACTGCCGGAGGATTGGCTGCTCAATCAGCCGCAAAGCATCGGACTCCTGTGGCTGGTCTTGCTGGCTTGGCAGGTCTACATCCTGTTACGCCTGCTACGCATCATCCTCACGATCGATTATCGCAAAGCCCTCTTCCTGGCTGGTTTGAACACCCTGCTTTCACTCTCAAGCCTATGGTTTCTGCCCCAGACGGAACTCTGGTACAGCGACAACCCGGCCGACGAGGAAAATGCTTACGCCGAACTCAACAGACTCAGCGTGGAAGATCTCTTTTACGAGCAATACCACCTGGTCGATACGGCCCTGGACGATTTGACGCCCCAGCGGCCCGGTATCCCCGATCTCTATCTTGTGGCTCTCGGAGGCTATGGGCTGGAAAAGGTCTTCCTCAACGAAGTGGAATATGTACGATCACTCTTCGATCAGCGTTTCGACACCGTTGGCCGCTCGGTCGTGCTGGCCAACAATATCGAGACGACTTCACACTACCCCATGGCCAACCGTCATAATCTGGCCGATACCCTGACGGGCATAGGTCAATTGATGGATCCGCAAGAGGACCTGCTGTTTCTATTCATGACATCCCACGGCAGCAGCGACCATCGTTTTTCGGTCGATTTCGGTCCTGTGCCCCTTGATGACCTGACTCCCGTCCAGGTGCGCCAAGCATTGGATGACGCCGGCATCCGCTGGCGCGTAATCGTCGTATCCAGCTGTTATTCCGGGGGGTTCATTGAACCGTTACGCAGTCCCGACACCCTGATCATCACTGCCTCGGCATCGGATCGACAATCCTTCGGCTGTGGCGCGAAAAGTGAATTCACCGATTTCGGCACGGCGTATTTCAAACATGCGCTGGCGCAGCAACCCAACTTTATCGAAGCCTTCGATATCGCGTCAAAGTGGGTTGAAGAAAAGGAGCGTCGGGAGAGACGCGAGCCGTCTATGCCGCAGCGCTTTGTGGGTGAGGCAATGCGCGAAAAACTCGCCATCTTCAACGGGGGGGCATACAACGAATCAAGCTTGTCACGGCAGGCCGGTCAATCAGGCGAATGTGGGCCCTGGACAGGTCATAATTCCTGTTCACAAGACTAGTGTGGTGTAACGTATAAACTGTACCCATCAGTAGGTCAGGTTGACGCGGAGCGGCTACCTGACTCAAGGGGGGGGTGTCACGTAGCTGCGCAACGTGACCTACGGGTTTCTAAACAAGCTCTAAACAGACATCCACTCAAAATTACCTGAGATTTGAATGGGTGATGAGAGGGACGCTCTACTGGGTGACTCCCTACGGGCGAGCCGGGAAGCGGTTGAGCGCGCTCGAAGGAAGTACCCTTGGATCACCTGTGGCTCTGAACCCCGCATCACCGGTTCAAGCCACAGCCGTTACCGACCCGCCATCAGGCTCATGGGCGATCGGATTGCCCAGTTCGCCAAACGAGAAGAGTTTAAACGCCCGTTCGCCGTTGTAGTCCAATACCCGAAGATCGTCCGTCTCATGCAGGTCGTTGGCTACCACAGTGAAATGTCCCCCATAGCGCTCCTTGGCAAGGCTATAGGGAACCTCATAGGCAAGAAATTTCTCGATTCCCTTACTGGCCAGTTTCTGCAAAATCAGGGAATCTTCAATGGACGCGTGGGAAGTGAGAATCATCAGCGGACCGCTTCCGGTCATTAGCATAAAGGTTTTCATGGCTACCTCCCTGCCGTGGGACAGAAGGATTGAAGGATATCGTGTCTCCCTGCTGTAATTTTAGTTCATCCCGGGCAAGGAAGGTTCATGGCAACGCCCGTTTAGCTTATTATTACTCAAGTTTCGAAGTTCATCTTGTTCCCATGTTCTACGAGCTTCGTAGGGTGCGGCCCTGCCGCACCGTAACTTGAAGCCCTGGAACCCAAAGTATTGGGTTAGGGGGCTGTGAAGTGAAGAAACCCATCATAGCAAACAGGAGCGCAACCCAGCATGGTGCGGCAGGGCCGCACCCTACGCCCTGTTCACATGATGCGGTCCCACATAGAACATGTGAACGAGTTAAATTTGAATTCCGAAACTTGAGCTATTATTAACCCGGAGGCTGTTTTTGACTCACTTACTTCAACTTGACCTGGCCCTGCTTGTCCAAGGGGATTTGGAAAGTACTGAGGGCTGGGTCCGAAGCAGAGGCATCCATCGAGCCGTTCAGTTCATATTCGATCCCTGACTTACTTAACAGGGCCGAGTAGAGTCCCATACCCGCCTGCATGAAATCGAGTGACAGCGGCAGATTCATCACACCACTTCCATTCCGCTTGATATCCAGCGGCTGGTTGAGTAGACCCTTGCCTAGGGCAAAGCCGTTCAGCTTGAGATTGTAATTCAGCCGCTCCAGCAGCAGAGAGAAACTGTTGGGATTATCCACCTCAAGTTGTAATAGCAGCTTTGCGCCATTCATGGTGAGTTGTCGGACATCCAGGGATCTGACTTTGATATCGGGCATTTTCGGTAGCGGAAAATCCCCTGCATAGTTAACGGGTATCCGCACCCTGCCGAGTACAGGGATATCGAAGCCTAGACCCAGATCGAGACGGTAGGACGCCCGATCGACACGCTTTAGCTGCTGGTATGTGCTCATCAGCTGCTGAAAACCCAATCGCAGCGGTACCTTTACCTGGCTGTTGCCGCTGGCCGCCAAACTCAAACCCATAGGCTGCTCACCCCTCACCAATGAGCTATCAAGCAGCTTAAGGTCATAGTCGAGTCCGGCCAGGTTTATCGAGAAAGGATTGGGATTATCGACTTTCAGGTCAAAAGCCAGATCGACACCCTCGAAATCGAGACCGGTGACCTTTACCCCTTCTACCTGGGCGGTGGGTTTCTGACCCTCCATGACCTGCTCAAAGGTGGTACAACCCTGCAACAACATGAGCAGAAACAATAATATAAGCAACAGCGCCTGTCTGGGCATTATAAGCAGCTCCTGATAGATGACTCCTGCGGTATGAAACGCTATCTTACCCCTTGCCAGAGAGTGCGCCATCCCCATTCCTGCCAACAAAATAACGCCTCCCGAGACCGAACATACCCAACAACAAAATTCCCAGACTAAAAGCACCACCGCCGCCATGGCCGTCATCACCGTCCCGGTAACTATCCTCCAACGGCAATACGGACAAGTCTCGATCTTCATAGGGGCCGTAATTGACCACCAACAGCGCTTCATCCTCATCATAGAGTTCGATCAGCACATCGTAGTAGCCGCTGGGATAGCCATCCAGCAGGCGGGTAACCACCTCATAGTCATCCTCGCTGGAATCCGCCTCGATGGGGAATGAATCCGTGGTGAAGTAGTGGTTCCAAGGCCCACCCTCCAGACTGAGATAGAGCTTGGCGTAGACCCAGGCTAGGCCGCCTGAAAAGTCCGCGTCGAAACTGACTTTGAGGCGATGGTAATAACCATCGGCATCGTCATCCCGGCTGATCACTGTCTGGGCATCGAAGATAGAGAAGGTCTGACCGGCCGCGTGTGCAGGCAGGAAACGTTGAGCCGTGGCACGCTGGCGGCTGCCGGCGACCTCCAGTGTCGCATACGCATCCACCCGGGCCTGGTCGAGTTGCTGGGAACTGATCACCGACCCACTGGCCACCGGCCCCTCCACCGACTGCGTCAACCGTGTCACAGCCTGATCCGCCACCACGGGCTGCCCCATCGCCAAAAGCAGCGCCAAACCAGCCCGGCGGACAATCCATCCTGTCAGATTATTTCTCAGCATGACTTCACTCCCCGCTCAATCCCGGCGATCACGGCGATGTCTGCGTCTATCTCGGTCATGGCCATGTTTGTGCCTGTCGCGGTGCCGGTAGCCATGACTGTCGCTGCGCCGATATTCCCGATGGCGGTAGTGACGATTCCCATGTCGATGTCCATCGCCATGGCTGTGGTAGTGGGTCCAGTGCATTCCGAGCAAGACACCGCCCAGCAGGCCATAAGGGTAGTCGTAGCTGTCATGGGCCTGCACAGGCGCGGCCGCAACCATGGCAACGGATAAAACGGTTCCAAGAAGTAGTGCTTTGCGTTTCATCGAAGGTCTCCGTTTGTTGAGCTTTGATTAAAGCTTACGGTGGCCTGGCTGAATGAAAGCTGAATGAACGAATTTTGATGACAGGGATCAAGGCAAAAGTTTTAGAAATATTATAGAATTCAAATGTAAAAAACCTGTCTCGATAAACTGAAAAAACGGCATAGAGGAGGAGTCTGCTGAAAGGAGCGGCTTTTTATCTTCATCGCTTCGAAAATAATTGCGTCCCTTTACCAAAAAACACTAAAACCGACTATACAAACTAATCAGAGATCCTGTTCCCGGTGATTCTTACGGCACCATCGGTTGTTTGGGTGCGCCACATGTCGTGCGCCATACAGGTTCGACAAATCTTTCTTGCCAACTAACCCTAAAGAGGAAGACTTTATGCGACCAACCAACCCCATCGCCTCCCTTTTGGGAAGCTCCCCATTCAAGCCCCTGCAGGCGCATATGGGGATAGTCAAAGAGTGCATCGCCGAAGTTCCCGGTCTGTTCGAGGCGCTTATTGCCGGGAATCAGGAGCAGCTGAAGGCCAGTAAAGAGAGGATCTTCTCCCTGGAGCATGATGCGGACCAGGTCGAGAACGACATTCGCGCCCGGCTCCCCAAAAGCCTGTTCATGCCGGTCGACCGGCGTGACCTGCTGGAGCTCCTGGAGATGCAGGACAGCATCGCCGACACCGCCCAGGATATCGCCGGCTTGATGATGGAGCGCGACATGTCGGTACCGGATGGTATGAACGAACCTCTGCAGGCCTTCGTACAACGCTGCGTGGACACTTGCAATCAGGCCGCCACCATCATCGAAGAGCTGGATGAGCTGATCGAGATGGGTTTTCGGGGCAATCAGGCGAACAAGGTCGAGGAGATGGTTGAAGTGCTCGGCAAGGTGGAGGACGAGACCGATGAGATGGGGATGGAGCTGGCCCGCAGCCTGTTCGCCCAGGAGGAGTCCATGAGCCCGGTCTCCGTAATGTTCTGGTACCAGATGATCCAGTGGATCGGGGATCTCGCCGACTTCGCTGAGAAGGTGGGTGACCGGATGCGTCTGCTGATTGCGCGCTGAGCCAAAAACCGGGCGGCCTCAACCGATCCGGGATTCCGATCAGGGTTTCTTGATACAACCGACCGGATGCGCGTCTAAACATCGCCGTGCAACCGGACAAAAAAGAAAAGCGAGGATTCCAAAGTGGAAATCATTAGCGAATGGGGTACTGTTTTTATCGCCTTGGCCGTGATCTTCGGCCTCTATATGAGTTGGGGCATCGGCGCCAATGACGTGGCCAACGCCATGGGCACATCGGTGGGCTCCGGCGCCATCACCGTCAAGCAGGCGATTATCATCGCCGCCATCTTCGAATTTGCCGGCGCCTTTATCGCCGGCGGCTCGGTCACCAAGACCATCCGCAAGGGCATTATCGATCCCAGCAGCATCACCGGTTCGCCGGAACTGTTGATCTACGGCATGCTGGCGGCGCTACTGGCATCCGCGATCTGGCTGATGTTCGCCTCGACCCGCGGCTGGCCGGTCTCCACCACCCACTCCATTGTCGGCGCTATCGTCGGCTTCGCCGTGGTCGGTATCGGTGTGGACGCCGTGAATTGGGGCAAGATCGGCAGCATCGTCGCCAGTTGGATCGTCTCCCCCCTGGTAGGCGGCCTGATCGCCTTGATCCTGATGATCAGCATCCGCAAGCTGATTCTCAATACCGACAATCCGTTCTCGAAAGCGAAGACCTGGGCGCCGGTATATGTCTTCCTGGTAGGCTGGATCGTCTCCCTGGTTACCCTTTTCAAGGGTTTGAAGCACCTGAAACTCGAACTCAGCATGGGTGAAAGCCTGGTTGTCGCCACCGTGATCGGCATTATCGTTGCCTTAATCGGTAAAATGATGATCAACAAAGTCGAAGTTGACGATGAAGCCGACAAGGATTTCCACTACGCCAGTGTGGAGAAGGTCTTCACCCCGCTGATGATCTTCACCGCCTGCGCCATGGCGTTCGCCCACGGCTCCAACGACGTGGCCAACGGCATCGGTCCGATGGCGGCGGTGCTGGCGTTGGTCGAAAGCGGCGGCGATATTACGCAGAAGGCCGGTCTGCCGATCTGGGTGCTGCTCATTGGCGGCGTCGGTATCGTGGTCGGCCTGGCCACCATGGGTTACAAGGTGATGCAGACCATCGGCACCAAGATCACCGAACTGACCCCGACCCGCGGGTATTGCGCCACCCTGGCTGCCGCCACCACCGTGGTGATCGCCTCCAAGACCGGCCTGCCTGTCTCCACCACCCAGATCGCCGTCGGCTGTGTGATGGGCGTCGGTCTGGCCCGCGGCGTGGGCGCCATCGACCTGCGGGTGATCGGTAATATCGTGGTCTCCTGGGCCATCACCCTGCCTGCGGGCGGTATCCTGGCCGCGATCTTCTTTTTCACCTTAAAGGGAATCTTCAGCTGACATCCGCCTGTAAAAGATAAGGAAGAGCCCAGGAGGGCTCTTCCTCTCATCGGGTGGACGGTAAAATCATCTCCCACATTGGCAAGAGGAGTGGGTCCGCAAATGAACGCGAATTCGCGTTCATTTGCGGGTAAAGAGGGTAAGGGGAGTTTGTGGAACGGCAGTGATGCGCCTATTATTGATTATTCACTGACAATATCAGAAAATCCTCCCAGGCCTGCGCTCGACTCCATGAATCCTATCCAGACCCAACCCTTTGACGAACTGAAAAAAATAAAGGGTGTACGCTTTCCCGATTTCGTCTCATTCAGGCAACTTCTGATCACCGGGCCGCCGGGGGCCGGGAAGAGCACCCTGGTCAGAAAGCTCGGCGGCTGGTCGGAAGAGGGATATATCGACCTCTCCCTGGATAAATGGTGGACCGCGCAGAGCCTCTCCCTGCGTCCACGCGAGATTCACCTCGGTTTTCCCTTCAAGGGGATAAAAGAGGCATTGGCCGTCTTTGAGAAGCCTTGGCTGGAGGCCTCGCCACCACTCGAACTCGACTACTCACGGATCCGGATTCCCCCGAATAAACGCTTCTTTTTCTCTGTCAACTGGCGTCAAAGATATATCTTTGAATTCGTTTTACCGAATGCGCAGGAGCTGCTCAAACAACGCATCAAAAGGGCCAGGCGCGGCACGCATCATGTGGATGAATCCCTCAGCCTGGAGCTGGTCGAGAGACAGTTGGAGGTATATCGAATGGCGGCAAAATACCTTTATCGGCAGGGTATCTCCATCTATATCCGGGAAGGATCCGAGGGCGCTCCGCATCGTATTATCCTAGAGTCGGCAAACGAAAATTCATAGGATCATCGAGCAGAGTCTACAGACCATGGCCCAATCGGAATTGAAAAGTAAGAAGAGCCTCATCAAGCTGTTGAAAAACGCCTTTTCCGGCCTCTCCCAGTGTGAAGAGATAGAGCTGGAAAAGTCGTATCGCCTGCATGGAAAAAAAATCAAGATTCCGATTCATTGCCACCCTCTGCAGATCAATCTTCCTCCCGAAGGCAAGGCATTGCACCTCTACCCGGAGAGCCTGACCAATGCCATAGACAATAGCTGCGATTCCCCCAATTTCATCGTCTTCGATCCCGAAACCTACTATTCGGAAATCAGTGGTTTTTTCCGCATCGAAGAGGGTGAAAAGCTGGTCATAGGCGGCAATGACAAGGAGCGGCAAAAGGCCTTCCTGAATATCTCGTCCCGTGGCAGGGATTACGTTTTCTCCATCGGCAATGAGGAGGGCCACCTGATCTTTCGCGACTACTCTCCCAGATCGGGGAGCTGCATCTCGCCCATGCTGAAAGAGAAGAAAATGATGAGAGCCGTCAGTTGGCGAAGAAAGAAACTGAAGCGTTTGCTGAAGATATTCGGTGGAGAGATCACGACCCTGCCTGAAAAAGAGGCCCTCTCCCTGCTCCGGGATGTCAACCGACTCATGGCGGACGAAGCCTTTCGGGAAAAGGATGAAGACGGTAATCCAGGCGGGGTGATCAAACTGCCGGACAAGATGACGCCGTTCATCATCGGCGACCTCCACGGCAAGGTGGACAACCTGCTGGTGGTGCTGAGCCAGAACGGTTTTCTCGAAGCGCTGGAGCAGGGAACCGCCTGCCTGGTGATGCTGGGCGATGCCGTACACTGTGAGGAGGAGGGCCGATATCATGAGATGGAGGGCTCGATCCTGATCATGGATATCATCCTGCGCTTGAAACAGCAGTTTCCTGAACAGGTCTTCTATCTGCGCGGCAATCACGACGGCTTCTCCGATGAAATAGCGAAAGGCGGCGTGGCGCAGGGACTGTTGTGGAAAAAGGCGTTGAACAAGAGTCGGGGAAAGGAGTACCGCAAGGAGATGGAGCGCTTTTACGACCTGCTCCCCTATGCCGCCTATTCGAAGGAGATGATCTGCTGTCATGCGGCGCCTCCCACCTCCAAGGTCACCCTGGAGATGTTGATAAACATCAAGCATCATATTGGGTTGATCAGAGAGCTGAACCAGAACCGCCTGCAGAAAGCGAGCCGCCTCGGCGGCTACAATAAGAGCGATATCAAGCGATTCCGCAAGGTATTCGACCTGCCTTCCGACACACCGGTCATCGTCGGCCACACCCCGATCAGTATGGATGACACCTTATGGGTCGATGTGGGGGAGATCGAAAACCACTACGTGGTCTACGGCGGCAACGACGATTGGGTCGGGGTCATGACCGGTATCGGCGATAAAATGTATCCTCTGATATACCCCGTAGAGCCCTTGCTGGACTATATCAACAATCTATCCGACAGTACTTGAGAACAACCCCTTCCCAGCCTCCACCTGGGAACGAAGACCATCTGCTGCCGAACCCGTCTCCCGGCCACTACCAAACACCCTGCACACCCATCCCATCTGTTCTGAAAATAATTCCCTTAAGAATTCTACGGGGTTGCCGATAAGTCCTTAGAAACCGGTCAGGAGAGTGACGCAAGGGAATCGATGTCACAGCAATCGTTCGGTTTTCCCAGTTGCGCCACACTCGACGCAGTCCATACGAGAGACGGATTTGACCGGATCGTTCAGGGGTTCCATCATCCAGGAGAGATCTAATATGAATAAAATATTCGCAGCCGTCCTGCTGGCGGCAACACTAGTGGCACCGCTAACCCTTCAGGCCGAACAGATCGAGGTCTGGGGCTCCACCACCTGTCAAAAGCGCTTCCTCGAACCGGGCAACTCGGCGCTGGAGAGCGCCACCGGGGTCAGCGTCAAGGTCAAGGGCGTCGGCACCGGTAAGGGTATGTTGGCCCTGTTCTCCGGGAAGACCGGCGTGGCTGCCGCCTCCAACACATTGGAAGGCGCGATCAAATCAGCGCAAAAGGTGGCCAAGAAGAAGAAACAGTCGCTGGAGATCCCCACTAATCTACAGTTCCACGAGATCGCGCGGGACGAAATCGTGCCCATCGTGAATCAGGACAACCCGGTCACCAGTCTGACCTGGGAGCAGCTCGCCGGGATCAATACCGGCCAGATCACCAACTGGAATCAAGTCGGCGGTCCCGACCTGACTATCCGGGTGGTTACCAGCCATGCCGGCAGCGCTACCCGGGCGGTGTTCCAGAAACTGGTCATGAAAAAGCAGGACTATGTAGCCAATGCCAAGAAGGTCAACTCCACCCGCAGGGAGATTCAGGAGGTGAGCAAATACCGTGGGGCGATCGGTGCGGTCAGCGTTGGCTTTTTCCAACAGAATCCCGGTAAGACCCAGGTAGTGCAGACCGATTCCATTTCCCGTCCACTGGGTCTGATCACCCTGGGGGATCCTTCGCCGGCAGCCCAGAAAGTCATCGATTTCTACCGCACGGAGGCAGGCCAAAAACTTGTTCAATAGCGGACCGGTGAGTATGACCGGCCCACCGGTCACACTCGCTCAAGCTTCGGAGTAGTATCGTGAACCTCAAATTCGGACTCAAGACCAAACTGATAGGCATCCCTCTGCTGGCCCTGCTGGCGCTGTTCGGCATCGCTGCCGCAGTCATTCTTGGAAAGGTCGATGAGGCGTTGGACTCCATGGAGGAGCAATATATCCACTATGCCTCAACCGTCATGCTGCGCCGGTTCCACGACCAGCGGGAACAGATGCGCAACGATATCAAGCAATCGGTGGTCCAAACCAGCCTCTATGACGGGTACTTCGGGGCCCAGGAAGAGGATTTTGACTATCTCGACGATCTTTTCAGTCAGTGGAAGGCGTTGACTGGGGTAGACCAGGTGCTGTTGGTTGAGAAAGGGGGAACGATTCTATACGCCGTCGGCACAGAGCTTGGCAAAGGGACAGCGCACTTTGCCGACCAGCTGCAGCCGATCCTGAATCTGGAGACAATCTCCGGGGCCGAAGCGATCGACAAGGCAGCGATCAGTTTTCTGGTCAGCGGCGATCAAGGCAGCCAGATGATCGCGGCAGGTCCGGTCCTGGATGTGGAGACATTGGTCGGCGCCCTGGTGTTTGTCAATAATCTGGATCAGGAATTCCTGCAGCGGCAGATTGGCGAGCAGGGTTCGATGGAACTGTCGTTGGCCGACCGAGAGAAGGTGCTCGCAAGCTCCCTGGGCGAAAACTGGACCCTCCCCGTCAGCCTGTCAGCCGAAGGCGGGCGCTTCGATCTCCACGCTATTGGCGAACAACTCTTTCTGCACCATTTTCTACCCGTGGACAAAGACAGCAGCGCCTACCTCGGCGTCAGCCTCGATATCACCGATATGATCGCCGCGCGCTCGCTGATGCGCTGGGTCCTGAGCGGTGTGTTGCTGGTTGCCGTCGGCGTGCTGGCGAGCATCATTTTTGTCAGCGTCACACGGATGATCGCTGGGGTGAGCCGGGTCTCAGGTTATGCAGAGGCCATCGCCGAGGGTGACCTGAGTCGGGTCATCGAGCCCATGGGCGATGACGAAATCGGCGGCCTGGCCCGCTCTTTTGACAAGATGAGCAGCAGTCTCGATGGCGTTGCCCGACAGATCACCAGCGCAGCGGATAACACCAATCAGCATGCCGGGCAACTCACCGAAGTCACGGGACACCTGACGAGTGTCGCCGGCAATCAACGCCAGCAGGTCGAACAGATGGCTACCGCCATGACCGAGATGTCCGCCGCCGCCCAGCAGGTAGCGGAAAGCGCCGGGCTGGCCGCCGGGCAGGCGCAGAACGCCCAGGGCCTGGCCGAGCAGGGGGGCGAGGCGGTGGAGCACTCCACCGAGGCGAGCCAGACCATTGCCCGGACGGTGTCCGAGATCGCCCGCGATATCGAAGAGTTGGGCCGCAGTGGCGAGGCCATCGGCCAGATTGTCCTGGTGATTTCAGGCATCGCCGAGCAGACCAACCTGCTGGCGCTGAACGCCGCCATCGAGGCGGCCCGGGCAGGCGAACAGGGCCGTGGTTTTGCGGTGGTGGCGGATGAGGTCCGCTCCCTGGCCGGCAAGACCGCCAACGCCACCAAGGAGATCAGCGCCATGATCGGCAGCATCCAAGAGGCAACCAAGACCTCGGTGACAAAGATGCAGGTCGGTCAGGAGCAAGTGGCCCAAGGCGTGACCATTGCCGACGAGACCCGTAGCGCGGTGGAGGGTATCAGGACAGCCGTCGCTCAGACCATGGATATGATCCACCAGATCGCCAGCGCCGCCGAGCAGCAGTCGGCAACCGCCGGCGAGGTGGCCAAGACAGTGGAGGTGATGAGCCACTCCATCCAGGCCTCCGAACAGGAGACCCGGCAGATCCAAGCGGCCTCCGAGGGACTGGAGTCGATGGCCGGGGAGTTGCAGAGCACATCGGCCTGGTTCCGGTTATCCGAAAGTCAGTGAGGTGAAGGCATCAGGCAGCATTTTCGTCCTGGATATCCGCAGACGCTGCCGTTGAGTAAAAAAGGGGGGCATAAGCCCCCCTTTGTCACTGTTTGTTCCTGTTATGGAACTTGATGATTAATCACGGTCACGATCACGCTTGTCTCTTCTGTCCTCATCATCCTCATCATCCTCATCATCCTCATCATCCTCATCATCACGGTCATCACCGTCGTCTCCACCATTACCGGGATCATCCCATTCTTTACCGTGACAGCTGTAGCAGCTCAAGGATGAATTCTGGTCCGCCGTGTCAATGGAGTGACAGGAAAGACACTCGGATACGCCGTTATCATCCACATAGTCGTCATGACTTTTCTCGGGATTGCTCCAGCCGAAGGGATGAGTGAAGTCGACGGCACAGGCGCCATCCGAGTCATCCACTAGGGCGTTACAGTTGTTGTCGATGCCGTCGTCGCAGATCTCCGTCGCGCGGGGGTTGATTGCGATGTTGTTGTCGTCGCAATCAACCGGGCCGCAGCTGCCGCCTTCGATGCTGTAACGGTCGCCATCCTGGTCGGTACAGCTGGCCGTGCAACCCACGGCATTCGCATCGGCCGTGTCGACAAGACCATTGCCGTCGTTATCGATACCATCGTCACAGATTTCTGGTGCGCCCGGATAGGCGTTGCTATTGTTGTCATTAAAATCGGCCAGGGTGCCGCAATCTACGCCCTCGGCAAAATAGCCGTCATTGTCCGCGTCGGTACAGGTCGGCGCCACAACGACGGTTGGCGGGCAAAAATACTCGTAGTTACCGCTGTTGTAGGCGGACGGGCCCGGGCCTTGGGTTGCCCGGTCGCTGTGACAGGCACTGCAAGAGTCCTGCGCGTATTCCGACAACAGCGTATAGCCGTTGCTTGAACAAAACGAGGTAATATTCGTGGCATAGGTGGAAAAAGCATTCGCTTCATTTACGCCCAAGAGCGCTGCGTTGCCCAGTAATAAGAAAATTAAGCTCCGTTGTTTTTTAAAATGCATTGTTTGCTTCCTAACTGCTTCGTTTATTACAATGGCCGGTGATTTCTGCGGACTCGATCGACCGACCTCCTCATGACATGGGCTCTTCCCGGTTCTGCCGCCGTATCAACCGTAAAGCGTGAACGGCAGATCGGGATCTATGATCATTCACTTCCATGTCGGCGAGGATGATGAATTAAATTCCTAAAGCATTTTGTGAGCTGGCTCACAAAACAGTGGGCTAAATCTCCCAATTTTTTATAAGGGACTTGTGAACTACCTTTCTCATTCTGAACACGGTAACCCTACGCCTCATCTATCTCTTCCGGAGGAATCACGGTCTTGGCCATGCGCTTGGCAAAGTAATAGATGCGCTTCTGTTTTTCGATAATATCCACCTCGGTGGTATAGGCGGCAATACGGTTGGGCTCTTCAGCGACCAGCCGGGAGGCCTGATGCACCGCCGCCGAGTCGGCCATGGCGTTGATCTCCTCCTTCATGGCGATAACCGTCTGCGCCACCTGGGTATTGAGTTGAGAGACGGCTTGCACGGCGCCGTCCACCGCCTTTCTCACTACCTTGTGAAAACCCTTGAGAACCTCTTTGGTGGGATCGCTGATGGAAAACCCGTGATCGATACGCTCGTGCCCCAGCGCCACCATGTTGGTCTCTATGGTGTCGCCGATATTTTCCAGATCGCCGACCGCCTCCATCAACGCCAGAAACTCCCCCGTCTGATGGTCGGTCATGGACTGTTTGCTGATCTTGCCCAGGTAGTCGATGATCTGCTCGTAGAGGATATCCACCTCATCATCGAGCTGGGCCACGGCATCGAGCGATTGCCGGTTGCCGGTCAGGATGGCGGGCATGATCTTGTCCAGCATCTCCTGCACTCGCTCCCCCATGTGCAACACTTCGAGGCGCACCCGGTCCAACGCCAGGGAAGGCGTGGAGAGCAACTCATCATCCAGATATTTGGCGCTGACGGCCAGGCCCTCCTCCTCCAGCAGGCGGTCGGGAATCAGCCACTCCACCAGGCGCGCCATCTGGGCGGTGAACCAGATGAAGATCAGGGTGTTGGCCAGGTTGAAGACGGTATGGGCATTGGCGATCTGGCGCGGCGTCTCCGCGCCCAGTCTTTCGATCCCGGAAAGTTCGGGATGGCTGGGTGAAAACAGGGTCACGAATTCGGCCAACTGGGGAATGAACATCAACCACACCACCACCCCCGCGATATTGAAAAAGACATGCACCATGGCGGCCCTCACCGCCTCCCTTGGCTTGCCTATCGATGCCAGCATCGCCGTTACGCAAGTGCCGACATTGGCGCCGAAGGCGAGGGCGATGCCTGCCGGCAGCGTGATAAAACCCTGACTCGCCATCACGATAACGATCCCGGTGGTGGCCGAGGAGGATTGGATCAGGCCGGTGAACGCGGCCGCCACCAGGATGCCGACCATGGGATTCTCCATGCTGATCATCAAGTCCAGGAACGGCTGGTAGCTGCGCAGGGGTTTCATGGCGTCACTCATCACGCTCATGCCGAAAAAGACCAGCCCCAGTCCCATCAACATGGCGCCGTAATGCTTGATCCGTTCCTGCTTGGAGGCGAACAGCATGCTGAAACCCACACCGATCATCAGCAGCGCCGCCTTGGTCACCTTGAACGCCACGATCTGAGCGGTAACGGTGGTGCCGATATTGGCGCCCATGATGACCCCGACGGACTGGGAGAGGGACATCAAACCGGCGGTGATGAAACCCACCACCAACACGGTGGTCACCGACGAGGACTGGATGACCGCGGTCACGAAGGCGCCGGTGGTGGCGCCCATAAAGCGGTTGGTGGTCAGTTTCGCCAGGATACCCTTCATCCGCTCGCCGGCCACCGCTTTCAGGGCATCGGCCATCTGCTCCATGCCGTACAGGAAGAGGGCGAGACCGCCGAACAACTTCATCCCCATCACGCCCCACTCGATCCCCTTGTCCGCACCGTTATCTGCAAAGGCAGGGAGGACCAGAAGGGTCGCCATCACCCCGACGAGCAAGATCAAGACGCGACTGGGATTGATCTCTGCATGACGAATGAGTTTGTCAAGGAACATGGCGCTATTCCTCTGTTTGGGAATCGGCCTTGACGACCGTGACCGGGACAGGACAGAGCTGCACCACCCGTTGCGCGACGGAACCCAGCATCATGTGCTTGATACCCGTCTCCCCTTTACTGCCCATCACCACCATCACGGCGTCGAGCTTGTCCGCCACCTGCAGGATGCGGGTCGGGGGCAGGCCTATCACCAGCATCCGTTCTGCCCGCTTCAACGACTTGACCCCCGGATGCCGCTTCAGCACGTCATGCATGAATTCATTAAACATCTCTCTGGCCGCGTCCTGCATCCTGCCGAGATTTTTCTTTTTCGCCATCTTAGCGTAGTAACCCGGCATCTCGCCGGGGTCATGCACCACGTGCAGGACAACTACCGGCAGCCCGAGGCACTCAGCCAGCTCACAGGCCTTGAGCAGGGCCGCCTCTGATGGCAGGGAAAAGTCAACCGGCGCCAAGACCGGCCGTTTAGCTGTCTTTTCAGCCATCACCGCACTCCTCTGAAACGGGTCGTTATAATTCTTTAGAGTCGCTCTATCCTGACTTTCACCACGGAACGCTCATCGGCTTCGATGACGCTCAGGCGATGCCCCTGCTCCTCAATGGCATCGCCCTCCACCGGGATGTGCCGCAACCGACTGACAATCAGACCACCCACGGTCAGCGCCTCTTCCACGGAAAACTGCACATGTAGTATGTCGTTGATCTCGGAGATCGGCGTCCGTCCGCTCACCAGATGCCTGTTTTCATCCTCGTGCTCGATATAGATGCGACGCTTCGGGTGGTATTCGTCAAAATCGTAGCCCACATCGATCTCTCCGACCACCTCTTCGAAGACATCCTCCATGGTCAATATGCCTACGGCAGAGCCGAACTCATCCACCACCACCGCCATATGGTCCTTTCTTGCCTGCAGCATCGGCAGGGCGCGATCGATGGTCTGTCGCGGCGATAGGTAAAGAACCGGGCTGATATAGTCGGATATCGGTTGATCCTCAACATCCGGCAGCATCAGGTCCCAGGTGTCCAAGGTCAGGATTCCCTTGACATTGGTGATATTCCCCCGGTAAACCGGCAGCCGGTTGTAGCCGTGCTTCATGACCAGACGCACCGCCTCCTTCATGTTGCGCACTTCGTTGAAACCGACCACATCCGGCAAGGGGATCATCGCCTCTCCAACCGTGGTATCGGCAAAGCGGATGATCCGGCGGATCCGCTTGCGATCGATGGTTTGCGGGTCTGACGTCGAATCCGATACATCCAGCAACACCCGTAGCTCCTCACGGGTGATAAACATATTCTGCGGCACGATGCCACCGCCCACGATCCTGGTCACCAGCCTCGCCACCCGGCTGAAGATAAAAATCACCGGGTAGAAGACATAGGAGAAAAAACGCAGGATGTAGATCAACCGGCTTACCAGGCTGTCCGCCTCCTGTTGGAATACGCTCTTCGGCACTACCTCGCCGAAGATCAACAGAATGGGGGTCAGCACGATCACTGAAATCAGATCGCCGGTGGAGCCGAACAGATCGATGCACAGCAGGGCGCCGAGAGTAGAGATGGTTACGGTTGCGATATTGGTCCCGACCAGGGTGGTGCCCAAGATGACATCCGGGGTCTTGAACAGCTTCAGCACCAGGGCCGCGCCGCGGTTTCCCAACTTGGCCTGATGCCGCAGTTTGAGCTTGTCCGAATTGACCATCGCGATCTCGGATCCGGAGAAGAATCCCTTCAGCAGCAGGAAGAGAATGATGATCAGCAGTTCAACGGTCCAATCCATGCTCCACCTCCTCGGTTCGGGTCTCGGCAGCCGTCGTCTCTTCCTGGACCGATTCTTCCTCTGCCTCTGCCTCCTCTTCCATCGGTGGCGGCTCATCCTCGTTGGCGACGATTTTTCTTACCTGCACCTTGCTTATCCGCAGCCCTTTCACCTCCCTGGCGATAAATTCGTAACCTTCGTAGCGGATCTGATCCCCCTCTTTCGGCAAGCGGTCGAAGAGGCGGAACACGACCCCACCGATGGTGGTCATCACCGGGTCTTCGATATCGAAGTTGGTCAGGTTGTAGAAGTCGGTCAAACGCATGTCGCCGGGTACGACATAGCTATTCTCATCTTCTTCCCGGTAGTACTCCAGGCCCACCATCTTGCCGCTGATTTCACCGAAGATGAAGGTCAGCACATCTTTCATGGTGACGATGCCGAGCACCTCCCCATATTCGCCCAGCACGATCGCAATCCGGGTGTTGTGCGCCTGAAAATAGTCGAACATCTCGTCCACCTTCTTGGTCGGCGGCACGAAGTGGGCGGGCTTGATAATCATCTCCAGGGTCACTTGTCCCAGCTCACCGCCGCCCCTGACCAAGCGCAGAATATCCTCCGAGTGGAGAAAGCCGATCACGTTGTCCCAGTGCCCCTGATAGAGCGGAATCCTCGGATGGCGATAGCTGCGGAATTTGTCGATGAGTTCCGGCACCGGAAGATCCGCGTCGAGAAACAGGATGCGCGGCCCGGGGGTCATGATGCGTGAGATGTCGGTCTCAGAGGCTTCGAGCACATTGTCGATCAGCACCCGCTCAGTGGCCTCGATTACGCCGCTCTCCTCGCCCTCTTCCAGGAGTGTCCGCAACTCGTCCGGATGGAGGATATTCTCCCGGCTCACCGCCTCGCCCACGACCAGGGTTGTTATCCGGTCCGACACCTGCCGCACGACCTCCCGCAAAGGGGTGATGAAGACGATCCAACGCGGCAGCATCCGCGCCGTTACCCGGGTGGCGAACTTGACCGGAAAACTCACCGCGATGGTCTTCGGCGTAACTTCGCCGATCAACAGCAGCAACGGCACCATGATAAGGATGTTGAACCAACCGGCATTCCCCCCCCCGAACAATAGCAGCAGGATCGCCGCCATATTCGCCGCCGAGGCGATATTGACCAGTTCATTGCCGCACAGAATCGAGATAATCAAGCGCCGAGGTTCATCCAGCATAGCGTGAATGCTTTCCGAGTGCTTGCCGCGGCTGTGCCGCAATTTTTGCAAATCAATCCGGCTTAAGGAGAAAAGTGCGGTCTCAGAGCCAGAGAAGACTGCCGACATTGCCAGCAGGAACACCTGCAAGCTACCGCGCAGCAGTAATTCCCAGTTCACCTCTCCGAGTCCGAGGGAATCGTAAAGTGGTCTCAGCTCTTCCATCAAATAATTCCGGGTCGGTATCTGTCAGCCACAGTGAGGGGCATTTAGCTGAAGCGTAGAAACCGTTCAGTCAGGCTGAACAGCCATCCCCTACATCATAGGCCAAAAAGGGGTATGGGGTTAAAGCCAATCGTCGATCCCTTAGGAGAAAGATCGATCGGTACAGCCCCTACTCATGTTTTTATCGGCAACAGCTTCGTCCATCCACGTCGGACCGAAAGAGAGGCGCCTCGACCTTCCTTGGACAATACCCGCTCTGGCGATAGCACGACTCGGTTAAACGTATAACTGCCCGGCGCAGCCGGTTCGGGCAAAGGCCCGAACAATTCGATAGTGAATAAGGATATAACGCTTGGCCTATAATTGTCATAGATTTATATCAGTTGGATGGCCACAGTCAACATACTGATCATAAAATCGGCGAAATGACTTTCCGTCCACATCTTGAATAACGGATATTGAGGTATTGCTTCCGCCATGCAGAAGCAGGGGGGTGGATATTTGCGCTAAAAACAACGATACGACCACATTGAACGGATCGAGATAAAGCGACAATGATTCGAAAAATCCTACTGCCCAGCATCCTGATCGTGCTTACCTACGGCTTTTGGATAAGCCCCGACTTCAAGGAGATCGCCGCAGGCGTCGCCATCTTCCTCTTCGGCATGCTCTCGCTGGAAGAGGGCTTCAAGGCCTTCACCGGCGGGACTCTGGAGCACATCCTGCGCAAAAGCACCGACCGCTACTGGAAGAGTCTGAGCTTCGGCATCGTCAGCACCACGGTGATGCAATCCAGTTCGCTGGTCTCGGTGATCACTATATCCTTTCTCAGCGCCGGACTGATCACCCTGGCCGCGGGTATCGGCATCATATTCGGCGCCAACATCGGCACCACCACCGGCGCCTGGCTGATCGCCGGTCTCGGCCTGAAGGTGAAAATCTCCGCATACGCCATGCCGATGCTGGTGTTCGGCATCATCCTGGTCTTCCAAAAATCGAACACCGCCAAGGGATTCGGCTATATTCTCGCCGGTCTCGGTTTCCTGTTTTTGGGCATCCATCACATGAAGGAGGGCTTCGAGGCCTTTAAGGCCACCATCGACCTGACCGAGTTTGCGGTCAAAGGCTATCCGGGGCTCTTTCTCTTCGCCGGTATCGGCATCTTCGCCACGGTGGTGATGCAGTCGAGCCACGCCACCCTGGTGTTGATCCTGACCGGCCTGGCCGCCGGCCAGATTACCTATGAAAACGCCCTGGCGCTGGCGATCGGCGCTAACGTGGGCACCTGCATCACCGCCATCCTCGGCTCCCTCAGCGCCAACGTGGAAGGAAAGCGCCTGGCCGTCGCTCATCTGATTTTCAACGTCATAACCGGCATCATCGCCATTGCATTCATCAAGCAGTTTCTGTGGGGGGTTGAGGGCATCAGCGCCGCTGTGGGCATCGCCGACGACGACTACACCCTGAAGCTGGCGGTATTTCATACCCTGTTCAATCTCACCGGCGTGCTGGTCATGTCGCCGATGATCGGCAAACTGGTGCAATCCCTCGAAGGCATGCTGCGGGCAAAGGCGGTTTCGGTGGTCGAACCAAAACACCTTTCCGGCGCCACCATGGAGTTCCCGGACACCGTGATGGAGTCAGTGCGCAAGGAGACCCTCCATCTCTACGACAATGCCCTGGAGGTCATCGCCCACGGCATCAGCCTGCACCGGCGCGATATCTTTTCCGACAGCGACCTGTCCGCAATCGTGGAGCAGCCTCACCAGGTCATCGACATCGATATCGATGAGGTCTACGACAGGAATGTGAAGGTGCTGTATGGCGCGGTCGTCGGCTATATCTCGGAAGCCCAGACCCAGATCACACCGGCGTATTCCGAAGACCTCTATTCACTGCGGCTAGCCGGACGCCATATCGTCGAGGCCTTGAAGGATGTGAAGCACTTGCGCAAAAACCTCGCGACCTATATGGTCTCTGACAACGAGCATATTCGCGCCGAATACAACAAATTCCGGCTGCAGATCGGCAATATCCTACGTGAACTCGGGGAGTTGCGTGTGCAATCCGAAGACCCGGAGAATCTAACCATCCTCAACCTGGACGGCCTGAAAGCGGAGGTCGAGGAGATCGATGTGGTGGCCAACGGCTCCCTCGACCATTTGATTCGTGAAGACCTGATCACCGAACGGATGGCGACATCGATCATGAATGACAGCGCCTATGCCTTTGACATTTCCAAAAATCTGATCGATATGGCGGAGATCCTGTATGCCGCCCGCGCCCTTGATCTCAGAGAGGCGGAACGGGACATCGCCCTTGACGACGATGAATTGGAGGAGATCATTGACGAGGTAAAGGCCGAAGAGCGAACCAAAACCAGATAGAAGACCAAGAGGTAGAACCCATGCCCCCAGAGAAACTCGTAAAGAAACTGATGGACCTGCTCGATGCCGGGAAGAAAAAAGACCGGGCAAAGTGTGATCGCATCTCAGACCTCTTGAAAAAGCTGAAAAAGCAGGAGCGCATCGCCAAAGAGAAGTTAGCGAACGAAAAAGACAGCGTTAAGCGCAAGCGCCTTTCCACCGAGGTGAAGATTATCCATACCCAGCGCAAGAAGGCGATCAAACGCTTTAAAGAGTTGAAGGAGAAGTGCTAACGGGACATCCGTCGGGTAACAAACGTTGGTTCTTCCCCTGATCAATCAGGTGGATAGATCATACAATCACAACGATTCTCAGGGTTGATTGTCCGTGAATAGACGCTAAAGTGACTAACCTGAATGTCGCCGAATCACCTCTCGGGTTAGTATTTGCGTTACCGGTCGCCTTTGTCGCCGACACACACCGCATATTCACTCATCCTGGCGGCGATGCCCTGAATGGTGACGATGCCTCGATAAACCCCATCATCCACCACGAAAATATAGCTGGTATCGTTTTTCTCCATGGTAGCCAGGGCCCGGATCAGAGGAGCATCCGAAGCGATGGTCTCGGATAACTCGAGGACGTAGTCGTCAACCGTTTCGCATAAAACCTGCCGCACCTT
Organism: Candidatus Thiodiazotropha sp. (ex Epidulcina cf. delphinae); assembly: GCA_025656455.1. Taxonomy (GTDB): domain Bacteria; phylum Pseudomonadota; class Gammaproteobacteria; order Chromatiales; family Chromatiaceae; genus Thiodiazotropha. Next base: position 64,682 of record JAHXHS010000007.1, on the reverse strand, counting down.
GTCTTCCGCGTGCTCGACACAGGAGAGACGCTGACCGAGCAGAGGCGCCAGCTCAACCATATACTCCGGCAGACAGGCTAGTTTCATGATGTTTTTCAATGTCACCCGGCCACAGAGACGTCCCTTCTCATCCCGGTAAGGCAAGGCATGCACCTTGGCCCTCCCACACTCCAGAAATACGTCACGGACCATCATGCCTGGGCTGGCGCATTCGGTCTCGATCAATATGCCGGAGAGTTCCATGCCATGCTGTTCATTGGCCATTGCAGTCACCTACAAATAGCGAATGTAGACATAGACGGTAGCGATCACGATACTGAGCAACATCAGCGGAAAGGCCATCAGCATGAAGGGCAGGAATCGTATGCGATGGCCGGCGCGCTCGGCGAAACCCGCGACGATCAGATTGGCGCTGGCGCCCACCAACGAACCGTTGCCCCCCAGACAGGCCCCCAATGCCAAGGACCACCACAGGGGCATCAAGGCATCGCTTCCGCCGAAAGTCCCTGCCATGGATTTGATCACCGGAATCATAGTGGCGACGAACGGGATATTGTCGACCACGGCGGAGGAGACGGCCGATACCCACAAAATTGCGATTGCGGTGACGCTCATGTCGCCTTCGGTCAGTTCGATGACCTTTTCGGCCAGCATATCCAGCAGACCGACCCGCTCGATGCCGTGCACGACAATGAAAAGTCCGATAAAAAAGAAAATGGTCACCCACTCCACTTCACCGTAAGCCTTGTGCACATCCTCGCTTTGCGTTTCCGCATCGACACCCAGATTGGTGATCAGAAGCAGTAGAGCGGCCCCGAACATGGCGATGGTGGCCGGCTCCAATCCCAGGGGATGGGCCAGCACAAACCCCAGAACAACCAGCGCCAGTACGCCCAAGGATTTCTTCAACAAGGGAACGTCATGGATCGCGTCCCGTTCATTGAAATACATAATCCGGGACCTGGCCTCGTCGCTCGCCACCATCTCCCGCCCCCAGATCCAATAGATGACCGTCAGGCTGACCACCAGGATTAGCGGGATAATGGGGGCCAGATTGATTAGAAAATCATTGAAGCTCAGATTGACGGCTGAACCGATCATGATATTCGGCGGGTCCCCGATCAGGGTCGCGGTGCCGCCGATATTGGAGGCGAAGATCTCCGCAAACAGGAAGGGGTAGGGGTTGACCTTCAGCTCCTCGGTAATCAGTAACGTGACCGGTGCGATCAACAGCACCGTGGTGACATTGTCCAACAGCGCGGAAAATACCGCCGTGATCAGGGAGAACATCACCAGCATGCGCCAGGGTCTGGCCTCCACCTTCTTGGCGGACCAGACCGCGACGAATTGAAACACCCCGGTGCGGCGGGTTATGGCAACGATCACCATCATGCCGGTAAGCAGGCCCAGGGTATTGAAGTCGACCCCTTCGGCCGCCTGCTCCTGGGTCAACACCCCGAGCGCCACCATCAGCCCCGCGCCGATCTGGGCGGCGATGGCCCGGTTTATCTTTTCGCTGACAATCACCCCATAGGTCAGCACGAAAAGCGTGGCCGCCACCCAGATGGGGTCCCAGCCGAATATGACCTCAGATGAAGATGACAGCGTATCGTGCATGGCTCCGGACCGGATCGTTGTTTGTTGACAGGCGTTCCGCTGTTGCTGCCTTTACTCTTCCGGATCGTGGCAATCCTTGGTGGCGCCACTCGGTTCAGCAAAGACATTGATCACCAGCTTTTCCAGCACATCCCAGAAGGAGACCATACCCACCAGTTTACGTTTCTTGCCGGAGACCACGATCACCGGCAGGCTGGTATCAGTGCTTTGATCCAGCAATTCCAAAAGCTCGGGAAAGGTCGTATTGGGGCTGCAGAACAGCAATTTTTTCTTTTTCTCCAGAAACTCGGCAATCGGTCGATTGCCGATCGCCTGCAGCCGATCGTACATCTCTCCCAATTCATCCGGCATAAAGCTCAGGTCGATCAATCGATGACGATCTTCCATCGCGGCCGCTTTGGGCAGCAACAGGCGGGCCAGGCGGCGAATCCCGAAAAGCCCGATAAATGCACCCGCCTCATCAACCACCGGGAGGTTCCGCACCTGTTCACGGTGCATGATTTGACAGGCCTCAGCCACCTTGGTATCGGGTTGGACCTTACACAGACGCGAAGACATGATCAGTTCAGCGGTCATTGAGCCCCCTAGGTGGAATCATGGTTAACCGGTACCGAGCGCATCCGAGCCGACCTGGCCTTTGAACCGACCACTCAACCGGGAAACGGAACCGACAAATGAATCAGATGGATTCGAGTTTCCGCTTGGTCACCGGGGGGTCCTCCATCGACCAGAGCCGTTCCAGATGGTAAAAGTCACGCACCTTGGGCTGCATGACATGCACCACCACTGCATTGAGATCCACCAGCGCCCACTCGCCATCGTCCAGTCCCTCTGTACCGAGAGGCATTTCACCGGCCTGCTTGGCTTTGAAGGCTACGCTCTGCGCAATGGATTTGACATGACGATCCGAGGTGCCGCTGGCAATGATCATGATGTCTGTAATACTGGTCTTTCCCCGCACGTCCAGCACCACGACATCCTTGGCTTTCATGTCGTCCAATGTCTGTAGGACGACGTCTCTAAGTTCTTCTATCTGCATTGAGTCCTGTATCTGTTGCTGAGAAAAGGTGTTGGGTTATTAACTAGTGTAGTGTCTCATATTGATTGTGAAAAATCGTTTTAACCGAATTATGCGCCATCGAACGGAGTGGAGCGCTCACTCTGATACAAGCGATTCTCCTCTATCACCCGCAAAACCGGCTCAGGCAAAAGATAGCGGGGGCTCTGCCCGGTGGCGACCATGGCGCGTATATGGCTAGCCGATATTTGCAACTGGGTTACCGGTTGGAAAAAGATGCAGCCGGCCCCTCGCTCTTTCAGTTGTGAGCGCCGCATGCAGCGGTGCGCCTCAACCATCCCCCTCACCCGCGGATCGGTGGGATCCCCCTCCCCCTGGCCAGGGCGCTGCATCACGATCAAATGGGCCAGACGCAGAATCTCATCGGGACGGCGCCACTCGGGAAAACCGCTGAAGGCGTCCATGCCCAACAGCAGACAGAGCGGCTTGTCCGGCCACGCCTGACGTAGTTCACGGAGGGTATCCACACTGTAGGAATCACCTGTGCGCTGCATCTCCCGGTCGTCGGCGACGAAACCCTGCTGTCCCTGGATGGCGATTTGCACCATCTTCAGCCTGAGCCGTGGCGAAACCTCGGGTTGATCGCGGTGAACCGCCTGGAACAAGGGAATAAAACGCACCTCTTCCAGGCCCACCCCCTGCATCACCTCCAGGGCGGTGCGCAGATGGCCGAAGTGGACCGGATCGAAGGTGCCGCCGAGAATGCCGATCATATCGATCAGGTGCGGATATGCCCATCACCCAGGACGATGTATTTCACCGAAGTCAGCCCTTCCAGCCCGACCGGACCACGGGCATGAAACTTGTCGGTGGATATCCCGATCTCAGCGCCCAAGCCGTATTCAAAGCCGTCAGCAAAACGAGTGGAGGCATTGACCATCACTGAACTGGAGTCGACCTCGGTAAGAAAACGGCGCGCCCGGGTAAAATTCTCGGTCACGATGGCGTCGGTATGTTGGGAGCTGTGGGTATTGATGTGCTCGATCGCCTCATCCAGTCCGGCCACCACCCTGATGGCGAGAATCGGCGCCAGATATTCCCTATCCCAATCCGCATCGGTCGCTTCGACACAGCCGTCGATGATCTCACGCGTCCGCTCACAGCCGCGGATCTCGACACCCTTCTCGAACAATGGAGCCGCAAGCATCAACAGCATCTCCTCGGCAATACCTTGCGCCACCAGCAGGGTCTCCATGGTATTGCAGGTGCCGTATCGCTGGGTCTTGGCATTCATCGCCACATCAAAGGCCTTGCCCACTTCGGCCTGGTCATCGATGTAGACATGACAGATACCGTCCAGATGCTTGATGACCGGCACCCGGGCATCCTGACTGATGCGCTCGATCAGCCCCTTGCCGCCACGCGGGATGATCACATCGACATACCGGGGCATGGCGATCATCCTGCCGACCGCGGATCGATCGGTGGTGGCCACCACTTGCACAGCCGTCTCGGGAAGTCTCGCCTTGAGCAGTCCGGCGCCGATACACCGGGCAATCGCCTGGTTGGAATGATAGGCCTCGGATCCGCCACGCAAAACCGCTGCGTTACCCGACTTCAGGCAAAGCGCCGCAGCATCGGCGGTCACATTGGGACGTGATTCATAGATGATCCCGACCACCCCCAAGGGCACCCGCATACGGCCAACCTGAATCCCGCTCGGCCGATAGGTCAGGTCAAAGACCTCGCCGATAGGATCGGAAAGGGCGGCAATCTGACGCAACCCCTCGATCATGCCGTCGATGCGGGCGGGCGTTAGTTCCAGTCGATCCAGCAGGGCCGCCTCCAGCCCCTTCTCCTCGCCGACCTGCATATCCCGCCGGTTTTCAGCCATCAGGGCCTCTCGGGCCAGATTCAGCTCATCGGCAATGGCCTCCAGCGCCCGGTCCCTCTGCGCTGTGCCGGCACTGGCCAGGACACGCGAAGCCAGACGAGCCTTCTGACCCAGTTGTTCCATGTAACTCGTGACGTTGGAAATCTTTTCAAGCATGCTTTTCTGTATTATCTCTGTTGCCAGCAACTCAAACACTTTACTGTATCAAACTCTCGAGGAAAATGACCCTTTTTGTCAGTCCCCCTTGCGCGCCCATTCGATAGGGAGAGAAAACCCTGCTTTTGAAGTGGAATCGGCAGTGACTCCGCATCGACTCCCATCGGCCCGGAGATGGTCAGCCCTGAGCTGTCGAAATTGGTTTTTACGCTATAAATACAATAAGTTAGCCAGGCATCTCACGCACTGCTCAAGACATCGTGACTCCCCTTTCGGAGATGACGCCTTCAGACACACCCCCCGCTTGATTCAGTGACGCCGGGGAATTTATTGCTCGCCTAATAAGCCTAAACGCTTAAGTTCAGTCCAACTTGACCGCTCTAATGGTTAGACAATTGCAAATGCGTGAGCGGTCCTGAGAGCCATGATCAAATCAATCCTCTTCACTCTGCTGTTGCTCAGCGTCACCGGACAACTGCAGGCCGATCAGTTTGTGTTTGATGTCCCCATGCATTCAAAGGGAGCGAACACCTATTACATCTCCGGCAGCATCGGCGAGATGCCTCCCAGCGACTTCATGGTCGACACCGGCTCCAGTTATATGACCATCAATGAGACCACCCTGGCTGAATTGCAGCTTGCCGAAAACCCCCGCTATATACGGGATCTGAAAGGGACCTTGGCAAACGGCGCGGAAATGAGCGTTCCCGTCTACGCAATCACCAATGTCCGTATCGGCGACGAATGCCTCCTCGAGGAGGTTGAGGTTGCGGTGTTTCCGGGCAAGACCCGGCAGATTTTGGGGCTCAGCGCCTTATTGAAGGCCTCCCCTTTCATCTTCTCCACTGAGCCGCCACAGCTACAGTTGAGCAATTGCCACTTGGCGAAGGTGGCGACCGGCAGCCAGACTAAGCTGGCTGCCGGTATCGCCCCCCCTTAGCGGGGGAGCCTTAGCCTGTCACTATTTGCCTTCAGGCGTCTGGGCCTCGAATGCGCTGAACTCAGCCGCATCGACTTGGCCATCCTGATTCGCATCCGCGGATTCCCAGCCCTTGTAGAGGGCTTCGTTGGCGGTAGCCTCTTCAGAAGAGATAACGCCGTCCGCATTGCTGTCGAGTTTCGTGAACATATCCTCACCGGCCACAGCAGCGGTGATGAACCCGGCAGCCGCCAATGCCACTGCGGCTTGTTGAAACATTCTCTTTTTCATCATGTTCTCCTTAACGATTTATAATGGGTTTTCGATCCAAAGGCCCCTAAAGATCCTCTTTATGGCCTCCGGGGGCAATGAGACAACGCCTACGAAAGAAAAGCGGTGAAGTGAATCACAAAACCACAACTTAAATTCCCAGGAATTAAAAATGGGTATTCGACTGATTCGGGTTTTCGGCGCCATTTCTCATACGACTTACTGATCAACATAGAGACGAATCGCCTAATTCAGAGGGCGGACCTCCCGTTCTTCATGCTTGGAGCCTTTGGCTTCGAAGGCACTGAATTCCACGCCATCTATCTTGCCGTCACTGTTGGAATCGATTCTCGCCCAACTCTGGTGAAGCGTCTCATCGGCAACGGATTCGATCACTGAGATGTAACCATCGTCGTTGCAGTCCAGTTTGGCGAAACCGCCCTCGGCAGCCAGGACGGCTGTAAAAAATCCGGCCGCTGCCAATGTCACAGTCGTTTGCTTCATCGTCCTTTTTTTCATCATCCTCTCCTCATTGGATAATTAATGATCCAAACACCTCACTCCGGAAATAAATGAGACAACGCGAGGAAAAAAAATAGCGTGAGGCAAATCACACAAAAAGGAATCTAATTCTTATTGCTTTTTCCCTGTTTCAAGGCTTCCAACGCCTTGCAGGCAGAGCAACCCGGCCATGTCCGGCTCACAAAAAAACCGGTGACCGGCTCAAACCGGCCACCGGCCTCTTCCCATCCGTTTTCAGTGGATGGATATTCAGCTATTCACTCTTAGTATTGTTTACCTCGAATGCACTGAATTCAGCGGCGTCTATCATGCCGTCATCGTTGGTATCGGCTGTCGCCCAGCCCTGGTAGAGTCTCTCGTCGGCAGTGGACTCTTCAGCCGAGATATAACCGTCGGCGTTCGCATCGAGTTTCTTGAAGGCCTCTTCACCGGCCATGGCAACGGTGACAAATCCGGCGGCCGCCAGCGCAACGAGGGTTCTTTTCATGGTAATTGTTTTCATCAGGTTCTCCTTTCATTGGTTTTTCAGATCCTAAAGTCCTCTAGATCGAGGTCTCCGGTGACAGATGAGACAACGTCGGAAGAAAAAAATGGTTGAAACAAGTCACAAATATAAAGAACGCCATTCCCAGGCGGTTTGTTCCCATCCTGGGGTGTGCGACTCATCACATGCGCGACACGCCGGCCATTCCCTGCGCCAGCTCATGCAACATCAGCCAGGGGTCGGCGGGAGACAACCCCTTTACCGCCCTATCCGTATCGGCGCAACGACACAACAGTCGGCGCCAATGGGCTGCTTGCCGACCTAACGCCTTGCGTATCATCGACTTGCGTTTCTCCCATACCCGGTGGGCCCCCATCACCTGATCCACCCCCTGCCCCCGCTCCACCTCGTAGGCCATCTCGGCCAGGACCCGGATCTCTCTGCTCAAGGCCCAAAGCACGACAGGCGCGGCAACGCCTTCGGCCTTCAGACCCTGGAGCATCCGCATACCCTTGGCCGTCTCCCCGACAAGCAAGGTATCGACCAAGCCGAAAATATCGAAACGGGCGCTATCGGCAACGACCTCGGCAAGCTGCTCGGCATTGACCACCCCTTCCCCCTGCAGGAGGCGTATTTTTTCAATCTCCTGGCTGGCGGCAAGCAGATTGCCTTCCACCCGATCCGCCAGCATCTCCACCACCCCGGCCTCGGGTATCAGTCCCGCCCGTCTCAGTCGCTGTTCGATCCAGGGCGCCAGACGCGCCCCTTCCACTGGCCAGATCTGCACGATCACCCCCAGCCGGTCGATCGCCTTCAGCCACTTGCTGGTCGTTTGCGCCTTTTCCAGTTTCGGCAGGATGATCAGCAACAGGGTGTCATCGGCCGGCCGCTCACAGTAGGCGCCCAGGGTCTTGGCTCCCTCGGCGCCGATCTTGGCACTGCTGAGCCGCAGCTCCAGCAATCTTCGGTCAGCGAACAGGGAGAGATTTTCGGCCGCGGCGCGGAGGGCGGACCAGTCAAATCCACTGTTCTGATCCAGCACCTCGCGCTCGCTGAACCCCTGCCGCCTTGCTGTATCGCGTATCTCGTCCGCTGCCTCCCGCATTTGCAAAGGTTCATCCCCGCTCAACAGGTAGATTGGCGCAAGATCGCGTTGCAGGCGGGCAGTCAGTTGATCGTTGCGTAGACGCATGGGGCTATTTTAACCAGGCTTCGAGGCGGCGGATGATCTGCCCGGCCATGTCGTTACGCATGTCCTGGACCATCAAGGCAGCCTCGTTTCTTTGACCCAGCTCGTCGTCGCCGCTGTAACTCAACTGGCGGACAAGCTCCAGGCGTTGCGCCGGCGGCGTTTCCCCGGCCTGGGCCTGATATAGGCGAAAGGCCGCTTCCAGTCGCATCTCATTGTCGAGGGCCTTGCCGTTGGCATCCACCGAGAGGACCCGGCTATGGAATCTCTCCTCGGTTATCTGCAGTCGATACCGGGCCGATGCCGCATCAGACACCAGCGCCACCCCTCCACTGCGCAGGATCTCCCGCAAAACACCGGCCAGACTCTCCCGTTCATCACTCCCCATGATAAACAGTCCGTTCAGGGCGGGAGAGGCCTGCCGGTAGCCCTTGAGATGAAAACCGCACCCGGTGAACAGGAACGGGATCAACAGCAACCAGAGGGAGTGGAGAGGTGTTATGCGGCGACTATGCTTTTCTTTTCCCAATTGACGGCATCCTCGACTTGCTTAGTGGATGTCTGTTTAGACCGTTTAGAAACCTGTAGGTCACGTTGCGCAGCTACGTGACACCCTCATTGAGTCAGGTAGCCGCTCCGCGTCAACCTGACCTACGACTGAACCCGACAATATCACCTTGAAAGAGTACTAGTGTGGTGTAACGTATAAACTGTACCAATCAGCGAGACGCTAAGCCGTTAGCTGCTAGGCGCGTTGCGCCGGGAATGGCGCGCCCTTTCCAAGCAACGCAACAACGCAGATGACGGCTTAGCGTCTCGCCCGAAGGGAGGCCCGTCAATGCCTCAATCCTGCGTTGCAGCGCTTGACAAGGACGCTGCCATTGCCTGCGCGCTGCGTCTGGTCTTGAGGCATTGACGGGCCTCTGATTGGTACAGTTTATACGTTACACCACACTAGGGCCTGTTAACACTAATCGGATTGTCACTGCCAGGGGCCATTTTTTACCCAGCAAGGCAGAACGAGCGTGGTGTAGCCCAGCTACATGAGCGAGTGATAACGCCGCTGGGTGAAAAATGGCCCCTGGCCCTTCGGGTTGCGCCTGAAAAAGCCCCACTCGGCGTTGCTCGTCGCTTATTTGGAACGACCAAACCGCGCTCCTCGCGCCTTGATTGGGGCTTTTTCAGGCACAACAGTGGCAATCCGATTCGTGTTAACAGGCCCTAGTTAGCAACAACATTCACCAGTTTGTTCGGCACTACGATCACCTTCCTCACCCTTCCTTCACCGATAAAACGTTGCACATTGTCATTCTCCAGGGCGATACTCTCAACGGCTGATTTGTCGGCATCCGCCGGCACCTGGATGGTTGCGCGCACCTTGCCGTTGACCTGCACCACATAAGGTAGGCTTTCCTGCTTAAGGGCGGCTTCGTCGGATTGCGGCCAATCGCTTTCAAGGATCTCGTCTCCATACGCCAGCTCGCGCCACAACAGATGGCTGATATGGGGTGCGATAGGCGCCAGCAGCCGTAACACCAGGGAGAGCCCCTCCTTCAATACTGCCCGATCCGCCTCTGAATCGCCCAGCCTGTAGAGAATATTGACCATTCCCATACAGGCGGAGACTACATTGTTGAAACGTTGGCGGTCATAGTCGTAGAGGGCCTTTTTCAGCAGTTCGTGAAGTTCCCGGCGAGCCGTTTTCTGTGGCTCGGCCAATAGCGCATCCCCCACCTCCTTGGCCGCCAGCCTGGCCTGATTGGCCTCAGCCAAGGCCCACAGCCGCTTGAGAAAACGATAGGCGCCCTCCACCCCTTCGTCATTCCACTCCAGGGATTGGTCCGGCGGTGAGGTGAACATGGTGTAGAGTCTCACCGTATCGGCGCCGTAGCGATCGATCAGGGTCTGTGGATCGACGCCGTTGTTTTTCGACTTCGACATCTTTTCAATACCGCCGATCACCACCGCCCCGCCATCCGCCGACAACCGGGCCGATAGCGGCCGGCCCTTCTCATCACGCTCCACCTCGACCTCGGTCGGATTATGCCAGTGCCTGGAGCCGTCACGCTGTTCCCGGTAATAGGTATCGGCCACCACCATGCCCTGGGTCAGCAGACGGGTGAACGGTTCGTTGCTCTTCACCAGTCCCGCGTCGCGCAGCAGTTTGTGATAGAACCGGGCATACAGCAGATGCAGCACCGCATGCTCGATACCACCGATGTAGTGGTCAACTGGCAACCAATAGTCGGCGCGCTCATCGAGCATGGCGTCGGCGCCCGGACAGGTATAGCGGGCGTAGTACCAGCTCGACTCCATGAAGGTGTCAAAGGTGTCGGTCTCCCGTTGCGCCGCACCGCCACACTGGGGACAGCGACAGTCGGCAAAGGCGGGGTTGTCCTTGAGCGGATTGATGGTGTGTTCGTCGTAGACGATAGCCTCTGGGAGGCGCACCGGCAGATCCTCCAGCGGGACCGGCACGAGACCGCACTTCTCACAGTGAATCATCGGGATCGGCGCCCCCCAGTAGCGCTGGCGCGAAACCCCCCAGTCGCGGATACGATACTGTTTGGTTTTCTCGCCCTTGCCGCGCGCCTGCAACCACTCGGCAATGGCGTCGAAAGCGGCCTCGGATGTGAGACCGTCGAACGGACCGGACGCCTGCAACACCCCCTTCTCGGTATAAGCGGCGTGCTGGATATCCACATTACTGCCATCCAGCGGATGGATCACCTGTTTGATCGGGATACCGTACTGCCTGGCGAAGGCGTGATCCCGCTCGTCATGGCCGGGGACGGCCATCACCGCACCAGTGCCGTAGCCCATCAGCACGAAGTTGGCCGCATAGATCGGTACCGCCTCACCGCTCACCGGATGGATGGCATTGACGCCCAGGGGCATGCCTCTTTTCTCGATGGTCTCCAACTCCGCCTCAGAGGTCCCGCCACGGCGGCACGCTTCAATGAACTCGGTCAGGACGGGATTGCCGTCGGCAGCCCTTAGCGCCAGCGGGTGTTCTGCCGCGACCGCGACATAGGTAACGCCCATCAGGGTATCGGGACGCGTGGTGTAGATAGACAGGTTCTCGTCCGAGGCTTCGATCCCGAACCTCATCTGCACACCGAATGACCGGCCGATCCAGTTGCGCTGCATGGTGCGCACCTGCTCGGGCCAGCCCTCCAGGTTATCGATCTCGTCGAGCAGCTCATCGGCATAGTCGGTGATCTTGACAAACCACTGGGGTATCTCGCGGCGCTCCACCAAGGCGCCTGAGCGCCAGCCACGACCATCGATAACCTGCTCATTGGCCAGCACCGTCCGGTCGACCGGATCCCAGTTGACCACCGCGTTCTTTCGGTAGACCAGGCCTTTGTTATAGAGCTCGGTAAACAGCCATTGCTCCCACTTGTAGTAGTCGGGCCGGCAGGTGGCCAGCTCGCGCCGCCAGTCATAGCCAAAACCGAGCCGGTTGAGCTGCCCCTTCATATAGGCGATGTTGTCGTTGGTCCAACCAGCCGGCGCGACCTTGTTCTTGAGGGCGGCATTCTCCGCCGGCAGGCCGAAGGCGTCCCATCCCATGGGCTGAAGCACATTCTTGCCGAGCATACGCTGGTAGCGCGCGATCACATCGCCGATGGTGTAGTTGCGCACATGCCCCATATGCAGCTTGCCGCTGGGATAGGGAAACATGGAGAGACAGTAGAACTTCTCCTTGCGCGGATCTTCGCTGACCTCGAAGGTCTTGGTCTTTTCCCAGTGTGACTGGACCTCTGCTTCGATGGAGGCAGGGTCGTAGAGATTCTGCATGGCCTGGCCCGAATGGATTGTTGTTTACGACGATCGCGGAAGGATACCGCAGCTGGGGCGTTACAGAAAGGCGGATAGCGCAATGATCCGCCCGAGGCCGCGCACTTAACAGATGACCAGGGGGAAACCCACGGAGGGGGAGAGGTCAATAAGCCGCTTTCTCGACCTCATCCAAGGTGGCGAATATACGCCCTATCACCATGTCGATCACCAACAACCAGGCAGCCAGAACCTGTTTGTCGTACTCCTCGTCATACTCCCTCACCGTCTCCAGCAGGGCATGCTCCCACATGGTGAAATGCCGGCGTTGTATGTTCAATCGCCGGTGCGTGCGTCCAAGCATCTCGATATAGAGCCCAATCCCGGGTTTTCCCTCTGCAAATTCCGCCGCCATCTTCAGCGTATTGTTCAATTTAGCCTTCAGTTGCGGCATGTCCCTATTGCGAAAAAAAGCGGCAATCTCTTCGGACTCAGCGGTAAAGTTATCGTAAAAACTGTCGTAAAAGCCCGGCTTTGCAGTCGCCCGTTGGAGGCTTTGCCTGAATATTTCGAGATTGTCGAGTTGCAAACGTAGCATAGCTGATACCCATCGGCTCCTTTTCACTGTTAACGGCTTCCATAACCCAGACATTAGCTTGCTGTGCTTTAAATTCCTGACTTTTCTGAATACGACAAAAAAACCAAGGCACTCGAAAAAGGCCAGAGATGATACTATTAACCCGGCAACCAAATATGTCGTGTTTCCTTTGACGAGAATGCGTTGGTTATACCTGTTACAGGGAACCGGCCAGAGAGGGACGAGGACTCCCGCGAGTACTGAGACAATGAAACTGATCATTCAGATTCCCTGCTATAACGAAGAGAAGACCCTGGCCCTGGCGCTTGCGGAACTGCCGCGGGAAGTCACGGGATTCGACCAGGTCGAATGGCTGATCATCGATGACGGCAGTACCGACGCCACCCGCCGTGTCGCCCATCAGCAGGGGGTCGACCATATTGTGGGCTATACACGGAACCAGGGGCTGGCCAGGGGCTTTATGTTCGGCCTGGACGCCTGCGTCAGGCATGGCGCGGACGTGATCGTCAATACGGATGCCGACAATCAGTACGACGCCCGCTATATACCCAACCTCACCCAACCGATTCTTGACGGCAAGGCAGACATGGTCATCGGCGCCCGACCCATCCAGATGATCGAGCACTTCTCTTTCAGTAAAAAGATGTTACAGCGCCTGGGAAGCAGCGTGGTGCGCAAGGTCAGCCACACGGATATTCCTGACGCCCCCAGCGGTTTTCGCGCCTTCAGCCGTGACGCCGCAATGAAACTGAACGTATTCAATGAGTACACCTACACCCTTGAAACCATCATCCAGGCTGGCATGAAGCAGATGGCGGTCACCTCGGTGCCGGTGGAGGTCAACGAGGATCTCAGGCCGTCCAAACTGGTCAAGAGCATCAGCAGCTATATCAAAAAATCGATCATTACCATGCTGCGGATCTTTGTGGTCTACAAACCGTTCCGTTTTTTTCTGGCAATAGGCCTGGTGTTGTTCAGCATGGGGCTGGTGCTGGGTCTGCGGTTTCTCTACTTCTACCTGACCGGAGACGGGCAGGGACACATCCAATCGGTCATCCTTGCCGGGGTGATGATGGGCATCGGCTTTCAGACCTTTCTGGTGGCCTTTGTCGCGGATCTGTTGAGCGTGAACCGCAAGCTGCTTGAAGAGGTACAGTACCGGTTGCGAAAACTGGAGTCGCAGCCGGAGCAAGGCAAATAGACCGTGATCGCCTGACAAGAAACTGAAATTAGTCCGCAAATGAACGCGAATCAACGCAAATAACCTGGGCTACGGATTGCACTGCCGCCCTCTTTACCAATCCCGTCCCGCGCCCAGTCGCCAGGCCAGTAGCGACAGCGGCAGAAAGGCAATAAGCGTCAAGAGCAATCCGTAGGAAGGCGCGACAGACGCCAGCCATGCCAGGGGCATCAGCCAGAAGAGGTTGATCAGAAGAATCCTGACAACGACCCATTTATGCGCTTCGGCGCGGGCCTGCTCGATGGACATGCCGGTGGCGTCATTGAGGGCCTGACGGTGTCGCGCTAAGATCTGATAGGCATGTTTGGCATGCGCTTCATACCATCTTTCTCCCCTAAGCACTCTCACCCCTAGGGTCCAGGTCGCATCCACTGCGAATACCCCGAGCAGTATCAGCCAACTCCAGATCGAAATGGGGTAATGATTCGCCGTGTAAAGCGCGATAACCCCCAGGGAAAAACCGACGAAACCGCTCGCTGCATCACCCATGAAAATCTTCGCCGGCGGCCAGTTCCAAAGCAGAAAGCCGGCTATCGCCGATGCCAGCATCAATAACCAGTATGCTGCATCAAGGCCGGACGGGGTCAATATCAGGATGACCGCGCCTTGGCACAGAACGGTAATCCCCTGCAGACCGGCGATGGCATCGATACCGTCCATGAAATTGTAGAGATTCAATAGCCATACCAGGGCGATCACAAACAGTATGCTCATCCACCAATCGCCGGCCGGCGCCCATGACGCGAGATTCACCGGCGGCGCACCCAACACCCAAACCGCCACAACCGCCGCGGCCAAATGAACCGAAAACCGCAGTCTTGCCGGAAGATGCCGGTGATCATCGATAAAACCGACCAAAGCGACCAGCCCGCCGCCTAGCAGCAGGGCGAAAAAAAACGTGTCGGTAAGACGCACTCCTTCAATGGGGGAAAAAAATGACCCTGTCAGCACAGACAGATAGACAAGGACGAATGCTATGCCGCCTCCGCGAGGCGTGTCGAGGGTGTGGGAGCTGCGACGGTTAGGCCGATCCACCATGCCCCGGTGAAGGGCGTAGGCGCGCGCCACGCCGGTCAAGGCAGCGGAACAGAAGAAAACCGCGGCCATCATCCAGAACAAGGGAGGACTCCTAGTACTCCGTCAACCTGATAATTTAGGATGCAGCCAGTCAGGAAGCGGCTAGCTGCTAGGCGTGCGAGCGCAGGACTAGCCGTCGCTAATTCAAGCGAGCGCAACAACGCAGATGGCCGCTTCCTGACTGGCCCAAAGGGTGCGCCCCACACCATCCAATGCGGCGTTGCAGTCCTTGAAAAGGGCATGCCATTCCATCCTTCGGTCCGTAAACGGCACATCCATGTGCCACTTCTCCCTGCGGACTGCGCCTTGCCTTGGATGATGTGGGGCACACTGCATCCTAAGTTATCAGGTTGACGGAGTACGAGTTCATTCAGGCGCATCTTTCACCATTGCCGCCAGGGCCTCATCCACGCCGATCGCCGGCAGCCATCCCAACAACGCCCTGCATTTTTCGATATCCACCTGCAGATCGCCCGTTAATCGTTCAATCTCCGCGCCGCGCCCTGCCAGGCGCCCGATAAACCGCAGCAAACCCACCGGCACTGGAAGCAGACGGGAGGACACCCCCATTGCGCTCGCCAGCTTGCGAATCAGTTGCGGGGTCGACAGATCACTGCCGTCCGACAATAAAAACACCTCACCGGCCGCGGCGGGATGGTCGATACAGCAATCCAGGAAATCGAGCAGGTTCTGGATACTCAATAAACTGCGCCGATTATTCACGCTTCCCAGGGGTAGCGGCAAGCCACGCCGGATCAGCCCGATCAATCTATGCACGTTGCCTTTCACGCCATTGCCATAAATCAGCACCGGACGAACGATCACCAGTTCAAGCGCTGTCTCGGCGGCGACCTGTTTCAAGGCCTGTTCCGCTTCCCACTTGGACTGCGCATAAGGATCCTCCGGCATGGCCGGGTCGTCCGCGCAAAAAGGGGTTCCCCCGGTCCTTTCGCCATTCACCTTGATGCTGCTCAGATAGATCAGACGCCTCACACCCGCCGCGGCCGCCTGCCTGGCAAGCGCTACGCTACCCGCCAGGTTGACCCGACGAAAAGCGACCAGCGGGTCGGCCTCGGACTCCTGCATGACATGTACCCGCGCCGCCAGGTGGATGACCGTATCCATACCCTTCAGGGCGCATTCCCAATCGGTATCACCGTCGATGCCACCCACCGCAACCTGCTCATACAAGACCCAATCCGGGTTGTGACATCGCAATGCGCCACGCACCGCGCGACCCTGGGAAAGCAGATAGCGGCAGAGATGCCGGCCGACAAATCCGTTGGCGCCGGTGACCAGCACATTGTTCACGAATCGAATGCTCGCCGGTAGATGTCCAGATGGCGGTCGACCACCCGATGAATGGAAAACTCCGCTTCGGCCATGACCCGCCCCCTCCGTCCCATGGCGCGGCGCTTGTCTGGACTCTCGATCAATAGCCGCAGCGCCTCGGCCAGGGGTTCGCTCTGCCTGGCGGGCACCAGGAGGCCATTCTCCCCATCGATGACCACTTCCCGGCAGCCCGGCACATCGGTAGTGACTATCGATCGGCCGGAGGCAGCGGCCTCCAGCAGTACTTTCGGCAACCCCTCGCGGTAGGAGGGCAGACAGATGATGTGAGCAAGACTGAAGACCGTCGGCATATCCTGCCGATTGCCCCACCACTCCACAACCCCCTGCCTCGCCCACTCCGCCAAGCGGTCCGCGGGCACCGATTCAGGGTTGTTCGGGTCGATGCCCCCCACCAGGGCAAACCGGGCCTTGACCCCCGTTCGATGCAGTTGCCGGGCTGCCTCGACAAACTCCTCAACCCCTTTGTCCCAGAGCATGCGGGCAGGCAACACCACCAATGGGGCAGTGTCCGGTTCGGGGCGCATGGTAAAATGTCCGGTATCGACCCCGGATCCTCGTATCAGCTCGATCTTCTTCCGGCTCAGGCACGCCTGCTCCAGCAGATAGACGTAGTCATCCCTGTTCTGCACAATCACCCACAGCCGCTTGCGCGAAAACAACCAACGATAACTGATCAAGACGGCCGAACGCGCCACGGCGCTGAGCCAACCTTGCGCCAGAAAAACGAAGCCGAGACCGGAGATGGCATTGACCACGGCCGACACCTTCGCCAGACGCGCCGCCAAGGTGCCGTATAGCACCGGCTTGATGGTCACATGATGGACCAGCGAAGGCCGCAGCTCTCGATAGAGTTTGTAGAGACCCCAGATGGTCAACAACTCGGCAAAGGGGTTTGCGCCGCTCCGGCTCAACGGCACCCTACGGTAGCTGAGTCCTTCCGCCCTGATCTGCTCTACCCCGTCGCCTGATGGTGTGGCGACACAGACCTCATACCCCTGCTCTCGGGCGGCGATTGCCAGCGGCAATCGATGGGAGAGAAAAAAACCGGGGTCATTCACGACAAACAGGATAAGACGATGGCTAGTCTGCATCGACATCGGTTTCATTCAAGCCCAGCGCCAACCGTGTTTGTGATAAAACACGAATGCCGACTTGGCGAACATGATGATGTGTTTGAGCCCTTTTTTCGAAGCATTACCTCCCCCATGCACGATACGCACTTCAGGCACATAGGCGATTATCGAGCGTTTGGCGATCCTGATGGAGAGATCGAAATCCTCGAAATAGACAAAGAAATCGGGAGAAAACCCTCTCACCGTATCCAAAACGCTATGCCGCACGAACATGAAACAGCCGCTCGCCATGACCTCCTTGCTGAGCGCCTGCTGCTCCAATTCACAGCGCATTTCGTATTCCTGCAACCGCTCTGCAAAGAAGCGCTTTACAAACCGTGGCGCGAAGCCGCGAAGAAACAGGTCCAACACGGCGGGATAGCGCTTACAGAGATAGAGCTTGAAGCCATCGGGGTCCTCCGAATAGGGGGACAACAAACCGACGTCCAAATGCTGCTGCATATAGTCGATCGCCTTGGTAAAGGCATCTTCAAGCACCTCCACGTCGGGATTGATCACCAGATGGTAATCGCTCTGTTCATTCAGGATCACCAGATTGTGGGCGGCGCCATAACCGATATTGCCCCCGGTCCCAAGCACCATCCAGTCATGCCGGCTCGCGCCGACCACCTGTGACACCAACCCCTTTACCTGGTTGAGGATTCCGCCGTTATCGACGACAATGACCTTGGCGCTAAGATCATTGGTGTTATCAGAAGCATGGTCGAGGGCCGCCACGATACTCTTCAAAGTATCTTCCAGCGTGGGCAGGCCGCTATCATAATAGACAATAGAGATAACCAATTTCATTGCAACACCAGGGCTTTTGATCAGGCGAGAAAGGCATGTTCCACACCCATTATTCGGTTGGTATATCCTTACCTTCACTCTGGATGATTTGGCGTTTTATCTCCTGAATTTTAATCACTTGGTTGCGGTACGCATCCACCACTTTGTCGACTCCGCCCGGCCTCAGGTAGCCATCATTGCCTGCCGCGACATAAGTTCCATAGGTTGCCGAGGCCGACATCAAGGCGGCGTTGATCATCGGTAAAGGCTTTCCGGCGCCTTTCATCTCATTGGCCAGTTGAACGAAGCGTTCAACCAAGGCAGTAAATTCGGTTAGTTGCTCTGTTTTATCTGGCATCAGTCAATTCCATCCAAAACACCCTTCCAATTGAGAGAGAAATCTTCATGGCATCGGGTTAGGTTAGGATTGTACGCGGGATCCCTCACCAGCAGAGGACCCCATTTCTCCAGCATGTATTCCGCTTCACGGCTGAAACGGTGCTGTTTCTCAGGCGTATCCTCAGCGCCTCGCGATGCAGACTCGTGATGATAGAGTTCGGCATACGGGGTCCAGAGATTATAATATCCCTGCTGGTAAATGCGTATGCAAAAGTCCACGTCATTGAAGGCCACCGCCAGATGTTCGCTATCGAAACCTGAAACGGCATCGTACACATCCCGCCGCACCAATAAACAAGCCGCGGTCACAGCCGTATAGTTCTGGATCAGAACCGAACGCCCCATGTACCCTCTATCGCCCTTGGCGCTGTATTTCATTGCGTGACCGGCCACGCCACCCAATCCCAACACGACGCCACCATGCTGCAGCCGGTCGTCGGGATACCACAACCTTGCCCCCACAGCCCCAATCTCCGGCCGGATGCCGTGACTCACCATTTCACCCAGCCAGTCAGGGGTAATCACCTCGATATCGTCATTCATGAAGCAGAACAGTTCACCCCGGGCATGCTCAACCGCAAAGTTGTTGATAGCTGAAAAGTTAAACGGGTGATCATAGTGCAATACCGTGACACCCGCCTCATTCTCTAGGCGGGAGAGATATTCTTGTGTCTTCGGATCATCGCTCTGATTATCCACCACTATAATTTCATAAGCGTCATATTCGGTTCGGCTATGGATACTGTCGATACATTGACGCAATAGTCTTTCACCGTTACGGGTCGGAATAACGATCGAAACCAACGGCACTCTCTCCGGTAACCGGTAACGCACCCTGATCATACCTTCGATCAGGTCGGATTCAGTGACATCGCTCTGAATACCGCGAGCGTTAAGGTCATCCTCCACCGCGCGTATAGCTGCATTCAAGGCGTAGGACTTGGCCTCTACCCCCGACGCGGTGCTCTGAGGAATCGCTCGCCAGTGATACAGCACCCAAGGGATATGGCGCACTTGTTCGCGGGAATCGACTTCCCGCAGGCAACGCAGGGCAAAATCATAGTCTTGCGCCCCCTCAAACCCTTCCCTGATGCCACCGACCTTTTCAACCAAAGAGCGGCGGTAGACGCCGAAATGACAGATCATGTTGTGTGAACGCATCAGGTCAGGACTAAAATCTGGTTTGAAATAGTGATCGTAGCGAACACCTTCCTCATTCAGTTTGTCTTCATCCGAATAGATCAGTTCGGCCTGAGGATTGAGCACGATCTCCTGAGCGACGAAAAACAGGGCATGGGGCGCCAGCCTGTCGTCATGATCCATGAACCCGATATAATCTCCGGTGGCCAAGCCAAGCGCGGAATTCGTCGCAGCGGAGATATGTCCGTTTTTCTCTCGGTATATGACCTTAATGCGCTTGAAGCAGCGAACATACTCCTCCAGCACCTGTTTGACGTGCGGCTCCGTCGATGCGTCATCGGCAATACAGAGCTCCCAGTGGTGGTAGGTTTGCCCCAGCACGGAATCAATCGCGGCGCGCAACCATGTCTCATCCACATTGTAGACAGGCATGACAATAGAGATGACCGGTCTGTCATTTCGCTCATTGAGCGCCTCGATCACCTCCGGGGTAGGCAGCCCCACCGGCTCCACATCCCTGATCCAGAGCGAATAGCTATAGGTCGGTGTGGATTTCGTTGCCAGCCGATTGCGAATAGCGGAAATACCGCCCGCTTTCCAGAGACGCCTGGCTTCCTTGCTCCAATCGAGCAGAAGACGCGGCTCGCGGAACAAGCGCTTCACATGGGGCGCCAGCCTGCGCCAGGCGCGAAGCGGCAGGGTCAGCGCCATATAGCCCCGCCACCCACGGCTGTTCAATACATTCTCAAGGCTCTCTGTTTGCCGTTGCAGCTCCAGCGCAAGTCGATTTCTCTCCTGGTTTATCGATTGCAGATTGCCGTCAAGGGCGTAGACGCGCTTTTCCAGTTCGTTGCGCACCAGGGACGCTTCAGCCAGTGCGCCCTGGGTCTCGGCCAATGCGCCCTGGGTCTCTTGCAAGGCTTTGCTCAACCCTTCCCCGTGAGCGGACAATTGATCACGAATAGTGTGCAGTGTGGTCAAGTGTTCCTGCTGCTCTTGCAGCAGACGATCCCTCTCTTCGACCATCTCCAGGCGAGTCGCTGCCGTGGTTCCCGCCTGATGCAACGCCTCAAGCAGATTTCGGTAGACCTCCATGGAGGACGCCATCGGCTTATCCGTCAATGGGGGGAAATCGTCCACGGAAGCCTCGGCATCCGGCGCCGCAGAGACGATATACTGAAATGCCGCCGCTTCCGGCGTGTGAAACAGGGCCAGTGCGCGGTCGCCGGCCTGAAAACCCAATCGCTCAAGCCGCTCCTTGACCTCGGAGTCCGCCATGTCATGAAAGGTATAGGAGAGCTCCTCCACCCGGAAGCCACCACGGATGAACAGTTCCCTTAGCGAATGATAGGTAAACAGGTGCAGGTGAGTCCGGTCGAGCAGGCCGGTATCTTCGTAGGTAAAACGTCCCTCAAGCAGCTCGAGGCGCAGGGCGGCATGGGCGCCGTTGGGCAAGGAAGCCAATAGACGGCCATCATGATTCAGCAGCTTTGGGAGTGTTTTCAGCAGCCCGATCGGATCGCGCAGATGCTCCAGGATATCGGCGCAGGTAATGATATCGAAGCGCTCATCCCCGAGGCTTTTGAGCCAGTGTCCCTTTTGTACATCGCCGACGATAACCCGGTCACATACCGATTTGGCCTTGCGGGCCATGGCCCGATCGATCTCCACGCCAACCACATAGCAATCCCGTTCACGGCGCAAGTAATCCGACATATAGCCAGTGGCGCAACCCAGCTCAAGCACCCGGCTCCCCGGCGGGATGCGCCGCACCAACTGGGTATGCGAGTTATTCTCAACGCGCAAATCGAGTTTGAAATCGTATTCCGCCACAAGGAGACTCTTCTCTGCTTATCGACTCTGTAGATCGAGTCATATTTCTACCACGGCCAGACAGAGGCAATGATTCACATCAATCAATGCCATATCGATCTAGTACTCCGTCAACCTGATGAAAGCCCCCAAAGGGGGCTATGTCAGGACTACCTCTCACTTTTCTACGCCTGCACGCTGCCAGCCTGGTTTTCCACAACCGGCCAGGTAGACAATATTTCTCTCGCAAAGATCGCAAAGCACGCCAAGAAGACATTGCCCGAGGACCCTTTGCGGGCTTTGCGATCTTTGCGAGAATTTCTTTTCCTCTTAATGATCTCTGCAAAGCTTCTGTTTCGACCTCCCTGCCTGAACCTACCCCACACTGCACGCCTGCACGGCTGAGCCTCTTCGTGTCTCACCGCCTGAGGCGGTGGTTTACCTACATTGAATTATCAGGTTGACGGAGTACTAGTGAGCTTCTCACTACGCCGGCCACCGGCTTATTCTTCGATCTGCTCCAAACGCTTTGAAACATAGTCCTCAAGCAGGTCTTCATAAATACTCGCCTTGTTCTTTTTCAGTAATTCGTCGAAATAGGCTTCGCGCCGTTGTTGAATAAAATCCTTTTTCAATTGTTCCACGATTTTCTCTTTTTCCTGCTCAAAGGGTAGTTTTTGCGCAGCATAGCGGCCGACCAGCTTGATCAGGTGGTAACCGAATTGGCTTTCCACAATATCACTGATCTGACCCGGCTTGTGCATGGCGAAAGCGGCTTCCTCAACCGGCTTGACCATGGCCCCCCGGCCAAACAGACCGAGTGAACCCTGATTTTTCCTCGAAGCGGGATCTTCCGAATAGGCCGCAACCAGGTCCTCGAAGGAGCGTCCGCTATCGGCCTCGGCTTTTACCTTTTTGATGATTTCCAATGCCTCCTCTTTCGAATGGTACTGAGGCAGCCTGTCGGTCGTCGCGATCAATATGTGTTTCGCGCCAACCCGTTCCGGAATGGTGTAAGCATCCGGGTTCCCCTGGTATTGCTCTTTTGCCGCCTGCTCAAAATCCGGCAGCGGCTGATCATCGATCTGCTTCAGACGTTCAAGATAAAGCATGCGCTCCCTTTGCCGGCGAAGCTTGGCTTGAAAAAGCTTATCTTCGGATAATCCCTGCTCAAGCGCCTCTGACGCCATGGCCCGGATCAGGTAGGTCTGACGCAACAGCTGCAACATCTGCTTATGGTTGTTGAGCACATCCTTCCGCGCCTTGGCCGGACCATCGGCCAACAAGGCGTCGATGTCGACACGCTCGACCTTGATATCTCCGCCGAACATCAAAACATCGTCCGCCGCATGCAATGACGGGGTTACAACAAAGGCCAATACCCAAACCCAAATAAGTCTCATCGAACACCTCATACAAAAAATAAAGCCCATGGTGTGGGGAAATGCTGAATTATACGTAACCAGTCCGATGACTGTCACTTACTCTATCGCGTGACATTTCTCTCGCCAAGATCGCAAAGCACGCCAAGAAGACATTGTCTGAGGATCTTTTGCGATCTTTGCGAGAATTTCTTTTCCCCTTGTTGCCGGGCGTGTAGAGGACGACTTACACCGCCAAATCAGCACGCCCCGCCGGGCGCGCTCCATAAAAAAAGGCAGGCCTTTCGGCCTGCCTTTTCCACGGTTCGCTTGCGCGAGTTGTGATCAGTTGCAGTTAGTGCTACGGAGTGCGGTTAACGCTACGGATCAGGTCAACCGTCTCACCCAACTGGGCGGGACCGACATCACCCGCCATGGCGGAGAAACCGATCACAGGAACGCCTGTCCAGACACCGGCGCCAGCAGCATCAAAACCACCAACAAACTCAGTCATAGCTGCAATACTGGCATTGGTGTTGTAGTCGTATATGGCCGAAGTAGGCGTAATGGTCACCCAACCAGCCTCGAAACCAGCATCGAGATTCCAGTCGAAGACATTGGCTGCAGGCGTACCGAGCACAGAGACGTTACCGCCGGCGGCGCGATTGACCGAAACCACGTTGACTTCACGCTCCAGAGCGATGACGGTGGGCGCATTGATCGGCACAGGCGAGAAGTCATCACTACCCGCGACAACCGCAGCAGTCCCCTCTTCGTAGTCGTAGTAGGTCAGTCCGACCTGTACATCGGGACTGGCATTGGCGGCATAGCCGGCATTGGCACAATATGCGCCACCACCATCGTTAGGATAGTCGTTGCCGGTCGTGCCCACGGTCGGTACGGGAACGGCGGCACCATCGCTGATAGCATCGTTCAACGTGCCGGCACATGCAACCAAGGGGCCAACGCCGTCAAGGTCGTTGGTCAAGGTGCCGCTGTTGTAGACACCGTGCTTACGCAGTGGGAAGGTCATCACGATATCGGTCTCGCCGTTGATGCCGGCTTCCACGAAGTAAGGCGCGGAGACTGCATCAGCGCTGAGGATGATCGCCATCGGGAACGGGTTGGAGCCCATGGGGATCGATGGGTTCGGCGCGATGTCGTTAAGCGCACCGGTATCATACTCGGCCAGAGGCGCGGCGATGGTCTTCACCCCACCAGCGGTTGCGTTCAGCATGTTGGCGGTCTGTACATCGCCAGAGGCCAAAGACGGCAGCAGGTAGTTGGAAGAGTCATTGGAACGGTAGTGCTGAGGTACGGTAGCGTAATCGTCAATGTGGGTGCCCTGCTCGACGAATGCCGCGCCGGTGCTAACGTTGATCATGATCGCGTAGGCGTTGAGGCCACCGGTCGGCGCCACCAGACCGGCGTTGACAGCATTAGGGTATGGAAGAGCAGGCACGGCATCGGCCGCCACCCCGGTTGCGGCCATGGAGCCCGGCTCAAAACCGTTGGCGAAGGCATTCACCGCACCGGCGGTCCATGCGTCACTCACCACGGAGCAGTCGGCCGGCATGCCGCTTGTATGCAGGAGGCCCGCGATGATGGAGCGGTCACCGGCGGCGATGTCTGCCGCGAGCACGGCGCCATCAGCATCAGCGGTGGTATCGGAATCGATCTCAGCCGTCAGGCCGCCGTCAACAGCGGGGCCTGCGCCGTCAGCGATAACGCCCATCTCGATGATCTCGACATAGCCTTCGGTCAGATCAGCGTCGGTGGTCGCGGTGTAGATGTTCCGGAAATCAACGCCGGCCTGCAGAAGAGCCTTGCTCGGGAAGGTGCAGGTCTCGTCCTCGGTGATGATATTGGCCACTGTGCCGCTGAGACGGATGGTGCCGTTCCACACGTCAAAGGGAGACATGTAGACATTGAAGTCGAGCACGTCGGCAGAGATCCGCGACTCACGGAAACGCACCTTGACCGCCTTATAGAGGCCGGTGGTATTGGTGATGTTGATGTTGGTGATGAAGTTGTTGTTCACGTTGTAATACGGCAGCAGCGCAACTTGACCTGTTCCGTCGACATTGACGTGGGCCGCATTGACTCCGGCAGTAGCGGTAGCCATAAGCATGGCTGCAGCGATCTTAGATTTTCTCAACACAGTTGTGTCTCCTATATATCTTTGGCGTGTTAACACTAAAAAACTAACTGAGCCTGATTTGTGCGGCCAGCTTAAAAGCCTTGAGTCCAGGCACTTTGCATGGATTATCGACCCAAACCCAAGACCTTGCAAGGGAATGATCATTCCTTTTGTGAGAGAGGTCTCAGCGCAAAGTTATCCTGCAGTTCCTAATCTCACGCCAGGAAGTCTACCATAAATACTCAGACTAACAAGCGCTATTGTAGCAAAAAAAAGAAAAAATGTTGCAAATTTACCAAAAATATCCATAACCTACTGAAATAAAAAATAAAATACTTTCAACAACGGCCATATTGGCAACCCCGCCGCTCGCCGGGTCAGTTGGCTAATAAGGCCTAATTTTCCAGGCAAACAGCAGCTTTAATGTCGGATAATAGACAGCCCGGAAGCTTGCTATTATAACTGACTGAAAATTAACAAAATATGCAAATATGTATCAAAAATACAACAGTCGGGGTCAAGGATGGCTATTTAGCCGTGGGAAGAAAACCCCAAACACCGTCCCGACCCTTCACCCACTGCTCGCGTACGACGCTATCCGTCCTGACCGGGCTCTTCATCATCAGATGATGCACCTCCATTCTGATGCGCACCTCGACTCGGCAGGCATCGGCCTCGCACGCCACCTTCTCTATCTGGGCGGATTTCCACAAACCCACGCCTTTCACCGTCTTTAGATAGTGAGGAAACGGCGTTACCTGGCGATACCCCGTTGCCAGATAATCATAGGCTGACTCCAGCCGCCCTTCAATCAGCAGGCCCCACCTCTCCTGGGCTCGCTTGGCGACCTGGTCTTGATCGGAGAGGGCCTCGCCCACGAGCCCCGTGGCGCATCCCTTCAGTAACAGAGACACTGATATCACGGCAACCAGCCATTTCACCTGATGCACGAAAATCACCTCATAATAAATGCTTAGACATATTGTTCAAAAGAGGGTGGATTCTACGAAAGCACAAGATAGGCTTCAATCCCTTTCGGCTTCTCAGACCTCGCCCCAGAACATCGGCAACGCCTGCCACTGCCACCATTTACCTGGGTTTTGTCGAATCCGCTGCTCGATGCCGCGCACCAGCACAGCCAGCAGCTCTTCACTCGACTTGCCTTCCGTCTCGTGCGCAGGCAAGAACCTGAGGGTCAACCCCTGACGATGTTCATCGACGCAGAATGGCTGAATCAGCGCCCCTGTTCTTTTTGCGATCTTGATCGTGCCCTCAGGAAAATAGGCCTCTTTGCCAAAAAAAGGGACGCCCACCAACCCCGGGCTCTCCTTGCCATAGGGGACATCGAGCAGGATCGCCACGGGATTCTGTTGCAGGGCTTGAAGCAGAGGGCGCATATTCGCTGTGCCTGGCATCAGAAAATCCCCTCTGTAACATTGCCGCAGCCGGGAGAGCTTGAGCTTGCGATAGTTGAATTCCGGCTCTGGCAAACCCCAGGTATTTTCCTGTTCGTCATCCCTGGCCAAAGCGCCCGTGGCGATCCCATAAGCCGCAACGGTCACGCCCAGCATCCAGAAACGCCCCAGATGAGCGCCGGTGAATATCAGCGGCCGTCCCTCTCTCCTCACGGCCAGCACCTGGTCGAAATTCTCCACTTCAACCGATCGGCCCACCTGTTCGGCTCTCCTCAATCTGGGATAGTACCAGGTATCCAGGATCTCCCTTTGCTGCAGCCCGTAGAAATAGCGCGTCCATTGCCGATATTGCGCATCGGCATGGCCGGGCAGTGCGCGGCGCATCTGATGGGCGATCTGCGTGGCCAACGCTTCTTGCCTTGCGTACTCCCACCTACCGTACAGGCTCGCCAATCGATAGGAGAGACGGCGGGGCAGGCGAGATAATGCAGGGAAAAGCAGCCGGTACTTAAGCTGGAGATCCCAGTGCTCGAATGGAGATTGCATGGGTCTAATCCGCCTCATTCATCAGGCAGCACTGAATTTATTGAGAGTACATAAGACATGTTTCCGGGCAGATCCCTAGACAACCGGCTCCCACTGGTGCGCCATCTTGACCAGCCCCACCTCGCTGGACTCATGCCGCACCCGGAATTGGCAGCATATGGGGCGTGAATCGTAGACGTGCAGCCCGCTTCGATCCAGCAACCAGGCCTCCAAGGCGTAATCGCCGGACATCAGCGCAAGAGGATCGAATACCAGGCGCACCCCGTAGGTTGTCCCCTTGACGGGCAATAGATTGCACTGATCGATCAAGGTCGACACGCCATAGACTTGCAGGCCGTCGTTCCTGATCAGTATCAGTCCAATATGAACATCCTCAGCGGGCCGCGATCCGATTTCCGCGCGAACCCTGATGGCAAAAGGATCTCCCAAGCGGAATAGCGGGACCCCTTCGGCACTATCGATGCCGCCTTCCAGAGTCACTTCCTGGAGGTAGACATCGCTGACGGCCTCCATCTCCGGCGATCCCCTCTGATTGCCCGGTTTGGCGCTTTGCCTGGCCCGAACATAATCCTGATAGTCATCGACTACCGTCGCCGAATCGCCTTGCGCCTTGAGCACGCCACTATCAAGCCAGATGGCCTGCTCACACAACTCCTTGACCTGATAGAGATTGTGGGAACAAAACACCAGTGTTCGCTGCTCATCACGAAATCTCATCATCCGGTCCATGCTTTTTTTCTGAAACAGGGCATCACCGACAGACAGGGCTTCATCCACGATAAGCACATCGGGTTCGATTGAGGTGACCACAGAAAAAGCCAGGCGCACGAACATACCGGACGAGTAGGTCTTGACCGGCCGATTGATCGCATCGCCAAGCTCAGAAAAGGCGATGATATCCGGGGTGCGCTCCCTGGTTTCCACCGAAGAGAGTCCGAGCATGGAGCAGGCCAGATGAATATTTTCCAGGCCTGAAAATTCCGGGTGAAAACCCGAACCCAATTCGAGAATGGCGGATTTCCGGCCCTCGATCTGCAACATGCCGGTTGATGGCGACAGGGTGCCGGCAAGCAGTTTCAGCAGGGTGGATTTGCCAGCCCCGTTATCCCCGATAACCCCAAACGTCGCCCCCTTCTCAATGGTCAGATCGATCGGCGCCAGGGCATTGACTTCCGTGTGGAAGGGCCTCTTCAACAACCACTCTTTGAAGAGGTCCATCGGCTTGGCATACTGCCGATACTGTTTTGACAGTCGACGGGCTTCGATTGCAATCACAGAAAATCCTTTGCACGATGTTGCAGACGCATGAATAGAACGCCTGTCATGCCCAGCAAGACCAGGCAGGCCAGGCCGAGCACCAGTAGATTGTCGACAGGCCACTGGTTATCGAGAATGATTGACCGGTAGGCTTGAACCAGCCATGTAATCGGGTTGCTTTCAATGATTGAGCGGTAGTCTGGCGGGATCATCTCCACCGGGTAGATGATCGGGGTGGTGAAGAAAAGAGCGGTCATCAACATCGGCAACACCTGCCCCACGTCCTTGATGAACACCGAAGCAATAGCCACCAGCGGGGCCAAAGCGAATGTCAACAACAACCGCAACCCGACGATGACCGGAAGTAAAAGCAGCGTCCAACCCGGAAGGTATCCCATGAGCCAGCCGGTCAGGATCAATATGAACAGGCCAATCACCTCCTGCACCAGGGTTCCCAGTGACGCCACCGCCGGAAAAACGATTGCCGGGATCTGGGTCTTCAACAGCAAGTCACGATTTTCCAGCAAACTACTGCTGGCGCGTTGCAATCCGTCCTGAAGGGCAGCGAAAGGCACCAACGCCGCAAACAGATAGAGTGCAAAATCACCACTGCCTCCATCCGGGCGAAAGCTGATCTTCAGTATTCCCGAGAAGACAAAGCTATAGACGAGCAGCAGAAACAGCGGTTGCGCCAGCAACCATAGCGGCCCCAGCAGGGTGCCTTTGATTCTCAGCAGGGTATCGCGCCGCATCATTAAAAAAAGACTCTGGCGATGGCGGTAGAGATCGAGATAGAGTTTGAACAATCGCTTGATGTTTCCAGTCGCGTGGATCAACGGAGTATGATACATCAGATGATTCTCCATGCCGAGGGACGTCCTTGCAGGGCCTACTTCCGATACGCCAATCCTCTAGCTGACAGTCGCCAAGAATGCACTTTTCATGGTAACGTCTGGGAATAAGCCGGAGCGGATGAATCCACGGCAACACATTGATTTTACAGACTGTCACAGCTAGAACCCCACCCATAGACACGAAAAAAAGCTGCTATAATCGTGACATTACGCCCCTACGCAAAGACTGCTGCTTACCTCTTCGGTTTACTGGCATTATCCTTCTTTATACACCAAAGCGCACTCTCCGGTTATTGGCGATTCGATGATGGCTGGCTTCTGGATTTTGCAAGCCGTTTTTCTCCCTATGACTATTTCTTGAATCCGGCAATAACCCGCGGCTACTCACTCAACAACCTGACGCCCTTCAACCCTCTGGTCTTTGACTTCAATCTAGGGTTGTTCGGGCTCTCCCCCAAGGGATTCTACTTTCAGCACCTGACGATCCTGGCAGGCTGCGCACTGGCAAGTTTTCTTTTGTTACGTCTTTGGACGCCAGGGATTTTTGCCTTGCTTGGCGCTTCGGCCTTCCTGGTCGGAGCACCATCCCTGCTCGTCGCTCAACAA
Organism: Candidatus Thiodiazotropha sp. (ex Epidulcina cf. delphinae); assembly: GCA_025656455.1. Taxonomy (GTDB): domain Bacteria; phylum Pseudomonadota; class Gammaproteobacteria; order Chromatiales; family Chromatiaceae; genus Thiodiazotropha. Next base: position 35,131 of record JAHXHS010000007.1, on the reverse strand, counting down.
CTCATGGTTGGCCACTATATTGCCGGCCTGTTTTTTTCCATTATTGCGGCCTACGCCTATCTGCATGGCATAGATGGACGAAATTGGCGGCTAACCGCCCTGGCAGCTCTTTTCTACCTGCTTGCAACCACCTGCAAGGAGATCTACTTTCCTCTACCTTTTGTACTACTGTTCTTTCAACGGGGTGATTTCCCGACCCGGATCTATCACGCACTCCCCATGTTCGCCTGGTCAGCCTGCTATCTTCTCTGGCGATTCATGGTGCTCGGCTCATTTATCGGCGGATATGATGCTGGCGGCCAGGCCTTTTCATTCGCCAACGCCCTGCATTCATACGCTACCATGCCTTCCCTGCTCTTTGGCGAAGGTTACCGAGGCCCGGCGGCAGCCCTGGCCTTGCTTGGCCTGCTTGGATACGCGGCTATAAAAAAGCGTGTAAACATGCCATTGCTCATCGTCACACTGCTTGCGGTAGCCTTACCGCTGCTGCCACTAACCAACTTCCCTGGGATTACACAACCAAACCGCTACCTGTTCCTTCCCTGGTGGCTCATTTCGATAACGCTGGCCACTACGCTAGCCCGCCTACCGGCACTCGCCACTCCGGTAAGAGTGCTTATCGGCTTGATTTTCATTGTCGCTGCAGGGACACATGGCTGGCATGAGCGGATTCGTATGCAGCCTAAACTTGACCGGTTCGATGCAACATACGAATTCTTTATGGCGGCATCACCTGAGCATATTTTTTTCTCGGACGCGATCAAGGACGCCTATTATCTGAACACTGTGTTGAATGGCGCCAGAAAGGCGCAAGCAAGACTGGACGGCAAGATAGCCGAACAGGTTGGGATCGTGGTTCACAAACGCAGTTTGCCATTGGTTGACACTAGATCCCACACGCTCTGGTCGTATGACAGCTCATGCCGGTGCATCCAGGACATCACCGCAAAGGCATCCACCGCGCAATCCCATCATGCCGCCGAAATACCGAACATCCTCATCGTTGCCATCTCGCCACCCTATCCGCCGCTATTTGAGAGAAGCGAGGGAAATTCCGTGTTTACCCGTATGTCCGACGTAACGCTGCGTATCGATGGGGAATCCCTACTTCCTGCTGGGGATCTTGAACATGAGTTGATTCTGGTTACTCCGAGACAACCGAAACAATATAAAATCACGGCTCATTCCAATCCTCATGACTCCCCAGACTTATCCACATTTGAGTTCCGGCTGTTCTTGCACTACCCGGACAAGGCGGCTGCCAGCTTGGCAGTTAATCAATCCTGCCTGTTAATCAGGTCCGCCCTGACTCCCTTGCAGTTGCTTCCCAACAGCAATCGACCGATCTGCCAGGGACTGTTGTCCTCAAACCGATGAAATTGCCCTTACTACCTACACTTAGGGAAGGATCTCTATCCCGCCAATTCCTGAGATATCTTGTGGTTGGCGCAACTGCCTGGGTGATCGATTTTGCGGTATTTATCGGATTTTACCCCGTAATCGGCATTGTAGCGGCACAAACAGCCGCCAGAGTCACAGGAGCGCTAGTCGCATTTGCCGGACACAAGGTATTTGTTTTTAATGACATGAAATTCAGCCAGGGGATGATTCGCCGGCAGGCATTTCAATATCTGTTACTCTGGCTGCTTTCATATGCTATCAGTGTAGCCTGCATTCTTCTACTTGTTGATATACTCGCGCTTCACCCGGTAGCATCGAAACTGATCACCGAAGTAATCGTTATCTGCATTAACTTTGTTACAATGAGGCGATTCATCTTCGCCTCTTGAGCTGGAGTTTTTCATGCTTATTTCCTTGATTATTCCTGTCTACAATGAACAATCCGGCTTGGCGGACTTCTGGCAGGTTACGGATGGCATTCTAAGTCAATGCAAGCAAGACTTTGAAGTCATTCTGGTAGATGACGGGTCGACGGATAACTCCTGGCAATCCATTACTTCACTAACTCACAACAGCCGTGACGCTATTCAAATCCAAGGGCTACGCCTCAGCAGAAACTTCGGTAAAGAGGCCGCGATTCTGGCAGGTCTTCGTCAGGCATCGGGCAACGCCGCCATTGTTATGGACGCGGATTTGCAACACCCCCCATCCATGATTCCGCAAATGCTATCAGCCTGGAATGGCGGCAAAGTTGGAATTGTCGAGGCTGTAAAGCGTAAACGCCAGGATGAGTCACTGCCTCGAAGGCTCGGCGCAAAACTCTATTACCGTGTGTTTAATCTTGCCAGCAGACTGGATATGGATGGTTCAAGCGACTTTAAACTGCTTGACCGGCGTGTGGTAGACCAATATATCGCGCTTCCCGAGGTAGGCCGTTTTTTCCGTGGCTTAACCGCTTGGCTTGGTTTTCACGCTGTCGCTGTAGCGTTCGACCCGCCTCAAAGACATACTGGCCGAAGCAACTGGAGCATCGGCAACTTGATGAAACTGGCTCGATCCACCATTATCAGCTTCTCCTCTTTACCATTGAGAGCCGTTACATGGCTTGGCGGCATTGGGATTTTATTCAGCGCCATGCTTACGCTACAGACACTCTGGTATAAATGGCAGGGTTTTGCTGAGGAGGGATTTCCCACGGTTATCCTCCTCATACTTGCCATGGGCAGTATGATTCTACTTGGCCTAGGCTTGATTGGAGAGTATATCGCTGAGATCTACCAGGAAGTTAAACACAGGCCAACCTATGTTATATCCCAATCCATTTCGCCCTCCAACAGAGACAACCAGACCACACCGCGTAGTGACTGATGCAGGCACAGTGACCAATATCGCATAGCATGTAACACAGGATAATCCATTACCAGCCGACAGAAACCCAGACTGTAATTCGAGACACCATTGTGAACCATTTCTAAAATTATAGGCCTGATGTGTGTTTTGCTTCGCCTAGGCATAATTTTCAAATTAAACCACCAAAACAGAGGTAGAATCTTCGTCATGGAAGTTAAAAAACTTTTACTTGCAATAGCATATATTTCCTTAGCGCAAAACTGTTTCGCCCTTGACTTAACCACGGCAAAACAGAAGTACAGCTACACCATTGGCACCCAGGTAGGTCAAATGCTTAGTGCTCAGGATGTCGGTGAACTTGACATCGACACTTTCTCTGCAGCGGTCTCAGACTTCCTAGGCAATACCCCCCCTCGGCTCTCACATACAGAGATGCGTGAAGCCTTGAAACAACATTACCAGCAGCGTCAGTCAGAACGCGATCAACTCGCTAAACAGAGCATCGCCAAAGGCAACCGGTTTAGAGAGGAGAATGCGGCGCGGCAGGGCGTAACCGTGCTTGATAGTGGATTACAGTTTGAAGTGCTTAGGGCTGGCAAAGGCGCCTCTCCAACCACTGAAGACAAGGTCGAGGTTCACTACCAAGGCACACTGATAGATGGAACCGTATTCGACAGCTCATACTCACGCAAAAAACCCACACAATTCAACCTGAATAGTGTAGTACCGGGTTTCAAAGAAGCCATTGTACGGATGAAACCAGGTGCTAAGTGGCGGGTAGTCATGCCGCCTGAAATGGCTTATGGTGAAAAAGGAGCTGGTAAAAAAATAGCTCCCAACGAGACCCTTATATTTGAAATTGAGTACATCGGGCTTGCAACCAAGCCCCATAAAAAATAACTATTGAGCCGTCTCATTGATTGCCAAGATAAATGAGAAATCAGGTTTGACTACCTCTACAATATGATGACTGAAACATTACTAACCCTAACCCTGGCAAAGCTTCATTCAGAGCCCCACGAATGATTCGGATCAAGGCGCGACACGCCTTGCGGCTAACCGCCTAGTGACTTGCTGAATAAGGCTTTGTCAGGGTTAGGATTAGTAAATGGAATATTCAGCGACGTTTTTCACATTGCCTCGTTAAACTGATTCCCTATCGCCATAACTGGTAGATTCAGGTAATACTATGTCTTACAGTATCCTTGGCATACAGAACCTAGAGAATGACCAAATACAGGGCTTCCATCTAGATAGTCCTTCCCGGGGTCTTTCCGACTCAAGTGACCAACTCTTGGTTGCTGGCTGGATCGCTAGCCAGGATGAGTCAGTTTCATATCTGGAGATCTGGGATAATAGTCGTAATACATCCTGTTGTATTCATACTTTTTCTCTCGATGTCGACAGACCTGATGTTGTCAATCATCTGTACGGCAGTAACATTGACCAAAGATGTGGCTTTAGCACCAATCTCACGCTTCTTGGATTACTGAGCAATACTCTGCTGTCCTTAAGGGCTCACACCATTTCCGGAAAAAAGATCTCGCTCTGCGAGATAAAGTTGCATCGAACGCCTACCAGCACAAACTTCCATCCTAAAATACAACCCATCATTATCACAACCCTGGGCAGATCTGGTTCAACCTGGCTTATGCAGCTATTGGCAAGGCATCCATCAATCATTGTTGCCAATCAACATCCCTACGAAACCTTTGTGCTAGAGTACTGGCTGCACTTGGTCAGTCACCAACTCCATTCGCCATACACTTTTCTCACCCCTGTTGATCAGCAACGATTCAAACGTGATTTTTTGTGTAACGAACAGCGCCGATCCTGGTTCCATAACGAATACCACTTACAGGCTTTGGCCTTCTGTCAACAAGCCATCGATGGCTACTATCGGCAGGTAGGCGTGGAGCAGAATGTCACTTCAGTGAGCTATTTTGCCGAAAAAATACCATACTATTCTGGCAAGAAAAGTACTACATGGAGGCAACTCAGCTCAGTTGTACGCGAGCTATACCCCAGCGCCAAAGAGATTATATTAGTACGTGATTTTCGTGACATGGTACTTTCAGCGTTTCATTTTGGCGCAAGAAATGGAGCGTATATCGACATTGAAAATGAGCTACCAACTGCCTATCTGAATGTGTCAAATGAGGTTAATGAATTTAGTGAATATTATAGGCGCCATCGTGATGATACACTGTTAGTGCGCTATGAAGATCTATTACTTGACACACCATCTATCCTTAGAAAGATATTTGTCTATCTCTCTATTCCAAGTGATGAGATAATTCTGGAAGATATGACTCGCGACAAATACAAGGTAGCTGAGCAACATCGACAACACATTACCAGCAAATCTGTAACAAAATCAGTACAACGGTGGAAACATGAGTTGGCCCCGCAACTACAAGATAAATATACCGAGGCATTCAGATCCAACTTGGATCTCTTTGGGTACGACTAGAACTCATTCAACCGCATTTCCACCCGCTTCTTCAGACTCAACAAATCAACTGTCGCTAGCCCTTGCAGGGTGTGAATACCACTCAGCCGGATAGAGGTAAGATAGATAGGGTACTTTACGTCACCTTGACGAAAGCTGTGAATGTAATCTGCCGTGGTACTATACAGATCACCACTATATTCCAGCCGAGTGAATTCTCTTTCACCGCAGATCAATGATACAGGTCTTGCATCAGCTTCAGCACTATCGCTTACCAGTGTCAACTCCATATAGTCATCCGCACTCATCAAAGGCACCCGTCGACGCTTTGTCAACCATTGGCCATCCTTATCACAGAACAACTCATGGAATTCCGGCTCAACCAGTAAATCACTCTCTCCACTCAGAACAAGATTACGTAACTGCTGCAGACTATTCAGGAAGCGTCGCTGCTGTAGCATTAAAAACCGAGGACTGTCCGCTGCAAGTGTCTGCTGGAAAAGCGCACCCTGCTCATCAAGTACGTAGATGTCCGTTTGCTGTGATTTGATCTGATAGAACAACTGTATAACGTCCGGCTTGTTTTTTTTGAACAGCGCCGGATATGGGCTGTTGGCAAGTATCTCAGGATCGAACTCCAATTCACGATAGACCTGCTGCGGTTGCTTCAACTCATCGAGCAGGCTGCCAAAGGATTCCTGGCTGCGCCAGACATACCCCTTCTCTTGCTGCTGCACGATGAAAAACTCCTTGCCCATACGGAAGGCATAGCGGCCGTTTCTCAACTCGCCGCTGCGGAATCGCGCTATGACATGATTGAAGAGCTCTGTGACCCGGTTGGCAATCTGGCTTCCCCGTACACTCGAGAAGCTGTAGGCGTATATTTGCGTCGGCGGGAATTCCTCTTCCGATTGCATGTCGAGTATGCTGCAGAGCACATCCATCAAGCCCTCTGGCCCGTCATGGCGCGTGACCTGTAGTTCACCCCAGCTGGTCTGCAGCAGTTTTTCCAGATTGATCGCCAGGTTTGTGCGGGCGGAAGCGAAACTCAGTGGATCGTGCCGCTCGCTGGTGAGTTGCATCCCCTCTTTGGTCAGGTGTTCCATCGGGTCTGTGCCGATATTGATAAACAGCGCCACCATCACCGCATAAGCCGGCCGGGCCAGGGTTTTCATCTGCGCCGATGGTGGCATATAGGTGGGAAAGAGCCTGTTGATGCTCCTTTGCAATGAGAGCAGTTCATTACGGGCGAGCCCTGTCTCTGCGGAAAACAGGCTGACCCTGGTGCGCCCGCCCCAAACCTGATTGACATGACTCCAGAGCAGGATTTCGACCAAATTGGTGGAGATCTTGATAGGCCGCTGCTCCATCAGATCGACCTCTTCGACCTTATCCCGATAGAGCATCCAGGCGGGCATGCCATCCCGGGTCGGACGGTGATGCAGCGACAACTGTTCTTCAGAGAGATTCTTCGATATCCCTGGATTGATATGGTCAATCTTCCCTGGGCGATGATCCAGGGCGGTATAGAGCTTGCGCCCAAGCAGGTTCAGTTCGTGGGGGTCGATGTGGCTCTCTTTGGCGTATTTGCGGGCGAAATCGGTGAGTAACCGGTAGCTGCGTGTCAGCACGCCGACCAGGGCGTTGCGCTCCTTGATCACCCGGTCTATCTTCCATTCTGAACGGGTATCGAGCATCTGCAATTGGGTCTGCCCCCAACCCCACTGGCGGGTCAGCTTGAGCATCGCCTGGATACGCCAGTTTTCGCTGTCCCGCGCCTGACTGAGATGTTCGCCGACCTTGAAATAGAAACACCGCCGCGCCAGCTCGAGCCGCTCTTCGTCCCTGTTGCGTTTCAGGTACTCTTCAACCTTCTGATACAGCAGGATATAGGCATCCAGTTTGTCGATATCGCTCTCGCCGGCGTAGATCGCCTCCTTGGCCTGCTGCGCCAACCACTGCGGATGGGGATAGTGGCGGCTGTAGGCCTCCATGAGGAAGATCTTCAGTATCGATTTGTAGGGCGAGTCGACCCCCTTATAGAGCTGCCACAGGGCAGCGCCGAAAAACTCACCAGCCTGTACATGGTCCAATCCCCCGAGATCAAAGACCTCTGCGGCCTTGACGAAGCGATGGGAGAGAAGATTGTCGACATACGCCTGATAGTCATCCTCATGCTCAGGCGGGACCAGCCACCACAGGGGATAGCGGCCGGCCAGCAGCACCGCGCTACGGTAGAACTCTTCAAGCAACAGATTGTGTTGAGTGGTGCCGGTGCTCTCCTGGGAGAGCTTGGACTTCTCCCCCTTGCGAAAGCGCTCCGGGTCGATGAGAAAGATGTGCAGCTCCAGATCGAGTTCAGCTGCGCTCTTTTCGATCAGCGCAATCTTATCCTGTAACTTTTGTCGCTGCTTCAGGTTCAAGGCGGAGTCGTGGCAGAGCCAGAGATCGAAGTCGCTCCCGGATGACTGTCCGATGGTGCCGGTGCTGCCCATCAGGTAGAGGCCGTGGATACGGTAGATGCGTTGCGCGCGCTTTTTGTATTCAAAGCTTCGACCAAGCTTCTTCGCTGCGTCCAGCGCTTGCTTGGAAGGGCTGTAGTCGGGTATGCCAGTGGGCGTTTCACTGCTGACGAAACCTGGCAGCATCGGATGATTGATATGCAGCAGCAGCGGCAGCAGTTCAAGGAACTCCTGCTGGCCGGGACGCAATTCCGCCTGAATGCGTCTCAGGCGTTCACGATGCAGCCCCATGAAGCGCTGACGAACGGCATTCAGTTCTTTGCGGCTGATACCCTCGTCAAAGCTGATGCGCTGCGAATCGGGCATGTGGACGCCATGGGTCAGAACAGGTCGAGGGTGCGGCTGATCAACCGCTGTGGATCGTCACCTTTGGTCCAACCCGACACGCCCATCGCCAAATCGGGGACGGGGTGCTTGCCCAGCTCTTGCAACGCTCCCTCGCGGCACTCATCCATTATCTGTCGGAGCAGCTTTTCCGCATCCTCCTTGCTGGTCTCGGGCATGACAAGAAGAAACAGGTGGGGCTCATAGCGGCCGATGATATCGGCCCAGCGCAGGCGCTCACGCAAATACCGGGCCATCACCAGGACGGAGGTATCGGGCAGTGGCTTATCTGCAGACCCGGGGTGACTCAGCCACATGGCGCCGAGGGACAGCAGGTTGCCATACCGGCGGCTGCGTGTCACTTGCGCGGTCAAGGCCTGTAAGATGGCGCGCCGGTTAGCCATGCCGGTAAGTTCGTCGGTTATGGTCAGATCCTCAACCTGTTGGCGGAGTTGGTTGCTCTCCTGTTGCGCCACGATCTGTTGGCTGATGTCCTGATAGAAATGGAGGCGCAACTTGGCGTTCACGCCGTCGACCACTTCGCGCACTTCCCGGTGCAGCCATCGCTCCCCCTCGCCGTTCAGCGAGAGGTGAAGCATATCGGTCTCGTCGAACAGGGCATGCAGGCTCTCGGGCAACGAACCTCTATCCTTGCCTACCAATTCATCCCCACGCAGATTGAGCATTGCCTCCAGGGCGGGATTCATCCATCGGATACAAACATCGTTGTCGATGGCCAGCATGCCGGTGGGACAGACTTCATAAAGGGTTTGGTTGAAATAGATTTCGGCCATGATTCGATTCTCTCACTATCCTTGAGCGTGGACTTCAAGCCCACACCATTTTTTTCGCTCTACAACATCACTTCTCAGAACCATAGAGCGGCCGTCGCGGCAATTTCTTTAGCGGCGTTTGATGGGCGAAACGAAACAACGGTGTTCGTCATTCCGGCGCATGCCGGAATCCAGTCAGTCGTTAATTCCCTAGATCCCGGCATACGCCGGGATGACGTAGCTTTGAATAAAATGTGCCTTTCTGGACGAACACCAAGTAGGTCAGTTATAGACCGCCGTTATGCGCCAGTCTGCGCCCTGGAGGCTGAGATGAGCATGTACCGGGTTGTCATCCCACTCCCCGATTCGCAACAACAGCCTGTCCGGGCCATCGAAGAAGGCATAGGTCATGCGGTCAAGGATTCCGCCTTCCCCGGGTTTCCGGTTGTGGGCGCGCAGTTGAGCGGCAATCCATCCGATATCGACCATTTGCTCCACGGCGTCGGCGCCGAGGCGTTGAATGCCGTTCTGTAACCAATCGATAAAGCCGCTGGAGACATCGCCGATGGTGCTCTCGAGGTTCTTGTTGAGCTTACGCTTGATTTGATCCCTCACCGCCTCGACATCGATCAGTTCGGCAAGCGCCCGATGATCATTCCGCTGCAGCGCCTGATCGAGTCGATAGACCGCCGTATAGGGCCAGATCAGGAACGCAGCGGCGGCAAGTATTACTGCAACGATAAAGCCTTTCATATCATTAAGGGTCTGTCCGAAACCGCACTACAACAGGCACAGATCCACATCGGGATTGCGTAATGCGCAATCCCGATAAGGCGTTGTTGGACCGATCGGATTAATCTATCAGTTTCTGGATCTGCGCTGAGGCCTCTCTTCACGAGGCTTGGCCTCGTTAACACGCAGATTTCGACCACTAACCTCTTTCTCATTCAGTGACTTGATTGCAGTCTCGGCGTCTCCGGAATCGGGCATTTCGACAAAGCCGAAACCTCTTGAGCGGCCGGAAAATTTGTCCATAATGACATTAGCGTTGGAGACATCTCCAAACTCGGCAAACATTTGACGCAACTCGTCGTCCTTAACGCTCCAGGGCAGATTTCCTACATAGATGTTCATCTTCAACTCTCTATAAAACGTGCATGTACCGGATTTCGCTATCAAATAATCCAATGCACTAACCATTTGAAAGCGAATGGCCAATCATCGACCAGCTTCCCCCTAGATCATCCATGATGATCATAAAACAAAAGCGAATGGCTGCTTCCCGACCGGCCACCTCGTCAATGCAGAGATATGCCAAAAAGAAAACCGTCCACTCCTGAGGTGATACTTTAGACTGTTTCATCACTTTTTACAGCCTCGAGTTGTTCACTGATTTCCAACCACCGGGCCTCACACTCAGCCAATTGCCGGTCAACGGATGCCTTTTCGTCAAGTCGCTGTTTCAGCTCCTCCTTGCGTGAGGCATCGTAAAGCGCTGTTTCGCCCAGGACCAGGGTCGTTTCCCGCTGTTTTTCATGAAGTTTCTCCATTTCGGCCTCAAGCCTCTCCAGGGCCTGTTTCAGCGGTTGCAGGCGTTTGCGCCGTTCCGCTTGCCGGCGTTTTCGATCCTTTCGGGCGGAGGCGGTATGCTCTGCATCCGGGGTTTCCCTCGAAATGCGCTCCTCGCTACGGCGCCGCCCTGCCAGCCAGACCGGATAGTCATCCAGATCGCCGTCGAAAGGCTGCACCCGCCACCCATCCACCAACCAGAAATCGTCACAGGTGATGCGCAACAGGTGGCGGTCATGGGAGACAATGACCATCGCCCCCTGAAAATCCTGCAGGGCCTGACCGACGGCATGACGCATCTCCAGATCGAGATGGTTGGTCGGCTCGTCCAGGAGCAGTAGATTGGGGCGCTGGTAGACCAGCAGGGCAAGCACCAGACGGGCCTTCTCACCGCCGGAGAAAGGGGCCACTGGCTCCACTGCCCGGTCCCCTTGAAAACCGAAACCACCGAGGTGGGTACGCAGGGATTGTTCGCTGGCCCCACTGTCGAGACGCTGTAGATGGAGTAGCGGACCGGCATCGGGATCGAGCTGCTCCAACTGGTGCTGAGCGAAATAGCCGACACGCAGATCTTGGGCAGGAAGGGCGTCTCCGGAGAGGGGTTCGAGTTCGCCGGCGAGCAACTTGATCAGGGTCGATTTACCGGCGCCGTTGGGACCGAGCAGACCGATGCGATCACCAGGCTCAAGATTGAAATGTATCTCTTGCAAGACGACTTGCTCGCCATATCCGGCGCAGACCTGGCGTAGTTGCAGTAATGGATGCGGATTTTTTGCCGCTTCCCGGAAACCGAAACGGAAAGGGGAGTCCACATGGGCGGGGGCGATCAGTTCCATGCGCTGCAGCGCCTTCAGGCGGCTCTGAGCCTGGCGGGCCTTGGTGGCCTTGGCGCGGAAACGATCCACATAACCGCGGATATGGGCGATTTCCCGCTGCTGTTTTTCATACTCCACCTGCTGGTTGGCCAACCGGGCGGCGCGGGTCTGCTCGAAACTGGAATAGTTGCCGGTATAGAGCCTCGCTCGTTGCTGCTCCAGATGAACGATATGCTCGGAAACCCGATCGAGAAAGTCCCGATCATGGGAGATCATCAACAGTGTGCCGGGATAGTTGCGCAACCAGCTCTCAAGCCAGATCACTGCATCGAGATCCAGGTGATTGGTCGGCTCGTCGAGCAACAACAGATCGGAGCGACACATCAGCGCCTGGGCCAGATTGAGGCGTATCCGCCAACCGCCGGAAAAGTGATTGACCGGTCGCTTCGCATCATCCGTGGAAAAACCCAGGCCATGCATCAGTTCACCAGCCCGGGCCTTTACTGTGTAGCCGTCAGCGGTATGCAGCGCTTCGTGCAACCTGGCCTGGGCCGTCCCGTCACCGCAGGACTCCGCTTCGACCAGCGCTCTCTCAATCCGTCGCAGTTCACGGTCGCCGTCGATAAGGTAGTCGATGGCGTATCGCTCCAATGCTGGGGTCTCCTGAGCAACATGGGCGATCTCCAGCCTCGGAGGCAGGGAGAGGCTTCCTTCGTCGGCCTGCAGTTCACCCAATATCAGACTGAAAAGGCTCGATTTACCGCTTCCGTTACCCCCCGTAATACCGACTTTCCAGCCTCTGTGCAGGGTGAAATCCGCCTGTTGGAACAGCAACTTGCTGCCTCGTCTGAGTGAGAGATGGTCGAAGCGCAGCATAGCTCAGAATTTTCGCAGTTCGACCTTCTCGATCTGATCGTTCCAGGCCAGCACGATATGCCCTGGCATAATCTCCCGCAACTCCCAATCGCCGATGGCGTCACCGATATGCAGGGTCCGGCTCTCCTTGCGCTGTTCATCGAAGATCATGACCGAGGGTTCGGCCTGTTCAGTCAGAATAATCCCCAACAGCTGAAACTTCGGCAGTTGCGCTTGGGTAGCGCCGACGGGCTGATTCTCCGCCTCGGCCTGAAACCCCTGCCGGTCCTGGCGAAGCAGGGTGCGATCGGCAATCTCTCGATAGTGCTGCTGATCCTTCAACCAGTCAGCCCGGCCAGTCAACCCCGCCTCAACCGCAGCCTTTTCCTCTGCTGTAGCCGTGACCGAGAGGGCTTGCCGGTACTTCTCAGGCCAGCTTATCCACTCCATGGAGAGCACCGCCAGCAGAATTGCCAAAAGCGTGACCTGCAGCTTGTTCATACCTTTTCTTTCCAAAAGTAGCCGTAGACGTCAAAACGTATGTCCAACTTCTCTTGCAACTCGGGCTTGACGCGGGCAGGTCCTTGAATCATCAGTTGCTCGAAAAACAGCAACGGCTGCCTCGCTTCCAGCGCATGAACGACTTTTTGCAGCGCATAACTGTCGCCCTGCATGCGCACCCGGACAATGATCTTTTCCGTGGTCTGCTCTTGTTCCTGCTGACGCTGAACCAGCTGCGTGCTCAATGCCACCCCCCCGGCGGACTCGATCACCTCCTTGATCTGCTGCTGTAATCCCGCATAGGCCACACCGGGCGCCTCACCGGTCAGGTAGTGTCGCTTGATAAAGTCGTTCAGGCTGGGCGACTTCAGCGCCGCCTGGAGGGACGCTTCCCGTTGAGCGATACGCAGATAGTGGGCGGTGCGATGCCTGAAATCATCCGCCACCTCCCGGTAGCCGCCCATCAGGTCCAGCCAAAGCCCAACACATGCCAACCCGATCAGCAGCAGGCCCGCAGCCAATCCGAACAGCACCAGGTCACAACGACTTTTCGACCAGCCCGGCGCGTTCATGGCTCCATCTCCCGGGTCAGCTGCATGGTGAGATCGAAGTTTTCCTTACCCGACAACCTGTTCTGGACCACCGGTGATTTGAAACGAACCACTTCAAACATGGGAGAGCGCTCGAGCAGGGTAATCAACTCCGCGGCCTGATCGGACTCACCGGTGACATCCACACGCTCCGGGGTCAGCGCGATCCGGTGCGACCAGCTCCCCGACGGAATCACACGAGTCAACTCCAGCAACACATCCGACAGGGGAAGATAGCCCTCCCGTTCGGTCGATACCATGCCGACGGCATCACGGCGCTGTTTGAGCCTCTCCTGCAGTTGCATGATCCGGGTGGCCTTTTTCTGGGCCGTCCGCATGGCCTGCTCGAGACCGATGGCAATCTGCCGTTGCTGCCAGACCGGCCCGGCCAGGGCCAGCAACAGCAACAGCCCCAGCAACCCCCACAACAGGGCATTCAACCTGCCACCCATGGCATCCGGCCTGTTGCCTTGGCGGGGTTTCAGGGTCAATGGGACTGAATCGCCCGCCAGGGTCACCGAGCCGATATCCATGCCTTGGCGGGTAAGCAACGCATACCAGGGATCGAGTCTCCGCTTTTGCGCCACAATGAGGCGCCCCTCTATCCAGCCCCGCTTTTCATCCTGTTCGAGGGGGGTGAAATGGAAATAGACCTCCTCGTCTTTGAAGGGTGAGAGGCGGTCCATCTCATAAGCAAGCACATCACGCAGGTTTTTCCTCGCCGCGATCGGCAGCCGCACCTCCCGCAGCAACAGTAATCCGGGATCGAGCTCGATCCGGATACGCCGTTTGTTGTTTGCATGACAGTCGTGCAGATAGGGCTTGAGCCGGCTGGCGTCCGCGTCGGCCGATGAGAGTTCAACGCCTTCCCGGTCCGGTGCGGTATAAAAAACCCCTGAAGATTGGGTAATCCTGAGGCGGCAGCCGTTATCGGCTGAATGACCGAGACGCTCTGCCAGACAGCTTTTCATAGGTTCGATCAACTGATCCTGCATCATGCTTAGGATGTTTTGCCCTGCCACTCTCAGCACCGTCAATCCTCTTCAAATACCGGCCATGCGGTTGGGGAGACGGCGTAGTTTACCGTAACGAATCGCAACCTGTCCCTTGATCGTGTTACCACCGCCTCGGCCAGGAACGGGCTTTGCTCCCCTGGGATCTCAACTAGAACGCGAATGCCTGTCAGCTGTGCATGATTTCCCGCATCCATGCCAAAATTGCCGGGCAAAACCCTCGATGACTTCGAGCCACTACCCCTACTGGCAGCAAGGGTGAGGTAGGGCATCAGTCGCGCCGCTATCTCGGGCGTCATGCCCATCACCAGTCCAATCTCATCCAGGGTGGTGAAGGGTGCGTCTTTCGCCCCGTAGGGCATGCCGGCCATACGATACGCCTCGTCTTCCGCGCCGTTCAATCGATGCAGGGAGTCGCCATCGCGCCAGTCGAGGATCGCATCCACCAGCCCGTCGCGCAGCTCATCATCCACCTCGATAAACTGCAGCAACTGGTCCAACTGCCCTGCCGTCGCCCTGTTCAGATCCAACCGGTCCCGCTCCTGTTGCAGCCGGATCACCATTTCGACACCGTCGAAACGCCAGTCATGAGGCAGACCGTCGGCCTCCCAGGCCATTTCGCTGTCGGGATCGAAGGCGCGGGCCGCAGCATAGTGGAAGGCCGCCTCGGCCAAGGCCCGGGAGCGGGTCTGGTCGAGCTGATGGTGAGCGAGGGTGGATTCCGTATGTATTGACGATGACACCGCTGATACGATGGTCATCAACAGGACCAGGGTCCAGAGCACCAGCACCAGCACTATGCCCCGTTGTTGCGCACTGCTCATGCCGACCCCCTCGGAATCGCCACCACCAGAGGGGGGGTGACGCGATCCGGGTAATGCAACCGCAACCGTATCAGTAACGGTAGTTTTCTCGGCGCCTTCCATTCATGGTGCCACTCGGATGGAATCCCTCTCTGTTGCGATCCGTAATAATCCAGTTCCATCTGGGTCGCCCCGCTGAGCAACCGGTGTTCACTGTAACGCACCCCGGAGACCTGTTCATCAGCGGCGGGCGTCTCCTTCTCACTTGCGGGCGTACGCCAATCCCTGCCTTCGGCGGAGGCCTGCTCCAGCACCTCCGGGTGATAGAGCCATCGCTTGAGCA
The DNA here is from genome assembly GCA_025656455.1 of Candidatus Thiodiazotropha sp. (ex Epidulcina cf. delphinae). Lineage (GTDB taxonomy): Bacteria > Pseudomonadota > Gammaproteobacteria > Chromatiales > Chromatiaceae > Thiodiazotropha. Next base: position 19,820 of record JAHXHS010000007.1, on the reverse strand, counting down.
GCAGTACCGTCTCCTCTTCTTCATCGCCGTGCAGCTCGAGTCGAAACAGGGAGGCGCCTCCTATCCCTGCCTGGGACGCCGTAGGTCCGACCCAGCGAAGCGAATGGTGCTCACCTGAAAAGAGTGGCTCGGTTTTGTCCCTCTCGATCAGATGCTCATTGCGCATCCCGCCCAGGGTGCGGCGCAGGTAGTCAAAGGTGAGTCGTTCGCTGGATTGGCGCTGGGTTTTCTGGTTGCTCTTCTGCCAACTGCGGCTGCCCAGATCCAAGCCGGCAAACAGCAGCATCAGGATCAGGCTCATCAGCACCAGCGCGATCATCAGCTCCAGCAGGGTGAAGCCATGACTGCCGCCTGGTGAGAAATGCGGGCTAGCCTGCATCTCTCACACCCCTTCTACTGCGGCGGCCCAATGGCACGCCCTATCTGGCGTTCCCTCGGTCGGGGTGCTCAACATAGTGCCGGCTATGCCTGCGCGCCCCTCGGTCGCAAACGCCAGCCATGACGCACCCTTGAGCCGCCTCGCTACGAACGGGTGTGAGAAATGCAGGCTAACGATTTCGCAACGACGACAAGACATATTCCCTACCCGCACGCCCTTCTCCCCATGAGACACTCGCCGTAACGATAAACGAGGCCTCTTTGAGATAGCCGGTCTCCTGTGGATTTGCCTGAATGGTAAGGCGCCAGCGATAGGTATCGCCCGATTCACCTTCGTGGCTGGACACTTCAAGGGGGTAGACCCTGCCGGCCTCGGCCAGCTTGGACGATGCCAGGGTCGCGGCATCGGAGTACCGAGCGGCGATCACAAGTCCCCGGTTGTTACTGGACAGGGCCTGCATCACCACCCCGAGCGTGAGCGCCAGCAGGGTAAACGCCACCAGCACCTCCAGCAGGGAAAAACCCCGCTGTGTCGAAGCAAGGGCATTCGGCTCAATGCCCAAGAGAGACCCTGCCGGTAAGCCAGTCGATATCGATCCGTTGGGTATTCCCGGCCCCCTGAAGCGTGATTCGCCCACCGCTGGAGCTGCCGTCCGGATAAAAACGGATCGCCCCCTGTTGCTCTCCCCGGCGCTCTTCACTGGCGGACACCAAGGTCAATTCGCCACCCTCGGGCAGGTCATAGGATCGCTTGCGGGGAGTGATGGTGTAGTGCTTCTGCGCCAGATCGAGGGTAAAGACACCCTCGCTGCCCTGTGAGATGGACCAGCTTCTCAGAAATCGCAAGGAAGCCGCCATCTCCTGGCCGGCCGCCTTGATCTTCATGCCGGGGAGCAGACGCTCCATCACCGGGGGAGCCAAGGCCACCAGCGCCCCGGCAATGGTCAGCGCCACAATCAGCTCCAGCAGGGTAAACCCCGATGGCTTCCTCGGTACGGCGGCAGAATCACTCCCAACCATTGATATCCTTGGCCTCGCCCTCGCCCCCTTCGGCGCCGTCGGAGCCGAGCGAGTAGAGGTCATAATCCCCATGCTCGCCGGGATAGCGATAGACATAGTCGACGCCCCAGGGATCTTTCGGCAGTCTGGGCTTCTTCAAGTAGGGACCATTCCAGTTTTCCGCGCCATCCACCCGCTGCACCAGGGCCTGCAGACCCTGCTCGCCGCGCGGGTAGTTGCCGGTATCCAGGCGGTAGATATCCAGCGCCGCGGAGAGCTCCTCCAACTGCACCCTGGCGGTCTTGCTCTTGGATTCACCCAGGGCGTTCATCACCCTGGGGCCCACCAGACCTGCCAACATGGCCAGGATCGCCATCACTACCAGCAATTCAATCAGGGTAAAGCCGCCATAACGGACAAAACGGGTTTTCAATTTCTTCATCGGTTTCTCTTCATCAACGGACGGGGTTCCGGGTAAGCACTAGTGTAGTGTCCTATACTGTTTGACGTTTTCAGCGTGACGAGAAGCCATCAGCCGCTAGGCGCGTTGTGCAGGGAATGGCGCGCCCTTTCCAAGCAACGCAACAACGCGGATGATGGCTTCTCGTCGCGCCCGGAGGGAGGCCCACAAATGACTCAATCCTGCGTTGCAGCCCTTGTTAATGGGGCAACCATTGACTGCGGGCTGCGCCTTGACTTGAGTCATTTGTGGGCCTCTGAAAACGTCAAACAGTATAGGACACTACACTAAAATGCCAGATCATTGACGCTTAGCATCGCCAGTAAGATAGAGATGATTATACCCGCAATAATCAGCCCAAGGCCCACGATCAGCACCGGCTCCACCAAAGTCAGCAGGCGCTGCACCGTCTCTCGCACCTCACGGTCGTAGACATCCGCCACATCGGCCAGCATGGTGCCGATATCACCTGACTCTTCGCCGACCTGGAGCATGCGAATGGCCAGTTCCGGCAGAACCTTCTGCTCTATCAGAGGGGCGGACAGACCCTTGCCCTGCTTGAGTTTCTGCGCCGCCTGTTCGACGCCCCGGGCAATGTAACGATTGTTGAGCACCTCCTGTGACAGGGTAACGGCGCTCAGCAGGGTCAGGCCGTTGTGCAACAGGGAGGAGAGGGTGCGAGAGAGCCGGGCGGTCTCCACTTTCAGCAGCAACTCCCCCGCCAGCGGCAGCGTCAGCAACCATCGATCCCAGCGATACTGGTTGTCCGCTCTCTCCAACCAGACGCGGAACAGGGCTATGGCGAGGAACAGGCCGGCCAGCAGCAACCACCAATACTGCTTGAGAAAATCCCCTGCCGCGAGTACGACCTGGGTCGGCAAGGGAAGTTCCCGCCCCATATCCTGGAACATCTGGCTGAACTGAGGGACCACGAACACCAGCAGAACCATCACCGAAATCGCCGCGACCAGCAACAGAATGGTCGGATAGATCAACGCCGAACGCACACTCTCCTTCAGTTCCTGGGCGCGCTCCATGTATTCCGTGATCCGTTCCAGGGCCTCGCTGAGCATGCCGCCGGCCTCCCCGGCCTTGATCATGCTCACAAACAGCCGCGGAAAGAGATCCCTATGCTTTTCCAGCGCCCGGGAGAAGCTGGCGCCGCCTTTGATCGACTCGTTGAGAGAATCGATCACCTCGCTCACCGCTTCGTCGCTGCTCAACCTCGCCATCAGCGACAGCGCCCCCTCCAGGGGCAACCCCGCCTTCAACAGGGTCGCAAGCTCCTTGGCGAAAGAGAGGATCTGTTTCTGGCCTATCTTACTGCGAGAAGCGGCGCCGTAGCGCAATAGGCCGCGCAGGCCGGTCACGCGCTTCACTTGCAGCGGGATCAGCTGCTCCCGCTGCAACTCGATGATCACCTGCCTGGTATCTTCCGCCTCCATTTCGCCCTGCTGCACCTCTCCGTTCGCACCACTGGCCTTGTAGAGAAATAGCGCCATTACGCGTCCTCTTCGCTGACCCGCATCAGCTCCTCAAAGGAGGTGAGCCCTTTGCGCACCTTGGCCAGTCCGTCCCGATACATGGTATCCATGCCTTCCCGCACGGCCAGCTGCTGGATCGTCGAGGCCGGGGCATGCCCGATCACCTGCTGGCGTATCGCCTCGGATATCAACAGGACTTCCGCGATATTCATACGCCCGCTAAACCCGGTGTGCGAACAGGCGTCGCACCCGACAGGCCGGTAGAGCCGCACGGCTTCCCCCTCGGCGGCCAATCCCGCCTGGACAAAACGCCGGGCAAGCGCCTCATCCGCCAGGTATGGCTGCTTGCAGTGCAAGCAGAGACGCCGCGCCAGCCGTTGGGCCACCACGGCATTCACGGTGGAGGCCAATAGATAGGGCTCGACCCCCATGTCCAGCAACCGGCTGACCGTGCCCGCCGCATCGTTGGTATGCAGGGTGGAAAGCACCAGATGGCCGGTAAGGGCGGCCTGCACCGCAATGCGCACGGTCTCCGCGTCACGCATCTCACCCACCATGATGATGTCCGGATCCTGGCGCACGATGGCGCGCAGGGCATTGGCAAAGTCCATCCCCACTTGCGGCTTGACCTGTATCTGGTTGATCCCCTCCAGCTTGTACTCCACCGGGTCTTCCACGGTGATGATCTTAACCCCTGGTTTATTGAGCTGGCTGAGGGCGGTATAGAGGGTAGTGCTCTTACCGCTGCCGGTGGGACCGGTCACCAGGATGATGCCGTTGGGCTGCTGCAGGGACTGCTGCAGCCGCGCCAGGGAGACATCGCCGAAACCCAGGCTGTCGAATTCAAAGCTGATGCTCTTTTTGTTCAGCAAACGGATCACCAGGCTCTCACCGTACAGGGTGGGCACCGTGGAGACGCGTAGTTCCAGTTCGTTGCCCTGGATCTTCACCGAGATGCGGCCATCCTGGGGCACCCGCTGTTCGGCGATATTGAGCTTGGCCATGATCTTGATCCTGGAGATGATAGCCGCTGTGGAGCGGGACGGCGGAGACTCCGATTCGGTGAGGATGCCGTCGATGCGATAGCGCACCATCAGGGTCTCTTCAAAGGGTTCGATATGCACATCCGAGGCCCCCGATTCCACCGCCCGCTGCAGGATATGGTTGACCAGACGGATGATCGGCGCTTCGCTGGCCAGATCTTTCAAGTGCTCGATACTCTCCTCAACCTCCTCCTCTGCGCCGAGTCCATCGACGATCTCGCCCATCACGCTTCTTCCGGCGCCGTAGACCCGCTCCAGCGCGGACTCGATGTCGGAAAACCGGCCCACCTTGAGACTCACCTCGGCGTCGGTCGCCAAGCGCATGGCATCGGCAATGGATACCTGACCGGGATCGGCCACCGCCACCACCACCCGGCTCTCTTCCATGGCCAGGGGGATGGCCTTCATCGCTTTCAAATAGCGAAAGGCGATCGCCTGGGAATGCACCGGTTCGTCCGGGTATTCACCCGCATCCGCAACCATCGGCAGGGCATAGATCTCAGACAGGGTCTTGGCCAGGTCCGGTTCCGATATCAACCCCATGTGGATCAATGTCTCGGCCTCGCCCTCGCCCGTGTCCCGCACGAAGCCCTCGGCGCGGGCATGATCCTGTGGCGACAGGCGATCGCTCTCCCGCAGGAATGCGAGCACCCCTGTCTGATGGGGACGGCTCGGGGACTGGGCTAAGTCTGATGGCTGCATGCGACTGACTTCAAGTTGGCTACGCGCTTTATGCTGTTACAGGGCGTGTTCGCGGATCGACACCGGTGGTGTCGGATGCAGTATAACCCACCCGGCCCAGAGACGAACCCAAATAAGGGAAACAACAAGATATTAACCCGAATGGCACTTACTTAAGATCAAAACCACCGTCATCCCGGCGAATGCCGGGATCCAGAATCACCAACAGGCGTCATTTCCCTGGGTTCCGGCATTCGCCGGAATGACGCGATTACTGGAATGACGAGTAAGATCCAGGCATATTCACCTTAAGTAAGCGCCATTCATATTAACCCGATATGTTAGTGTACCTCGTCATAGATACTGTAACATTCAGCGGGCCAGGAAGGCGTTAGCCACAAGGCATGCCTCGCCGGGAATGGCGCAGCCCGCAGTCAATGGTTGCCCCATTAACAAGGGTTGCAACGCAGGATTGAGTCATTTGTGGGCCTCCCTTCGGGCGCGACGAGAAGCCATCATCCGCGTTGTTGCGTTGCTTGGAAAGGGCGCGCCATTCCCCGCGCAACGCGCCTAGCACCCCAAGGGCACTTCCTGCGGGGCGCGGCTAATGGCTTCTCGTCACGCTGAAAACGTCAAACAGTATAGGACACTACACTAGGAGTGCCTGAATGAGCAGACAACTCATACCTCGCCATTTGCGCTCTCAAGCGGTAGCGCTTGGGCACGATGTGTTGATGGTGCCCATCGCCTGGTTCCTGGCATTCTGGTTTCGCTACAATCTGGAAGTTCTCCCCGCCTCGTATTACCAGGATGCCTTGCTGGCCTTGCTGTTCGTGCTGCCGATTCAGCTCACCGCCTTTCTCCTGTTCGGCCTCTATCGTGGCATCTGGCGCTTTGCCTCGCTGCCGGACATCCTCCGCATCCTCAAGGCGGTGCTGGTCGGCACGATGGTCAGTGTGGCGCTGCTGTTCGTCTTTACCCGGGCCGGGGGCGTTCCACGCTCGGTGCCTGTCATCTACGCGATCCTGTTGGTGATGCTGCTGAGCGGGCCACGCCTGATCTACCGCTGGTTGAAGGACCACCATCTGGATCTCACCCCGAGCCAGCGGGTTCTTATCGTGGGATCGGGACAGGCCGGCGAGATGCTGGCCCGGGATATCCTGCGCAACCGCCGGGGCGACTACCGTCCGGTGGCCTTCGTCGATGACAAACTGCGCCGCCAGGGCAGGGAGATTCACGGCATCCCCGTGGCCGGCACCTGCGAGGCCATTCCGGACCTGACCGAGAGGCTCGCCATCGATATCATCATGCTGGCGATCCCTTCCGCCTCCTCGGAACAGATGCGGCGGGTCGTCGAGTTGTGCGAAGCGGCGGATGTGCCGTTCAGGTCCGTGCCGCAATTGAATGATCTGATGTCAGGCAATGTCCAGATCAATCACCTGCGCACCGTCTCCATCGAAGACCTGTTGGGGCGCAATCCTGTCTCCCTCGACTGGCAGGCCATCGACGCGGCGCTCTCGGGCAAGACCATCCTGGTGACCGGCGCCGGCGGTTCGATCGGCTCTGAACTCTGCCGCCAACTGGCCGGTTTGAAGCCTGCCCGCCTGGTATTGTTGGAAAACAGCGAGTTCAATCTCTACGCCATCGAAATGGAGCTGCTCAAGACATTTCCCGATCTACCCCTGGAGTGTCATCTCGGCGACATCACCGACCAGCCCTACGTGGAAAACATGTTTGCCCGGTTTCAACCGCAAGTGGTGTTTCACGCCGCCGCTTACAAGCATGTGCCGATGCTGGAAAACCGCTTGCGCCAGGCGGTGCGCAACAATGTCCTGGGCACCCGCAATGTGGCGCAGACAGCTGACCGTTTCGGCTGCGGGGTATTTGTGTTGGTCTCCACCGACAAGGCGGTGAACCCGGCCAATGTGATGGGGGCGAGCAAACGGGCAGCCGAGATCCTTTGTCAGAACCTGAATGCCCACTCCAAGACAAACTTCATTACCGTGCGCTTCGGCAATGTGCTGGATTCCGCCGGCAGCGTGATCCCCCTGTTTCGCAAACAGATCGGGGCGGGCGGACCGGTCACCGTGACGGATCCGCGCATGGAGCGCTACTTTATGACCATCTCCGAGGCCTGCCAGCTGATTATGCAGACCGTGGTCCTGGGCCTGGGCGGCGAGATTTTTGTCCTGGACATGGGGGAACCGGTCAAGATCAGCTACCTGGCGGAGCAGATGATCCATCTCTCGGGCAGAACCCCCGGCGCGGATATCCAGATCGAATACATCGGCCTGCGTCCCGGCGAAAAACTCTATGAGGAGTTGTTCCACGAAAAGGAGCAACTTGAAAAAACCGCCCACGAGAAGGTTTTTCTGGCCCGCCATCGCCAGGTGGATTGGCAGTGGCTGACCGATACCCTGGAGGAGATGTCTGAGGCATGCGAATCGATCGACACGGAACGATTGACACAACAACTCAATCTGCTGGTCCCTGAACATGATCAATTTCAGAGCCAACAAGAAAGTTCGGAACAGGCCTCAGCCTGAAAATTGCAGAGTCCACACCGTTAATCAGGTTATCCTGACCCTAACCCGCATTTCTCACCAGACGGACTTGAGAGCAGAGCTTGCTCATGGCTTGAGCTTACGCCCCTCAAACTCAAAAAATGCTCCAGCGCATCCATAAACTGAAAACTGATTCAAGTGCTGACGTTTATGAACCATGTGATGATTGCAGCATGCCCCGAACTGAGTCAATTGTATCTGCTAGCCCGGATGTTTCACCCGGGAACATGATGATCGTGCCGAGTTAGATCGCCTCTGCGGATCTCGAACGTGCAAGAAGAACTGTCCAAGGCAACACTGAGCGGGTCTCCATTACCTCGAACTCCTGTGATACGAAGCGGATAAATTCCCCTCTGGACCAATGCTGCAGGTGTCCGGGAGTATTCCCCAGATCCTTCCAATAGGCCCCACGGACCATGTTCAACACCCGCCACAGCGGCTCTCTGGGAACACTCAGGATGGCATAGGGTTTGGCGAGATCGGCAAGAATCTTCAGGCCGCGTTGCGGATCATCCAGATGCTCCAGCACCTCGCAGCAGACAACCAATCCGGCATGTTCGGTGGCGCTATCGATAGCGTAGATATTCTTACATGCAAACGCGGCCCGGGGAGAATTCACATTACCCCTGGCGATATCGAGTATGGTTTCGGAAATATCCACTGCACGGATTTTTGCCTCCGTTCGCTCAAGCAGCACCTTTGTCACATGCCCTTCACCACATCCCACCTCAAAGATATCCTCCGGCGCTATCCGTGCCGCAAGCTCACCCACGGCACGGCAGAAGTTGCCGGTCAGGAAGCGGGTTATGGGATTTGCGGACTCATACTTGTCCGTTGTATTACCAACCACTATGCCGTTTTCCACCAACGGCCCTCTGTTATGTTTCACCATGGGAAAATTCCGCAATTGAACAAATGCCTATTGTCGGAGTTAAACTTAAAAAGCACAACCACTTCAAGCCTTTCCAAGAGATTCTCGAGGGATATCTCAGCGGGCCGCCGGCAGTGATGCCGGGGTGGCTTCCTTATGAGATCGTTCATCCGGTTTAATATCAACCGAATCTGTACGCTCAGCCGACGACCCTAGTGCCTCATCCTCCTGCTCCGCTCTCCGGATATGGTCTATCTGCTTAAGGCCGGGAATAAGATCGAACAGCATCAGGAAGTTCAGCCCGATGAACATTAGCAGAAACGGCATTACCGGAAGGAAGTGACGGAGTTGGCCGACAACCGGACTTTGGGTGAAATCGTCAAACAGCGCCAATACCGCGAGACGCCCGCCAACCGCGAACAGGCTCATCAAGGCCACACCGAACAACAGACTCCTGTATCCCCGATACAGCAGGGCGAAAAGCGCATAGAGAAAAATAACCGATGCAATCACGGTCAAATAGATCAGGACGGTATTATAGGCCTGGCCGATCTTTTTAAAGGTCTCGGTCTTCCAAATAGTGAAATCGGGCAACGGAGGGTCAATACTCTCCTTCACAATAGAATCTATATGCAGATGCAAGCCATCGATCTGCAGACCCTGACCTGGTTTGATCTTCGACTGATCCACCCGTATCCGCTGTGAGCCGGACATGACCAATAACTCGCAATGACCGTTTTCACACTGTCCCTGGGTGGTAAATCTCGAGATACCGGCATAGGCGTTATGTGGGAAATGGCGCGGTAAATCCGGACTTTTTTTTAAGCTGAATCTGGCGGAATAGTTTCTCTGCTCCGTCGGGACAATGGCCAGGTATTTGTCAGGATCATCTGAAATCAGCCAGCCAGAGAGAGTGAAGGTCTGAGATAACCGGGAAAGCAGGACCGTATTGGAGAGCCGCCTGATCGTATCGAGTTGCTCCTGTGGTCCCATGGAGGGACCGTTACCAGACAGGCGGCCATGCAGACCCGTCACCATATAAGCGACAAATCTGGGTAACTTCGCAAGATAGTCATCCACCCTGTTCAAGCGAATGGGATAACGGACCGGCCAGACACCACGCGAACAGTCCAACCGCTTGTTGTTGCATGCCTCATTCAGTTCGTCGTGAATGTTTGAGAAGATCTTCTGCGTCTCTGGGTAGTGCTGAAAACCGCCACTCGCCTCCACCGCGTCTCGCAACGCCCAGAAAAAATACCCGCCGCCGATCTCCCCACATGCCGACGCTTCCCTGCGACACATGAGTTTGCTCCATTGTTCACCGATATCCCCACTCAAGTAGGGCTCCAGACCCGACAGGGTAGGGCTTACCCTATACATCTCGTGCAGTGCATCCTGGCTGACATCGACGAAAGGTATCTCCGCACCGGAGCGCACACGCTTTATCGTTTTCATGGCCGAGGTGAATTGCCTGGATGAGGCATCCGTGACACCGAATAGACCATAATTGTAATAATTCACGCTCATCACCACTAGCACAGGCAATGCCGCCCCCAGCAGGACCAAAGGCAGGGTTTTGCCCATTTGCACGACCATACCGCGCCTGTCGGCCCGATAAAACAGCAGGATAAAGGCGACCATGAGGAGCGGGTAGAGCCAAATCATCTCTTCCCGCGATAGATAGAGAGTGGCCAGTCCCAAGCCTAACAGTAACGAGTGGCGGCGCCCGATCACGCCTGACACCATACGCAGAGAGGTGAGATAGAACATACCCGTAACGACCAAAAGGGTCAGTGCGGTATAGAACCAACCGCGCTCGACACTGCTATGGTAATAGGGACTGAACAGCAACAGCAGGAAAGGCGCTAACGCCAGATAGCGGTTCACCGAGGTTCTCAGCAGCGCAAAATAGAAAACCACGCAGGCCAGAATATAGAGCAGGTGCTCCATCGCCTTGAACTGGAAACCCATAAAATAGTTTGCGGCAATGAACAGGGGATAGAGAGGAGCCTTGACCAGGGTCAGCTTATCGTATTCACCCAGCCACTCCCCTGCGGTCAAACTATCCGCCAAACGGATGAACAGGGCATCGTCGAAGGTTCCTTGGGCATGGGCGATCAGCGGCATGCCCGCGGTCAGCAGATAGCGAATCATTGCGGCCGATACAACCAGCAGCAACGCCATTGTGCCTCCCCAGTCGATTGATGTTGCACCAGAGTCGTGCGACTCAGCCCGATACATTGCTTTCCGCCTCCTGAAACCATCGATTCAGTCTATCCGCCCGAAGAATCATCACGATCATGAGCAGAAAACCTGCCAGTGATACGATACCCGGCAGCACGTATTGGGTCGGCCGGTAACAGAAACTTATCTTCCCTTTTCCATTCACCGGCACAGCCGGCATGACACCCAGGAACAGCCCAGGCTCAACCGGCTCTCCATTATAAGTAAGAGACCAACCAGGATAGGACCTGACCGGAATGACAATCCATCCAGGTCGACTCCCGGAATATTCGAACTGCATGGAGGTTTCATCATAGAAAGTCATCCGCACCTGCTCATATTCAGCATCCGGCCGGCCGTCGAGGCTCGAGACATAATAGGCGCTCCCACCAACCCGGGTATTCTCGATCAGGGTCATTCCCGGCTCCGGTTCAGAGACTGTATATGAACCAATCGCTCCGTCCAGTAAGCGCTGGTAGGAATCAGGCGGCACCGTAGCATAGCCCCGCATACCCAGCACCCCGGGAATGACGCCATCGTCAATCTTGACCCGCAGTTCTCGCTTAGACAAGGGGTGGACCACCGCCATCAGAGTCGCGTCCTTCATTTCGCCGAACCTCACGATTTCCATCGTGTTGTGCCCGGCCATGAGCTGAACTGCGGAAGGAAATTCGCAGTGGAGCGCATAATCTTCGGCAACCACCCGAACCTGGCAGGGATCTGACTGAGCTACCGTTTCGGAAGCAGTTTTGATTGTCAGCATCACGCTAGGCTGCTCAAGAGACCTGGCTGACGGTAACGGCACAACCAACTCATCAAAACGCACCGGTTCTCCCAACTCAGCAAACTGCACGATCTTCTGTTTCGCCAAGTCGACCAATATTAGTTTCCCGGTTTCCTTCGGCATTGTATCAAACGAAAGACGATGTTTCAGTTTTGCCTCTCTTTCCGGCCTGCGCGAACACAAAACATACTTGATACCCATGTAGGTTAGGATCTGCTTATCAAACCGAACCTGGCCACACAAAAAGTTCGCGGCAGTCGGGGTGACAAACGGCCTATCCACAGCACCCTTGAGTAGCCTCTTTTCCGCCTGGCCGTGGAAACCGTGGGCGAACCACTCAGCCAAACCATAAGCGGAAAGCACGCCGGGCACCAGAAACCCGCGATCGGAGATCACACTCTGCAACGGTTCGATATCACTACGCGCTTGATCGATCATCGGCGTCGTCGGATAGATGGCTTCCGCTTTCACATACCCTACCAGGCTTTGAAAAACCTGCCGTTGGTCAAATACCTGAATCAACAGCAACAACAACAGGATGACGTTTGCCAACCATGGGACACGCTTGATGAGTCTATCGTATCCGGCAACCGAAACGAGGGTGGTAATGACCGCAAAACCCAGACCGATGAGCAAAATCAGTCTGCTGATCATACTGCTTCCAATCAGGGGGATATGCCTGATGTAGTCCATCGGAATCCAGGCAAATGCCAAAGGGGCGATAATAACGATCATCGATACTCCCCAGACGAACCTCCAGTCGACAGTGTTCTTCCAGCTCAACCAGAGAGCCGGAAGAAACAGCAACAGAGGAAGTATGCCGACATACCCCGTTCGGCCCAGCGTCAAGGGCCCATCGCTGAAAGGGCGTACAAACAGCATCAGATGCTGCAGAGAGTGAAATGCGCTGCCGCCGCGTCGATAATCGAGATTAAGCCGTCCAAGTGACTCGTCAAGGCAGTACAATACGACTGCCGAGAGCAATAGGGAGAGGAACAAACCCGATGCCACCCCACTACCCAGCGCCAGCACCCTGCCCACCGGCGAACGAGAGAAGAGCGCCCAGCACAATAGCAGCAATAACAGGGCCAGGTAACCATACACGGCAACCGTAGGGAATCCTCCCAAGATCATCATGGTAGAGGCAAGAGCCAACCGGGGGATATGGCGAAAATCACTGGTCTGCAGTACCCGGACCGCAAAGTAGAGCACCCAGGGAATCCAGATAGCGGTATTCACATGGTGCCAAAGAAACCAGGATGCAATAAACCCCGAATAGCTGAAAACAACAGCGCCCAACAGGGCGGCCAGGCGATTCCCGCTCAAGGTGAACAGCAACAGATAGCTACCGACGGAAATGATGATCAAATTGATCAACGCGGCGGCATACAAGCCTATGCTTTCATCATCGATTGCCGCATAGAGCGCAAAGGCCGGCGTCAGTATGGATCGCGTTATCAGCAGCACTAACGGCTCCCCCCCCAGCACCAAGGGATTCCAGAGCGGTAGTTCGCCGTTGCGCAATTGATCACGCGCGAAACGCCAGGACGGGAGCTTATTGTCAAGCACATCGCTATGCTTCAGATGCTTGACCGCGCCATCGATCCCTGTATTCTTCCATCCAGGCACACGCGAGAGCATATCAAACGGCGCTATGGTCTCACCCACAATGGGATTCGCACCCAACATCAACACGGCAATCACGATCAGCGCCAACAACGCCATTGCGTGGCGAACGACGCGAGTAGAACGCCAATCCGATCGTCGCGCGGAAAGGCCGGATCCGTACATACCCTGGTAACTATCTATGCCACTTGACTTGCTATCCAGCATCACTACCTATCCATGAATTCTGATCCTTCCCACAGCCAGACAAGCGCCTCAAGATGGCTCTCAATACTTGGCGCCCTGCTGGTACTCCTGTCCTTCTTCTACATAGGTCAGCAGTTATGGGGGTATCGGGATACATTACTGACATGGAGACCCTCGACACCCTCTATCGCTGCCCTAGGATTAGGTGTATTCATCTATACGTTGGCTAATTTCGCCCTCTCAGCCGCTTGGATACGACTGCTGAGACTCTGCGGCGAACACAGCGTCAAGCAGAGAACTCTCACCCGTATCTATGGCAAAAGTCAAATCGGTAAATATATTCCTGGAAATATCGCACACATTGCCGGCCGTCATGCCATGGGCAGGACAGCCGGTGTTTCACACGCCCACTTGGCACTAGCGTCCATCTTCGAAATAGCCGGCTTGCTCAGCGCCGCCCTGATCATTACCCTTATTGGCGGCAACGCTATTACCCATCAGTTCGACCAGTTGTCCTGGCTGCCCATTACCGCGCCACTGATCCTCTTGGTCTATCTCTTCACACCTTGGATATTACACAGACTCCGACCCGGTGTTACCCCGGTCTCGCCAGCTTTGATGCTTAAACCCCTCGCTTACCATCTACTCTTTTTTCTCATCTCCGGTGCAGCCCTTATGCTGATTGGTATTGTGGCTGGCAAAATTGCTCTGAGCATGGAGAGCGCCCTCCTCCTCAGCGTCTTTGCCATTTCCTGGTCCATTGGCTTCATCACCCCAGGAGCACCATCTGGAATCGGTATCCGCGAGGCAATTCTGATCCTATTGCTGACTCCACTCAGTGGAGAAGGCCCTGCACTAATTCTTGCGCTACTGTTTCGCTTGGTCACTATAGGGGGTGATATTGCATTCTATATTCTGAGTCTACTTTCTTCAAACACGGGAAAAAAGTCGTCACAAAATGCTTAGTCAGCCATCACACGTTCGGAGATCCTCCTGCGCGCCTACGAACGAGGCGCCGGCGAGACGCTTGGCCTGCGGAGCCTGCCCAGTAAAGTCATAGTCGACGGCTATCTGCTCAGTCTGCTTAATGAGTAGGCACTGGTACATCTACGTGGCAATGGTCTTGTGGTAAAGTGGCAATCAGAAGGTCAACCCTTTCTCACGCAAGGCCCCACAGAGACTGTGTACGAAGGAAGCATCGACTTACTAACCCGAAGGGCGCCCGTAATAATGAGTATGCGCATCAGTAATTTTCTACCTTATCTTTTCATCCTAATCACTGCGGTACTAATGCTTGGTGCGAACCCGTTTAATGATGAGATCGCGGCTCCAACTGACCTACTTGTCAATCAACCAGGATGGAAGAACAAAGAGTTAGCTCTAACCATGAGACATCCAGTGAGAAGCGACTTCCTAGATGCAAGGCTGCCAAGGTGGATACACACAAAACAGTCAATCAGAGCCGGCAGCTTACCTAGCTGGAATCCCTACCCTATTAACGGCATTCCTGGCATGCAGTGGTTACCTGCTTCCATATTTACACCGGCGTTCGCCGTATTCTCTGCTATCGGTGATAACGCCACCGGTCTCTACTATGCAATGCTAACGAACCTAATCATTGCGGCAATTGGAACATATCTGCTTCTACTCGCCATGACCGGCAATAGATACGCCTCTCTATTCGGCGCTATTGTCTTTGCATATTCCGGCTTTCACGCTGCCTGGTTTTATTGGGAACATGTCACAACCAGTATATGGATACCCTGGGTATTACTATTCACTTATCAGTATCTACATAAGCAAGAGCGCCGCTACTTACCATGGCTTTCTATTTCAATAGCACTCATGATACTAGGCGGGTTTCCTAGCATCGCAGTATATGGTCTAATTTCATTCACACTCATGTGTTTGATATATGCGCCTTGGTCAAAAGGCATTCGGCCTGTAACCGTAAATGCGTTGAATATTATAATATTTTTAATTGTAGGTTTTTTAATACCTTTGTTCGCCATTCACTCACTGTATGAAATGCTACAGTTTACGCAGGCATCTGCGTCACGCCATGGCGGAACTCCATTTAATACCAGTGATATCATCCGGTTCATCAAGCCACTCCAAGGAAAATATGGCGAGGTAGAGCGCACATTTTACGTTGGATTTATACCTCTATTACTATTTGCATCAATCATTCCTCTTTTTCTTCTTAAATACTTTTCGAGAAATATATTTTTTGCCTTAGCAATACTTTTCCTATCGGCTTCTATAGTATTCAGCATTACACCACACAATCTCGTCAAGACTATACCTACGTTCAGCACCAATAACTGGGGGCGCATGTCGGTAATAATAACTTTAGCTTTTTCTGTACTTTCCGCACAAGTCCTATCAACATTAATGACTCTAAATCTACGCTTTCGATTTCATACACTAATCCCAACTTCCGTGGCAATCTTACTAATAATATTACAGACATATGATCTAAAAACAGTATTCCGACATTTTAACGGCCCGGTACCAGCGTCCACATTTCTTCCCTTGACTCCATCCATAGACTTCATTCAAGAATCATTGAATCCTTTACAAAGCGTTCTTGCCGACAATGGTTTTCTTGTCTCAGGCACATTAGCAAACTATCAAATACCTGAGTGGTTTGCTCATGGCTTTAGAGCTAAAGTAGAAGTCGATGTTTTAAATAAAATCACTTCTGATGCATTCAAAACCCCTACGGCCGCGATCATTCAGTGCCCAAATATTAAGCTATCATCTGACTTTCTCACCTTCCTTGGTATACGCTATATACTTTGCAATATCCCACGGCTCAAGGGTGGTATCATAAATAAAGTAGGCGCTACTACCGGTGCCCGGGCCATAGCCTCTCCCACTATTACACCCAGTAGCCCGCTCATTCAATATTTTAATATCGGTAACCCCATTACAGTAGATATTATTTCACTACAACTTGCCACTTATGGCAGAGCGACTTCGCACGCCGACCTTACGCTCAGCATTTACAACAACAATAAATTACTGGGACAATCCACCGTTGACGCAAAAAATATTCTGGACAACCGCTGGGCGTATTTTGTATTTGACGACAGTATACATTTAGATAAAGCCAACAACCATCTTGTCCTAGAGGTCACACCCGTTGACTCTTCCGGGAAATTAAGCGTCTGGTTATATCCGAAATCTAATAGCAACGTATATATTGAGCAAGGGGATTTTCGCACTGAAGCTGTTGTGGCAGCAAAAATCTTTACGGTAACTGATTCCCCTGCTACTAAACATATTCTATCTCATAACATTGAACCTGGTATCACTCTACTCGAAAACGCTCGTGTTACAGGGAGTGGCTACTTCCTAACAAAACTAGACAAGACACTACAGCCGGACTTTGAAAAAGTAACACTCAAACATTATGAAGACACATACTATGAACTCCAGTACACGGGCTTGCTGCCTGGATGGCTTGTACTCCCAATGCGCTTATATCCAGGATGGCAGGCCTATGTAGACGATAGGCCTGTTGGTACAGAGGCTTTTCTTGGTATGCTTCCTGCTATTCCAGTTAAACCAGGCGCTAAAATCTCATATCGATATGAACCTAACACATTGAAAATGCTGTCAATTTTTAGCCTGCTCTCATTAATCAGTACTTTTTATATGGCAGTAAAACTACGCAAGCAATGATGTTGGTTGCTAATGCCTGCTTACTCAACTGCTTATTTCAATAACTAATATCACCTTCTTTGCAACAATAAAATGATCACTAGAAGCCGACTCAAAATCATATATTCGAAAAGTCTCTTTTTTTTTGCTTGCTTATGCTTTTTATTTCTTGTGGCTTGTGGTCAGAAAGGGCCACTCTACAACCCACCTGTTGAGAGTTCACAACCCGCAACAAAACAGGATGAATAGTGAAGATATTTTTCACAAAAATGCATGGCCTCGGCAATGACTTTGTCGTGCTTGACGCTATTGCTCAAACCCTCGATCTCTCATCAGATGATTACCGAATAATTGCCGATAGACACTTCGGCATTGGTTGTGACCAGATCCTGCTCATTGAAAACCCACGTATGGAAAATACTGATTTTCATTATCGCATTTTCAATCCAGATGGTTCCGAGGTTGAAGCCTGCGGCAACGGCGCCCGCTGTTTCGCCCGGTTTGTCAGAGATAAGGGACTGAGTGACAAGTCGAGGATACCGGTTGGAACCGAAGCCGGCCGCATCATTCTCCACCACCTGCCAAACGGTACTGTCGAAGTGGACATGGGGGTACCGATCTTCGAACCGTCGAGGATCCCTTTCACAGCACCGTTGCAGGCCGTAACTTACCCCCTTGATGTCGCCGATGAAGCGTTCACCATCTGTGCTCTATCGATGGGCAATCCACACGCTGTCCTTGTAGTACCCAACATCGACCAGGCCCCGGTCAGCCGACTCGGCCCGATGATCGAAAACCACCCCCATTTCCCTCAGCGGGCCAACGTGGGCTTCATGCAGATCGACCAGCGAACGGAGATCCACCTGCGTGTCTACGAACGGGGCGCCGGCGAAACCCTAGCCTGTGGCAGCGGGGCCTGCGCCGCCGTGGTCGCCGGCCGGCTGCAGGGACTGCTGGATGAACAGGTCCGGGTACACCTACGCGGCGGCGATCTTGTGGTAAAGTGGCACTCAGAAGGCCAACCGGTGCTCATGCAAGGCCCTGCTGAGAGCGTGTACGAAGGAACTATCGATCTATGACCCAAAAAGCGCCCACCAACAACAGCATTAACGACGATATCGAGGATCAGTTTGCCACCTACCTGGGCGAGCATCCCGATTTTTTCTCCCGCCATCCCGATCTGCTCGGCCAGATAGAGATCCCTCACGAAAGCGGCGCGGCGGTGTCACTCATCGAACGCCAGGTCGAAACCCTGCGCACTCAGCTCCAGGAGTCCCAGAAGCACTTGTCTGAGCTGCTGAAAGTGGCCCGCAACAATGAGTTGCTGCAGGAGCGCATGCATCGCCTGACCCTGGAACTGATCGATGCGGCGACCTTTGAAGAGGTGCTGAACGCCTTGGAAGACGAGTTGCATGACGACTTCAAGGCCGACGCCGTGGAGCTGAGGCTCTTCTCTTCCAGCCATCTGGACGACCATCTGGACGAGGCCTTGAGTAACCAGACCGCCACTTTCGAACAGTTCTTCACTCAGAATCAGCCCATCTGCGGAAAACTGGAACAGCATCAGCTGGACTATATCTTCGGCACCGAGGGTGACCGCATCGCCTCCACCGCCCTGATACCGCTCAAGAGTGACGGCGTGCTCGGCCTGCTGGCCATCGGCAGCTGTGATCCCAAGCGATTCGCGCCCCATCACGGTACCGATTTTCTCACCCGCCTGGGAGAAATCATCAGCCGCACCCTGCAAGCGGTATCGCTACCAGGAATATAGTGACTAGCCCGCATTTCTCACACCCCTTCTACTGCGGCGGCCCAATGGCACGCCCTGCCTGGCTTTCGCTCTGTCAGGGTGCTCGACATAGTATCGGCTATGCCTGCGCGCCCTTCGGTCGCGACAAATCCGCCGGGAGCGGATTTGGACAGCTTTGCTGGCCCGAAGGGTGGAGGGCAGGACGCCCGACACAAAACCAGTCAGGACGCACCCTTGAACCGCCTCGCGACGAACGGGTGTGAGAAATGCGGGCTAGGCCGGGCATGCGCCAACTACAGGAATGGGCGGACCGGTTTCTCCAACATCTGCGTCTCGAGCGCCGGCTTTCACCCCGTACCCTGGAGAGCTACGGCCGGGACTTGAGGGCTGCCATCCAATGGTTTGAACAGCGAGGCATGGATAGCTGGGCAAGGCTGTCTCAGCACCATATCCGTCAATACATCGCCACCAGACACCGGCAGGGGTTTTCCGCCAAGAGCCTGCACCGCGAACTCTCTGCCCTGCGCAGTCTTTACAATTTTCTGCTCCGGGAAAAGCAGCTTGAATCCAACCCTGCACAGGGTGTGCGGGCGCCCAAGATACGGCGCAAACTCCCGGCCACCCTGGATGTCGACCAGATCAGCCGGCTGCTGGAGATCGACGACAACTCACCGGTCGCCCTGCGCGATAGGGCCGTCATGGAGCTCTTCTACTCCTCGGGCCTGCGCCTGGCGGAGTTGATCGACCTCAACCTGGGTGACATCGATCTCAAAGAGCAACTGGTGGAAGTCATCGGCAAAGGCGCCAAGGCGCGGCGCGTGCCGGTGGGCAGACAGGCCAAGGAGGCTATCGAGCAATGGCTCGAGATCCGCCCACAGATGGCGTCGCCGGACGAGACCGCCCTGTTTGTCGGGGTGCGCGGCAAACGCATCAGTCGCACCACCATTCATCGGCAACTGCACGACTGGGCGGTACGGCAGGGGGCCCCTCGCAACATCCATCCGCATCTGTTTCGTCACTCATTCGCCAGCCACCTGCTGGAGTCCTCCGGCGACCTGCGCGCCGTCCAGGAGCTATTGGGACACGCCAACATCAGCACCAC
>JAHXHS010000006.1 GCA_025656455.1 Candidatus Thiodiazotropha sp. (ex Epidulcina cf. delphinae) | reverse complement strand
TCGTGCAGGTAGAGGCGGATGGAGCGCTGCACTATCTGCATGCCGACCATCTCAATACGCCGCGGTCCGCGACCGACGATGCGGGTGAGGTCGTATGGCGGTGGGAGAGCGATGCGTTTGGTGCTACCGCGCCGCAAGAGGATCCGGATGGGGATGGGGTGGCGGTTAGGGTGAATTTGAGGTTTCCTGGCCAGTACTTCGATCAAGAAACCGGTAGCTACCAGAACTACTTCCGAGACTACGATCCAAGCACGGGTAGATACCTCCAATCTGATCCAATTGGTCTTGATGGTGGTTTAAACTCATATTTGTACGCATTAGCTAACCCTTTGGTTTGGTATGACTTAAATGGTCAAGAGCCACGTGGTGAGAGAGGTGCGACAGGTGGTTCGGCTGGACAAAATAGCAATAAACCAGGGAAAAAGTGTAGAGAGTTTAAGCCACCTAGGAGAAACCAAGTAGAGTGCCAACACCATCAAACAGGGAAATGGAGTACACATCCAAGGCCTGACAGTATGCCTTACCCAGGAGATGAAAGTACAAACGAGTCTTCAATGTGTGGAGATACTTGTCAGGCAGGATTCGTCCTTGTTGGTGGTGCATGTATCGTTGTTGCATGTACGTTGGCACCAGAGATATGTTTACTAGTAGGGGGAGTTGGGGCTGCAGCATATTAAGCAATATGAAAAAACACTCGAAGTATTTTATTAATAGGATCTGAAACAGGAAATTTGAGCAAAACAATGAATGATGATGATTTTGCTAGAGCTTCCGAAGCATATGATCATGCGGATTATGATTTGGCATTTAAGCTTTTTTTGCAGGGGGCTGAGGATGGTCATTCTGGTGCTATGGAGCGCGTTGCTATCATGTATACATGCGGTGAAGGTATAGCATGCGACTATGACAAGGCTTTGGAGTGGGAAAAAAAAGCTATTCAACATGGTAGTTTATCAGCGCTTTTAAATATTGGAATTACGTATCGAATAAAAGGGGATATGTTGTGTGCCAGAAAATGGTTTGAAAAATCATTTGATCTGGGTGATGGAGAGGCTGCTATGGAGCTTGCAAGGTTGTACATGGTTAGTGATAAGGAAATAGAAACAGTGATCAGGTACCTTAAACTAGCTATAGAGAATCAAAGGACTTGTGAGGCTACCAAAAAAGAGGCAACGAAGACTTTGCAAAATCTCAGCAAACAGCGTAAACCAATAAATAAATGAGACACCCACTCAAACTGACAAACGACAAACCCTCCCCAATATGGTTCTCTTAGCCGGGTACAAGAAGCGTGATTTTGCGGAAGAGAAAGAGAGAAAGGGGTCAAGTTGCTTGTTTATGGATACGGTAACAACTAAGTAAACGGGGACAGCCATCATTTTCGCAACCCCAAAAAAAGCCCCGCCCACTCCTTAGCCAAGCGGGGCTTTTGCGTTCATGCCTCCTCGACGGTCAACACCAGGCAGCCCTCCATAACCCGGACCTTGATCGGCGTATGAATCGCAAACCCGGCCTGTTCCAGCCACCGACCCTGCATTGTGATCCAAGGCACGGTGGTCTCGATGGTTCGATCAAAGTGGGCGTGGTGCTTGTCTTTGATGATGCGGGAATAGATCGTCTCCCGAACCTTGATGGCCCGGGTCTGACGGGTCTTGTCTTTAGATGAGCGCCGTTCAAAATAACCCAGACACCCACTCAAATGAACAAATAACAGGGCAGGCCAGTCACACGGCCCAAGTAATGTAATTTAGAGCCGTATTGACTGCATATTCCGGCCCATCATGAACACTCATTCCGGTCCAATGTGAACACTTTTCCAATTTAGCAAAGCTGTACAATGCAAAGATCCATGGTTGGATAAATTACTACGAATGCTACCGTAAATCGGAATTACGATGGCCCTTACGCATCCTTGATTGTCGTTTGACGAGATGGGCAATGTGGAAATACAAACGCCTGAAGGGTCATCGGAAAAGAGCAACGCTTTGGATGTCCAGAATAGCTGGCGACCAAACGTGTCTATTTGCTCACTGGAGATCCTTTGGGTGGAATGGTTGAATGATAGGAGCCGGATGAATGGAGACATTCACGTCCGTGTCTGTGAGAGCCTTAGGGGGTGGTTCCTTTTGGCTACTCGACCAAAGCGCATCAACACGGACCCACCTCCGCGGTGCTTGCTTTGTGCTTCTTCGCTGCGCTACGGTAGCACAAAGCAAACCCCGCTACGGCGGCTCGGTTATGCACGAAGTTAGATTTTCTCAAATTTTCTTATCTTCTCAATGTTGACAGATAAATGCCGACACATATAATTAAACATATATTGTTTATAAGGAGTCGGATATGGGCCAAGTTACGATTTATCTGGAAGAGGATATTGAGCAGAAGATGGTAGATGCAGCAAAATCTGCCCATTTATCAAAGAGTAAGTGGATCGCAAAGCTTATTCAGGACAAAGTGGCTAATGAGTGGCCTCAGTCCGTTGTTGAGCTTGCTGGCTCGTGGGAGGACTTCCCGACCATTGATGACATTAGGAAAAATGAAGGAAAAGATGCCAATAGAGAGGCATTGTGATGTACGTCATTGATACAAACACATTAATCTACTTTTTCAAGGGGATGGGGAGCGTACCAACCAAATTTCTTGAGGTGTCGCCAAAAGATATAGCCATCCCGTCAGTAGTGCTGTACGAATTAGAGTATGGTATAGCAAAGTCTACCTCCCCTAGAAAACGGCAGGCTCAATTGAAAGAGCTATGCACCTTGATTGAAATATTGCCATTTGAAAGTGAAGCGGCACGCTTATCAGCCTCAATCCGAGCTAATCTTGAAAAGAAAGGCATACCAATTGGACCATGTGATGTATTAATCGCAGGTACTGCGTTAGCTAATAAAGGAATATTGGTCACCAACAATACAAAAGAGTTTTCTAGGGTATCCAAATTGAAGCTGGAGAATTGGTACAAATAAAATCTAGCAAAAGCAATCAACGCGGACATTTTTCCGCAGTGTTTGAGCTTTGCTAAAAGAGCCTAGCACAGCTCAAACACTGCTACAAAATACCGGTTATTGCTGGCGTTAGCGCCTTCAGGAAATTTACCTAGGTTAATGTTTGCAATTATAAAGACTAAAATGAAGCCATTTTAGTGGCTGAGCATATCAACTCAAACTGGAGTCAACATATTATGAAAAAAGAAGAAATTGAATATCTAAAAGAACTACACAAGCAAGACTTAACCATTCTCACTTTCCAGCCTTATGGACATCGATTTGTCGTCCATAAAAATACTCAAAATAAAATCTCTCATGATATCGTCGGTAAAGGGAAGAAAATTTCAGAATTTCTGGATTACTTAAAAGAAGAACCTGGTAGAGTTCACCTATACGCCGAGAACTTTTATGCTAATAAGCACGTTTTCCCTCCAGATCAATTTCAGGATTTGGCTAATGTAGAACGTGAAGAAATGAAGCAATATTCAGAAAAAACTGAATTTCCGGAAAACTCTAATTCATAGTGACAAGCATGCAGAGGTTGTTTGGAGGCTGCGCTAACCAGAAGTTCAAGGCGACGCCGGAATGTCTTAGCCGGACACCCACCCAAAAAACCAAAATAGGATCTTGTAATAGACATTATGTGTGTCCTTGTTGTCTGTTGTCCTTTCAGCCTTTGTCATCACGAATCTGCTTTTGGCCGCTGGTTCCGCCCCCGCCGGCCAAGGCGATTTCGAGAGCCGTCTCAAGTCTTATGACTCTGGCGGTCAGGTCCTCAATCTTGGCCTGTTGTTCTTTGACAGTGCCTGCCAGTCCTTCGACCTTAACATCCATCCGGATAACCCGGCTGACGCCATCCCACATCTTCTCGGTAATACCCATCAGGCCGCCTTCCCACGCGCTTCGGCTTCCATTTTCTCAATGCGCCGGTTTGATTCGGTAACATAGCTTAGTGCCTCATCGATCGCTTTCTCAGCATTTTTAGTCGCCTGGTTCATCTGTTCGATCATTGCTTCTAAAATCTGGTTGTCAGTATCGGCGCTGTAGCCTTTCGCGGCGCGACGAAGATACTCGCCAACTGACACACCGCTTTTTCTGGCCTGGGTGACAACAAGCTTCTTTTCCGCTGGCGTCATCAACACCGATACTCGTTCTGTGGCTGTTGCCATTGTATTCACCTCCCAGATGCACATGTGCATGTCATGCACATAATGTTGCACCGCAAACGGGTGAATGTCAAGCTGGATCGGCAAGGCTATAACCCCGATAAGTCCTCCGTTTTTCGATCCCGGCCAGGATCTGGATAGTATATTAGCTGTATTGTATATTTTGTATTATTAGCCTACTAGTCTTAGTCGGAAGCCTATTTATTAGCCGGGCACCCACCCAAACCCCAAAAACCCAAAATAGGATCTTGTAATAAACATTATGTGTGGGTATCCACACAGTCGGGAGATGGCCAACGCCTTTGCGGAACGTCACCACGCTCTGTTTCTCGGCAGGGGCAGTTTCTACCCGATCGCCATGGAGGGCGCGCTGAAACTCAAAGAGATCTCCTATATCCATGCCGAAGCCTACCCCGCGGGCGAGCTGAAGCACGGCCCCTTGGCGTTGGTGGATGCCGAGATGCCGGTAATCTGCGCCCTGCCGGACGATCCGCTGCTGGAGAAGGTGATTTCCAATCTGCAGGAGGTGCGCGCCCGAGGTGGCGAGTTGTTCCTGTTCAGTGACCAGAAGATCAAGATCGACCTGGATCATTTCCAGAATCTGACCCTGTCGGACATCTACCCCTCGACCGCGCCGATTGTCTACACTGTCCCGCTGCAGTTGCTGGCCTATCATCTGGCGGTGCTGAAGGGGACGGATGTGGATCAGCCGCTGAATCTGGCCAAATCGGTGACGGTGGCATAGCCTGATCGAATGGATTTGTGCGCTCTGTCAGATATCATTGACCCTCACTTGGATTATGATGGCTGGGTATTGTGGATTTTTTACACGGAGGGTTTGTTATGTTTTTTTCTTTGAGCAGATATCTATTCGCCAGCGTTCTGTTTTTATCGCTATCGGCACAAGCCGCCTCGATCTCCTATGAGGGGATGATTGGTTCAGGCGGTGATCCGCGGGGCAGCGTAAGTGGATCGGTCGGGGGTTATGGCTGGTTTGAAGATGTTGCATCCCAGGTCGATTTTTGGCGCTTCGATGTCGGGTCCAGCGGCGCAAAGGTGGATATTTGGGCCACTCGCAGTGACCAAGCGCTTGATCCTGCGTTTTCACTCTATTCGGGGATGACGTCCGTTGACGAATCGGCGCTTGACGGTAGCGCGGATTTTGGCGGTATGGTGTTTCTCGGCTGGGCCGATGATGAGATTGACGTTGTCGGTGACGGCCCCTTTGGTGATCCCGGTGTTACCGCCTTCCTCGCTGAGGGTATCTATACCCTGATCATCGGTGGCAGCGAGAGTGATGAGGACGGCCCGTTTGGTTACGAATTGCATATAGGGGATTGGGGAACGGCGCCAGCCGACCTGCCGGACGTGATTTCGACGGTTCCTGTGCCGGCTGCCATCTGGCTGTTCGGCTCGGGGTTGGCCGGGTTGTTGTTAGCTGGCAGGAGGAAGGGCTAGCCAGCATTTCTCACCAGGCAGCGTGTGTTTTTGTTGGATTTTCATCAACTCTGTGCTATATGTTGATTATCCAACATTTATCTCTAGACATATGAGCAGCTTAACGGCCTACAAGACAGATTCATCACAGACCTTGGCAAAGGCGCTGTTGAATGCCGGTAAGGCCCTGGGCCTCACCCAAAGCGAGATCGGCCTGGTGATCGGCCGTGACCGGAGCGCACTCCATCGAAAGGGCCTCGACCCCCAGAGTAAATCGGGGGAGTTGGCGCTGTTGCTGATCCGCCTCTACCGCAGTCTCTATGCCCTGGTGGGCGGTGGGAGCGAGGATCTCCGGCACTGGATGAAAACCATGAACCGGCACACGGGCGGTGTGCCGGCCGATCAAGTGAAAACCGTTCAGGGTTTGCTGCGAGTGGTTGAATATCTGGATGCAATCCGCGGCAAGCATTGATGGATATCTGGGCAGCCTGCAAGGATGCGGCAAGGCCGGGGCCGCTTTCGGGACAGGTTATACGGGTTGTTGAGAGTCTTGAGCAGATTGCCACCTACACCTTGGTGGATGATTTACAGGAGCAGGCCCTGCTGGAAGCGATGCTGGAGACCAGCAAACCGTCGCCACCGCCGGAGGCTGCTGGTTTACACTACCTGCTTTCGACCCCGTTCCGCTATCCGCCGCTCAAGTATGGGTCAAGGTTTGGCAGCTATCTGGAACCGAGTCTTTTTTACGGTTCAACCATCCTGAGTACCGCGCTGGCCGAGACGGCCTACTACCGCTTTATTTTCTGGTCAGGCATGGAGACGCCGCCGCCGTCCGGTCGTCTGACCACCGAGCTGACGGTGTTTTCCGCAGCCTATGGCGTCAGCCGGGGGCTCTGTTTGCAGAGCTTGCCTTTTTCACGTTTCGAGGCTCGGTTGACCAACCCGGAAAGCTACACAGACACCCAGCAACTGGGCGTGCATCTTCGTGAAGCCGGGATTGAGGGTTTTGAGTATCGCTCGGCCCGCGATCTGGACGGGGGTATCAATTTGGGCTTTTTCACAGCCAAGGCGTTCAGCCGTCCCATACCCCTCTGGCAGCAGACCTGGATTTGTGAAACGCGATGGGAGACCGTCTCTTTTTACAGCAAAGAGCAAGGGGCAAGGTCATTTCCATGCGAGGAGTTTCTCGTCGATGGCGAGATGCCGCTGCCGGCTGATTAGGGGGGATTGACCCGCAGGGTTGGTGTGCTGGTTCTGGTGCGGCAGGGCCTCACCTCACCTCACCCTACATGAGGGAGACAAATGTAGGGTGTGGTCCTGCCGCACCTTTTGCCGGGTCAGTCGCGAATGACGATCTCCACCCGCCGGTTCTTCAGGCGACCGGCATCGGTGCTGTTATCCGTGATGGGTTGGGTTTCACCCAGCCCGGTGGTGTCAATCCGCGAGCCGTCGACACCGGCCTGGAGCAGCGCCTCTTTAACGGATAAGGCGCGTCTTTCGGAAAGATCCTGGTTATAGGCGTCACTGCCGACATTATCGGTATGCCCCTCGATCAGAACGGTCTTCTCAGGATATTCAGCCAAGAAATCCGCCAGTTTGCCGATGGTGCTCATGGCGCCGGGCAGGAGTTCGGTCTTGCCCGTGGAGAACAGCACATCCCCCAGGGTCATCACCATGCCCCGTTCCGTCTTGGTCGCTTGCAGCGCTTCGAGCTCCCGTCGCAGCGCCTCGGCTTTGGCCAGGGCGTTTTCCCGCTCCATGAGGGCAGCCTCTTTCTCACGAAGGGCCTCGTCCTTGGCTTGTTGTTCGAGCTGAATCTCGATCTCCCTCGCCTTGAGGCGCTCCTTGTTTTTAATCTTGCCCAGCTCCTCGAGTTTGGCCGTGGCCGCCTTACGCGCCGCTACGGATTGAGCGATCGAGGTGCGGGTCTTGCCGACGTAGGCGAGGGAGGTCATATCCTCGTGGTTTTCCGCGGCGGCGGCACGGGTCAGGGCCTGATTGGCCCGTTCCAGTTCGGCCGGGGCATAGCGGAGTATCTGTTCGTTTTGTTTGGCCTCCGCATAGGCCAGCTCGGCATCGGTCAGGGCCTGGTTTTTTTGGATACTGCTACAACCGGCGACCAGTAGCGCCAGTGAGGTTGTGGCGATCAAGCTGTAAATAGTCCGAGACATGGTGGATCCCCCCTTATTTTAGTGGGTTTGGTTATTGTTACCTGCTCCTGGCACGCATGATCTCTTCACGCAACACCTGAATGCTGTTTTCCAATTCCTTGACGGCCTTTTCCGTCTGCGTCTTGGCGGCAATGGCCTGGGCCAGTTCAGCATCCGCCTGGGCCTCTTCGGCAAGTCTTCTCGCCTCGTCGTAGTCTTCCTTGGCGATGGCGCTTTCAGCACGTTTCAGCTTCTGTTTGGCGCGATCCATGGCAACCGGCGCATAGTGGGTTGTCTCTTCGCCTTCAGCCGCGGTAAGAGAGGTCTTGGCGGCCGCCATTTCCGCGATCGGTTCCGGAGTCGAGCTGCAGCCGAACAGCAATAAAAAAACGATGGAGATGACAATGGGAAGTGGCTGATTTCGCCATTGAGTGGGGGTTTTGCAGATCATCATGACAATGTTCCTTTATTGGTATGTGTGGCGGTCCAGAGTGCGTGTGTGTAGGCTGGATCTCACTGATTATTGGAGCGAATGGTTTGTTCGTCAACCAGTGGCTGTGCGCGGCATTCAGTTTTTCGCATGATTCACCATCTTGAGATGCCATTGGGAGTATATCCCGGTTGTGAAAAGTCTGCCTGATAATGAGTGAGGGGGCGAGTAAGCAGGGAGAGCGATAACAAATTTTTACGATTTCCAACCGTTGTGCCGGACAGTGTTATGGGACATCGTGGTTGTCAGGGCCGCCCTCCTCTGTGTGGCAGGCAATCGTAAACGTGTTCCGGCCAGCGTTTACTGCTTCAGTGTAAATCCTTTAACAGTGAATCTCTGACAGGCGATTCGAGCACATCGACCGCGTGAGTATATGAGGGGTGATCGATACCCGCAGACAGATTCGTGCCACCCTTCAGGGCGTCGATCATCGCCTGGCTGAGTTCGAAACGGAGAAAGTGCACGGCTGAAGTCTTCTCCTCGGTGGTGCGTTGCAGATCTTCATTGGCAATGGGCCGCACCTTTTCAAACCCTTCGACCGCCACCCAGATGGCATTTTCGATACCGATCAGTTCGCTCAGGGCCTGCTTGCGCTCCGCCACGTCGCGATACTCCATCATGAACGTGGCCTTCCAGTTCATGCCGTCGGGGATTAAGGGATTATAGACATTGAGTTCATCCTGGATGCCTTGCTGCTCGAAGATGCGTTCGATGCGCAGCATCTCCTGTATCTGATACTGCATGGTGAGCTCATCCTCGAAATAGAGTGCCGCGTGTGGACCGATGGCCAGGCGGCGGCGTTTTTTGTGGTCTATCACCCTGGCCCTGAACTCAGTGCGGATACGCGCATACTCTTCAAGGCTGTAGAGGTCATCCTGTGAAAGGTGGGTCATCAATCTCTCCTGTAATCAATTATCGGTGTCACCATTCAGCAACCCCGAACGGGGGGCTGCTGAACAGTTAATCATGGGCAATGGTTTTATCGGTAAAAAGGTAATCCTTCAGCTCTTTGTTAAAGCTGGGATCGCGCCGTCTTATCCACTCCAACACCATCGCGGCATGCTCTTTCTCTTCATCTCTGTTGTGAGCCAGGATGGCCCTTAGATCCGGGTCGTCGCAGGCATCGACCCGCTGGTTGTACCAGTCGACGGCCTCCAGTTCCTCCATCAGCGAGACGATGGCGCGATGCATGTCCCGGGTCTCGCTACTGAGTTGTTCCACAGGTTCGTGATAGCCTTCGTTAGACATAATTTTCTCCTTGATTTTAGTGTACTGTCTCATACTAATGCGTGATATCAGAGGCCCGCCAAGGCCTCAAGACAAGGCGCGCCGCGCAGGCAATGGCAGGCCCTTGTCAAGCGACGCAACGCAGGATTGGGGCCTTGGCGGGCCTCCCTTCGGGCGCGACGCCAGGCCATCGTCCGCGTTGTTGCGTGGCTTGGAAAGGGCGCGCCATTCCCGGCGCAACGCGCCTAGCAGCTAACGGCTTAGCATCTCGCTGATTGGTACAGTTTATACGTTACACCACACTAGATACCGTAAGCCTTACGTATCAGGGTAATCGGATGCTCGGGGCTCCTGCCGTCGCGCAGGCCGTTTTCGATGTGGCGGCCGGCCATCGGGCAGTCGCTGCCATAGTGGTCCGCCTCGGCCTGCATGACTCGGGTGACAACCGGCTTACCGATCTTCATGGCATGCTGGTGGAATTCACGCTTCACCGCATAGGTGCCGTCGTGGCCCGAGCAGCGCTCGATGGCGGTAACCTGTGTGTCCGGGAGCAGGGAGAGCAGTTCCTTGGTCTTGGCGCCGACGTTCTGCACGCGCTGGTGACAGGCCGCATGATAGGCGACCTTGCCCAGGCCTTGCTTGAAATCTCTCTTCAGCAGTCCTGCCTTGTGGCGAATCATCAGGTATTCGAAGCTATCGAAAATCGCATCGGCAACCTTTTTCACTGCCGGATCGTCGGGGAACAGCAACGGTAGTTCAGACTTGAACATCAGTGCACAGGAGGGGACCGGCGCAACGATATCCCAGCCTTCATCAACCAGTTTGGCAAGCGCGGGGATGTTGGCGTCTTTTGCGGCCTCCACCGCATCCAGGTTGCCCACTTCCAGTTTCGGCATGCCGCAGCACTGTTCCTTTTCGGCAATGGTGACCGGGATGTCGTTGTGCTCGAAGACGGCAACCAGGTCTTCGCCCAGGTGGGGTTCATTGTAGTTGCCGTAGCAGGTGCTGAAGAGCGCGACCTTACCGTTGCTGGCGCCGGCCGGCACACCCTCCGCGGTGCTGTTTTTTCTGTCAGCCAGACGCTTTCGCAAAGGCTTACCGGTGAATTCGGGAAGTTTGGCCTCAGGATGCACCCCCAGGGAGTGATCGAGAATTTCGCGGAAATTCTTAGCCTTGTTGAAGGTGTTCACTACCCCGGCGACAATGGGAATGCCTGCCAGTTTGCCGAGGTTGTCGGTGCTGGTGAGGATCCGGTCGCGCAGTTTGACGTCGCCCTTTCGATATTTGACCGCCTTGCCTCGCAGCATGAGATGGGGGAAGTCGATATTCCACTCATGTGGCGGCACATAGGGGCACTTGGTCATGAAGCAGAGGTCACACAAATAACAGTGATCGACCACTTTCCAGAAATCCGCTTTGTCGACACCGTCGACCTCCATGGTGTCAGATTCGTCCACCAGGTCGAAGAGTGTCGGAAAGCTATGACAAAGGCTGACACAACGTCTGCAGCCATGACACAGATCAAAGACCCGCTCCATTTCCGCCATCAGCTTCTGTTCGTCGTAATAATCGGCACTCTTCCAGTCAATGGGGTGCCGGGTGGGGGCCTCCAGGTTGCCTTCTCTCTGGCTTGTCGGGGCTGCCATGGGTCTCTACTCCTTACATGATACTGCGTGGGCGGCCCTTAGGCCGCCCCAAAGAAGGGCTGACAGATCAGTCCATTTCGTCCAGTGCTTTCTGGTAACGGTTGGCGTGAGAACGCTCGGCTTTCGCCAGTGTCTCAAACCAGTCGGCGACCTCGTCGAAACCTTCGTCGCGGGCAGTCTTGGCCATACCGGGATACATATCCGTGTACTCGTGGGTCTCGCCGGCGACGGCGGTCTTCAGGTTGTCGTCGGTGGCGCCGAAGGGCATCCCGGTGGCAGGGTCACCACACTGCTCCAGGTATTCCAAGTGGCCGTGGGCATGACCGGTCTCCCCTTCGGCGGTGGAGCGGAACAGGGCGGCGACATCATTGTAGCCCTCAATGTCGGCCTTGGAGGCGAAGTAGAGGTAGCGACGATTGGCTTGCGATTCCCCGGCGAAAGCGTCTTTTAGGTTTTGCTCGGTCTTACTGCCTTTGAGTTCCATATCTGATTCTCCGAAATGATGGTTTATTGTGGAAAGAGACGTCAGGCCGTGGCGGCCCTTCGCTGCTGTTTAGAATAGTTATAAAACCAATTGGAAGCGAATGGTCTTTTCAATAATATTGATAGAGGCTGCCTAAGAGTCGCGGGGGTCTGCCGTTGCCGCAAATTATCACCTGAAAACCACCTGATACATAAGGTTAATCCAGATATTTCACCCGGCCGCTGATAATATGAATTAACCTTTTGATTTAAAATGTAATATTTGGAATATTAGCCAACTGCAAAGTGTTACCCGGCAACGCTGAATGCGCCCTCGCACCGATCTCGCTGCTCATGGACAATATTTCCTTAATCATCAATGGCTTAGGCTATTGAGTAGTGGCACATGGATGTGCCGTTTACGGACCAAAGGATGGACTCAATCGCAAATCCGTCCCTGAACAACGCCTTCGGGACGATCATCGCCTTCCCGGGTGAAACATCCGGGTTAATGCCTCGGTGTCTGGCAAGATGCTGAAAGAGTACATATACTTTGGTGATGAAATCGGACTGGAGCAGCTCAGAACTGCGGCGTCGGGGCATCGACGCGGTACTCAATGAGCATGGGGTTAATGTGACGCGGCAGAGACGCATCATTGCCGACACCCTTTTTGCACGCAATCAGCATGTCACGGCCGATCAGCTGTTCGAGGCGGTGAACAGCACAGGCGCCAGGGTTTCCAAGGCGACTGTCTACAATACCCTCGGCCTGTTTGTCAGAAAAGGCTTTGTGCGTGAAATCTTTATCGATGCAAGCCGCACCTTCTACGATTCTAATAACAGCCGCCATCACCACTTCTACAATGTCGATACCGGCGACCTGATCGATATGAAAGCGCGACTGGTCCCGCACTTCATCGACCAGGACCTGCCTGAGGGGACCGCCATGGATGCGGTCGACCTGGTTATTCGGGTGAGAAACAAGGTTTCCTGACCCTTCCTCGATACTATCTTTGCCGTTTTGGTAAGAAAAGTTTGATCTGCATCATTGATCTATATTTAGACTAATTCTAATATATTCCCCGCCATGGATATGGTTTTGATGTATGACGCCTGGGTGTCTTTGTTTTGCAGATACCGGGCCAGTATGACTGAGCCACGTGTGGGGATCGATTTTTTACAAAGCTTGCAACTATAGGAAAGTGGATATGAAATCTTATTTAACCGCCTTTTCATTTGTCTTGTTGGGCGCTTCTGCCGCCGCTGCCGCAATGGATGAGCCAATTCAGCCGATTAAACCGGTGCAAAATATCAATCTTGGACAGGTCGAACTGGGTAAAAAGCTCTATTTCGACCCCCGGCTCTCCAAGTCGGGTTTTATCTCCTGCAACTCCTGCCATAACCTGAGTATGGGAGGCACGGATAATCTGAAGACCTCGATCGGTCACAATTGGCAGCAGGGCCCTATCAATGCGCCGACCGTCCTCAACGCCAGCCTGAACATGGCTCAGTTCTGGGATGGGCGCGCCGCTGATCTGAAGGCCCAGGCCGGAGGGCCGATCGCCAATCCGGGTGAGATGGCCTTCTCCCATACCCTGGCGATCGATGTGCTGGCTTCGATCCCCGCCTATGTGATGGAGTTCAAGCAGGTCTTTGGTACGGATAAAATCACTATCGATCAGGTGACCCAGGCCATCGCTGAGTTCGAGAAGACCCTGGTGACGCCGAACGCCCGCTTTGACCAATGGTTGTTGGGCGATAAAGAGGCCCTGACCAAAGAGGAGCTGGCAGGCTATCGGCTGTTCAAGGAGAGTGGCTGTTCGGCCTGTCACAATGGAGAGGCCGTGGGCGGTAACTCTTTTCAGAAAATGGGTGTTGTCGCTTCTTACAAGACCACGAGTTCCGCCGAAGGCCTGAGTGGCGTTACCGGTAAGAATGCGGATCGATTCAAGTTCAAGGTGCCTACCCTGCGCAATGTGGAAATGACCTATCCTTATTTCCACGATGGCGAGGCAGCTACCCTGACCGAAGCGGTCGATATCATGGGACGTTTGCAATTGGGCAGAAAATTCAGCAGCACAGAGAATAATCAGATTGTGGCGTTCCTGAAGACGTTGACCGGCGACCAGCCCGCATTCCTGATGCCGGTTCTCCCGCCGTCAACCGAAAAGACACCCGCGCCCAAGCCGTTCGAATGAGTGGTGTGTCGCAGGGAGCGGCCGCCAAAGGAACTGTAACCTGAGGCCGTTGCGTTGGCGATGGTGACGCCAGGGTTTACGAGCCCCCTGCTCGGGGGCTCGTGTCCGGATAACGGCTTGCAACGGTTTATTGCAAGCGTGCGTAGTGCGCGGCTCCGATCAGCGCCGTCTTGTCGTTGAGAATCACGCTGACGGGCATGGCCTGCATGATGTGCCGCATACGCCCCTTGGCGAGGAAGTTCGACATGAAGGCGCCATCCCGTAGCGCGGGCAGGATGCGTGGCGCAATCCCTCCCCCCAGGTAGACGCCGCCCGTGGCCATGATTTTGAGTGCATGGTTGCCCGCCTCCCGGGCGTAGAGACGGACAAACAGCTCGAGGGTTTCCCTGCACAGCGGATCTCGCTGTTCCAACCCGGCATTGGCGACAGCCGCCGCGGCGCCGATTCTATTCATCTCTTGTCGCAACCATGCCGGCGTGTCTATACCATGATAGCCGCGTAGAAAGGCATGCAGGGTCTCCAGGCCGGGACCTGAGACCAGGCGCTCCCAGCTGACATGCCCATAGCGATCCGACAGCGCTTCGAAGAGGGTGAACTCCAGTTTATCGGCTGGGCTGAAGTCGGCATGACCTCCCTCGGAAGGAAAGGGTCGATAGGCTTGTCCGTCCCAGTAGAGCCCCGCCTCCCCCAGGCCGGTGCCGGCAGCGATGATCGAGCGATTGCCGGCAGCGTCGGCGGCGCCGGGATTGAGCGTGAACAGATCCGCTTCAGGGAGCATCTCCACGCCCCATGCATTGGCCTCCAGGTCGTTGAGTAACCAGCTATCCTCGAATCCGAATCGGAGCTTGATCTCTGTGGCCGAGACCCGCCAGGGTAGGTTTGTGGTGTCACAGATTTGATCGATGACCGGGCCAGCCAGACCGAGGCAGATGCGCTCGATGGGCTCAGCTATCGGCTGGCGAAGAAAATGCTGCAGAATCGTCTCAATGGATTCGTGCGTCTGGCTGGCGTAGGTCTGTTCCGTGATGAGTTCGAGCGCGGCTGCACAAGAGACCCGATAAAGGGCGAGCCGGGTATTGGTGCCGCCGATATCGCCAGCCAGAATCTGCATGCGAAATTCCTATCAGTTGATGGTGAATGGCGACAATTCTAACGGAAATGGCCGTGGTTGATGTGTGGAATGTGGCTTTTCCATGGGTAGGATGCGTAATATACGCCCATGGATGTCTCTCCCATACTTGATCCCCTGAACGATGCTCAGCGCGAGGCGGTGACCGCGCCGGTGGGCAATCTGCTGGTCTTGGCCGGCGCCGGTAGCGGCAAGACCCGTGTGTTGGTGCATAGAATCGCCTGGCTGCTGGCGGTGGAAAATACCTCCCCCTGGTCTGTATTGGCGGTCACCTTCACCAACAAGGCGGCCAAGGAGATGCGCCATCGCATCGAGGCATTGCTGGGCCAACCGCTTGGAGGGATGTGGGTAGGCACCTTTCATGGATTGGCGCACCGGTTGCTACGCGCCCACTGGAAAGAGGCGGGCTTGCCGCAGAGTTTCCAGATTCTCGATTCCGATGACCAGTTTCGCCTTATCAAGCGGCTGCTGAAGAGTCTCGGCCTGGACGATGCGCGCTGGCCACCGCGGCAGATACAATGGTTCATCAATGGCCGGAAGGATGAGGGATTGCGAGCCCAGCACCTGGATGACGGCGGCGATCCCTACCAGCGCCAGATGATTCGGCTTTACAGCGAATATCAGGACGCCTGCGAGCGCGGCGGTCTGGTCGATTTTGCCGAACTGTTGCTGCGTGCGCACGAGTTGTTGCGCGAGCGGGCGGATCTGTTACAGCACTACCAGGAGCGCTTCCAGCATGTGCTGGTGGATGAGTTCCAGGATACCAACTCGATCCAGTACGCATGGTTGAGGCTGCTCTCCGGTCGGGGCAACAACCTCTTTGTGGTGGGGGACGACGATCAATCGATCTATGGCTGGCGCGGTGCGCAAGTGGAGAATATCCAGCGTTTCCAGAGTCACTACCAGGAGAGCAAGTTGGTGCGTCTGGAGCAGAACTATCGCTCCACCGGCAATATCCTCAATGCCGCCAATGCCTTGATCAACCATAACCCATCGCGTCTGGGTAAGCAGCTCTGGACCGAGGACGGCGAAGGAGAACCGATCAATCTCTATGCCGCTTTCAATGAGATCGACGAAGCGCGTTTCGTTGTGGAGCGACTCCGACGGTTTATCGATGAGGGGCGCGCCAGGGCGGAAACGGCGATTCTCTATCGCACCACGGCACAGTCTCGCCTGTTCGAGGAGGCCCTGCTTCAGGCAGCCATTCCCTATCGGGTGTATGGCGGGTTGCGTTTCTTCGAGCGCGCTGAGATCAAGGACGCCCTGGCCTATCTGCGCCTGATCAGCAACCCGCTGGATGATAGCGGCTTCGAGCGGGCGGTGAATATGCCGCCCAGGGGGATAGGGCCTAAGACCATGGACGCGGTGCGCGCCCATGCCAGGGATTTTGCCTGTCCATTGTGGCGGGCCGCCGGTGAATTGCTTGAGGGCGGCGCACTACCCAAGCGCGCGGCAAGCGCGCTGCAGGGCTTTGTCGATCTGATCGAGGCGCTGCGGGCGGATACGGCGGATCTCATCCTGCCGGAAAAGGTGGAGCAGGCGCTCAGCAGTAGCGGTTTACCAGCGCATTTCGATAAGAGCCGCGATGGCAAAGGGATCGACCGTAGAGAGAATCTGGAGGAGTTGGTCAATGCGACCCGTCAGTTCGGCTACGGGGCGGAGGAAGAGGAAGGATTGGACGAGCTTTCCGCCTTTCTGTCTCATGCTGCGCTGGAAGCGGGTGATGCCCAGGGCGGTCCCTACGAGGATTGTGTCCAGCTGATGACCTTGCATTCGGCCAAGGGCCTGGAGTTTCCACTGGTGTTTCTGGTTGGCATGGAGGAGGGACTGTTCCCCCACAGCATGTCGGCGGGCGATCCGGCGCGCCTGGAGGAGGAGCGCCGGCTCTGTTACGTGGGCATGACCCGCGCCATGCGGGTGCTCTATCTCTGTCATGCGGAGAGTCGTCGGCTGCACGGCAGTGACAGCTATCCCCTCCCCTCCCGCTTTATCCGCGAGATACCGCCGGAATTGATGCGGGAGGTGCGAGCGCCCTCTGCCGTCAGCCGCCCCGTTTACGGTGGCGCACCCTACCTCAATGCCGCGGAGCTGAGCGGATTCGATCTGGGACAGCGGGTGCGGCATGCCAAATTCGGCGAGGGGGTGGTGCTGAATGCCGAGGGTCAGGGGCGAAGCGCCCGGGTACAGGTCAACTTTGAAGAGGTCGGTAGCAAGTGGCTGGTTGTTGCCTATGCAAATCTGTCATCGTGCTGAAAAATGGCTTTTTACCCCTTTGAATAAAGATAGAAAAAAGGAGAGAGGCATGAAACGTCGTGAATTTTTCAAGAAGGTAGGCGCCGGTTCCCTGGCTGTGGGTGCGGGACTGGCGGGTGTTCGGACGGCAGAGGCGAAGGCCGGGATCAAGTGGAAGATGGTCACTACCTGGCCAAAGAACTTCCCCGGTCTCGGCACTGGCGCCAACAAGCTGGCCGAGGTGATCAATGAGATGAGCGGCGGCCGAATGCATGTCAAGGTGTATGGCGCCAAAGAGCTGGTGCCCGCCTTCGAGGTATTCGATGCCGTTGCCCGGGGCACCGCCGAGATCGGTCATGGCGCCGCCTATTACTGGAAGGGTAAAAGCGAAACCGCGCAATTCTTTTCCACCGTCCCTTTTGGCATGACCGCTCAGGAGATGAACGGTTGGCTCTACTTTGGCGGCGGTCTCGAGTTGTGGCGCGAACTCTACACGCCCTTCGGCCTGATCCCGGCGCCCGGAGGTAATACCGGGATGCAGATGGGGGGCTGGTTCAACAAGGAGATCAACAGCGTCGGCGACCTCAAGGGATTGAAGATGCGTATTCCGGGTCTTGGCGGGGAAGTGCTCAAACGGGCGGGGGGCACGCCGGTCAATCTGCCGGGTGGCGAACTCTTCACTTCGCTGCAGTCCGGCGCCATTGACGCCACGGAGTGGGTCAATCCCTACAACGACCTGGCGTTCGGTCTCTTCAAGGCGGCGAAATACTATTACTACCCGGGGTTTCACGAGCCGGGCACTACCCTGGAGGCGATCATCAACCAGAAGGCCTTTGCCGCCCTGCCCAAGGATCTGCAGGCGATCGTGCTCAATGCCTGTAAGATCGCCAATCAGGAGATGCTGGCGGAGTACACCGCGCGCAACCCGGCGGCGCTGAAGACACTGGTGGAAAAGCACAAAGTCGATATACGCACCTATCCCAGGGATGTGCTGGAGACCTTGCGGAAATACTCCCGGGAAGTGGTTGAGGAGTTGGCCGGTAAGGATGCCTTTGCCAAGAAGGTGTATGACTCCTACATGGATTTTCTCAAGGGTTCCAGGGAGTGGGGCGCCATTTCGGATTTTGCCTACCTGCAGGCGCGTGACAAGGCCTGATGCCTCGCTTTCGTCTGGCGCAGAGGGAGCAGGGAGAATGAGGGCTGCCGATGTGGGTCGGAGACAGGGCCGTGCTTCGGCAAGCGCCGTGCTCCAGATCTATTGACCGCATTGAAGCCGCCTCCCCTCTCGCTCTATATCCACATCCCCTGGTGCCAGCGGAAGTGTCCCTATTGCGATTTCAACTCCCATGCTGTGACAGGGGAGGTGGATGAAAAAGCCTATGTCGATGCGTTGTTGAAGGACCTGCGTGGGGATCTGCCGCTGCTTGGCGGACGATCTCTCGCGACTATCTTCATCGGAGGCGGCACCCCGAGTCTTTTTTCCGTGAACGCCATGGCTTGCTTGCTGGAGAGGGTAAAGAGGCTTGTCGGCTTTACCCGGGAAGCGGAGATCACCCTCGAGGCCAATCCCGGCGCCCTGGAAGCAGAGCGGCTTCCCGGTTATCGGGAGGCGGGCATCAACCGGCTCTCGCTTGGGGTGCAGAGCCTGAACGCTTCTTCCCTGCTGGCGTTGGGGCGCATTCATGATCCGCAACAGGCGATCGATGCGGTAGTCAGGGCGAAACAGGCGGGTTTCGAACATATCAACCTGGATATGATGTTTGCCCTGCCGCAACAGACAACGGCCACGGCCAGAGAGGATTTGGCGTCAGTCATCGAGCTGGGTGCGGGTCATCTCTCCTATTATCAGTTGACCCTGGAGCCCAATACCCCTTTTTATCGCACCCCGCCGCCCTTGCCCGACGAAGAGACGGTTTGGGATATCCAGCAGCAAGGAGAGGCCATGTTGGCACGGGCCGGTTTCGACCACTACGAGATCTCGGCCTTTGCCAGGCCGGGGGAGGTGTGCCGCCATAACCTCAACTATTGGCGCTTTGGGGATTATCTGGGTATCGGGGCCGGTGCGCATGGCAAGGTGACAACGGCGGACGGTCTCATCAAGCGTTACTGGAAATATCGTCATCCCAGCGACTACCTGGCCGCCGGCGCGGGCAGCAGCGGGTTTGTCCAGGGAGAGCGGACTCTGCAGCCCCCGGATCTGGTCCTGGAGTTCATGATGAACGCGCTCCGGCTGTCGGCGGGCGTCGAGACCGCGTTGTTCCAAGCAACCACCGGTCTGTCCGTCACTGCTATCAGGGATCAGCTGCATCTCGCCGAGGCCAAGGGGTTGCTCCTTCCGGTAAATGAACGGTTGCGCCCCACATCACTCGGTCAGCGGTTTCTCAATGATCTACTCGCATTTTTTGAAGTTAACGCCGTTTCTTCAGATTGATTTGACGTAATTGTTGTAACACACTAAATTTATGAAACTATCTCAGTAATGAGGTATGCTTTACCGTAAGGAGCAGTATCGAGCCCTCGTCTTTTCTGGATACGCGAGTAGTTTTTGCAGGGAGCGAACCGGACCTTGTAAAGCGTACTAAGAGGTTCATCCCGATTCCAGTTAACGACGTTCCTGTAAGGGGGGCGCGGCGCAAACGGCGCTGTGGATGCGAGATGCAGCTCAAGAGCAAAGTTGTTGCGGCCGTGGGGGCGCTATTTTTCTGCCTCTTTACCGTTGAAGGTTATCTGGACTATCGCCGGATCCGTGACGATGTGTTAAGTGGCGTCCGGCAGGAGGCGAGCCTGGTCAGCAGATTGCCGGCGGCGGTTATACAACAGCGAGTGACCGATACCCTGAAACCGCGTTTTGTGGTCTATGGATTGGGTCTGCTGCTCGGTTTTCTCATGTTGTCCCGGCTGTTGAACAAGACCCTCTTGTCACCGGTGTCACGCCTGAAACAGGTGGCCTTGGAACTGGCGAGAGGCAACTATCTGGCCGCCAGCAATCTACCGGATAACGATGAACTGACCCATGTCTCCCAGGCATTCAAGCGCATGGCCGGAGAGATCGCGCAGCGTGAGCAGGCGATAAACCGGCAGAAGGGTCTGTATGCCGCGCTCTCGCAGACCGGCAAGACCATTCTCCGAAACACCTCGCCGCAGGTTTTGTTTGAGCGGGTGTGCGATATCGCTGTGACCTTCGGCGGCTTCAACGTAGCCTGGATCGGGGAAGTCGATACGGTCGGCAAAACCGTTCGCCCCATTGCCAGCGCCGGCATTCACGGCGAGAGCCTGAAGGCCTGTCGTTTCGATCTCGATCTCACCGATCCTCAGGCAGACAGCCCCCTGGCCGTCGCGGTGTATGGGAAATGCCCCTCGGTGATCGATGAGATCGGCGCAGACCCCGGCAATAGCCCCTGGCATCGTTTAGCCCGTCTCAGTGGCGGCAGATCCGCCGCGGTATTTCCGATCCTGGTTCGTCAGCAGGTGGTGGCGGCCTTCACGGTGTATGCGCCAGCGGGTGACTATTTCAACGTCACGATACATGATCTGCTGGACGAGATGGTGAAGGATCTCGCCTTTGCGATAGAAAACTATGAGCGCAACCAGGCGCATCAGATCGCCCATGAGTCCCTGGAGGCCTCCTCGAAACAACTTGAAGAGGTCTACAAGCAGATGTCGCTGCTGCTGGAGTCGACCGGTGAGGGAATCTTCGGGGTGGATGAGCGAGGCCTCTGCACCTTCATCAACAAGGCGGCGGCGTCGATGCTCGGTTACTCGCGGGACGAGCTGCTGAATCAGCTCATCCACAAGCGGGTTCGCATGTTCGATGAGGAGGGAAAGTCGTTCAATCGCGCCGTGCTGCATCATGGAGAGGCGGTACGGGTGAAAGATGAGTCCTTCCAGCGCAAGGACGAGACCCTGTTCCCAGTGGAGTACTCAACCTATCCGATCCGAGAGGAGAAGCGCTTCACCGGGTCAGTGACGGTGTTCCGCGATGTCACCTCAACGCGTTCGATGATGCGCGAGATGCGTTTTCTTGCGACCCATGACTCGCTGACCCATTTACTCAACCGCCACGCCTTTGATCAGCGTTTACGGCAAGCCTTTGCCGATTCCATGGATCACGGCGTGGAGCATGTGTTGCTGTATATGGATCTCGATCAGTTCAAACTGGTGAATGACACCTGTGGCCATGTGGCCGGTGACATGATGCTGCGGCAGCTTTCGCACCGCTTGCAGCGAACCATCGACGGCGATGACGTGTTGGCGAGGCTTGGCGGGGACGAGTTTGGTCTGCTGCGGGAGAATTGCCAACTGGATCGTGCCCTGCAGTTGGCGAATCGGATCTGCAGCGTAGTCAAAGAGTATCGCTTCTCCTGGGAGGGCCGGGTCTTCTCCACTGGCGTGAGTATCGGTATCGTGGCGATCGGCGCTGATACGGAGAGCCCCCACAGCGCCCTAAGCGCGGCCGATGCCGCCTGCTATGTGGCCAAAGACATGGGAAGGAACCGGGTTCATGTCTATCAGCCCTATGATGAAGAGATCAACCGCCACCAGGGCGAAATGCGCTGGGTCAGCAGGATCGAAAGCGCCATTGAGCAACAACGCTTTTCACTCTTGCAGCAACCGATCATGTCGCTGCGCAGCAGTGCGATCGGCGATGAGCATATCGAAGTGTTGTTGCGCATGCAGGATGAGCGGGGCAAGCAGATCATGCCTGGCGCCTTCATTCCCGCCGCGGAGCGCTACAATATCATGGACAGTGTGGACCGGTGGGTAATCGGCCACGCCTTTAAGTGGTTGTCGGAAAATCCACAACGCCTGGCTGAACTGGGGCACTGCGCCATCAATTTATCTGGCCAGTCCTTGGGAGACGGCACCCTGCATGAGTATATATTGGAGCAGTTGCGCAAATACGGCCTGCCGGCGGAAAAGATCTCCTTCGAGATCACGGAAACCGCGGTGGTGAGCCGGCTTGATCAAGCGACACGCTTTATCAGTTTGTTGAAACGGCGGGGGTTCCGTTTTGCCCTGGACGATTTCGGTACGGGGATGTCCTCATTTGCCTATCTCAAACGCCTGCCGGTGGATTATCTGAAGATCGACGGCAGTTTTGTGCGCAATATGCTGAACGATCCGGTGGATAGGGCGATGGTTGAGTCGATCAATCGGATTGGCCATCTGATGGGACTACAGACCATTGCGGAGTATGTGGAGAGTGATCAGATCCTGGAGCAACTGATCGATATCGGGGTGGACTATGCCCAGGGTTACGGGGTGGTGCGGCCGTCGCCCCTAACCTGTATGACTCACCATAGTACTCCGTCAACCTGATAACTTAGGATGCAGCCAGTCAGGAAGCGGCTAGCTGCTAGGCGTGCGAGCGCAGGACTAGCCGTCGCTAATTCAAGGGAGCACAACAATGCAGATGGCCGCTTCCTGGCTGGCCCAAAGGGTGCGCCCCACTGCATCCTAAGTTATCAGGTTGACGGAGTACTAGATGAATTGATCGACTCGCGAATTCAATTTTCAACCCGGCACTGGGAGAGGAAGGCCTCCAGGCCTATCTCTTGCGCGTAAGCCTTCAATGCCTTGGGTCGCGGGCCTTTCTCCTTGACCGCAAAGACCTGTTTGGGATCGCTCGGCAGATTGGCGTATTTGCCGGCTGGTATCTTGATGGTTGCCTTTGTATTGGCAGGCTTGCGGCTCTTGCGTGCGACCCTTTGCTTTCCCGCTCTTTTGGCCTGCGTGGCGCCATCGCCCGCCTCTCCATCAACCTTGTGGATGATGCGGCTCGCCCTTTTATGGTGAAAACGGATAAAGGCCTCGAAACTGATGTCATGATCTTTGAGGATCTTATCAATCTGGCTGTTTGCGGCATCAAGGGCCTTTTTCTCCTGCTCGGCCTTTTCCTGCTCCTTTTCCAGTCTTGCAATCTTAGCCTTTAGGCTGTCGATCTCTTTTTTGATGTTTGCCATAACTCCCCAGACCTTTCATATATGCCTTAACCCACGAATTTTAAGACGATTAAAGGCTCGATAGCAAATGCCTTGCGGGCCGTTGTCGGAAACGCTGAATAAATAGCCCGCAAATATCGCTATGAAACGCAAAAAGTTTTGAAATTGAATATCCGTGTACCAACATGCCGAGATGAGCTGCCTGGACGAATGCTGCATCGGCCACCTCCTCATGAAGGCCACACCTGTCCGCGAAGGTGAAATTGAACGGTATGGGTCAAAATATTGTCAGTAGAGTAGGAGGGTTGCTAACGGTTTGTTTTTAAGAGATTTAGAGCGGTATTGACCGGTCCCATGAAGAGAATTTCAGGAATTTCCATCGGGGACAGGGGTGGTCGACTGTGTTAGCGTTATTATTAACCCGGCACCCAGCGGCTGAACGCAACCTATTAGGGTGCCGGGTTAATATTAAGGTCTTACGGGGGTTGTCCGATGAGCCAGATAGATCACCACAAACTCGATTTCGACCGTCTTCTCCACCTGGCTGAGAAGGATCCGGTCCGGTTCGAAGATATGCGACAGGAAGCGATAGACGCCTATATCGCCACCCTGCCCGCTGATAGGCAGGTACGGATGCGCCGATTGCAATGGCGCATCGATCAGGAGCGAAGAAACCGCTCCCCCATGAGCGCCTGCATGCGTATCTCGAGCATGATGTGGGAGCACATAGTGGGACCCCGTGGCATGCTTGGCTATCTTCATGGCGATTGGGCGGCCGCGGCCAGCACCCGGCGCGGCAAGGGGTGCGTTATTGAATTCCCAGCAGAGCCCTCAGGCGATCCCTACTTGCCATGAAAGGCGACTTGGCATATCATTCCGCGCTTTCCCTGCCCGAGAGGGCGGATTGTCAATGATATCCTTCTCACAAGTGAGTCAGTCATGAAACCGGATATTCATCCTCGATACGAGGAGATCAAAATCGTCTGCAGTTGCGGCAACGAAATCGTCACCCGCTCCACCTTGGGCCAGGAAGAGGTCCATATCGAGGTTTGCTCCTCATGCCATCCTTTCTACACCGGTAAGCAGAAGATCCTGGATACTGCCGGTCGGGTGGACAAGTTCCGTAAGAAGTACAATCGCTAGGCTATCATCCTCCGTTGCGTCTGTTCTCGACGCTGCCGGCGATGTCGTCCGGTCTCAAACGGGCTCCGCGTTGCGGGGCCTTTTTGTTGTGGATCTGTTTTTCCACCCTATCCCCCTCCCCGGCTGCAGCGGACGCCTGTGTTCCCTGTGGTGGAGAATGGCATGAAGTCTCCAGTGTTCATGACGGTGACACGTTACGCTTGAGGGATGGCCGAACCGTTCGTCTGATTGGCGTTAACACCCCGGAGCTTGAGCCCCGGGGAGTCACTGATGCGCAGCCTGGCGCTGAAGCGGCAAGGCTTGCGCTGGAGCGGCTGGTGAAACAGAGTGGTCAACGCGTCAGGGTGTGCGCTGGTGCCCAGGGCCGTGACAGATACCGGCGCCACTTGGCCCATCTCTATGACAGCCAGGGGGAGAGCATCAATCAGCGTCTGTTGCGCCTTGGTGTGGGGTACCTGATCGCCATTCCTCCCAACCTGAAAAACCTGACCTGCTATGCGGC
Organism: Candidatus Thiodiazotropha sp. (ex Epidulcina cf. delphinae); assembly: GCA_025656455.1. Taxonomy (GTDB): domain Bacteria; phylum Pseudomonadota; class Gammaproteobacteria; order Chromatiales; family Chromatiaceae; genus Thiodiazotropha. The sequence goes on along the minus strand of JAHXHS010000006.1, from coordinate 131,384 downwards.
TGCTGAGGCCGCGGCCCGCGAGGCGGGACTGGGTGTGTGGCGTCAGCCGCTACAGGATGCAAGCCGATTACGGGGGGATGAAGCAGGTTTCCATCTGCTCAGAGGTCGAATTATCCGGGTCGGCCAAAGTCGTAGCGGGGTGTGGTTGAATCTCGATGGCGGATTGGCGATACGCATCAGATGGGACGATTGGAAATCCTTTGCGATTGAAGAGCCTGACGAGCTCCTCGGCAGTCTGCTGGAGGTGCGTGGATGGATCTACCGCCGGAAAGGAGAACAGCGGTTGGCGGTACGCCACCCCGCATCGATCCGCTGGCTGGACAGGGAGTAACCGTCATCGACCGGAAATGACACACGATAGGGCTGTTTTCTCAAAACACTCTTATCTCAGCGGATAATTTGGGCTAACCTACTCCCCATGATTCAACATATCGGAATACTGACATCGGGCGGCGACAGTCCCGGTCTCAACGCAGCCATTCGCGGTGTCGGTAAAGCGGCTTTAGGGTTCTACGATATGCAGGTTATCGGCATTCGCGACGGTTTTCGCGGGCTGGTCGAGAACCGCACCATGCAGTTGGACGGCGCCGTGCTCTCGGGAATACTCACCCGAGGGGGCACCATCCTCGGAACCAGCCGGGAGAAACCCCATCGGATGCATTTCAACGGCAAGCGCCAGGATATGACCGATGTCATCATGGAGAACTACCAAGCCCACCACCTCGATGCCCTGGTCTGCATAGGTGGAGGGGGTACGCAGAAGAATGCCCTGCAGTTGATGGAGAAGGGATTGAATGTCATCACCCTGCCGAAAACCATCGACAACGATGTGGCCCACACCGACACCACCTTCGGCTTCGATACCGCACTGGGGATAGCCACCGATGCCATCGATCGTTTGCACAGTACCGCCCATAGCCACCATCGCATCATCGTTGTGGAGATCATGGGGCACCGCGCCGGCTGGCTTGCCCTGGGATCGGGTGTAGCCGGGGGGGCCGATGTTATCCTGCTGCCGGAGATACCCTACGATATCGAAAATGTGGCGGAAGCGATTCGCAGACGTGCCGTCGGCGGCATGCCTTTCAGTATCGTGGCGGTGGCTGAAGGGGCCTTGCCCAAGGGTGAGGCGGAACGGGTTCATGCCTTGCGGGAGGAAAAGCTCAAGGCGAGCGACAAGAGGGTCCGTAAGCAGGTAAAGGCCGAACTGGCAGCATTGGAGGCTGACCATGCGAACCATACCGTTGCCCTCTCCCGCCAGCTCGAGGCGCTGACCGGTCTCGAATCGCGGGTGACCATTCTCGGTTATCTTCAGCGAGGAGGGACGCCGTCGGCGGCGGATAGGCTACTGGCCACCCGTTTGGGCACTGCCTGTGCAGACCTGATCGCAGACGGGGTGTTTGGCGTGATGGTGGCTGCACGAGGTGAATTGGCAGTGCCTGTACCCCTTGTCGATGTGGCGGGATTTAAAAAGCTGGTGCCGGCTGACCACCCTTGGGTGGTCAGCGCTAAGCGGGTCGGCACCAGCTTTGGCGATGCATGATGTCTGATATGGCGCGGAGCTAAAACGGGAAAAAATTGCGCATTCCGTTCATCACCGGACTGACCGTATGCGACATGGCGCCCACATCCCGGGTCATTGCGCCCACGTTGCTGTTGAGGTGATTCATGTTGCCGTTCATCCCTTTAACCTGGGTGGTGATGGCCTGCATATTGCCGTTCATCTGAGACATCTGCCGGTTCATTTCGCTAACACCTTTGGACATGCTGTGGGTATCCGTGCCTATGAAGGCGATATGGCCCTGAATCTGGTGTATATCGGCGGACATGCTGGTCATGGAGCGCTCCATGATATGGACGACGTAGAACAGATAGATCAGGGCGGCGATCGCTATCAGGGTGCCGGGCAGGGAAAAGAGTTTGATGCGTTGAATTCTGTAGGTCTGCTCCTTTTCGATCGCATCCAGTTTCTCCTGTAACAGCTTTTCCCGCTCCTCCGCCTCGGCATGTGTCTGTTTGAAGGCCTGGGTCAGGCGGTCGCTGAACTCCTCGATGATCTTTTCCTGGTGATCTTCCCGGACCCGGTTGTCCTTGTGGATCTTGTCGAAGACCGATTGCAGGCTTTGCAGCAGCCCCGGTATGACGCGATTGTCATTGGATGGCTTTTCAGCCTTCGTTGCCGGCTTCCGCGCAGCCGTCTGGCCGTTGCGGTTGTTTGGGGCGCTCTTTTTACTGGATGTTGCGGCGGGGGCAGCGCGTTTGGCCTTCGCTGGCGCCGCCTTTTTCTTGCTGGTAGTGTTGGCCATGGGATTCCACAGTGCTATGAATGGAGCTAAATTAGTTTATTATAAACCACTAATTTATTATTGGATACCTATCACGTTTTTATAAATTCCCGTTGATGGCGCTATGCTAGAACCAGACCCACGGATTCAGCTTGAATAATGACTCGAACCGGAGGATTAGATGTGATGAACAGGCTTTTGATGGCATTTTTTCTGGGCTGTCTACCCCTTGGCCTATATGGCGCGGTGATAGGCGAACCGGTGGAGTACCGGGAAGGCGATACCCTGATGAAGGGCTATCTGGCCTACGATGGCGCAATCCAGGGCAAGCGGCCAGGCATTCTGGTGGTGCATGAGTGGTGGGGGCACAATGACTATGCCCGGCGTCGCGCCGAACAGCTGGCCGGCATGGGTTATACCGCCCTGGCGGTCGACATGTACGGCGATGGCAAACAGGCCAGTCACCCCAAGGATGCGGGACGATTCGCCGGTGAGGTGAAGAAAAACATGGACAACGCTGCCGCGCGTTTCGAGGCAGCGATGGATCTGTTGCAGTCACACGAAACCGTTGCAGCGGATGAGATCTCTGCGATCGGTTACTGTTTCGGCGGAGGTATCGTATTGGAAATGGCCAGGCGAGGCGTCAATCTCGATCTGGTCGGCAGTTTCCACGGTAGTCTGCCGACCTCGAACCCGGCAGTGAAAGGCGTAGTGAAAGCAGAGGTATTGGTATTCAACGGGGCCGATGATCCCTTCGTCAAGTCAGAGCATGTCGAGGCCTTTGTGTCGGAAATGGAACAGGCCGGCGTGAACTACAGCTTTACCAACTACAAGGGCGCCAAACACTCTTTCACCAATCCGCAAGCGGATAAGTTCGGCAAGGCCTTTGATCTGCCTCTGCAATACAACCGGGAGGCCGATGAGCAATCCTGGGATGCGTTGTCGAAGGCGCTGAAGGCCATCTACGGGTCGGGATCAGTCTCTAAGGCACCTTAAGCGTCGGCAGACGCTTTCGGCCCGGTTTTTGGCATGATTCTCCATGTACATGGCAAAGTGTATCTGATCGGTATCGATAGGATCGCCGCGCTCGAGGGAGGTGAGAACCTCATCCGGCAGGTGGCGTATCCAGGATAAGACAAAACGTTCCCGCCCGCCCTGGATTTCACAGCGCTCTGCATGCGCCAGTTGATGGAGCAGCTTCATGGACAGGGTTGGCGTTTGAGGGTCGGTCCAGGCATTGATCTGGCTTCCACTGGCGCAAAAGATGCGCTGACAATCGGTAAAACAGCCCTTTGAGAGGGCCTTGCTTTGTCCCAATTCGATGCTGTCTAGATCGAAACCTGAAAAAAAGATCGAGAGTTTTTCGAGGGAGGCCTTCGGCAGGCGATGCGTTTCGCCGATTCGCTGCTTTTCGATCGCCGCGATGAGCTTGTTGAAGTGTTCCAGCAACTGCTGTCTCTTGGCTGAAGCCAGGTTGGCCGACGACCTGTTCAGGACCGCGGGGCGTTCATGGCGTAGATCGCGGCAGGCAGAAAAGGCGGTGCCGGGGCTGCCGGTAAAGCGTTGCAGGACCTCAAACCCCCTTGGGCAGTCACCGCGTGAAACAAAGCAGGGCAGGCGGTTGGTTTCGCGATAGTCGTTACAGACGGTGACGGCCATCTGACGATTGCTGCGCCGCTCTGAATAGGTATCCGCATGGCTGTAAGACAACACATACAGACCTAGGCAGAAAAGAGCTATTTGCCGGCACTGCATGGTCGGAATCCTGGAGTTATTAAGTAGCCGAGATATTTTGTTATACCCATCCGGCCTTACAGGTGCGGGATGGCGTCACTACACAGCATAGACCTTCCCGTTTTTTTTTGCATTCCGCGAGGTTTTTTGGTGTTCATTTGCGGTCAGCAAGGTAACAAAGCGCCCCTGAATTTCTGGGTGTCTGTTTTGCTTGGGCATAGCCTGACACAAAGAGCTATCTGAATTTGTAGGGTTGAAACTCTCGCAAAGACGCCAAGCACGCAAAGGGGAAGGCGGCGAATGGTAGAAAATGAAGAAAGCTATTCATCGTAGCGTCAATCGCCTTGTTGAATGAATGCCATGATCCTTTGCGTGCTTGGCGTCTTTGCGAGAGTCAATTATCGTCTTGAAATACCCACAAATTTTGCTGAAGAGCCAAGAAAGACCGTCACGATGTTTCTTTGTTCAGGCGTTTGCGCATCTCGGCAAAGTGCTTGGCCTCATCCTCAATGACCTTTGGGTATTGAGGATCCATGCGTTCCAGTGTCTTGCGGATCAATCTCGCTACCTGCCAGCGCATATAAGGCTTGTTGTCGGCGGGGATGGCGTACCAGGGCGCCCAGGGTCGGGAGCTGGCGGCCAGCGTTTCCCGGTAGGCGTGCATGTAGCTATCCCAGTATTGGCGCTCCTCCACGTCCTTGATGGAGAATTTCCAGTGTTTTCTGGCTTCATCGAGACGGGAAAGAAAGCGTTGGCGTTGCTCCTGCTTGCTCACATTCAGCCAGAACTTCAGGATCACGGTGCCATTGTTCGCAAGGTGTCTCTCGTATTGTCGTATGGAGTCAAAACGCTGTTGCCAGAGTTGATCGAGATCGGAGGGGATGGCGATCCGTTGTGTAGAGAGATATTCTGGATGGACCCTCACCACCAATGTCTCTTCGTAGTAGCTGCGGTTGAAGATGCCGATGCGCCCCCGTTCCGGCAGGCAGCGCGTGGTGCGCCATAAAAAGTCGTGATCCAACTCTTCCTTGGATGGCTGTTTGAATGAAAACACCTGACAGCCGCTTGGGTCGACGCCTGTCATCACGGCACGGATGGTGCTGTCCTTCCCGGCGGCGTCCATGGCCTGGAAAATGATCAGCAGTGAGCGGCTGTCCTCAGCATAGAGTCTGCGCTGCAGCTCATCGAGCCGATCGATCTCTTGCGCCAGCGCTCGCTTGCACCCTTTTTTACCAGGGGCCTCCTTAGGCGGCTGGGTGGTGAGTCGATCGCTTGCCGATTCACCATCGCAGGGGATCAGGTAAGGGCTTGTCACCGTAGTAATCATGGTCTTTTCCTAAAAGGAGGCCTGAAGCGGCGGAATTATTGCAGGCTATACGAGCGACTATCCGTCCGGAAACGATTGTGGGCGGACATTAATCAAGCAACTCAGCCATCCGGCGGCCCATCTCGGCGGGGGATCTCACCACCTGGGCGCCGGCGGCTTCCAGGGCCTCGAATTTGGCCTCAGCCGTGCCCTTGCCGCCGCTGATAATGGCGCCTGCATGGCCCATGCGCTTGCCTGGCGGAGCGGTGACGCCGGCAATGTAGGCCACCACGGGTTTTTTCACCTGAGCCTTGATGTAATCGGCGGCCTCCTCCTCGGCGGAGCCGCCGATCTCCCCTACCATGATAATCCCCTCGGTCTGCTCATCATCCTCGAACAGCCTCAGGCAGTCGATAAAACTGGTGCCGTTGATGGGATCGCCGCCGAGACCGACACAGGTGCTTTGACCGAGCCCGGCCAGGGAGGTCTGATGGACTGCCTCGTACGTCAGGGTGCCGGACCGGGACATTACGCCGACCCGGCCAGGTTGATGGATAGGGCCGGGCATAATGCCGATCTTGCACTCGCCGGGGGTAATGATGCCGGGGCAATTCGGGCCGATAAGCCGGGCGGGGTAGGATTTCAACGCCTCCTTGACCTTCAGCATATCGAGTATCGGGATACCTTCGGTGATGCAGGCGATGACCTTGATGCCCGCATCGGCCGCCTCGATGATGGCGTCGGCGGCGAATGGGGGCGGCACGTAGATCATGCTGGCGTCCGCGCCGGTTGCCGCCACCGCATCGTGAACGGTATCGAATACCGGCCGGTCGAGATGTGACTGCCCGCCCTTGCCGGGGGTGACGCCACCCACCAGGTCGGTGCCGTAGACGATGGCCTGCTGGGAATGGAAGCTGCCTTGTTTGCCGGTGAAGCCTTGGCAGATGACGCGAGTGTTTTTGTCGACGAGAATACTCATGGTTGTCTGAATCCTCTGTGTCCGCCTCAGGCTGCCGCGGCCACTGCTTTCTTGGCGGCCTCGGTAAAGTCATGGGCAGTGATGAAATCGACCCCGCTGCTCGCTAGCATTTGTAGCCCTTGCTCCGCATTCGTGCCCTCCAGTCTGACTACCACTGGCAGGGTTACGCCGATGCTACGGGCGGCGGTGATGATGCCTTCCGCGATCAGGTCGCAGCGTACAATGCCACCGAAGATATTGACCAGTACGCTCTTCACCTTGTTGTCGGAGAGGATCAGCTTGAAGGCCTCGGTGACCCGCTCGGCGGTGGTGGTGCCGCCGACATCGAGGAAGTTGGCCGGCTCGCCGCCGTGCAGCTTGACCATATCCATGGTGGCCATGGCCAGGCCGGCGCCGTTTACCATGCAGCCGATATTGCCGTCCAGGGTGATGTAGTTGAGGTCATGTTGAGCCGCGGCGGCCTCTTTTTTGTCCTCCTGAGTAATGTCGCGAAGGGCCAGAAGAGGCTGATGTCGATAGAGGGCGTTGCCGTCCAGGTTGATTTTTGCGTCGAGGGCCATCAACGCCTTGGCGTCGGTAATAATCAACGGATTGATCTCAATGAGGCTGACGTCCTTTTCCCTATAGAGTCGGTAGAGGGCCATCATGATCTTCGAGAATTGTTTGATTTGATCCCCTGACAATCCTAATCCGTAGGCCAATTTGCGGCATTGAAAGGGCAGCATGCCCGTGGCTGGATTGACTACCGTGGTGAGAATTTTTTCGGGCGTTTCAGCGGCCACCTCCTCGATGTTCATGCCGCCGGCCGCTGAGGCCATGAAAGCGATGCGTGAGCGAGCCCGGTCCAGCAAGGCGCCGAGATAGAGCTCTTGGGCGATCTTGCTCCCCTGCTCTACCAGGACACTGTTGACCGGCAGTCCTTGGGGACCGGTCTGGTTGGTGATCAAGGTCATGCCGAGAATTTCGCCCGCTGCCGCTTCCACCTCATCGAGACTGTGCGCCAACCTCACGCCACCTGCTTTACCCCGGCCGCCGGTATGCGCCTGGGCCTTGACCACCCAGGTGTCGCCGCCGAGCCCTTGAGCCGCCGCCCTGGCCTCTTTGGGGCTCGATACCGCCTGCCCCTGGGGAACCGCTATGCCGTAGTCGGCAAACAGTGATTTTGCTTGGTATTCATGTAGATTCATGATGCAGCCTTTGCTGGTATGGATCAGCTCCACGATAGTGGAAATCGATTATCTGGGCCTTTAGGGCCTCGGAAAAAAAGATTTAACCCAAACTACTTGTCTTCTTGCCCGCCTTCTTTGTTGTAGCTTCGGTTACGTAGGCCCGGCTACGCGCCCTTCGCTACGCCTCGAAGGCAGGCAACAATCCGGCGCATTTTGGGTTAAATCTTTTTTTCCGAGGCCCTTAAGCCGAATTATGAGGACGGACAGGCATTTGCGTCTCGCTGCGCACGCTATGCCTGTCAGTCGTCCTTGTGACATGGAATTCGGGCCATGGCCTTCTTGAGTTACAGGATGAAGTCTAGACTAATATTTTCACTGCTAAGCATTGGTTTTTTAAATATAACGCGAAAACACTCTAAATGTGTCGTAATGTTGTCTTTATACGATAAATGTTGGTAGTTTGCCTGAAATTGGTTTGGTATTGATTTGCGGTTTTTTTGATGCCTCGGCAATTGTTTGTTAGGGTACGTCTCCTTCTGCCCGATACTCTGGATGTTTCGCGAGCCGAGGTACGCGACCATGTCGCTGTCGACCACCGGGGCGATGGGCTGCATTTTCCAACCATTGAGAGATGTTCTTGAGCCGCTATCCTGGATATCTTTAGGAGCCGACTATGCCGCATAATTCCCAATCGACCAGGTCATTGCTTCACGCGGTAGACTTTGAATACGCGCCACAGCGATTCACTGTCTATACCTCCCGTGACCTGGATCGAATAAGTCAGATAGGGCTACTGCCCGAGTCGTTGCGTTTCGAGATGAAAGTGGTTTCATCCGTACTGCCCTTTCGTGTCAATGAGTATGTATTGCAAGAACTCATCGATTGGGAGCGGGTACCCGATGATCCAATTTTTCAACTCATCTTTCCGCAACGGGGCATGCTCTCTGAAGTCCATTTCAATCGCATGGCCATGGCGATACGCTCGGGGATGGACAAACAGGGGCTGCAGGCCGTGGCGAAGGAGATTCGTGCCGATCTCAATCCCCATCCAGCCGGACAGATGCAACAGAATCTGCCCTTTGATGAACGCGGCGAGCCGCTACGTGGGCTGCAACACAAATATCGGGAGACGGTGCTCTTTTTTCCCAGTCAGGGCCAGACCTGCCACAGTTACTGCACATTCTGTTTTCGTTGGGCTCAATTCGTCGGCGACAAGGAGCTGCGGATGGCCACCACCGAGTCGGAAAGGTTGTACGGATATCTGCGCACTCATCCTGAAGTGACAGACCTCCTGGTCACCGGCGGCGATCCGATGGTGATGAAGAGTAAACAGCTCAAGGCCTACCTTGAACCCCTGTTACATCCGGAATTCAGCCATATCCAGACCATCCGTATCGGTACCAAGGCGCTGACTTTCTGGCCTCAACGTTTCATTACCGATGGGGACGCGGATGAATTGATCGAATTGCTTCACCATCTGGCATTGGCGGGCAAGCACGTCGCTATTATGGCCCACTACAACCATTGGCGTGAGTTGAGTACTGATATCGCTCGAGCCGCGATTCGGCGGTTGCGTGCCGCGGGTGTTGAGATCCGCAGTCAGGGTCCTCTGCTGGCGCATATCAATGACAACCCGGACGATTGGGCGAGGTTGTGGAATGAACAGGTCAAGCTTGGCATCGTGCCGTACTATATGTTTGTGGAGCGGGATACCGGCGCCCGTCAATATTTCGAGGTGCCGCTGCACAAGGCTTGGCAAATCTACCGTGACGCCATGAAACAGGTGTCCGGGTTAGGGCGCACGGCCCGTGGGCCGAGTATGAGCGCGGGTCCGGGAAAGGTTGAGATCCAGGGGGTCACGGAGATCAACGGCGAAAAGGTGTTCGTGTTGCGTTTCATTCAGGCGCGAAATCATGATTGGGTGCAGCAGCCCTTCTTTGCCCGTTACGATGAAAGGGCCACCTGGTTTGATCAGCTGAAACCTGTGGCGGGTCTGAGCAGTTCCTTTTTTGACGCCACCCGGGAGTTCCCCGGCTGAAGCAGTCGGTTTCAGCGGCGGATCTTGATGGGGGCGGCAAGGTGGCTTGGCTTCATCGCTCAGCGCAAGGTGGTTCAATGCCACGTGCGCGGCTGGCCCGCTCATAAAATAAATAGTTATCATTTACATAATCAGGTTGATGTGTCATGCCTGCTTCAGGCTATAATTTGGCCGCTTATAAAAAATATATATGATTGATGTTTTGAGAATGTATAGCGCACTTGCAAGGATGTTGATCCACAGCATCGTGTGCCCATCATGCACAGGTCTGAAGTAACTCACGGGGAGCTCATCATGGCGGAAAATCGAAAGACCTATACCTTGACGAATGACGAGACTGGCGTATCGATCAAGCTGCCTGTTCGCGAATCGACCCAGGGCCCGCCCGCGATCGACGTCTCTTCGCTCTACAAAGAGGCCGGCGTGTTCACTTACGATCCCGGTTTTATGTCTACCGCTAGCTGCCAGAGTAAGATCACCTTCATCCAGGGCGAGGTGGGGATCCTTGAGTATCGGGGCTATCCCATCGAGCAGCTGGCGAAGAGCGGTGACTTCATAGAGACGGCCTATCTGCTGCTGAACGGCGAGTTGCCGAATGAGCCGCAGTTGCAGGATTTCAATGGCCTGATCAGCCGTCATACCATGCTGAATGAAACCCTGAAGCACTTTTTCGGCGGTTTTCACTATGATGCCCATCCGATGGCCATCATGGTTGGCGTAGTAGGATCGCTCTCTGCTTTCTATCACGACTCGCTGGATATCAACCACCAGGAGCTGCGGCAGGTCGCGGCACACCGGCTGATCGCAAAGATGCCCTCCATCGCGGCAGCCAGTTACAAGCACAATATCGGTGAGCCGATCATGTATCCGCGCAACGACCTTTCATACTGCGCGAACCTGCTGCACATGATGTATGCAACGCCATGCGAGGCGTATGAGCTCGATCCGGTTGCGGAAAAGGCGCTTAATCTGCTGTTTATTCTGCATGCGGATCATGAGCAGAATGCCAGTACCTCCACGGTAAGGCTGGCGGGCAGTTCTCTGGCGAATCCCTTTGCCTGCATAGCGGCGGGTATCGCCTCGCTCTGGGGCCCCGCCCACGGCGGCGCCAACGAGGCGGTGCTGGATATGCTGACGGAGATAGGCGATGTCTCGCAAATCGACAAGTATATCGCCAAGGCAAAGGACAAGGAGGATAGCTTTCGGTTGATGGGATTCGGTCATCGCGTCTATAAGAAGTATGACCCGCGCGCAGGTATGATCCGCGAGGTGTGCCATCAGGTGTTGGCGCGTCTCGCCGATGATGACAATCCAATGTTTGAGCTGGCCCAGCGGCTTGAGGAGATCGCCCTGAACGACGAGTATTTCATCGAGCGCAAGCTCTACCCCAATGTCGACTTCTACTCAGGCATCATCTATCGCGCACTGGGTATTCCCAACAATATGTTTACCGTGATGTTCGCCATTGCCCGTACGGTCGGTTGGGTGGCCCACTGGCTGGAGATGATGGATGACCCGAGACAGAAGATCGGGCGTCCCCGCCAGATCTACAAAGGGTACGCCCGGCGGGATTATGTGCCCATGAGTGAGCGATAGCGCTAACGGGCAACCCATCCGGCGTGTGGCTATTCAAGTATCGATTAGCGCCAGCCCTTTCAGTTGCTTCAGGTTTGCGCCCCGGATAGGCTGATTGTCCAGCGGATCAAGGGGGCGCCGGTGGTGGTTTCCGGCCGGCAGGACCGTCAATTCGAAGCCCACGCCGTCGGCATTGAAGTGAAACCCCGGCGCTTGTTGCCGGCTGCCGTCGCTAAACACCATGGCATGCTGTTTTTCCTGCCAGGGAATTTGTAGATCGCTCAGGGCGAACAGCACCTCTTCCGGGGTCTCGGCATACAAGTGCAACTGCACTTGGCTGTTAGCGTCGGCCGTGCCATGAAATACCGAGCCGACGAGCAACGGGTGGAATTGACGCAGGGCCTGCATGGCGTTCAGGGCGCTGCGTCGCAACTGCTGCAGGGCGTCAGATTGTTGTTCGCCCCTGACCAGGCGCTGTTGTTCCCTCAGCGCCAGTTCGATCTCCTCCCTGCTGGGCATCAGCCGGCGTTTGCTGACGCCGTACTTGGCGGCCGCCTTTTGGCGGGCGTGACCGATGTTGTCGGAGCGGAGTTCTGTCAGAATGCGGGCGGCTTCGTAGGCAATGCGCCGTTGCAGTTCACGTTTATTGGTCGACATCGTTAAAACGGATCTTCTATGGGGTTTGTATTGGTGGTAGCAGCATTTTCCTGCGCGTCGTCTGAATCCCGGTCATTCGACAGCTTCGGTGCGTTGATGACTTCAAATATCTCAAATATCGCATTCGGGCTGCCTACGCCGACCGGCTCCCCGCTATCCACGTCGATACGCATGGTCACCATCCCCGGCGGCATTTCAGGCAGCACCTCCTCGATACCGTTGAGCGCCACGCGCATATAGTCTATCCATGCAGGCAGGGCGGCCCGTCCCCCGACCTCGCCCCGTCCCAATGGTTTGAAGTCATCGAATCCGATCCAGGTGGTGGTGACCAGATGGTGGTTGAAGCCGTTGAACCAGGCGTCACGCTGGTCATTGGTGGTGCCGGTCTTTCCAGCGATATCCAGCCTGCCCAGGGATCGAGCCTTGCGGGCGGTGCCATGTTGGATGACATCGCGCAGCATGGAGTGCATCAGATAGTGGTTTTGTTCGGTAATGGCCCGCTTGGCGCAGCGCGGCGGCGGTGGGGCATCCCCTTCTCCGGCGTTTTCTCGCTGTGCGCTTGAGTCGTTGTCGGCCTGGTCAATGGCCTGTTTGGCCTGCAGCTCCATGCTGTCGTCACAAACCTGGATGGGATTTGCCTCATAGAGCACCTTCCCCTGGCCATCTCGAATGGCAGTGATGATATGGGGTGACACATAGTAGCCGCCGTTTGCCAAGACGCTATACCCGCCACCCATGGCCAAGGGAGTGACGGCGCCGCTACCGAGCGCCAGGGAGAGGTCGCGGGGCAGCTCATGTTTGTCGAAACCGAAACGGCTGGCATAGTTGACGGCATGGTTGATGCCCATTTTGCGCAGCAGGCGTATCGAGACCAGGTTGCGTGAGTGGGTCAAGGCATAGCGAAGGCGCGTGGGCCCGAAGAATCTGCCGCTGTAGTTCTCGGGACGCCAGACCGCCTCCAGGGCATCGTCATCGAAAACCACGGGGGCATCGTTGATGAGGCTGGCCGGGGTAAAGCCCGCCTCCAGGGCGGCGGAGTAGATGAAGGCCTTGAATCCGGAACCCGGCTGCCGTTTCGCCTGGGTGACCCGGTTGAATTTGCTCAGATAGAAGTCGTACCCCCCGACCAGCGCCTTGATTGCTCCATTCCAAGGCGATAGTGATAGCAAGGCGCCGCTGACCTCTGGGGCTTGAGCCAAACGCCACAAGGGTTCGCCCTCCTCTGGCGTCTCCTGGTAGAGGTAGATCAGATCCCCGACAGCGAGTATCTCGCTGGTCTGTTTGGGCTCTGCCTGCTTGAGATCGTGATTGATGTAGGCGCTGGCCCAGGAGAGGGCTGGCCAGTCGAGGGTCATGCTTTCGCCCTGGGCGGTAAGGACTTCAGCATCCTGTTCGCCGATGGCGGTGACAATCGCCTTTTTCATCGCCGCAACATCGGGCTGCTCTGCCAGTAGGGCAATCAGCGTGCTTTGATCTGTGATCTCCCCGATATCATGGTGACCGGCGGTTCCACGGTAGCCATGCCGCTTGTCGTAGGCCTGTATGGCCCGGCGCAGGGCGCGGTTGGCTTCAGTCTGGAGGTGGCTTTCGACAGAGGTCGTGATGGCATACCCGCCGGTGTAGGCGTCCTGGCCAAAACGCGCCACGGCTTCGGCTCTGGCCATTTCAGCGACATAAGGGGCCTCGACCTCGCTGGGTGTGGTATGCAGCCTGGCGGTGATCCGCGCAGCCTTGGCGGTGTCGTATTCAAGCTGGCTGATATAGTTGAGGTCGTGCATCCGACCCAGGACATAGTTGCGGCGAATCAGTGCGCGAGCGGGATCTGAGATGGGATTGTGGCGTGACGGGGCTTTCGGCAGTCCCGCGATCATGGCTATTTCGGCAAGCTCAAGTTTTTCCACTGGCCTGCCGTAATAGACTAGGGCAGCGGCGCCAACACCATAGGCGCGGTGGCCGAGATAGATCTTGTTGAGATAGAGTTCGAGAATCTCCTCTTTGGAGAGCATTCTCTCGATCTTTAACGCGAGTAAGATCTCGTTGAGTTTTCGGGTATAGGTCTTTTTTCGGCTGAGAAAGAAGTTTCTCGCCACCTGCATGGTGATGGTGCTACCGCCCTGCCGTCGCTCTCCGGTGAGCAGAAGCTGTAGAGCAGCGCGTATGATGCCTTGGTAGTCTACGCCGGGGTGCTGGAAGAACCGGTCATCTTCAGCGGCCAGGATGGCCTGAATCATGACCGGCGGGATTTCGTCGTAATCGAGAGGTTCACGACGTTTTTCGCCGAATTCAGCGATCAACAGGTGGTCGTTGCTAAAGATTCGCAGGGGGACCTGTAGCCGTACATCCTTGAGTGTTTCGATGGATGGCAGCTTGGGTTCGAGATAGAGATAGGCGCCATACAGGCCGCAGGCCCCTATCAATAACAGGCCGAACAAGAAGTAAACGAGGTATCTTAAGCGTCTGTAGAACGACTTCATGCGCTGGTTCACAGAATTGGTTGATCCGGGCAGACCAGAATGGTCCGTATGAAAGATCGATAGTCTAGCAAATAAAATATGAGCATTATTAGCTCTTTTGTGAAAAAATTGCTTCACAAAAAAATCATTTGCTGCTATATAGTTACTTACTCTATTTAAAGAGAATCCTCGTTGAATTCTGCGGCATAAGGATCGCTTGGGTAACCCGCATGTCACTATTCGGAAGAAAAAAGCCGCCTTTGATAGGCATCGACATAAGCTCCACAGCAGTCAAGTTGTTAGAGTTGTCCAGAGCAGCCGGTCGCAATGGCGCGATCTACCGGGTGGAGGCCTATGGGGTCGAACCCCTGCCGGGTAACGCCGTTGTCGAGAAGAATATCGCTGAAGTCGATGCTGTCGGCGAGGCGATACACGCTGCGGTCAGGCGCTCGGGCTCTCGGGCCAAGCACGCTGCCGTGGCGGTATCCGGTTCGGCTGTCATCACCAAGGTCATCTCAATGCCGGCATCGCTGTCGGACCAGGAGCTGGAAAGCCAGATTCAGTTGGAGGCCGATCAATATATCCCCTACCCGCTGGAGGAGGTCAATCTCGACTTCGAGGTGATAGGCCCGTCCGAGAAAAATCCTGAATTGGTGGATGTGCTGTTGGCCGCCTCGCGCAGTGAGAACGTGGACGACCGTGTGGCGGCGCTGGAGTTGGCCGGGCTCACGGGCAGCATCGTGGATGTCGAGGCGTACGCGATGGAGAACGCCTGCTCTCAACTGATGGACCAATTGCCGGAACATGGCGAGGATCAAACCATCGCCATCGCGGATATCGGCGCCACCACCACCACATTGAATGTGCTGCATAGCAACAAGATCATCTACACCCGGGAACAGAATTTCGGCGGACGCCAGCTGACGGAAGAGATACAGCGCCGATACGGGCTCTCGATCGAAGAGGCCGGCATGGCCAAGCGCCAGGGCGGACTGCCAGACAACTATGTGCCGGAGGTGTTGGAGCCCTTCAAGGAGGCGATGGCGCAACAGGTCAGCCGATCGCTGCAGTTCTTTTTTTCCTCCAGTGCCTATAACAGTGTCGACCACATTATTCTGGCCGGCGGCAGTTCATCCATACCGGGCATTGACGACCTGATTGAGGAGAAACTGGGCACTCCGGCATCGGTGGCGAACCCGTTTGCCAATATGTCGGTTTCATCCAGGGTGAAACCCCAGGCATTGAGTGCCGATGCCCCGGCATTGATGATAGCTTGCGGTCTGGCGTTGAGGAGTTTCGACTGATGGCGCGTATTAACCTACTCCCGTGGCGTGAAGCGGAACGCAAACAGCGCCAGAAAGAGTTTGGCTTGATGGTATTGGCTGGCGGACTGTTTTCGGTATTTATCGTTTTCGCTATCCATATGTTCATAGAGAGTTGGATTACAGCGCAAAACCAGCGCAACGCCTTTTTGCAGCAAGAGATCGATGCGGTGGAAAAGAAGATCCGCGAGATCCGCGATCTGGATAAAACCAAGCAGAACCTGCTGGCCAGAATGAATATCATCCAGGAGCTGCAGAGTAGCAGGCCCCAGATTGTCCACCTGTTCGATGAAATCGTCACCACGCTGCCCGATGGTGTCTATCTCAACGAAGTGGTTCAATCAGGCAATCTCGTGGCCTTCGAGGGGCAGGCGCAATCCAATGCAAGGGTCTCGTCAATGATGCGCAATGTCGATGACTCGGAATGGCTCGAGAATCCGACACTGGATTTCATCGAGAGCAAAGAGAAGACCGGTACCGGTTACAGCCACTTCAAACTTACGGTCAAACAGTCCTCCCAGTCTACGGAGGTCAAGTAATGAATTTACAGGACCTCAATGAACTTGACCTGAGCAACATTGGCATATGGCCTGCGCCGGTGAAAGCGGTGGTGGTCGTGCTGGTAGCGGTGATCGTCATTGCCGCCGGTTACTATCTCACTATCGAAGATCAGCTCGCCAGTCTCGAAACCGTACAGAAGAAAGAGTTGGAGCTGCGCTCGATTTTCGAGACCAAACAGGCCAAGGCCTCCAATCTTGAGGCCTACCGCAAGCAGCTCGAAGAGATGAAGCAATCTTTCGGCGCCATGCTCAGACAGTTGCCGGACAAGACAGAGGTGGCCGAGTTGCTGGTGGATGTCTCGCAGACCGGCTTGGCGTCGGGCTTGGAGTTCGAACTGTTCAAACCGCAGGGAGAGGTTCCCAGAGAGTTCTATGCCGAACTGCCGATACAGATTATCGTGACTGGCGAATATCATGAGTTCGGGAGCTTTATCAGCGGGCTGGCCGCGCTGCCGCGTATCGTGACCATCCATGACATCAAGATCAACCGGAATAGTGCGAAGGAGGAGAGTTCCAAGCTGTTGTTGGAGGCAACGGCCAAAACCTATCGCTATCTTGATGAAGGGGAAGGGGAATGAGCATGTGTATTGTCTTTGCAAGATACCGGTTCCTCCTCTCTTGTCTAGCCATCGTTTTTGTCTCGGGCTGCGCAAACCCGAATTTGGAGGAGTTGCGCAACTACGTCGCAGAGAAGAAGGCGGCGCCGCCGGGGCGCATCGAGCCGTTGCCTGAAATCAAGCAGATAGAGACTTATCTCTATGCGGAAGCCGGCCGCCGGAATCCGTTCGTGGACATGTCCGGCGAGCGGGCAGAGGCTGCGGGCGTGGTCGGGAACGGCCTCACGCCTGACTTCAATCGCCGCAAGGAGGAGCTCGAAGGCTTCCCGCTTGACTCCATCCGCATGGTGGGGACCCTGGAGCAGACCGGTGATGCCTGGGGTCTGGTAAAGACCAAGGAAGGTACGGTGCATAAGGTGAAGAGCGGCAACTATATGGGCCAAAACCATGGCCGTATCATGCTGATTTCCGAAGACAGAATCGAGTTGACTGAAATCGTACAGGATGGTTCAGGTGGTTACATTGAGCGTCAGGCTTCGCTAGCGTTGGCGGAATAGTCAAGGGGAATTCGAGATGAGAGGTTTGCCAATGGCACTCAAACACTGTTGGATGGGGCAATCTGAAATGGGTAGAGCCAGGAGCTTCAAGTACATGGCAGGGATACTGCTATTGCTGGTTTGGAGTCTGCCGCTGACGGCAATGGCGGAGACCGCCCTCAAATCAATCGATTTTTCCGCCCTGCCTGGCGACAGGGTGCAGATAACCCTGGGTATGACCGGGGAGGTGGATGAACCGGCGAGTTTCGTCACCGAAAATCCAGCCAGGATATCCCTTGATTTTGCCGGTGTGGCAAGCGACCTCAGCTTTAAGACCAAGCTGATCGGCGTGGGGCCGGCGCATAGCGTCACGGCCTTGCAGGCGGGCAACAGGACCCGGGTCGTGATCAATCTCACTTCGATCGTGGGATATAAGACGGAAGTCAGCGGAAGCGATGTCCTCGTTACCCTTGACGTGAGTAACCAGGGTGCGGGTTCGAGCGCCGGCATGTCCGCGGTTACGGTTCCCTCGACAGCGACCCAAAGCACCGCTACGGAAATTGCAGCAGCGGGGTACGGCATCTCCAATGTGGATTTTCGTCGCGGCGAGGCGGGCGAAGGGCGAGTGCTGGTCACCTTGAGTAATCGCTCCACCCCCATTGATGTGCGCGAGCAGGGCGGGAAAATCGTCATGGAGGTGTTCAAGGCGACGATCGACGCATCACTGGTGCAATCCCTGGATGTCATGGACTTTGCGACACCGGTGACCAGGATTGAGACCAAGCCGGTCGGGGAGAACGTGGTGATCGAGATCTCACCCACCGGGGAGTACGACTACCTGGCCTATCAGGCCAACGAAGTCTTCGCGGTCGAGGTGCGCTCTCTGACCAAGCAGGAGAAAGAGGAGTTGCTCAAGGAGCGTCTTGTCTTTACTGGAGAGAGGCTCTCGCTCAACTTTCAAGATATTGAAGTGCGGGCGGTATTGCAGTTGCTGGCGGACTTTACCGGCCTGAACCTGGTGACCAGCGATACCGTCGATGGGCGGATCACCTTGCGGCTGAAAAACGTCCCCTGGGACCAGGCCCTGGATATCATCCTCAAGTCCAAGGGGCTGACCAAGCGCCAGATCGACAATGTCATTATGGTGGCGCCCACGGAAGAGGTGGCTGCCCGGGAGCAGCTCGAACTCGAATCCCAGCAGAAGATCGAGGAGTTGGCGCCGTTGCGTTCGGACTTCGTGCAAGTCAACTATGCCAAGGCCGAAGATCTGGCCGAGCTGTTGAAGTCGGAAGAGAACCGGCTACTGTCCGAGCGTGGCAACGTCACCGTGGATGTCAGGACGAACACCCTCCTTATCCAGGATACGGTGGCCATGCTCGAGGATGTACGCCGTTTGCTGCAGCGGCTGGACATACCCGTCAGACAGGTGTTGATCGAGTCGCGCATCGTCATTGCGAATAACGATTTTGCCAAAGACCTTGGGGTGCGGTTCGGCGCCAATTTCGATGGTTCAATCGACGATAATTTCACCCTGACAGCGGGCGCACTGCCTGGCCACATCGACAATACCTTTGGTATTGCGCCGGGTATTGAAATTAATAGTGATGGTGAAGACCAAGAGGGATTGATGGTTAATCTTCCGGTAACCGCCCCGTCCGGCGGGTTGAATTTACTGGTAGGCAAGCTAGGTTCCTACCTGTTGCAGCTGGAGTTGACCGCCATGCAGAAAGAGGGCCGGGGTGAACTGATTTCGAGTCCGCGTGTAATCACTTCCGACCAGAACCAGGCCACAATCAAGCAGGGCGTCGAGATTCCTTATCAAGAAGCGACTGTCAGTGGCGCCACGAAAATTGCCTTCAAGGAAGCCCTTCTGAAGCTCGATGTAACACCACACATAACCCCGGACGACAGGATCCGGATGGATCTGGTCATCAACAAGGACAATCCGGACTTTTCCCGTTCCATTCTGGGCGTTCCTCCGATCGATACAAGAAAAATCGAGACGACGGTGCTTGTGGATAACGGCGAGACGGTCGTGTTGGGTGGCGTGTTTGAGCGTACTAAGACAAAGAACAGAGAAAAAGTGCCTTTCTTCGGTGATTTACCCTACGCAGGCGTTCTGTTCAGACGTAATGAAGATCTAGATGAAAACAATGAGTTACTGATATTTGTCACACCGAAGATCCTCAAGGAGACATTGACCGTCAGATAACCGGTTTTTCAGGGTTTAGACAAGGCGCACCGGACGGTGCGCCTTTTTATTAAGGCTCTTCCCCTGATCGAGTGAGTATTCATCAAACGTGAACGATACAAACATCCAAAAAAGGTGGAAACAAGCCTTAACCCTTGGGAAAGTGGGGCTGAGCGCTAACCCGTGTGACTGTTTGTCGAGCCGGCGGAAAGGTTCTTTTTCGCCCTCCTGGGCGAGTGTCTTTTCTTTTCCGCCAAAAAAAAAGTCACCAAAAGAAAGGGCGCCCGGCTGTCGCGCCCCTGCGGGGAGCGCTGCGATGCTCGGCGAAACCGGCGAGCCTGAAAACTCGCTTCGCTCAGACACTCAGGCCCGCTTAATCGGTTTCGCCTGCGCTTCTCGCTCGCGCCAGGACGGGATGGGCAAGAGGGGGTAGACTATCCGCTTCTCCTTGATCCTGCGATGGATGAGATGACTGTGCTGTGCTTTGCTTCTTCTACCCACTCAATCAGGGGAAGAGCCTTTATTAACCCGGCAACCAGGTATGTCGTGTTCAGGACATACCTGGTTGCCGGGTTAATATCTTGTCAATATTGATATTTTTCACTGCGGCAGCGATGTAAGAATGCGTGTGCAAAACCTTTTTCTGATTGGGCCGATGGGCGCCGGCAAGACAACGGTGGGCCGGCAGCTTGCGGAGCACTATCGCAAGCAATTCATCGATTCCGACCAGGAGATACAACACAGAACCGGGGTCGATATCCCGACGATCTTTGAATTCGAGGGTGAGGCCGGTTTTCGTCTGCGGGAACATGCCGTCATCGATGAGTTGACCGAACGCGAGAATGTCGTACTTGCCACGGGAGGAGGCGCCATCCTCAGCGAGGAGAACTGCAGGCTGTTATCCGCAAGGGGGCTGGTGATCTATCTGCACTGCTCGGCTGAACAGCAGTTTGAGCGAACCCACCGGGATAAGAACAGACCGCTACTGGAAACCCCCGATCCGCTCAGTAAACTCAAGACCTTGATGGCGGAGCGCGAACCGCTCTATCGGCAGACGGCCGATCTGTTTGTCAGCACGGAGGGCCGGAATACGCAATCGGTAGTACAGGATATCCGCCAGCAGATAGAAATCCTGAGTCAGTAGATGCTATGAAAGGGTCAATTCGTTGAGTAAATGTGAATCCAGTCTGGACGTCGATCTGGGAGATAGGAGCTACCCGATTTTCATTGGCGAGGGTCTGCATGCCGATGCCGCCTACTATCGCAAGTATGCCCCAGGGACTCAGGTGATGGTGGTAACGAACGAGACGGTTGCCCCGCTCTATCTGGATAAGACCCTGCAAGCCTTAGCCGGCTATGAGTTGAGGAGCTGTATTCTGCCGGATGGCGAGGCGTTTAAGACCCTTGATGTTTTGAATCAGGTCTATACGGCCTTGCTCGAGGCCCGCTTTACCCGCAAGTGCACCTTGGTGGCCCTCGGAGGAGGGGTGATTGGTGATATGACCGGCTTTGCCGCGGCCACCTATCAGCGTGGGGTGCATTTTATTCAGGTCCCCACAACCCTGCTGTCGCAGGTTGACTCTTCGGTTGGCGGTAAGACCGGCGTCAACCATCGCCTGGGCAAGAACATGATCGGGGCCTTTTACCAGCCTCGCCTGGTGCTGGCGGATACCGCCACCCTCAATACCCTGGATGAGCGACAGTTCTCCTCGGGATTGGCGGAGGTGATAAAGTACGGGCTGATCGTCGATGCGGAATTCTTCGACTGGCTGGAAGAGAAGATGGATGCCCTGCTGGCGCGGGATCCCCGATGCCTGGCGTATGCGATCCAGCGATCCTGCCGGTGCAAGGCGGATGTGGTTGAGGCGGATGAGAAGGAGGCGGGCCAGCGAGCGCTGCTTAACCTGGGCCATACCTTCGGTCATGCGATCGAGACAGGGATGGGGTATGGCGAATGGCTGCATGGAGAGGCTGTTGCAGCAGGCATGTGCATGGCGGCCGACCTCTCTCGACGCCTGGGCTGGCTGTCGAGTGAAGCGTTCGAGCGCATACGGGCGCTGATCGAGCGGGCAAGGCTACCGACCGCCCCTCCCGCCGAGCTGTCGAGTGATCGTTTCCTGGAGCTGATGGCGGTCGACAAGAAGGTGCTGGATGGTCGATTACGGCTTGTACTGCTCAAAGAGATCGGCCAATCTTTGGTAACGGAAGCGTTTGAACATGGAAAACTCAAAGAGACCCTGACACGATATGGTCGTTGACTTCGTATGGACGGAGCACAGGTATGTCTGACGCCTATGAATACTTTTCCACGGTAGAGTTGAGTGCGCGCCTCGATCTGATACGCCATTTGATCGAGAACAGCGAGCTTGTGCCGCTTGTCAGGGGCCCGTCCGGCATAGGCAAGACGCTGCTTGCTTCCCGGTTGCAGCAACTGGCGCCCGAGAGCTGGTCGGTCTGCAATTTTTCCGCCGACCCCACCATGCAGCCTGAACGCCTGCTGGCCTATCTGGCCCGCTGTTGCGGACTACCGGATATTGCCGGGGATCTGCTGCAACGGCTGGTCGACCGGTTTGAAGTGCTCCGCAGAAGAGGCCGAACGCCGGTGCTGTTGGTGGACGATGCCCAGATGTTGCCGCCGACCAGTCTGATAACCCTACTGCGGCTTTTCGAAAGGCAGATGGATGGGGCGCGCCTGGTCAGTATCGTGCTTTTTGCGGATGAGCAGATCGATCTGCTGCTTGCCACTCCCCAGTTACAGGTGATGTCTCCACAGACCATTCAGGCGATAGATCTGCCTGCCATGACCCGGCATGAGGCATCCCTCTTCATGTCCTATCTGCTGAAGAATGAGGGACTTTCTGAAAAACTGGCATTGGATGAGACAAGACTGAGTCGTATCTACAAAGAGACCAACGGCAATCCCGGATTGTTGGCAACGGCGATTCTGAATGCGGTGGGACAGGATGGGCCCCGGCAGGGTTCGTTGCTCAGTCATTATAGGATGCAGTGGCTGGTGGGCGGGATACCTCTCCTTTTGCTGATTCTGTTACTGCTGGTGTTTCAGGACTCGATCAATAGCCTGTTTGAGACAGAAGAGAATGCCGTCACGGACCGAAGTGGCGAAAGATTGGTGGAATCCTCTTCTGAAGTGATAGCGCTTGATTCATCCGCTGAGCGTCAAACCGACTTACGCGGCGAGCCGTCGTCCCCCAGGCAGACCATGACAGAGCAGGAGATGGAGCCGCCTGAGGCGGTGGTAGCCCCTTCACTAGAGCCATTCCCGGTTGATCCGCCATTGCCGGAGAGAGATGCCGCGACCGGCATGCAACCGGTTCAAGGGCCTGAGCAGGATGCAGGGTCCGCCTCGGAAGTGGGGGAAGTGATTCTCCCGGCAAACATCGCCGGGCGGGTTGATGAGTCTATTCAGATTGAGAGCCTACCCCTTGCGGAGGATGAATCGGCGGTCATAGCGGATGGGGAAGGGTCGGAAATAGAGGATTCGTCCTCGCCCGTCTCTCAGGCCGGGGTCGGTCCGGAACAGGAGTCGACACCTGAAAAGCCCCCGGCTGATGAAGGCGCATTGACGGAACAAGCCCCTGTACCGGCGGCCGTTGTTTCGGAAGAAGTTGTGGTTGCATCGTCCACGGTGAAAGTCGACAGCACGGGGAGGGAGTCCGATTGGGTCCTGTCCCAGCCTCAGGACCGCTATACGCTACAGTTGATCGCGGTAGAAAATATCGAGTCACTTCAGTCGTTTATCGAGGAAAATGGCTTGAAAGACGAGGTGCATACCTTTAAAACGGAACGTAAAGGCGCGCCTTGGTATGCCCTATTGTGGGGCGATTTCCCTGATCAGGCCAGTGCTCAGCAGGCGATTGGGAGTTTGCCGCCGGCAGTGCGCAAAGGGGGGGTCTGGGCCAGATCCTTTGCCTCCCTGCAGCAGGCCGTCACTCAATAATTATGGGTCCTCAGGGAAATCTGTAGGTATTTCAAGGCGATAATTGACTCTCGCAAAGTCGCCAAGCACGCAAAGGATCATGGCATTCATTCAACAAGGTGGTTGACACTTTGGTTGTTTCACACTGGCCTGAGAAGTCAATCTCAAGTATCCTACGATGTTCTGCGTCATCGAGCGTCACTTTTGCTGAACGATTGCGTCTCAATGTTGACGTATCTGTGTAGCTGTAAATCGGCGGCCTGACGACGCGTCGCCGAGAATTCCATATTTCAGGTTATTTGCATGACCCTCGACACGGCTTCGGCCTGGCGGGGGCGGGCAAAATGAGGTTTGCGTAATGAGCCAAGGTGCTTTACCACCGAAACAGGGTCTTTATGATCCCGCCAATGAACATGACGCCTGCGGTGTTGGTTTTGTAGCCAATATCAAGGGAGTGAAAAGCCACGAGACCATCCGGCAGGGTTTGAAGATACTTGACCGCCTCACCCACAGAGGCGCCGTCGGTGCAGATCCGAAGGCCGGGGACGGTGCTGGTATCCTGTTGCAGATCCCGGATCTGTTTTTCCGGGAGGTTGTCGATTTTGAGCTGCCTGCGGAGGGTGAATATGCCATTGGTATGGTCTTTCTGCCGCAAAATGCCGCAAGTCGCGCCGAGAGTGAAGAGACTATCGAAGCCCTGATAGCGGCAGAAGGGCAGCAGTTGATCGGTTGGCGCGATGTGCCCGTTGAAAACAAAGGACTTGGCCATAGCATCATCCCGACCGAGCCGGTGATCAGACAGGTATTCGTGGCTCGCGGTGCGAACTGCGCCGATCAAGATAGCTTCGAACGCAAGCTGTTTGTGATTCGCAAGCAAATCGAAAACAGGATACGACAAGCCGAGATGGAGGGAGGCAGCGCTTTCTACTTCACTTCGTTCTCCTCAAGGACCGTCGTCTATAAAGGGATGCTGCTGGCCGATCAGGTGGGCGATTACTATCTCGACCTGCGGGATGAGCGCATGGTGACCGCCCTGGCCCTGGTGCATCAGCGCTTCTCCACCAATACCTTCCCGACCTGGGATCTCGCGCACCCCTTCCGTATGATTGCCCACAATGGCGAGATCAACACCCTGCGCGGCAATGTCAACTGGATGCGCGCCCGCAAGAACTCCATGGCTTCCGCGGTGCTTGGCGACGACCTGGAAAAGATCTGGCCGCTGATCCCGGAAGGGCAATCCGATTCCGCCTGTTTTGACAATGCTTTGGAGCTGCTGGTCGCCGGCGGCTACTCGCTGGCCCACGCCATGATGATGCTGATCCCCGAGGCGTGGGGCGGGAATAAGTTGATGGATAAGGAGCGGCGCGCCTTCTACGAATACCATGCGGCATTGATGGAGCCCTGGGACGGGCCCGCGGCGGTGGCTTTCACCGACGGTCGCCAGATCGGCGCCACACTGGACCGCAACGGCCTGCGTCCTGCACGTTATCTGATTACCGACGACGATCTGGTGGTGATGGCCTCGGAAATGGGCGTGTTGGACATCCCTGAGGATAAGATCGTCAAGAAGTGGCGGCTGCAGCCCGGTAAGATGTTCCTGATCGATCTGGAGCAGGGCCGTATTATCGATGATGCCGAGGTCAAGGCCGAATTGGCGGCCGCCAAGCCCTATCAGGACTGGCTGGATCAGACCCAGATTCATCTCGACGCCCTGCCTGCCGATGTGGCGCCGATGGCGCCGGATGACGATGACCTGCTCGATGCCCAACAGGCCTTCGGCTACAGCCAGGAGGATATCAAGTTCCTGCTGACGCCGATGGTGCTCACCGGACAGGAGGCCACGGGCTCGATGGGGGCGGACAATCCCCCCTCGGTGCTATCCCTGAGGGCCAAGCACCCGTCAACCTATTTCAAGCAGAACTTCGCCCAGGTGACCAATCCGCCCATCGACCCGATTCGGGAGGAGCTGGTGATGTCGCTGGTCAGCCTGATCGGGCCGAGGCCCAATCTGTTGAACATGGCGGATGCCGGCGATTACATGCGCCTGGAGGTCTCCCAGCCGGTGTTGACCAATGAGGACCTGGAGCGTATTCGCCACATCGAGGACAATACCGGCGGGGCGTTTCGCACCAAGACTTTGGACACCACCTACCCGGTGGCGAATGGGGCCACGGGGATGAAGTCCGCGCTGACCGTACTCTGCGAACTGGCGGAACAGAAAGTGCGGGAAGGCTACAACATCCTCATTCTTTCCGACCGTAAAGTGGATGCTGATAATGTCGCCATCCCGGCCTTGCTGGCGACCTCGGCGGTTCACCACCACCTGATCCGCAAGGGCCTGCGGACCGAGTCCGGTCTGGTAATCGAGACCGGGGGGACGCTCGAGGTGCATCACTTCGCCACCCTGGCCGGGTATGGCGCGGAAGCGGTCAATCCCTACCTGGCCTTCGACACCATCCAGGCCATGCTGCCGAGCCTGCCGGATCCCCTGGCGTTTCCCGAGGCGCAGCAGCGCTATATCAAGGCGGTCGGTAAAGGCCTGAAGAAGGTCATGTCGAAGATGGGCATCTCAACCTATCAATCCTATTGCGGGGCGCAGATCTTCGATGCGGTAGGTCTCTCCAGCCGCTTTATCGACGCCTATTTCACCGGCACCACCACCACCATCGAGGGGGCCGGCCTGAGCGAGATAGCGGCAGAGGCGTTGAAATGGCACGATAAGGCCTTTGGTGATCAGTTGATCTACAAAAAGCACTTGGATGTGGGGGGTGATTACGCCTACCGCCAGCGTGGCGAGGATCACAACTGGACGCCGGAGACGATCGCCAAGCTGCAACACGCCGTGCGCAGCAACGACTGGCGCACCTATTCGGAATTCGCCCGGGCGATCAATGAGCAGAATGAGATACTGCTGACCTTGCGTGGGTTGTTCGAATTCAACAAGGCCGATCAACCGATCCCGCTGGACGAGGTGGAAGCGGCGAGCGAGATCGTCAAGCGTTTCGCCACCGGCGCGATGTCGTTCGGGTCCATCTCCTACGAGGCGCACTCCACCCTCGCCAAGGCGATGAACGCTATTGGCGGTAAATCCAATACCGGTGAGGGCGGCGAAGAGCCGGAGCGATTCAATCCTCTGACGGACGGCTCCCGGAATCCGGAACGCTCCGCCATCAAACAGGTGGCCTCGGGCCGTTTCGGCGTGACCGCGGAATACCTGGTCAACGCTGACGATATCCAGATCAAGATGGCGCAGGGCGCAAAACCCGGCGAGGGGGGGCAACTGCCCGGTCACAAGGTCAATCAGCAGATCGCCCGGGTGCGTCACTCCACCCCGGGGGTGGGGCTGATCTCACCGCCGCCGCATCACGATATCTACTCTATCGAGGATCTGGCGCAGCTGATTCACGACCTGAAAAACGTCAATCCCAAGGCACGTATTTCGGTGAAATTGGTCTCCGAAGTGGGGGTTGGCACGGTGGCCGCAGGTGTCTCCAAGGCCCATGCGGATCATGTCACCATTTCCGGTTACGACGGCGGTACCGGCGCCAGTCCGCTGACCTCGATCAAACATGCGGGATCGCCGTGGGAGATCGGTCTGGCCGAGACCCATCAGACCCTGGTGCTGAACAAGCTGCGTGGGCGGATTGCCGTCCAGGCGGACGGCGGCATGCGAACCGGCCGGGATGTGGTGATCGCCGCGCTGCTGGGAGCTGACGAGATCGGTTTCGCCACCGCCCCGCTGATCGCCGAAGGCTGCCTGATGATGCGAAAATGCCACCTGAATACCTGTCCGGTGGGGATAGCCACCCAGGATCCGGAGCTGCGTAAGCGTTTCACCGGCGAGCCTGAGCATGTCATCAATTACTTCTTTTTCGTCGCCGAAGAGGCGCGGCAATTGATGGCCGAACTCGGCTTTCGCAGCTGGAGCGAAATGGTCGGTCAGAGCGACTGCCTGGATATGCGCAAGGCCATCAACCATTGGAAGGCCAAGGGGCTCGATTACAGTCGGCTGTTGCACAAGCCCGAGGCAGGGGAAGATGTGGCTATCCACAACTGCGAGGAGCAGGATCACGGACTCGACAGGGCCATTGACCTGGAGCTGATCAAACGCGCCAAGCCTGCTCTGGAGAAGGGTAAGGCGGTGAAAATCGATATCGATATCCATAACTACAACCGCACCTTTGGCACCATGCTTTCCGGGCGGGTGGTTGAAAAGTATGGTCACACGGGCCTGCCTGATGACACCATCTATATCAAGGTGCAGGGCACGGCGGGGCAGTCCTTTGGCGCCTGGCTGGCCAAGGGCGTGACCGCAGAGCTTTCCGGTGAAGGCAATGACTACGTCGGCAAGGGACTGTCGGGCGGGCGGCTGGTGATCTATCCGCCGGCGGCGTCGAAGATCGGCAAGGCGGAAGAGAATATCGTGGTCGGTAACACGGTGCTGTATGGCGCCATCAGCGGTGAGTGTTTCTTCCGCGGTGTCGCGGGCGAGCGTTTTTGCGTACGCAACTCCGGCGCCACGGCGGTTATCGAAGGCGTGGGAGATCACGGCTGCGAATACATGACCGGCGGTATCGTGGTCTGCCTGGGCTCCACCGGGCGGAATTTTGCTGCGGGCATGTCGGGCGGTATCGCCTATGTATTGGATGAGGTCGGTGATTTTGCCGAACGTTGCAACTTGACGCAGGTGGAGTTGGAGCCGGTCGAGGCGGAAGATATCGCCCTCGAGGAATTGGATCACCAGGGAGGCGATCTGGAGAGTCACGGCCTGGTGGATCTCAGCCACGACATGACGCGCTATGACGCGCTGCGTCTGAAGCAGTTGATCCAACGTCACCTGCACTA
This sequence comes from Candidatus Thiodiazotropha sp. (ex Epidulcina cf. delphinae), assembly GCA_025656455.1. Lineage (GTDB taxonomy): Bacteria > Pseudomonadota > Gammaproteobacteria > Chromatiales > Chromatiaceae > Thiodiazotropha. The sequence goes on along the minus strand of JAHXHS010000006.1, from coordinate 103,240 downwards.
CACCAACTCCGAGGTAGCGAAGCGTATTCTCGATAACTGGGAGACCATGCTGGCCAGATTCGTGAAGGTCATGCCAGTCGAATATCGGCGTGCATTGAAAGAGATACAGGCGCAAAAGCGCACCGGCTCAGCAGCCATCCAGGGGAGTCGTTAGTCATGGGTAAGCCAACAGGATTCAAAGAGATCGCCCGCCAGGATAGGACCTATACGCCGGTTGCGGACAGAGTTGTCCACTACAAAGAGTTTGCCATCCCACTGACGGATGATAATGTCAGTCAGCAGGGGGCCCGGTGCATGGATTGCGGTATTCCCTTTTGCCATCAGGGCTGTCCGGTGAACAATATCATTCCGGATTGGAACGATCTGGTCTATCGCGGCGATTGGCGAGCGGCGATTGATGTGCTGCACACGACGAATAATTTTCCGGAGTTCACCGGACGAATCTGTCCCGCCCCTTGCGAGGCCGCCTGTACCCTGAATCTGGACGATCAGCCGGTCACGATCAAGACCATCGAGTACAGTATCATCGAAAAGGCCTGGCAAATGGGCTGGGTCAAACCCCAGATCGCCGAGCACAAGAGCGGCAAACGGGTCGCCGTGGTCGGCTCCGGCCCGGCCGGGATGGCAGCGGCGCAACAACTGGCGCGGGCGGGTCATGCCGTGGTGCTGTACGAAAAACAGAATCGTATCGGCGGACTGATGCGTTACGGTATCCCTGATTTCAAGCTCGATAAAAAGATCATCGACCGGCGCATGGCGCAGATGCGCACCGAAGGGGTCGAGTTCAAGACCTGCATTCACATCGGTGTCGACATCCCGGCCAAGCAATTGGTGGATGAGTTTGATGCCGTGGTGCTTACCGGGGGTTCGGAGAAGCCTCGCGATCTGCCGATACCCGGTCACGACTTGAACGGAGTTCATTTTGCCATGGATTTTCTGCGCAGTAACAGTCATCGGGTGCAGGGCGACAACGTGGACAACTTCATCTCCGCCGAGGGCAAGCATGTGGTGGTGATAGGCGGGGGCGATACGGGTTCCGACTGCATCGGCACGTCCAACCGCCATGGCGCGGCTTCCGTCACCCAGTTGGAGATCCTGCCCCGCCCCCCTGAAAAGGAAGAGAAGGGTACGACCTGGCCTAATTGGCCGAATAAAATGCGTACCTCCAGCTCCCAGGAGGAGGGTTGCGAACGCATCTGGCAAGTGGCCACCAAGGCCTTTCTCGATGATGGGAAGGGTAACCTGACGGCTATCCGTTGCGTAAAAGTCGAATGGGGGAAGGACGAGAGCGGCAACTGGAAAATGAGTGAGCTGGCTGATTCGGCGTTCGAACTCAAAGCCGATCTGGTCACCCTTGCCATGGGGTTCGTCCACCCGGTCCATGAAGGATTGCTTGAGGAACTGGGGGTGGAGCTGGATGGAAGGGGTAATGTCAAGGCCGCCGTCGAAGGTGCAGGGGCCTACAAGACCTCCATCGACGGCGTATTCACCGCGGGTGATATGCGGCGCGGCCAATCCCTGGTGGTATGGGCCATTCGTGAAGGCCGGCAGGCTGCCAGGGCAGTGGATGAATACCTCATGGGCACCACCGATCTACCACGCTGATGCTTGACGAATCCGCCATGCCTGACAAAGACAACACCCCGAGCAAGTGCTCGAAGCAAACCTGCAACCCGCTGGCGCCACTGCCTCCCCTGGGTATGGATGCGGGCGCCATCTCATTTGATTTTCGGCGCTATTTCGCCCACACCCTGGGACGGGACGACCATTGCACATCCAGTCACTATCCCTACAAGGCCCTTGCACTGGCCATCCGCGACCGGCTGATAGAGCGCTGGAAGAAGACCCGTTCCACGTATGAGGAGAGGGACTGCAAACGAACCTTCTATCTCTCCCTTGAGTTTCTCATGGGACGAACCCTCAGCAATGCGATCCTCAACCTCGATGTCAGCGACGAGGTCAGCCAAGCGTTTATCGATTTAGGCATCAACCTGGATGAGATCCAGGAGAGCGAACCGGACGCCGGACTCGGCAACGGTGGCCTGGGCCGTCTTGCCGCCTGTTTTCTCGATAGCTGCGCCACCCTGCAACTGCCGGTTCGCGGCTACGGCCTGCGCTATGAGTACGGCATGTTCCGCCAACACATCGCCAATGGCCGGCAGATAGAGGATCCCGATCACTGGCTGCGCGACGGCAATCCCTGGGAACTGGAGCGTCCGGAATATACGCAACGCATCAAATTCTCCGGGCGCACCGAGTATATCAACGGTACGGTGCGCTGGGTCGATACCCAAGATGTGCTTGCCGTTCCCTATGACCTGCCGGTGCCCGGCTACCGCAACGGTACGGTGAATACCCTGCGACTCTGGAAGGCCGCGGCTACCGACGAATTCAACCTCAAGGAGTTCAACGCCGGCAGTTATACCGAATCGGTCGAGGCGAAGAACGATGCCGAGCACATTACCATGGTGCTCTATCCCAATGATGCCAGTGAGAACGGCAAGGAGCTGCGTCTGCGCCAGCAGTATTTCCTGGCCTCCGCCAGTCTCAAGGATGTGATTCGCGAGTGGCAAGAGCATCACAGCGATTTCAACGATTTCGCCGATAAGAACTGTTTCCATCTCAATGACACCCACCCCAGCATCTCGGTCGCAGAGCTGATGCGTCAGCTGATGGATGAACAGGGACTCCCTTGGGAGGAGGCCTGGCGCATCACCCATAACACCATGGCCTATACCAACCACACCCTGTTGCCTGAGGCCCTTGAACGCTGGCCGGTCAAGTTGTTCGAGTCTCTATTGCCGAGACTGCTGGATATCATCTATGAGATCAATGCCCAGTTTCTCAGTCAGGTGGCCCTGCAATGGCCGGGCGACACCGACCGGTTGCGGCGTATGTCGATCATCGAAGAGGGGCAAGAGCCGATGGTGCGCATGGCCTATCTTGCGATTGTCAGCAGTTTCTCGGTCAACGGGGTGGCGGCTTTGCATACCGAACTGTTGAAACAGGGGCTGTTTAGCGATTTTCACACATTCTGGCCGGAACGCTTCAACAACAAGACCAATGGGGTCACCCCGCGTCGATGGCTGGCCGCGTGCAATCCCAGCCTGCGCCGCTTGATAGACACCACGGTCGGTAATGGTTGGATCTCCAACCTGAGCGACCTGGAAAAGCTGATCAAATTGGCAGACAACGCCACTTTCCAGCGCAAGTGGCGGAAGGCCAGGCTGCAGAACAAGCAACGCTTGGCAAAAATGGTGAAGATAGATTGCAGCGTGGAGTTCGACACCGATGCCTTGTTCGACGTACAGGTGAAGCGCATCCATGAGTACAAGCGTCAGCTGTTGAATATCCTCCATGTCATCCATCTCTACAACCGCATCAAGGCCGGAGATACGGCCGACTGGACCAAGCGCTGTATTCTGATCGGTGGGAAGGCGGCGCCGGGCTACCGGATGGCCAAACTGATTATCAAGTTGATCAACAATGTGGCCCGGGTAGTGAACAACGACCGGCAGGTGGGCGATCTGCTGAAGATCGCTTTCCTGCCCAACTACCGGGTCACCGCCATGGAGGTGATCGCCCCCGGCACCGATCTTTCCGAACAGATCTCCACCGCTGGTAAGGAGGCCTCCGGCACCGGCAACATGAAGTTCATGATGAACGGAGCCGTGACCATCGGCACCCTGGACGGGGCCAACATCGAGATCCTCGAAGAGGTGGGCGAGGCCAACTTCTTTCTCTTCGGCCTCACCAGCGAAGCGGTCGAGGCGATGCGCGCCCACTACCTGCCCAACGGCATTATCGAGCAGGATAGCGACCTCAAGCGGGTGATGCATCTGCTGGAGAGCGGGTACTTCAACCAGTTCGAGCCGGGGATCTTCGATCCGATTATCGAGTCGATCCGCAATCCTTATGATCCGTGGATGACCGCCGCTGACTTCCGCGCTTATATGGATACCCAGGAACAGACGGCCGCCGCCTTTCGTGACGAGAAGCGCTGGACCCGGATGAGTATCATCAACAGCGCCAAGAGCGGGCGTTTTTCCACCGATCGCACGATTCAGGAATATAACCGGGATATCTGGCGCCTGGCGCCGGTGCCCGCCCCGTCGGTGGATGAGGTCAGCGAATGATGGAGAACGGTATGCCTTGTTGGATCTACCGCAGTCCCCGAAAGGATGAGATGTATCTCTATGTCTCCCGGGAGGATGACTTTTCCTGTGTGCCTGAAGCCTTGCTGGACCGGTTTGGCGCTCCGGACAAGGTGATGGAGATCACCCTCAGCGACAAGCGGAAGCTGGCCAGGGAGGATGTGGCGGTGGTGGTGGAAAATCTGCGCATCCAGGGTTTTCATCTACAGGTGCCGCCGAAGCTCGAGGTGGACCTGTACGCCGGCGATTAAGCGGATCCATTGATCGCTTAGGCCGCCAATGAACTGGGAATTAACGCAAATGAGGTTTATCTCGATATTGAGGGTTATGCTTATTTGGTTCCATTTGTCGAAAATGAGAAAGAAATTTTCTTGAAAACCATCATTCCCAGCCGTAAGGCAACTAAACGGTATCTGGAGGCCAATGATGAACGCTAAATTGAACAAAGAAGAAAAAGAGATCTTGGATTCATACGAGAATGATGAATGGGTTTCTGTCTCCACCCCAGATGAAATAAGCCGATATCAAGCTGCGGCTAAATCCACCTTTAAAAAGGATAAAAGAGTCAATATTCGTATTTCAGGTGTGGATCTGGAGCTTATTCAAGAACGAGCGTTAATTGAAGGCATTCCTTATCAAACATTGATGTCCAGCATATTGCATAAGTATGTCAATGGTCGCTTAATTGATAAAACACAAACAATCTGACCGCCAGAAGACTCTCCAGGTCTATCATACGCTCATCCATCGCTATTTCGGGTAGCGATCGTCGAGATTGGCCGGACAGAGCACATTGCGCATAATGCCGATCAGCTCCAGCAACTGGTGGTTACGGATCCGGTAATAGATGCGGTTCGCCTCTTTGCGCGACACCACGATGTTCTTGTTGCGCAGCTGTTCCAGGTGCTGGGAGATGTTGCTCTGGGATGTGCCGGTGCGCTCTACGATTTCGCCGACGGATAGCTCGTTATCTCCCAAAGAGCAGAGGATCTTCCAACGCAGCGGATGCGCCATGGCCTTGAGGGCATGGGCAGTGAGTGAAGTGTCTTCATCTTCAGACATGCGTGGGTCGATTGGCTCATTCATTTGTCAAACTCCTTTGGATACGGCCTTCACCGTATCGATCTCGCGGATATAGCCCGTCATATCCTTTGCAATACAGATAATATGGCTGATATTGTCGTCGCTGTCCCTGACGGCGGTTCGGGAAAAAAGTATCGGTACGCGGCGTCCGTCCTTAGCGATGAAGCGCGCCTCGATACGGCTCAGCGCGCCGGTGCGTATCAGCGCCTCCAGCCAGGTGCCGAAAAAGGCCCCGGCCTGCTCCTCTTCCGCCTCCTCGAAGACGTCGCCGATCGACATCTCCAGCAGGTCCGACTCACAGTAGTCGAGCATCTTGCAGGCCGCCGGATTCGCCGATTCGATCTCTCCCCCGGGATTGAGCACCAGCAAGGCCTCTCCCATGTGGGTCAGGATATTCTCAAGATGCTGTTTGGCGGCGGCCAGCTCCGCTGTCCGCTCCGCCACTTTTTGCTCCAGGATCCTGTTGAGTTGGCGCTCTTTCTCGATCAGCCTGAAATAGGTGCTGATCTTGTTCAGCAGCTGGTTGTCGTCAATGGGCTTGAGCAGATAGTCCACCCCGCCCACTTCGTACCCCTTCTGTTGAAACTCTTCCGTTTTGAAGGCCGCGGTAAGGAAAATGATCGGAATATCCTTGGTCTTTTTGCGGATCTTCAACATCGAGGCGGTTTGAAAACCATCCATTTCCGGCATCTGCACATCGAGAATGATCAGATCGATGCCCGCTTCCTTGACCGCGATATCCAATGCCTGCCTGCCGGAGCTTGCCTCTAGGATCTCAACATCCATGTGGCGCTCGACAAGCGTGCGCAAGGTGAACAGGTTGTGTTCATGGTCGTCCACGATCAGGAGCTTGAAACCGGCGTATCTTTTCATGCTGGATAGTGACTGGTTTGATTACCCTAGCCCAAATGCCGGCTGATGGCCGTCTTGAGTTTATCTGAGTCGATCGGTTTGAGGAGGAAATCGTCCGCTCCCTCAGCCAGGCTGCGCTCATGGTCTTGCGGCGTATTCCTGGCGCTCAGCACAATGATTTTGGGTGCTTTGAGCCGCATCGCCTTGCGTATGTGTCTGATCGTATCATAGCCGTCCACCTCCGGCATCATGATGTCCATCAATACCAGGTCGAACGCCTGGTCCTCATTCAGGGTGTCGATCGCCTCCCGGCCGTCGCCGGCGGCGGCCACTTCAAAACCCCAGGCTTCCAGTTGCGGGGTGAGGGCCAGCAGGCTCTGCAGGTCATCATCCACGACCAACACCCGCAGTCCGGCAAAAGGAGCACTCGGCGGCATACCCGCCGGTTGCGTGGCTTGCGGGGGGCGCCGTTCCCGCAGCAGTTCCGGCTCCGCTGTTTCCTGGAGCTCAAGCTGTTGAGGGGAGAGGTCCCGTTGATCGAACTCCAGCGGTAGGCAGAGAGTAAAAACGGCTCCTTTGCCTTCATCGCTTTGGAGGGTGATCTCTCCTCCCAGCAGATGGGCCAACTCCCGGCTGATGCTAAGCCCCAACCCGGTACCGCCAAACCGCCGGCTGGTGGAGCCGTCCGCTTGCTTGAAGGCCTCGAAGACCAGTTCATGCTTGTCGCGCGGAATACCTATGCCGGTATCCTGTACGGCAAAGCAGACGGGGCGTGCCCCGTTTTGGGTGTTGTTATAAACCCGCAGGGTTGCCCCACCCTGGCGGGTGAACTTGAGGGCGTTAGAGAGAAAGTTCTTCAGGATCTGTCGCACCTTTTCCTGGTCCGAGAGAAAACGCTCCGCTAAGGGCTGCTCGAGTTCGAGCGCCAGTGCCAGTCCTTTGGCGTCGAACTGGGGTTTCACCAAATCGATCAGGTCCGATACAAGGGGCCGTAAAGGGATTTGTTGCAGACTGATGCTGGCTTTTCCCGCCTCAATCCGCGAGAGATCGAGGATATTGTCGATCAACGCCCGTAGATCACAGCCCGCTTCATGAATCACCTGGAGCTGTCTTTTCTGTTCAGGGGTGAACTGTTGTCGAGTTTCGGTGAGCATCTTGGAGAGTAACAGGATGGAGTTCAAAGGGGTACGCAGTTCATGACTGACATTGGTCAGGAATTCCGATTTATAACGATTGGATTCCTCCAGTTGTCTGGCATGTTGGCGTTGTGCCTCCGCCTGTTGCGCATGGGTCTCCGCCAGTTCCGTGAGTTGCCGGCCCAACTGTTTGATCTCACTCGATCCGTGCCAGTCGAACCGCACCGGCGCATCCTCCCGCAACACCCGTTCCACGCCCCCTCGCAGCTTTTCGCCGAACTGTTCGGTGCGCAAGGCGATCCAGCGGGCCACCATGAGGAGGATCACCAACGCCACCAGCACAATGGTCATCACCCGGCTGATCAGTACGTTGCGAAAGGTATCCAGGGGCGAGGGATCGACCGGGCGGCCGACCCATAAAGGTCCCGATCCTTCGGTAGTGAACAGCGGCACCCAAATGACCTGTCTCCCCCGTCCCTCCCAGAGCGCCAGGCTGCCCGCTTCGAACAGCCCCTGCAGGCCAGTGAAATCCTCGAAGGCGCGCGCCTTGTCGCTGCCGCTGAGGCGTTCATCCAGATAGGCGCCGTCACTAGTGACCCACAAGGTATTGCGGTAGGCGCGCGCCATGCCGCCGACATCGATGTTGATGACCACGGCGCCCAGTGGTGCGACTCGCTCCTTGCTGTCAGGCCCGATGATCGGGCTGATCATGCGCAAGGTCATGAAACGGCGCGGATCCAGGTGGGCGATGCTGGGATTGAGGCTGATCTTGCTCACCGCCACCCGGCCGAATTCCTGGTGCACGCTGTGTTGAAAAAAATCCCGGGAGGGCATGTCCGGTTTCTTGATGGTGGGTTCCCACTGGTGGGTGCGGGCGTTCAGCTCCAGCCAGAAACGGGGATTCCCTTGCAGATCGAGAAACAGGATCTGGAAGATATCCAGGTGATCGCGCAGGATCCGGTTAATCCATTCGGTGTAACGCACACGGGCCTGATCGATCTGATCCCGACCCTCTTCCGCCTCCCGTTGTCCGAGCACGAGACCGGGTTCCGGCAGTTTCGCCAGCAGCCGCAGCATTTCGTGGCGGCTGGCCAGGTGTTCGTCCAGATCACGAAAGTCCGCCCGCAGGTTCTGCAGATAGGCCTTGTGGTAGAAAAACTCCAGGCGCTCCAGTACGAACGGCAGATTCGACACCACCATGGCAGTCAACGGCGCGAAGCCGAAGAGAAACAGCAGGATCAGTATCTGGGTTCGGAGTTTCACTGGCTCAGAATGTTACAGTATCCATGACGAGGTACACTAAGGTGGATCTACAGTGGCAAGATAGTTGACTCCGAGGAGTCCGGTCAACCATCCGTCGTCGCCCTCGACGGTTGCGGCGTTTGCCGGTTCATCCCGTCGAGCCCGGCATTGTGAGCCAATGACCCTTGCCGCCGTACGGTAGGCAAAGTGCCGGTTTCGTTGCATAATGATGCTTAAAGGAGTGCCCTTTTCTCCTGGCAGCACCGACAATATACTCACTGCGGTCCTTGTCGTTTGTAAGTGGCTTGTAGCCCGTTCATGCAGGGAAGCACTGAAATCAATCGAAGGCTAATCAACATGTATGATGATTTTTATAAGCTAAAAGGAAAACCGTTTCAGCTGACGCCGGACCACAAGTTCTTTTTCAACAGCAAGGGCCACAATCGCGCCATGGCCTATCTGCGCTACGGTCTGGAACAGGGTGAAGGATTCATCGTAATTACAGGCGGCATCGGCACCGGCAAGACCACCCTGGTGAGGAACCTGTTCGATGAACTGAGCAGCATGAATGTCATGGCGGCTCAATTGGTTACCACCCAGGTCGATCCGGACGACATGCTGCGCATGGTTTGCGCCTCGTTCGGCCTGGCCCATGAGGGGCTTAACAAAGCCACCTTGCTGCACAATCTCGAGGCCATTGCCCGCGCCCGCCATACCGAGGGCAAGCAGATGCTGCTGGTGGTGGATGAGGCGCAGAACCTGCCCCCGCGTTCCGTGGAAGAGTTGCGTATGCTCTCCAATTTCCAGGTCAACAACAAGGCCCTGGTACAGACCTTTTTACTGGGTCAGGAAGAGTTCAAGCGCACCCTGCAGAGCCCCGGCATGGAGCAGGTGCGTCAGCGCATTATCGCCTCTTACCACCTCGATCCCTTGAGCGCCGAAGAGACGGAAAAATATATCCTGCATCGCCTGCAACTGGTCGGCTGGAACCAGGATCCCGGCTTCGGAGAGGGGGTGTTTCGAATGATTTACGAGTTTACCGGTGGCGTGCCGCGTCGTATCAACGCCATGTGCGACCGGCTGATGCTGTTCGGCTGTCTGGAAGAACTCCACACCCTCGAGAAGGATGCCGTGCTCTCCGTGATGCGGGAACTGGAGCAGGAGGTCAGCTTCGATCCACCGGCAGGGGGCGAGGAGGAGGCCTCACAGCCGCAGCTGGCATCGGTATCGCCGCTCCATCCCAATGGGACAGCATCGGGCGCTAAGCAGGCGACCGCCCCTGTCCCACAGCCTGCACAGCAGCCCCTGGCCCATGCGGATGAGTTGGTGTTCCGGATCCAGGATCTGGAAAAGGAGATCAGCAGCTTGAAAAAGACCCTGCGCAACGAACAGAAGCTACTGCGAAAGGCTATCCTGTTGCAGATGGATCTGGATGAGTACGAAGATCTTGACTAAAACCCTACGGGATCAGCCCAGTGTCGGACCGATCATTGCCTCCACCGGTTCGAATCCCCTGGCTTCCAGGGCTTCGGCGATATCCTCCCAACGACAATTCCGGTTGTTCTCTTCCGCCTGGGCAATGATGCCGGTTGCGAAGCGATAGGCCTCTTGACGATCCAGATCCCGTGGGACCTTCACCAGACGGATCTCATCGTGTTGCGAGCTGGGCAGCACCATTAAAGTATCGTTCATAACAGCTTCAGGCCTCTCTACGGTTGAGCGGATGGTCGAGTGATTCTGCCCATAATGATAGCGGAAAAACGGCTGGCGCTCATGGCTCGTTTCAAATCGTTTGTGTTCCGTGAAAAATCATGTCTGGATCTCATGCACTAACACTTTTATGCGTCCAAGTAAGGTGTCACGCAGGGTGTAGAGTTGATTCAGCTTCGCCGGCGCAACCGGATTTCGCTGCCGTGCCTGCTGCTGTAACAACTCCCATGCCAGGGTATGCACTTGCCGGTGTAATATTTCAATATCTTGAAAGGCGGGATGTGAACCATGGTGGATTTTACCCTCTCCTGTCAGCCAATGGCTGAATCGGCACTGGTTGGGGTCCAAGGTGGGTTGTGACGAACCTTCACCATTGAGATAGGAGGTGACATCCCCAACCCAGGCCCTGTGTTCTACGCTAGCGAAAAGCAAGGGCAGTTCTCTTGGGCTGACCGGACGCTGAACAGTCCAGAGAGGAAAGGGCCGCCATCCATCGATCCAGTCCGGGAGTTCAGAGGCCGGCATGGGTCTTGAAATGGCGTAGCCCTGAGCCAGCTCGCAGCCGAGTTGCAGCAGCATTTCGCCATGATCCTCGCTCTCCACCCCTTCGGCGATCGCTTGGCGGCGAAAGGCTCTGGCCAGGCCCAATACGCCTTCAAGGATAGCCAGATCTTCCGGATCGTCGAGCATATTGCGCACAAAGCTCTTGTCGATTTTCAGCAGGGCCGCGGGTAGGCGTTTCAGATAGGTGAGCGATGAATAGCCGGTGCCGAAGTCATCCAGGGCGAAACGAACCCCGATATCGCTGCAGGCCTGCATGACCCGGGATACCTGGGCCAGGTCCTCCAGGGCGCTGGTTTCGAGCACCTCCAGTTCCAGGTCGGTCGATTCCACCCTCGGATGTGCCGCCAACAGTTGGTGGAGACGGTTTATGAAGTTCTTTTGCTGCAGTTGATGGGCGCTGACGTTTACGCTTACCAGGGTGTTCAATCCCCTCGAACGCCAGGCTTCCAGCTGGGTCAGGGCGCTGTCTATGACCCATTCACCCAATGCTACCGAGATCGGATGATCTTCGATCATCGGCAGGAACTCACTCGGCAAGAGCATTCCCCGCTGGGGATGCCGCCAGCGAATCAGCGCCTCGGCGCCGATGACTTCGCCGGTGCGCATGTTGACCTTGGGTTGGTAATGAAGCTCGAACTCACGGTCTGACAAGGCGCGGTTGATATCCTCGAGACTTTCGTGACGGCCCTTGAGGGCGCGGTCCAACTCGTTGTCAAAGACATGAATGCGGTTTTTTCCGGCCAGTTTGGCCTGATACATGGCCTGGTCTGCCTGGCGCAGGAGCTGGTCGGCGTCCACCGCTTCTGTCTGGGGATAGAAGGTCACGCCGAGACTGGCGGAGATCTGTAGTTCGAGACTCCCAATCTGTATGGGTTGGGCGGAGGAGGCGAGCAGGCGATGGAGCAAGGGCATCCTGTCTTGGTCATCCGCAACATCCACCAGAACCGCAACGAACTCATCGCCGCCGAGGCGGGCGACCGTGTCGCTTTCGCGCAAAGAGAGCCCCATCCGGGTGGCTATGGTTATCAGCAACTGGTCGCCGACCTCATGACCATAGTTGTCGTTGATGGCCTTGAAACCGTCCAAGTCAAGGTAGGCCACTGCCAGTCGATGCCCCCTTCGCTGGGTCAGATGCATGGCCTGATTCAGGCGGTCAGCCAGCAGGACGCGATTGGGCAGGCCGGTCAGGGCGTCGTAATGGGCAATATGCTCAAGTTGCTGTTGCTGCGCCTTTTGCGCGCTGATATCTGAGAACAGGGCGACATAGTGCTGGGTATCGCCTTGGCTGTCGCGCACCGCGCTGATTGTGAGCAGTTCGGCATACACCTCGCCGTTCTTGCGTCGATTCCAGATCTCCCCGTTCCAGTGTCCCTTCTCGATCAGGTTGCGCCACAAAGCAGCGTAAAATACCGCATCATGCCGGTCCGATTTCAGTATCCGCGGGTTACGTCCCAGCACCTCCTCACGGGAATAACCGGTAACCTGGGTGAAGGCCTCATTGACCTCGATAATGGTCCCTTCGGCGTCGGTGATGGTGATCCCTTCGCGGGCATGGGTGAAGACATTGGCGGCCAGGTGCAGCCTCTCTTCGGCCTGCTTGCGATCGGTGATGTCGATCAAGGTGCCGGAGATGCCAATCACCGCACCTGTCCTGTCCAGGGTCGGTTGGGTGAAGATCTCGACCCGCCGAAAATCCTTCTCTTTGTGCAGGCATCGAATCTCTTGGTATGAATCGATTCTTTTGCGCCGGGTCTGTGTCTCGAATAGGCTTGCGATTCCCTGCCGGTCAACGGGATGCACGAAGTCAAGGAAAGGTGTCTTCAAACTCTCCTCAACCGGGAAACCGGTTATTTCGCTCCAGGCCGGATTGAGAAACAGCAATTGACCCTGCCCATCGACTTGAAAGATCACTTCTTTGATGTTGTCCACAACCGAGTGATAGCGCCATTCGCTTGCTTTCAGGTTTTGATGCGCCAGCCAGAATTGGCGCAGGTAGAGGCCGAGGAGGATCAGCGACAGGCATGCTGAGGTACTGGTTACCACTATCCAGAAACGTCTGTTCCGCTCTGCCTCCCAGTCAAAAGCACCAAGCCATTTGCTGCGTAGACGGTCATAGGTCCCATCCGCTATGACAATCGACAAGCCTTCGTTGAGTTGGGAAAGCAGTTCCTTGTTTCCCTCGGTGACGGCGAAAGCAAAGTCCTGGCGCAACCCTTTCAAGGGTGCGATAGCGGTTTTCAGGTTATCGATTTTGAGTGCATGGATCAGGTTCAGGCCCACCAGGCGTTGCGCCACTACGGCATCCAGTTCACCGTTGGATAACGCCAGCAGCGCCTCCTCGTATGATGAGGTGGCAATCAGCCGCTTGGAGATCTTCTCACGCAGCATGAACTCCTCTGCGTTGTCGCCGCGCAACACGCCGACACGGCGGTGGTAAAGGTCTTCAACGCTGTTGATATCGCTTTCATCGTCACGAACAAAGACAGCACCAAAGAGGCTGAGATAGGGGACCGTGAAGTCGAACAGCGCTTCCCGTTCAGGGGTGCGTCCGACTAAAGGCAGTGCTTCCAAGCGGCCTGTTGCGAGATCCTGCTTGATCTCCGACCAGGGTCTGACATCGAAGGTCACATCGCGGCCCATGGCCTTAAGGGCCTCACGCATCAGTTCAACGGAGAAGCCACCGGCTGTGCCGTCATCCTGAACGATGGAAAAGGGAGGGTAATCGAGCTCGCTGGCGGAATTGACGGGAGGGTCGCCGGCCAAGCTTGGGGTGCAAAATAGACAGGCGGTTAGCCATAACAGGATGAAGAGTCGGGTAAAAAATTTTTTTAGTTCCCTGTGCATGGCAGATAGCGCCGCAGGCCGGGACCATTGAGGGCTTCCCTACCATTCAAGCGATTCCGCCACCGGACAGTCATGTAGGCCGAATGGATAAAACGGCTTATAAAAGTGCAACACCTCATAACAGACTCTATCGGCATGTCGCGAACAAACTTAATCGCACTAGCTTTTTATACCTTGGTCTGGAGCAGTGCCCGGACCTGGCCCTCCCGGCAACCGTAACGAAGTCTTCCACGGCTCCTATCTTTGTGTGGGAGGCATGAATATGTGATATCAGAATTAAAACGCATCAATCCCGGGAAAAAGGCACAGCCTGTTCTATCATCAAGAGAGAGAGGATGCCATGTCGTTGAGGTTAGGGAGGTTACTTGACTCAGCAGCAGGGTAATTTCTTCGCCGGCAGGAAGCCTAGGTAAGTAATCTGATTTGTCAGAAACACACAGATCTATAGATGCGAATTCAGGCTTCACTTCCGGGCATCGTTTGCCTGGCAATGCTTCTTTTCTGTAGCTTCGCCCATGGGGAAGGGCCGCTCAGCGCCGAGCGGTTGCCGACCGAAGCGCCAGTCGCGCAAAAAGGCCTCTACATGTCAGGCGTTGGCCATCGATTGATCGCAGACAACGGCGCTGGGCGTGAAAACCTGCCCAAGGAGGGCGCCACCCCGTTCCTGCTGCGGGGAAGCGCCGTTCAGTACAACAGCCTACACATCTTTGTCGCCCTCGCCCTGGTCGCATTGCTGGTTATTCTGGCTATCAGCCTCCGCTTGTTCAATAAGCAGCGTCGGCTTCATCAGGCCGTCATCAAACGTGAGCAGGAGAGTGAAAACAACTTTCACCAGCTGACCGAGTCGATTCGTGAGGTTTTTTGGCTCGGCTCGCCGGACTGGCGGCAGGTGTTCTATATCAGCCCTGCCTATGAGACGGTTTGGGGTCGGAGCCGCCAATCCCTTTATGACGATCCCATGAGTTGGATTGAGGCGCTACCCGAATCGGACCGGGAGAGTGTGGATGCCTTCCTGTCGGAGTGGAAGGATAGCGCATGGGAAAAGCTGGATTTCCCGGAATACCGGATCAAGCGAGCGGATGGTGAACTGCGCTGGATCAACGCCAGGGCCTATGCGATCCGGGACGCCGAGGGCGAGACCTACCGGGTGGCCGGTATCGCCGAAGACATTAGTGAACGCAAGCGGATCGAACTAGCCCTCCAGGCCAGTGAGGCGTATCTGAGACTGATCATGGATTCCGCGGCCGAGGGGATCTACACCCTGGATGGGACAGGGCGCTGTACGAGTATCAACCGTGCCGGCTTGTCTCTCCTCGGCTATGAGGCAGCGGATCAACTGGTTGGCAAAAACATGCATCAAATGATCCACCACAGCCACCCGGACGGTTCACCCTATGCCCTTGAGGCCAGCCCAATCTTCAAGGCCATCCAAAATGATCAACAGGTACATATCGATAACGAAGTTTTCTGGCATAAGGACGGCAGTAGCATTCCGGTCGAGTATTGGTCCTATCCTCTGAGACAAGAGAGCGGAGACAAGGGGGTGGTTGTCACCTTCTTTGACATCACGGAACGCAAGTTCAATCAGGAGCTGCTCGCATCCAGGCTGCGCCTGCTCGATTATGCACAGGATCACGATATCCACGAATTGCTGGTCTATACCCTCGACGAGGCCAGTCAGGCGACAGGCAGTCAGGTAGGCTTTTACCATTTCCTGGATGCGGATCAAAAGACCATTTCGCTACAGGCCTGGTCGACCCGCACCACGCAAGAGTTCTGCCAAGCGGTGGGCGGTGGTTTGCACTACGACCTGGATGAGGCTGGGGTATGGGCCGACGCGGTACGCCGACGGGAGCCGGTGATACACAACGACTATGCCGCGCTACCCCACAAGCAGGGATTGCCCGATGGCCATGCGGAGGTGATCCGGGAGCTGATGGTGCCTGTTTTTCGCGGGGATAAGATCGTTGCCATCATGGGGGTCGGCAACAAACCCCTGCTGGCCTATGACGAGAGTGATGTCTATAAGATATCGGGGCTTGCCGATCTCGCCTGGGAAATCGTCGAACGCAAGCAGGTCGAGGAGCGGTTGGCGCAGAGCGAGAAACAATTGAGCGGTATTTTGGATACCGTTACGGAAGGCGTGGCGCTCTGGGATGAACTGGGCCGGCTGAAATATGTCAACCAGGGTTTTTCTTCACTGTTCGGACCATTGGACGATCAGCCGGACGACATCGATCTCCCCGGACAGCGCCTGGCCGCGGTGATGTCTGACAAGACATCGTCCGAGGCCAGCAGGCTGCCGTTGCAGCAGGTCCTGCAAGACGGTGAGCCTGTCGAAAACCTGATTCTGCAGATCGCCGGCCAGGATGGCGATCCGAGGTGGGTGAAATTCAACATCCATCCGCTTTTCGACGCTGGCCGGGAGAGGATTACCGGGGTCGTTTCATCCGCCACCGATATCACTGAGCAGAGATCCCATGAGCGGCAACTTGAACAGCTTGCCCATTACGACCTGTTGACCGGGCTTCCCAACCGTCATTTGGCGATCGACCGGTTGAAACAGTTGGTCGCCCAAGCAAAAAGGACGGGCAATCTTCTCGCCGTCTGCTATCTGGACTTGGATGGTTTCAAGGCCGTCAACGATGCCTGTGGTCATGAAGCGGGCGATGAGTTACTCAAGGAAACCGCCAGGCGGCTCGCCGTCAGCATCCGGGACGGGGATACGGTCGCCCGATTGGGAGGCGATGAATTTCTTATTCTGCTGAGCGGCCTGACAGACCAGTTTGAAAGCCAAGTCATCATACAGCGTATATTGGACCGCTCGGCAGAGCCCTATTCCGTGGCAAACACGACCCAGACCGGCATCACCGCCAGTCTCGGCGTGACCTTTTTCCCGAGTGACAATTCGGATTCCGAGTCCTTGGTCCGGCACGCCGACCAGGCCATGTACATGGCGAAGAGGGAGGGTAAAAACCGCTTCACAATCTATAGCCAGGACTATGAAAGGCGCATGAAAGCCCAGCAACAGACGGTTCAGGAGATCACTTCGGCGCTGGAGAGAGGCGAGTTGGCCATCCATTATCAGCCGATCATCGACGGTCGGGATGAGAGCGTGATCGGCGCCGAGGCCCTGATACGTTGGCAACACCCCATTCTGGGAATGTTGAAACCCGCCGAGTTTCTACCATTGATCCAGCTCGACAGCCTGATGTTTTCGATCAACGAATGGGTCATTCGCCAAGCCTTGTCACAGATGCTGATCTGCGCCAGCGAGGGCGTGCCCCTATCGATCAGTGTCAATCTGTTTTCCAGACAACTCAAAGAAGAAGACTTCATCGCCATGCTTCGCGCCAGGATTGCGGAGAACGGATACGATCCAACCTACCCTTTGGTGTTGGAGATTTCAGAAACATCCGTACAGGCCGATTTTGAGCAAGTGTCGCATTTCGTCCGGGAATGTCAGGGTTTGGGCATCGTCTGCGCGCTGGATGATTTTGGCGCCGGGGACACCTCGCTCAAGCAACTGCGCCAGGTGCCGGTGAAAGCGCTTAAGATAGATCGCTCCATTGTGCAGCGGATGCTCGATGATGATGCGCAATATGCCCTGGCGGCGGGAGTTGTTGGCCTGGCCGATGCGTTTGGGCGGGTCAGTGTTGCCGAAGGCGTAGAAACCGAAACGCAAAGAGATGCGTTGCTGTCGATAGGCTGTGAAAGGATGCAGGGCTTCTATTATGCGCAACCCATGGATGCGCAAGCGTTCAGCGCCTGGTTGTTCAAGCAGAATCGTGCTACAGCCTGGCCTGCCGGTGTCGAGGAGATCAGAAATGGTAGAAATAAGGCATGATGCAGGGCCTATCGCCTGGGACGACAGGCTCTTGACCGGGGTCGAAGTGATCGACTTGCAACATAAGAATCTGCTGAACATGGTCAATGACGCCTACGTCAGCCTATCTGATACCAGTAGCCCCGAGGCGCTACAGAGGATAACAAAAGAACTCCTCAGTTACGCGATCTACCATTTTCAGACAGAGGAGTCCTTGATGCGGGAGTACCGGTACGATGAAGAGCGTACCGAAGATGCCGAGGCCCATCGAAGGGAACACCGGATGTTTTCCGACAAAGTCGTTTCGGTACGGGGGGATATGATGGATAGCGATAAGGAGCAGATCTTTGAGTTGTTGGACTTTCTCAAGCGCTGGATAACCTCTCATATCAGCCAGACAGACAAGAAGTTGGGAAATTTCCTGGCTGGAAGGATGGATTGAGGCGGCAGCGTTTAGTTTGTCCCATGGATTTCGCGGTTCAGGCAATCTGCTCCTTTGTTGGCACGCCTTTTCTCCCGTTGGCGCTATTCCGCTGAGTAGTCGTTTATCGTTTCCAACAGTTGTTTGTATGGATTGCTTGCCAGTAACTCAGCCATCACATCAGCCGGTTGCGGTGCGGAAAAGAGATGGCCCTGGACTTCATCGCAATCCGTCTCATGGAGGAACTTGAGTTGTCGCCGGTTTTCGACCCCCTCCGCCAGCACTTTCAGGCCGAGGTTCTTTCCCATGGCGATCATGGTACGGATAATCCCTCTGTTGTCCGCGTCGCATTCGATGTCGCGTATGAAGGATTTATCGATTTTCAGGGTACCTACCGGCAGGTGTTTCAAGCGATAGAGCGAGGACTCTCCAATACCGAAATCGTCGATTGTCAGCATGAATCCGAGCTCGACCATCTGTTTCCAGAAATCGTCATCGAAGGCCTTCTCCAGCAGCCCGCTTTCGGAGATCTCGAGCTCTACCAGACGGGGGCTGATGCCTGTGATCTGGACGGTTCTGCCGATCTGGTCATAGGCATCGCTGCTGTTGAACGTGTGTGAATCGATGTTGATGGCGATACGCCCAGGCCGCAGCCCTGTATCCAGCCACACCTGTAATTGGGTGCAGGCCTCGGTAATGACCCAATGGGTGATATCTCGGATGACGCCGGCGTCGTGGGCCAGAGAAAGAAACTCACCGGCGTCCAGCAATCCTCGTTGCGGGTGCTGCCAGCGCAGCAGTGTCTCGATACCGGTAATGTCGCCACTGAGGAGATCGATCTTCGGCTGGTAACAGAGTAAGAACTCATCATTGAGCAGCGCGGTGTGCAGATCGATCTCGAGTTTGAACCGGTCCAGCTCTTTTTCAGCCATCGCCCGGGTGAAGTAGTGGAAGCCGTTGCGTCCCTCGCGTTTCGCCATATACATCGCGGCATCCGCGTTTTTCAACAGCGTGGTGACGTCGCCGCCGTCCTCGGGAAAGACAGCGATGCCGACACTGGCCGTGACATGCAGCAGATGAGGATCGAGTGTGATCGGCTGTCCCAACAGGCTGATGATCTTGCGCGCCACCCTGGCAGGGGTGTCTTCGTCACGGATATCCTCCAGCATGATGATGAACTCGTCCCCGCCCAGCCGGGCGACCTCGTCTTCACTGCGTATTCCTTGTTGCAGTCGTTTGGCGCTCTCCACCAGCACCTTGTCGCCCACCTCATGTCCCAGGGTGTCGTTGATCTTCTTGAACCGGTCCAGGTCGAGATAGAGCAGCGCACAACGGAAGTGGCGCCTTTGGGCATGCGCCAAGACATGTTCGAACGTCTCGAGGAATGCGGTGCGGTTGTGCAGGCCGGTCAATGTGTCGTTGTAGGCCAGCTTGCGAAGCTGTTGTTCATGACGTCGCTTTTCAGTGGCATCACTGAAGGTGGCTACATAAGCGGTAACCTCGCCATTGCTCCGCTTGACGCTGGCGATGCGTAACAGCTCCGGATAGATCTGGCCGTTTTTTCTGCGGTTCCAGATCTCGCCCTCCCAGTGGCCTTTTTCGGTCACCTGACGCCAGAGCTCCTCATAAAACGCATCATCGTGCTGGTCGGATTTCAGGATGCGTGGATTTCTGCCCAACACCTCCTGCTCTGCGTACCCGGTGATGGTGCTGAATGCCCGGTTGACGGCCTGAATTCGTCCTTCCGCATCAACCACCATGACCCCTTCGGCCAGACTGCTGAACGCCACATCGCTGCGCAACAGACGCTGTCTGACCTCATATTCCGTGGTGATATCACGAAACAGAACCACTGACCCGGAGAGTCTCCCCCCGGACCAGAAAGGGGAGCTGACGATACTGACACGGATGCGTTTTCCATCACGGCAGAGAAAATGTTCTTCATCACTTCTGTATATGGCCCCTTTTAGGGTGCGATGTTTAATGGGGCAGTGCTCACTGGAAAGGGTTGCATCCTCTTCGTGACAATGGAACAGTCTGTGCGCATCTTCTCCAACCAGATCCTTTTCTGAATACTTCAGCAATTGGCAGGCGGTGGGATTCACATACAGGATCCTGCCTGCCTCATCCATGACATACATGCCTTCGGCCATGTGGTCACTGATGGTGCGCAGCCGCTGGTTACTCTGCAACCAGCGACGTAGTGAATACCCGGCAATGATGATCAGCATGCCACCCAGCAGAAAGGCCGTGAGATGGGATCCTCTCAGATAACGGAACGCCGCCATCGGCATATAATTAACGATATAACCCGCAACCCGTTGTCGGCTGTCCGATACCGGCTGCAAGCTTACCGAGTAGCAACCGCCACCGTTCAGGCAGACCTCTGTGACTATGCCTTCTCCCCTGTCCAAGGCCTGCTGGACAATAGGATCTGTTTGCAACCGTGCATCGATTCTGTCGATTTTCGCCGGCTGGTATTGACTGTCGGCATCCTCCTCGATGATATACGCCTTGCTGATCACGGCGTCTTTGAAACGGATGAGCGAACTGGGATGGCTGACCGGTTCCATCAGATTCCGCTTGATGATGAACCGGTATAGGTTATCGGTATCAGGTTCAACCCTGGATAGGGCGTGGCGTATGGCTGCAAAGGGGATGCCGAAATCCACCGCGCCAACCACCTGGCCGTTAGAGATCAGCGGAAAGGCGTAGAAATAGCAGGGGGAGACGCGTCCATTTTCAAATGCCCCACCGTTCGGCCTGCCTTCCAGCACGCTTTGTAACATCGGCCGGTGATCGATGATCCGGTCGCCAAACAGGTCGGGACGATTGAAGCGCAGGAACGACTCGCCGTCGGCCAGTATAAAGTGCAGACTTCGCAGATCCAGTTCACGCAGGTTTTCATAGGTTGAATGCAAACGCCGATACAGCGCATTGCGTAATCGCGCCTTGCCGGGATCATCGGCATCCTTTGCCTGTTCAATTAATGAGATGATAGGTGGGTGGTTGAAGCTCTCCTCATAGATCAGTGTGATCATCCGCTGGTAGCTGTCGAGGATACTGGCGATCGCGGTCTGCCGGGTGGACGCCTGCAGTTGTTGACGGTTGTCGATTTCCCGCCAATAGTTGAAGAATAGGATCGTTCCCTCCAGGCACAGCAACAGCAGCATTAAAAGAGGAAATCGATAGCGCTTCAAGGTCCGGCTCCGTCAAACCCATCATCAGTCAAGACTAGTACTCCGTCAACCTGATAACTTAGGATGCAGCCAGTCAGGAAGCGGCTAGCGGCTAGGCGTGCGAGCGCAGGACTAGCCGTCGCTAATTCAAGGGAGCACAACAACGCAGATGGCCGCTTCCTGGCTGGCCCAAAGGGTGCGCCCCACATCATCCAATGCGGCGTTGCAGTCCTTGAAAAGGGCATGCCATTCCATCCTTCGGTCCGTAAACGGCACATCCATGTGCCACTTCTCCCTGCGGACTGCGCCTTGCCTTGGATGATGTGGGGCGCACTGCATCCTAAGTTATCAGGTTGACGGAGTACTAGGTAGGCAAGCGCTCCGAAATGGATTGCCAGAGACAGTGTCTGGCCATAGCCAGGAGCCAATGAGTTCAATCCAGAGGAGAGACGGTCCTTACTCATAAAGCGGCTTCTGTACGAGAATCCTGTTCCCTATCCATTTAATCAATCGATAGTGCTAACTGACTCGCGCTATTAAATCATTTTATCGGCAGTTCCTACCAGGAGCGGTTCAGAAATGATCCTCTGCCACGCCAAGGCCACCGGGTGCTTCGATCCCATCGGTGTCGGATAGGCGTATCTTCAATGAGAGGTTGTTGCGTGAATCCGCATGGGACAGTGCCTCTTCCAGGGAGATCCTCCCCTCTTGGTAGAGCTTATAGAGAGACTGGTCGAATGTTTGCATGCCGCGCTCAGTGCCTTGCTCCATGACCTCCTTGATGGCGTGGATATCGCCTTTTTGGATCAGTTCAGAGATATAGGTGGTGAGCAGCATGATCTCCACCGCGGGCAGACGTTGTCCGTTGCTGCCCTTCACCAGGCGCTGTGAGACCACCGCTCTCAAGTTCAGGGAGAGGTCCATGTAGAGCTGCTGATGCGCGCTGTCTGGGAAGAAGTTGATAATCCGGTCGAGTGCCTGGTTGGCGTTGTTGGCATGCAGAGTCGAGAGGCAGAGGTGGCCTGTTTCGGCATAGGCGATGGCGTGTTGCATGGTGAACATCTCACGGATTTCACCGATCTGGATGACATCCGGGGCCTCACGCATGGCGTTTTTCAGGGCGTTCTCGTAAGAGAGGGTGTCGATGCCGACCTCACGTTGATCCACCACCGACTTCTTATGGGTGTAGAGGTACTCGATGGGATCTTCGATGGTCAGAATATGTCCGGAGCGGCTCTGATTGCGGTGTTCGATCATCGAGGCCAGGGTGGTGGACTTGCCGGAACCTGTCGAACCCACCACCAGGATCAAGCCCCGGGGCTCCATGATCAGGTCCTTGAGAATGATCGGTAGGTTTAGTTTCTCGACCGGTGGTATCACGCCCTTGATGTAGCGGATGACCATTGCCGCGTCCCCCCGTTGGCGATAGACATTGACACGAAACCGCCCCAGGTTGCTGATGGAGATGGCCAGATTGCACTCGAAAGTGGCCTCGAACTCCTTGATCTGATCATCGCTCATAATGCCATAGGCCAGCTTACGCACCTGGCCGGGCTGTAGGGGTGAGGCTCCTACGGGACGTGTCTCGCCCTCCGCTTTCAGGTTTGGCGGGGCCCCTGTGCTGAAAAAGAGATCAGAGCCATTTTTTTGCACCATCAGCTTCAGATAGGGCACGATATCCATGAACGATTTCCTCCAAAACTGCCGGACCGGATCTGGTCAGGCGGTAGGTTTGTTATCGACTACAAGATTCACTATCGGCAGATCTCAACAGGAATGTAGCCAAAAAATACGCTTTTCAGAAAAAAAATCCTCGGACGGAACCTGTGGCATCAGCACCCAGGTGAATTAGAGGCCTGCATGCCAGTGGAGATCCTGGCGTAGTGATATGGATTATGGAGGGTCTACGCCAACAGGGGTGGCAGACGGCGGGTCAAGGCCTGCTTTTCCTCTATGAAGCAACCGCTGATGACAAAACCCTGCAGCTTACCGTCAGGGGCGTGGAACAGGCAGCGCGTCCCTGCGTCTCGCCGCGCTATCCGCCAGTCGCCCGCCACCCCCGGGGTTGGCGGCGCAACCGCTATGGGGTGGAGCGGGGTCTTGATCACCACCGGCATGGCGGGATAGGTCACTTCGGTAGGCTGTCCCGTCAGCGTCTTGGCCAGGGCGCGCGCGGCATGCATGATCGGCATTACGTAGGGCAGATTGAGCCCGGCCACCTCGGCACAGTCGCCCAAGGCATAGATCGCCTCATGGCTGGATTTCAGGAACCGGTCGGTGACCACGCCTCGTGCGACCTTGAGCCCTACGGCAGCGGCCAAGTCTGTCTCAGGGCGCAGTCCCACGGCCGAGAGAACCAGGTCACACGACAGGGTGGAGGCATCGGTGAGGGTCAAATGGTAACCCTGTTCCCGCTTCTCCATGAGGGCGGCGGTCTGCAGCAAGCGCCACTCAGCCCCTGCCTGCTGCATGGCATGTTGTAACGCCTGAGCCGTGATTTCCGGCAATAGGGTACTGATCGGGTGCGGGTCCGGGCCTATCAGGGTAACCCTATAGCCGGCAATCAGAAGATCATTGGCGAATTCACAGCCGATAAGGCCGGGACCGATGATGGCGATGTGCGCCGGTGGGGCAGGCAGTCTTTGGCGGAACCGGGCATAGTCATGGAGGCTGTTGATGGTGAGGCGTTGATCGGCGGCATCACCTCCCATGACCGGGATGATGGGATGGGCGCCAAGGGCCAGCACAAGCGAAGCGTATCTCTGATCGCCTGTTTCAGTCATGACCTGTTGCTGCGCATCGTTGATTCCCGTCACGCGGCGACCGGTGTCGATAGTCAGCCCGTATTGCTCAGCCATCTGGGCGGCGGTGGCATTGATGAGGCCCTCGGCATCCTTGCCCTTTTGCAAGCCGTTCGAAAGCATCGGCTTGGCATAGAAATCCCCGGCGTCCGCGGTGATGAGATGCAGCGGAATCTCAGTGTCGATGGCGCGGATCTCTCGCGCCAGTGTATAGCCGGCCAGCCCGGAGCCCAATATCAGAATATCATCCATAGCTGAATTCCAGACCCCCTCCGGCGGCATGCCCCCTAACCCAGGGTGCGCAGTGAGGCGCAACCGCGAAGCATGAACATGGCAAGTGATCTTTACACTGCTTTGACGGATGCCCTGGGAAATACCTTCGGCTCTTTCCCTAACCGGATGGGTCGATCATCCAAATCATCAAGGGTAGGGTTAGTAGGTCACTCACACAACAAGTCTGCGTTGATTCCCGTTAATTTGCGGACAAGCGCCACTTGCCATGGCTTGTTGCGCTTGACCTCCCTGCCCGCCCTTACAGGGGAAGAGGCGCATTTTTCTATGCAAAGGTTTGGCCTTTAAGATTTGATGCAGAACAGGTTAGGCAACCATTTCGACCATTTCGAAATCGGACTTACTGACGCCGCATTCAGGACAATCCCAATCATCCGGGATATCAACCCAACGGGTACCGGCGGCAATGCCCTCGTCGGGCATTCCATTGGCCTCGTCATAGACAAATCCGCAAACAATACACTGGTACTTTTTCATCGTTACTCCCTATCGATTACTGAGTTGATGTAAGGGTTTTTATAAAGATAGCGCCTGTTGAGTTTCGACTCCACCCTATAAAGAATGGGGAAACCCCCTAAACAATGTTCGATAGCCTGCTTTCAGTCATATTCCGAGGCGCGCCGGGCGTCGCCGAAGACCTTCTCGGTCGGATAGCGGGCCTCGTTGATGGCGATTTTACGTTCAACGGCCTCAATCAAGTCGATGTCCAGTCTTTCTGCGCATCGGATCAGGTAGATCAGGATATCGGCCATCTCCAGGGCAACCGCCTCCTGTTTCTCCTCAGACAGGTTCATGCTCTGTTCAGGGGTCAGCCATTGGAAGTGCTCCACCAGTTCCGCACACTCGGCAATCATCGCCATAGTGAGGTTCTTCGGGTTGTGGAACTGCTCCCAGTCGCGGGTTTGGGCAAAGGCCTTTAATCGGGTATTGAGGCTATCCAGGCTGTCTTTGGGCATCTTGATTCACTTGTAATGAACGCGAATTAACGCATATGGTTCTATCTCGATGCTGAGATCATACGGTGAAAAGCGACGCTCACCAAGATAGCCCCACCGATACCGGCTAACAGGCCCTAATACCACATCCCATTCCGGTGCCAGCGGGGTCGATAGGGTTTGTGCGCAAGGAGATGACCCATGTCCCGTGGCGACACAATTACCCCGCTGGTGGATGGGGTCTGGTGCGTGAGCGCCAGTAAGCGCTGCACCCGCTCCTCGGTCGGCGGGTGACTGCGCAACAGGGAGGGATCGGGGATGCGCGGGCCGGGATGGAGCAGCCGCTCGATCAATCGGTGGCGCGGCGATTCGAGTTTATTGAGCGCGGACGCCAATCCCAGGGGGTCGCCGGTCAACTCCGCGGCCCCCAGGTCGGCCTCATACTCACGATTGCGCGAGAGTGCGAGTTGCGCCAGGGCGCTGAGGGTCGGCGCAGCCAGCATCAGCAGAATGGGCTGCCATGGCAGGGTGGCCTGGCCGAAGAACAGCAACGGAAGATTGATCAATAACAGCAACTGGCCGACGATGGAGAGAAAACCGGTGATGCGGCTGGTGAGATCGGCAAAGGCCATCAGCCGTGTATCTTGGTTGGCTACATGGATCAGCTCATGGGCCAACACACCAGCCAGTTCCCGCCACTGCATACGCCGCAGCAAGCCATCTGAGAGTGCGATGGCAGCCTCCTTGCGGGTGCCGGTGGTGAAGGCGTTCATCACATCCGAAGGGAGATAGAAGAGTGATGGAGCCGCCGCCAGCCCGGCGCGCTGGCTGAGCTGCGCCACCAATTGGTAGAGGGCAGGTATCTCACGGGGTGACAGCCGACGGGCGCGAAACAGGCGCATGGCCAATTCAGGAGAGGCCACGGGATTGAGCCGGTAGGTAAAAAGAATCACAGCACCGGTGGCCATGGCCAGGGGTATGCCGCCAAGGAACCAGGCCAGCCAGGCGCAAAGACCGGCCAGGCTGAGGATCAGCAGGAGCGACTGAAGCGTGTTCCTGGTCTTGTGATGTAAAAAGGTTGCCTGTTCCATGGGGTCGGGCCACTGATTTCAGTATGATACACCACGCTTGTGTTGTGGACTATCGACTATCCCGAGGCAGCGATAAGTTCAACCGCATTCTGATCCGGGTCGCGGCAGAACAGGGCCTGTCGCCCTGAACGGCTGAGGGTGTATTCGATGCCTGTGCGATCGAGTTTGGCGCGCATGGCGGTAAGATCATCCGTGATAAGGGCGATGTGACGGTCCCGCCCGCCATGCTTGGGTCGCCCCTCGAGGGGGTCGGAATTGGCCAGTTCAAGCAGATGTATCTGTCGATCCCCCACATTCAGCCAGGCCCCGGGGAAACCCAGGTCGGGGCGAGACGGGTCGATCTCCAATCCCAACAGACCCACGTAGAACGCGAGCGAGCGCTGGGTGTCGGCGACAACCAGGCTGACATGGTGAAGCTGGATCATCCTGAAGTCACGACCCAAGGCGCTCCCTGGCCCTGGCGATGGCGGCCCGTACCTGGTTCGGGGCAGTGCCGCCGATATGGTCTCGAGCAGCGAGCGAGCCCTCAAGCGTGAGTATTTCGAAGGCATCTGCTTCAATCGCCTTCGAGAACCCCTGCAATTCCTGCAGACTCATCTCGGAAAGGTCTCGCCCTTCAGCGACGCCGAAGGCGACTGCCCTGCCCACCACTTCGTGGGCGTCACGAAACGGGATGCCCTTGCGTACCAGATAGTCGGCCAGGTCGGTGGCGGTAGCGAAGCCTTGCATGGTCGCCTGACGCATGGCCTCCTTACGGCAGGTAATGGCGGGCACCATGTCGGCGAAGACCTTCAGCGAGCCCTTCAGGTTGTCCACGGTGTCGAAAAGGGGCTCCTTGTCCTCTTGATTGTCCTTGTTATAGGCCAGGGGCTGGCTCTTCATCAGCGTCAGCAGAGCCATAAGATGGCCGAAAATGCGCCCTGTCTTGCCGCGAATCAGCTCCGGCACATCGGGATTCTTCTTCTGCGGCATGATCGATGAGCCGGTGCAGAAACCGTCGGAGAGTTCGATAAACCCGAATTGGGCGGATGACCAGATGATCAGCTCTTCCGAGAAACGCGACAGATGCATCATCAGGATACTGGCGGCAGCGCTAAACTCGATGGCGAAGTCCCGGTCGGAGACGGCGTCGAGAGAGTTCTCCGCCGGGCGCGAGAAGCCCAACAGCTCGGCGGTGCGGTGACGGTCGATGGGGTAAGTGGTGCCAGCCAGGGCAGCGGCGCCCAGGGGCATGACATTGACCCGGCTGTTGCAGTCGGCCAGGCGCTCCCGGTCGCGTTCGAGCATCTCGAACCAAGCCATCAGGTGGTGGCCGAAAGTGACGGGCTGAGCGGTTTGCAGATGGGTGAAGCCCGGTAGGACGGTCTCGGTCTCCAATTCAGCCTTATCCAGCAACGCGGCTTGCAGGCGTAGGATGGCGGTGCGGATGGCCGCTATCTCGTCTCGCAACCAAAGCCGGATGTCAGTGGCCACCTGATCGTTGCGAGAGCGTCCGGTGTGAAGTTTTTTGCCGGCATCGCCGATAGCCTCGGTGAGGGCCGATTCGACGTTCATATGCACGTCTTCCAAGGCCACCGACCAGGCGAAGTCGCCGTTCTCGATGCGTTTGCGGATCTGCTCCAGGCCCTGCACGATGGCGTCACGCTCGGCGTCGCTGAGGATCCCCTGGCCGGCCAGCATGGTGGCATGGGCGATGGAGCCTTGGATGTCATACTGGTAGAGTCGTTGATCAAACTCGACCGACGCGGTGAAGGCCTCGACAAAGGCGTCGGTGGGTTCGTTGAAGCGGCCTGACCAGAGTTTCGCGGGCGCGTGACTGTCGCTCATGTAGGACTATCCTGAAATTGAAAGGCAGGCCGGATTATAGCAGGCGGTGGGTGAATGCAGCAGAGTGAGAGACAAGCGGAGCGCAAGCGGACGCCGGTTCCAGTCGGAAAGGTGATTTTTTTACCCAACTTCTGTGCCCTTCGCGCGGTCTTTGCCGTGGTTGTCATCGGTGAGCTGTTGGCAATCCTGCTGACCTTGGCCGCGGTAGAGCGATTGGTGGATTTTTTCGATGCCCTGAGCCCGATATCCTTGCTGGTGCAGTGGATCGGTTTGTGCTCTGCCGGGGTGCTCTGTCTTTTGCGCGAACAGCTGTGCCGTGTGGGAAATCAATGGGCCGGTCTCGCCGCCTTTCTGATCCTGATGGGGATGACCCTGCTGATCCTGTTGCTGGTGGCCTGGCTGGACAGGGGATTGGCCCTCGCCGTGCTGCCCGATGATCCCAGCGGTCTGCTGTGGCGTTCGTTGGGGATCAGCGCGATCGTCGGTGTACTGGTGCTGCACTATCTCTATCTTCAACACCTGTGGCGGCGCCAGGAAGAGGCGGAGAACAGCGCTCGCTTACAGGCCCTCCATTCGCGGATACGTCCCCATTTCCTGTTCAACAGTATGAATACCATTGCCAGCCTCACCCATAGCGATCCCAAGCTGGCGGAGGCGGTGGTGGAGGATCTGGCCGATCTTTTCAGGGTCTCCCTGGGGGATGCCAGCCGACCCTCCACCCTGGGCCGGGAACTGGAGCTTGCGCGCCAGTATCTGAGCATCGAACACTATCGGTTGGGGGATCGGCTCACCCTGGTGTGGGATCTCAATGATCTGCCGGAGCAAGCGATGATTCCTCCCCTGATCCTGCAGCCCTTGTTGGAGAACGCGGTCTATCACGGCATAGAACCGGCCAGCGAGGGGGGGACGATTACCATCACCGGGCACTACCGGCGCAAGCGGATCAACCTGAGTATCCGCAATACCCTGCCGAAAGCGGGCGAAAGCAGCCATCGCCAGGGGAATCAAATGGCCCTGGAGAATATCCGCGCCCGTCTAGCCGGGGTGTTCGATATGGAGGCAAGCCTGACGGAATCGAATGTGGAAGGGGATCACCAGGTACGGCTGGTGATTCCCCATCCCTGGTGGGAATAGTGACGACAGGGGGTAAGGGAAGGTGAGGATACTGGTGGTGGATGACGAAGCCCTGGCCCGGCAGCGATTGGCGGCGCTGATCGAAGAGCTGGGGGCGCCGTATCGGCTGGCCGGTGAGGCCGCCAGCGGCGACCAGGCCCTGCGGCAGATGAAACGGCTTGGGGCGGACCTGGTATTGATGGATATCCGCATGCCGGGCATGGATGGGCTGGAGGCCGCCCGCCAAATGGCGGAGAGCGAGCATCCGCCGGCCGTGATCTTTACCACCGCCTATGAGGAGCATGCATTACAGGCCTTCGAGTCGGCGGCGCAGGACTATTTGTTGAAACCGGTGCGGCGGGATCGCCTGTTGGCGGCCCTTCAGCGCTGTCAGCGGCTTACCCGTAGCCAGCTTGCAGCGGCGGCAACCGCTGAGAAAGCGGTGCCGCAGCTCCATGCCAGTTACCGGGGCGGGCTGAAGACCGTTCCCTTGGACCAGGTGATCTATCTGCGCGCCGATTCCAAGTATGTGCTGGCCCGCCATACCGAGGGCGAGTTGTTGCTGGAGGAGAGCCTGAAGGGCTTGCAGGAGCGTTTTGGCGATTGGCTGATACGGATTCACCGCAATGCACTGGTAGCGCGCCGGCGCCTGTCGGGTCTGGAGAAGGGGCGGGACGGTATTCCCAGGGTGGTCATGCGCGGTTGCGAGGAGACCCTGGAGGTCAGCAGGCGTCATCTGCCTGAAGTGAGGCGGATATTGCGGGGGGGATGACGGGTTCGAATCCGGTTCGTGTTAACAGGCCCTAAAAAATATAACGCAAAGATCGCCATGGAACGCAAAGAACGCAAAGAATGTTATATATATATCAATCTATTAACTCTGCGTTCATTGCGCTTCTTTGCGCACTTTGCGTTATAAAGAACTGTTTATGAATATCGTTCGCTATCACTGGTGCCAGATACGACTCAGACCAATATGCCTATCCGGATGTTTCCTGATTATTCTGTTGGCTATCCCGGCATACGGCGTCTGCGACGAACAGGCAGCCCTGGGGGCCAGGTGGCCCGAGGCCGTACCGCTGGTGGTTCAGCCATGCTTTCCCTGCCACGGCCCCCAGGGTCGCAGCGGATCCCCGGCCATCCCCTCCCTGGCAGGTTTGCCGCGGGACTATCTGGAGGCTGTGATGCGGGCCTACCGTTACGGCGGGCGTTTCGGCACGGTCATGGGGCGTTTGCTGCAAGCCTACGACGATAAGGCGATAGGGGTCATGGCCCGCTACTTCAGCCGCCAGCCCTATCCTTTGCAGAAGCAGACCACCGACTGGCGACTGGCCGACCGGGGGCGCATGCTGCACCGCCGTTATTGTCGCGACTGTCACGGCGACCTGGCGCGGCCTGCGGAAAAGGGTGTGCCGCCACTGCACGGCCGATGGATGGACTACCTGCGCTGGACCCTTCGGGACTACCTGGTGGGCATCAATCAGGGGGACGAGGAGATGGCGGAGCAATTGCGTAATCTGTTGCGCAGGCAGGGCCCTGAGGGCTTGGAAGCGTTGGTTCACTACTACGGCAAAGCCAAACCCTGAATCGGTGTCGGTGTTGCCGTCCCACACTACACTAGCCTCTCGCGCCTGGCCGAAAATTGCGTACATCCGCCACAGGCTTTAGCATAGGCCCCCGAAATGAGAAAAATCACTGTCAGCCGGGTGCGTCCGGCACTGTTCATTGCTGCTAACTTTGAGGCCTTCCATGTCCGAGACCATCCGAATCGCCACCCGCAAATCCCCCTTGGCCATGTGGCAGGCAGAACATGTCGCTGCCGAGTTGAAAAAGGCCCATCCGAATCTCCAGGTGGAACTGCTGGGCATGAGCACACAAGGGGATAAAATTCTCGACACACCGCTGGCGAAAATCGGTGGTAAGGGATTGTTTATCAAAGAGTTGGAGCAGGGTCTGATGAGCGGTCAGGCAGATATAGCCGTGCACTCCATGAAAGACGTGCCGGTGGAGCTGCCCGAAGGATTGCATCTGCCCGTGATCATGCAGCGGGAGGACCCGCGTGACGCCTTTGTCTCCAACACCTACCAGCGGATCGATGAGTTGCCTCAGGGCGCCTGCGTCGGCACCTCCAGCCTGCGCCGCCAAAGCCAACTGGCCGAAACCCGGCCCGATCTGGTGATCAAGTCTCTGCGCGGAAATGTGAACACGCGACTGCGCAAGCTCGACGAAGGGGAGTACGATGCCATCATTCTTGCTGCTGCCGGCCTGAAGCGATTGGGTTTCGAAGCGCGCATCACCGCGCTGATCGGTCCCGAACAGAGTCTGCCCGCCATCGGCCAGGGAGCGGTGGGGATCGAATGCCGGGTGGAGGATCCGCGGGTGAACGATCTGATCGCACCGCTTCACCACCAAGAGACCGCCTGCTGCGTGCATGCCGAGCGCGCCATGAACCACCGCTTGAACGGGGGGTGTCAGGTTCCGATCGCCGGCTTTGCCATGCTGGAGTCGGGAAATCTCTGGTTGCGCGGGTTGGTCGGCGAACCCGACGGCAGCAAGATTATCCGCGGTGAGGTTGAGGGCACTCCTGAAGAGGCGGCCGCCATGGGGAAGGGGTTGGCTGAACGTCTGTTGGAGTGGGGCGCGGATAACATTTTGCAGGCGCTCTACGAGATCAGGTAAAGCCCGATGCCGGTGACAGGCACGGGTGACATTGAGGTATCCATGGCGGACTGTGACCTGAAGGGTAGAGGCATCCTGGTGACCCGGGCGGCCCACCAGGCTGAAGGCCTGTCACGATTGATCCATGCCTGTCATGGGAGAGCGGTGCTTTTTCCGGCGCTGGAGATCCGATCCTGCGCTACCCCTGAGCCGGTCCGCAGACTGCTGCGCCAGCCCTGGGATGTGATGATTTTCGTCAGCCCCAACGCCGTGCACCACGCCCTGCGGCTGATCCCGACAGAACGTCTGCAGGCCGCCCTGTTCGGGGCCGTGGGACAGGCCACGGCGATGGCTTTACGCGAGTCAGGCTATGGTATCGATCTGTTGCCTGAGCAACGCTACGACAGTGAAGGTCTGCTGATGCTGACGCCGCTGCAGCGATTGAGTGGGCAACAAGTGCTGATCGTGCGCGGCGAGGGTGGGCGGCAACTGTTGGGCGACACCCTGCGGGCGAGAGGCGCCGAAGTAGGTTATGCTGAAGTCTATCGGCGGACCAGACCGCAGACCGACCCTGCCCCGTTACTGTCGAACTGGGCCCAGCGGATCGCTCTGGTGACGGCGACCAGCAGCGAGGTGCTGCATAACCTGATTGCAATGCTGGGAGAGCGGGGTTGGCCGCTGTTGCGACAGACCCCGCTGCTGGTTATCAGCGAGCGGATGCGTATTGCCGCACAGCGGCAGGGGTTCAAAAGCGTTCTGTTGGCGGCGGGCGCCGATGACGAGTCGGTAATGAAGGCCATTCGCGATTGGAGCGAAGGCTTCCCTGAGGCGGCCAAGGGTTGAAAAAAGCGATAAGATAAACGGGTAGCCACGGATTCAGGCGGGAGATGGCTGTCCCGGTGTCAGCGGTTGTCCTCGAGCTGTGGAGCGCGATAGCGGACGCATGGGAGAGGCGCGGAGTAAACAAAGTAGAGCCATGAGCGAAAAAGAGCACCAATCCGGGCAGAATCAGTCCGACAAAGAGGCAGACTTCGAGGATGCCATTGAAGGCGAGGTCGAACGCCTCAATGAGCCGAAAGGCCGCAATCGCTCCCCCAGGCTGGCTATAGGGCTAGCCTTCGCGGCGTTGTTGGCCGTCGCCGTCGGACTGCTGTTCGGCTATCGCTACTGGGCCGACATGAAACAGACCCTGACGGCGCTCAACGATGCCTTGCAGCGGGCCAATCAGGAGCAGATAAGCTTCGGGCAGAGGCTGCAGCAGTCGCAACAGGCGCTGGAACAGCAGCAGCAGGCGATGGTCTCCCAGCAGGAAGCCTTCGCGGACCTGGCCGATCAACTCATGAAGGAGAAAGAGGCATCACGCCAGCAGGGGACCCAGCTCTACCGCTCACTCTCTGAAATCCAGACCCGGCTGGGGGGCAGGGAGGGAGAGTGGCGTGTCGCCGAGGCGGAATATTTGATGCGCGTAGCCAACCACCGGCTGACGCTGATGGGTGATCACGCAACCGCCCTGGAGGCCTTGAAAGCGGCCGATGAGCGGCTGAATGCCAGCGGTGATCCCGGATGGGCCGAGGTGCGAGAGACCCTTGCCGGGGAGATCACCCGATTGACTGCGCTACCCGAGATCGATACCGCCGGCGTCAGCGCCGAATTGACGGCCCTCGCCGACCAGGCGGAGAGGCTCCCGCTGCGCGATGAAGGGGTCGTGCAAATCCCTGCCCAGAGAGAGGCTGCCGATACAGCGGCGCTGGCCGAACGCCAGGGGTTCGATCTTGCCCAGCTATTGGACGACCTGTGGCAAGGTTTCAAGTCGATGATGGTGATCCGTCATCACGATCGTCCAGTCAGCGCCATGCTGCCCCCGGAGCAGCGTTACTTCCTGATGCAGAATCTGCGCCTCAAGCTGGAGACCGCCAAGGCAGCGCTGATGGGACGGAATCAGCCGCTCTACAGGGAGAATCTGCAGGCCGCGGCTGAATGGGTGGAGGGCTACTTCGAGGTGGCGGATCCGGGTGTCAGCGGGTTTCGAGACCAACTCCAGGGATTGGCGGACAGGCAGATAGCGCCGGCGTTGCCGGATATTTCAGCCTCTCTGCGCGATCTGCAGGCGAGACGTCAGGCAATGAGCCGGGAGGATGCCCGGTGAGGACCTTGCTTGCCGCCTTTCTCGCCCTGCTTGCCGCGGTGTTGATCACGCTTTGGGTGAAACAGGACAACGGCTATGTACTGGTCGGTTATGGCCAATGGACCATCGAAGGGAGTCTGGCCCTGTTCAGCTTGGCCGGTCTGGCCCTGTTCCTGTTGATGTACACGGCGATAAGGATCCTGTCGCGCCTTTGGCAGATGCCGGAGCGGGCGGCGAATTGGCGGCAGAAACGCCGCGGACAGCGTGCCCGGCACGCCCTGACCCGGGGGCTGGTGGAACTTGCGGAGGGTCGCTGGAAGGTAGCGGAGCGTCATCTGACCCGCTACGCCACCCAATCCGAGACCCCGCTGCTCAACTACCTTGCGGCCGCTCGCGCGGCCCAGCTTCAGGGCGAGCACACCCGCCGCGACGACTATCTGCATTTGGCTCATGAGAGTATGCCTTCAGCGGATGTGGCGGTGGGTTTGACCCAGGCCGAGCTGCAACTGGCCCACCAGCAATACGAACAGGCCCTGGCCACCCTGATGCATGTGCGCTCACTCTCGCCTAAGCACAATTATGTGTTGACCCTGTTGAAGAAGCTTTACGAAAACCTTGCAGAGTGGCGAAAACTGGAGGAGATGCTGCCGGAGCTGAAACGACGAAAGGTGATCGGCGAAAAGGCCTACCAGGCACTGGAGATACGTGTCTGTGGTGAGCGGCTGAGGCAGGAGGCCGGGGATGTGGACACCCTGGTGCGGTATTGGCAGAGCATTCCCAAGGCCGTTCGCCAGCAGCAGGCGATATTGACCGATTACTGCCGCTACATGATGGCATTGGATGCCGGACCCCGGGTGGAGCCGTTGATAGCATCCTCGCTTCAGCGGCAGTGGAGCACTGAGCTGGTCACCCTTTACGGTCAGATCGAACTTGCCGATCCGTCCCATCAATTGGCGGTGGCTGAAGGCTGGTTGAAAACGCATCAGGAAGATCCGGTCCTGTTGCTGACCCTGGCAAGATTATCCCTGCAGAACAAGTTGTGGGGCAAGGGGCGCAGTTATCTGGAAGCGGGTATCGGTATTGCGCCTTCCGCCGAGTCCTATCAGCAGTTGGGGCTGTTGCTGGAGCGTCTGGGCGAAACCGATGCCGCCATGCAGTGCTTCCGCGCCGGGCTCGCCCTCGAATATGAAGAGCCGCAACGAGTCTTGCCACCGGTAGGGGGCCGGCCCGCGCTCAATCATCCCGTGGATACCGTCAAGCCGCCGACACTGGTGGAGAATGTTTGATCCTTGGTCCTGCCGGGCAGGTTAATCTATAATTATTGCTATCGATCGCACAAAAGGAGTTGCTCATCAGAACCACTTGACACTCAATAGTGTGAGGGCGACAGGCTGGCTGTGCTCAAATCAATATTGTCGCAATTATCGACGCTTTTTTTCCTGGCCTGTTGCTGCCTATGGTCAACGGGATGGGCGGGTTGGAACGAGGCTGAGCTGGAACGGGAAGAGGCGATGAGCCTGACGCCCGATATCGTTCGTGGCAAGGCGGTCTACGAAGGCTGCGCAGTTTGCCATATGCCGGAGGGCTGGGGCACCCCCAACGGCGCCTATCCACAGATCGCCGGTCAACACCGTTCCGTGGTGATAAAACAGCTTGCGGATATCCGCGCCAACAATCGCGACAACCCTTCCATGTACCCTTTCGCCATTCCCGAGGAGATCGGCGGCGCCCAGTCCGTTGCCGACGTCGCCCTCTATATCGAAAGCCTCGAGATGACCACTGCGACAGGCAAGGGCGAGGGCAATGATCTTGAGTATGGAGAGAGGCTGTTCCGCGAGCACTGTACGGAGTGCCACGGCGAGCAAGGTGAGGGCAGCCAGGCGGAAGCCTATCCCCTCATACAAGGTCAACACTACAACTATCTTTTGCGCCAGTTGGTGTGGATTCAAAACGGTAAGCGACGAAATGCGAACCGGGATATGATGGAGAGAATCGGCGAGTTCGGCATACGCGATCTTAAGGCGCTGTCTGACTATCTATCAAGAATAAAACCCAATGCAAATAAACGCTCACCCTACACATGGAAAGACCGTACAAAAAAGAAGCGCTAATCACCATGGATAGTCCTTCGGTCATCGAAGACGAGGCGGGACAATCCAACGGTTTTTCAGAGAAAAAGGAGCTGCTTGTCAGCTTTCTTTGGCTATTCATTCCGGCCTCCCTGCTGCTGGCCTCCATTTTTTACGCCTTTGACAATCAGTCACAAAGATATGAACTGCAGGCGACCCTGATTCGTGAAGAGTCCGCCCTGAACAGTGCCAGCGAACTGACCTCTCTGCTGTTCGAACAAAAGCTCTCCGATTTGATGGTGCTGGCTGAGGGAGAGACACTGAAAAACTATTTGCATGACGACAGCATGAAGAACTGGATTCGTGTCGCAAGGGAGTTCTCTCTCTTTGCCAGGCGCAAACCCAAATACTCTCAGATACGCTTCATCGGCGCCAAAGGGATGGAGATCCTGCGCATCAACAATAAGGCGGGTGTCCAGGAGATCGTGCCGCGAAGCAAGTTACAGGATAAAAGCTCCCGCTACTATTTCGCAGAGTCCATCAAGCTTGATGAGGGAGGGATCTATATATCCCCGCTGGATCTGAACATAGAGCAAGGCGTCGTCGAACAGCCGATAAATCCCACGATTCGTTTTGCCACCCCGGTGGTGGACGGTTACGGCGTGAAACAGGGCATCCTGATCATCAACTATGCCCCGGATGAGCTGCTGCGGCGAATTGCCGATATCTTCATGACCCTGCAAGGCGATGCGGTGATGCTCAACAGCAACGGCTATTGGTTGATGGGTGTGCCGCAACAGCAGTTGTGGGGGTTTATGTATGGCAGCGATGAGACCTTTGCCAAGCAGCGGCCGGATGTGTGGGCGGCGATATCCTCCAGCCGCAAAGGCAGCTTTTCATCGCAGGACGGCATCTTCATTTTCCATAAGGCCTATCCCCTGATTCGCGCCAACCAGGGAACGGTGGAGAATATCGAGATGGATTCGCTGTCGAAAGAGAGCGGTTCAGGAGACCGTTACTGGATCTATCTCTCCCATATCTCCCCAGCGCTGATCGAGGAACTCACGGCTAAGCGGAAGATCGTCGCCACTGTGACCTATTTTCTGCTTTTCGTCATGATGGGACTGATCAGCATATTCTTTGCCAAGAATTCGGTGCAGAAAAAGATCGCTTTCCAAAGACTCCAGCAATACGCCACCACGGACGATCTGACCGGTCTCGCCAATCGGCGGGAGTTGCAGAAGACCGGCGCCAGGGAGTTCATGCGCGCCCTGCGTTTCGGTCGAAGCCTGTCGGTGATGATGCTCGACTTGGATCATTTCAAAGAGGTCAACGACTCCTTCGATCATACCATGGGCGACGAGGTGCTAAGGCATATCAGCGATATATGCCGGGAGACTATTCGAGGACAGGATCTCCTGGTCCGCTACGGGGGAGAAGAGTTTGTTATTCTGCTGCCGGAAACGGATATCGAAGGCACCCGGCAATTGGCCGAGCGGATATGCAGGGATGTCGAGGCATGGCCTTATGAGTCTGGCGAGACGAAGATACCGATCACGATCAGTATCGGTGTCAGCGAGTTGGAAATCGGCGATACGGATTATCAGGAGATCCTGCTCAGGGCGGACAAGGCCTTGTACGAGGCGAAGCGACAAGGGAGAAACCGGGTGATTCTAATGAGTGGCGGGCAGCTTCTGGCATAGCGCCTTCAATTCAGCCGTGCCGCACCGTTGACTGGCTGGTGGATATGGTGTGGCAGGGCAACACCTTGCCTCTGCTTCATATATGGTTGCCGGGTTAATAAATAGCGAGTATATGGATTAAGCAAGCTTCCACTGAGATAACGTCGCAATTGCATCGCCGCCACTAATATCTGGTGTAATGATCAACTCAAGTAGTGTGACTGCCGGAAGCTCGACATGATGCTCTTCCGTCTCAGATGTAGATCCTTCAGGGCTGAAGTTCCACTGCTGTCGCGCGATTTCCTGATAGGATTGTCCGTCATCCGGTGACCAACGCAACAGGTACTGTTGTGTCCGTTCAGTTTGGGCCTCAACAAAATCAAGCCGGATGCGCCGGAGGCTTTGAGGATGATAGAAGCGAAGTCGAATGGTCTGATCGCCGGGTTGTGCCGCGCGCCACCCTGAACTCGTACCGGGAAGCAAGGCGGACTCGATAGGGTGTGTGGTCTCTTCCGAGCTGATTTCCACCTCCGCGATCTCCCCAAGATTCAACCAGGCCTGACCTGGGGAGAGGGCGTCTTGCTGTACTTTAGGAATGAGTCGCTTGCGCATCGATGTGTCTCCTGGGCGCGGTAGGGTGCGGCCCTGCCGCACCATTTGGCCTCGTCAATTGAGAGCCGATCAGGAAATGTCACTCCTCCACACAGGTTATGCAGCGCGTAACTGTGGGGTCGACTGAAAGCCGGCGGGCATCAATCTCCTCCCCGCATACAAAACAGTAGCCATATTCACCGGAATCGATTCGACGCAAGGCGCCTTCTATCATTAGACGCTGATGATGCCGCCGCCGGGCGGTTTCCTGCGCCATCTGCTGTGCCTGTATGGCATCCATGCGCGTAAGCCGGCCAACCCGGGACTGATCCAGCTCTACTGTCTTGCCGGCCTCTTGTGACGTTTCATCGACTGCCTGCAGGTCAGCCTGTAAATGCAGCAGTCTTTCTCTGATCAATTCAATCTCGTCTCTGTTCATTATGCTCTCCCTACTTGCGCACAACGGCCTGTTTTCATTATATCGATCTGTTAGGTTGCCGGGTTGATAGTAAGAGTAAAGCTATATGGAATAACTTAGATCTGAATCATCAGGTTAATGATAGTAGATGTTCGCAATGTAAATGTCAGTCTGAAGCGCTACTCTTTTTTATCAGTTTATCGGGCAGACAGATACCCTTGAGCGGCATCATTTCGACCACCCGTTCGGATGGGGAGGACGATTCGGGCTAGCGAGTTCTTTAAATCGCACACCTCAGTGTTTCGATTTTTTTTTCGCACACTTCCTTGGTTATCTTTTTCAACACCTCTATCCGTTCTGCAATGGCATTCAGTTCTGCTTCCGTGATGCGGTAGCTCTTACTGTAACGGGCATCCACATAGGCGCGGCGAAGAAGGTCGAAGAGATGTTTCTCTTCGTCTATATGCAGCTGAAAGGTTGTCGAGAAGCGGGGGTCGAAGCCGATTGCCTGGCGGATGAGTTTATCCATATCGTGCTCTTTGGGACGGTAGCCGGTGTGGACCAGGAGCAGACAGGTGATATAACGCTCCGCCGCCTGGTGGAGATCGAATGCGGCGATCTTGGGGCGCCCCTTCGATTGATTGTAGCGGGCGCTGTCGAGAAAGCCGTCGGCGCTCTCGGTCCATTCGGCGAAATACTCCTCTGCATGCCGCAGCATGACCTCAGGGGGAAGACGTTTGGGCGGGCGGGCCAGCTTGTAGCGTCCCGAGTCGTAGAGCAGGTAGCCCTCCTTCTGGATGTCCATGAAAAAGAAGCGCCGTTCAGCGAGCATCTGATTGACATGGTGGATGGTGTGGGCGATGTAGTTGACCCTTGTGCCCCTGCCGCCCGGTTCGAGGTCGTGTTTGAGATCGCTGTCATAGGCGACGTCACGCTCAGCGCCCTTATCAGCGGTTACGATGAGGATGTCGTAATCGGAGCGATATTCGTAGGTGATGTGATCCTCTTCATATTCGTCCTCCACCCAGTCGCCCCGCGCGTGGGAGCCGAAGAGGATAACCATCTCCACGATATGGCGGGCGCGGATGGCCTGCACGATGTTTTTCAATACCTGCTGCTTGCGGAGGGGGAGATGCTTAGGGCGCTTTTTCATCTTGTACCAGGCAGAGGGACCCCTTGTGTCCTTATAGCTGTGTTCCATCAAAGCAGATCCTCCCGCTCAGCGCACGATGAGCAGTCGGGGTAGTGCCTCGTCACCTCAGCCATGCGTTCGAGCCGAAGGGCTAGGTCCTGCAGCACCAGGGCTAACTCTTCACGCTCCGTCTCCTGGTGGCCGGGCAGGTTCAGCATCAATATGGCGAGCAGGCGTATGTGATCGGCAATCTGGACGAGCTCGTCCTCGATTGTGCGATGGATCTCCATGGTATTTTCTCCTGACAGTCGTTCCTTGTACCCGTGGGCCGGATAATCCATCGGCCGATGCAGATACTTCGTCCTATCAGGTGCGGCAGGCTTGTTTCCCGTTGATGACGGGTGTTGTATTACACCTTCGCCCGGATCTTACCACCGGGCGCTGCAGCCGCCTGAAACCATGTTCATCCTAGCGGATTGTGAGAGTTGGAGGAAGGGGGATTGCACCTTGTTTACGATTCGGGCGGTTATTATTTCCGCTTGACGGCGGCAGCGCCGTATTCGAACGAGTCTGAAAAGAGCGCCTCGCCGGAGAGTCCGTGCGCCAGAAAGGTCTCCTTGCCGGCCTCGATCATGGGTGGCGGGCCGCTCATGTAGACTTGATGGCCGCTGAGATCCTGATGGTCGGCAACCACGGCTTCATGCACCCAGCCGGTCTTGCCCCGCCAATCCTGATCGGGTTCGGAGAGTACCGGCGTGTAGTTGAAGTTGCTGTTCTCGGCCGCCCACTTCTCTGGAAGCTCGGGGAGGTAGAGATCCGTACGGGAACGCACACCCCAATAGAGATGCATGGGACGTTGCATGCCTGTCCGCAGGGCGTGTTCGATGATCCCCTTCAGTGGCGCAAAACCGGTGCCGCCTCCCATCAAGATAATGGGTAGCGGAGAGTCCTCCCGCAGATAGTAGCTGCCGAGGGGGGCCTCGATACGCAGGATGGTCTTCTCCTTCATGCCGTTGAACAGGGTGTCGGTAAAGGCGCCGCCGGAGACATGACGGATATGCAGTTCGAGCGCCTCGTCATCATGAGGGGCATTGGCAATGGAGAAGGCCCTTTTGCTGCCGTCCTGGAGTACGAAGTTCAGGTACTGGCCGGCCATGAACTGCAGGCGCTCTCCCTCGGGGAGTTTCAGGTACAAACGAATGACATCCTCGTTGAGGCGCTCGATGCGGTCGATCTTGCAGGGCATGATGCGAGTGCGGATGTCTTGCGAGTGGAGGATTTCCGTCACCCCGATGACCAGATCGGAACACGGCACCGCCTGGCAGGTGTAGCAGATACCGTTTTCGCCGTCCGCCATTGCCGGCGGTTCACCATTCGGATAACTGACCTTTCCCGATATCAGCGTGGCGCGGCACTCGCCGCAAAAACCGTTGCGGCAGCCGTAGGGAAGGTTGATGCCTTGCCGGGTTGCCGCGCCGAGGATCTCTTCTCCCCCTTCGACATTGAATTCATGGCGGCTGGGATCAACCTGCACTTTATAATTCATGGGATACCTTGTTGTCTAAGATCCGATACAATCGTACTTGTCCGTGGAATTTGCTTTCCGTTGATTATTTCGGGGTGAATTCTCTCCTATTTTTGTCAGGAATTAAACCGGGAGTGAAATGGGTTATGGATGTGGCGATCATCGGTTGTGGCGATATCGGTGCCCGGGTGGCGCTGGCCTGCCGGGAACGGGGTGACCCAGTGACCGGTTGGGTCTCGACGGTCGAAGGCGTCAGCCGTATCGAGGCGTTGGGCATAGACGCCGTACAAAACAACCTTGATCGTCCGTTGAACGCTTCAGTGCCACTGAACGCCCGGCAGCTCTACTATTTCGTCCCGCCCCCTCCCCAGGGCACGGAAGATAGTCGGGTGGCCAGCCTGATCGGCGGTTTCCCTAATGCGAGCCAACCGGAAAGAGTGGTCTATCTGAGCACCAGCGGTGTCTACGGGGAGTGCAAGGGGGCGTGGGTGGACGAAACCCGTCCACCTGCGCCGAGGGTGGATCGTGCGCGACGGCGCCTGGATGCCGAGCACCGCTGGCGGGCCTGGAGTGAGCAGAGCGGGCAAGAGCTGGTGATCCTAAGGGTTGCGGGTATCTACGGACCCGGTAAATTGCCGCTGCAGCGCCTGCAAAGCGGTCAGCCGATGGTGGCTGAGGCCGACTCGCCCATCACCAACCGCATCCACACCCTTGATCTGGTGCAGATCTGCCTGGCCGCCATGCAGCGAGGCAGGGCGGGAGAGGTGTACAACGTCAGCGATGGTCATCCAGGTACGATGACCGGCTATTTCAACCAAGTGGCCGATTTTCTAGGTCTGCCGAGACCGCCGTTGATCAGTCTGGAGGAGGCCCGGAGACGACTCCCTCCGGGGATGCTCTCCTATCTGGCCGAGTCACGTCGCTTGAGCAATCGCAAGATGTTAAGTGAATTAGGGGTGGCGTTGCGTTATCCGACCCTGGAACAGGGTTTGCCTGCCTGTGTATAGGTTTGCGGCCCTGCCGCACCAGGCGTACTTCAGACCTTCAACCAGTCGAACAGGGGATCCCACAGGATGATGTCTTTATAGACCTGAGCAGGCGCCAGCTCGAACAGCGCCAAGCCCTTTTCCGCGGATCTGATGTAGTTCTGGCTCTCCCGAAAATGGGTGATGAAGGGGATTTTGAGATGACCCAGGTAGGCCTCCAGGTCGTGGTAGATCCGAGTGTGCTCTTTAACCCGGTTGGCGACAATGCCGATGCGTGTCTGGTGTTTCGAAACACGCCCGTTGTTCAGCAGCTCGGTCAAGAAGCGGTTGCAGGCGCGCATATCGATGGGCGAGGGGAGTACGGGCAGGATCAGGGTGTCCACCCGCAACAACATCTTGTTGATCGCCTTGCCGTGGGTGCCTGCGGGGGCGTCCATGATCACGACATCGGTCTCTTTGGCGGGTCTGATCAGACCGTTTGTCGCATCGATGGCCTGGATATCGGGGATGCCTTCGTAACCCTGTCTGGCCTCCAGCCAATCGAGGGTGGATTTCTGGGGATCGAAATCGGCCAGGGCAACCCGCTTGCCTTCGTCCGCGTACCAGGTGGCGAGATTGGTTGCGATGGTGGTCTTGCCGCAACCGCCCTTGGCGTTCATCAACATGATCGTGCGCATTTTTTCCCTGTCCTCTCAGTGGTTTTCTGGTAGTTTAGTCGATCCCGAGCTGATCCCAAATCTCGTCGATGCGTTGCTTGACGTCCAAACTCATGGTGATCGGCCGTCCCCACTCCCTGGAGGTCTCGCCAGTCCATTTATTGGTGGCGTCAAAGCCGATCTTGGAGCCCAGCCCGGAGATCGGGGAAGCAAAATCGAGGTAGTCGATAGGGGTGTTTTCGATAATCGTGGTATCCCTCGCCGGGTCCATGCGGGTAGTCATGGCCCAGATGACATCCTGCCAGTCGCGGGCGTTGACCTCCTCGTCGACCACGATCACGAACTTGGTGTACATGAATTGCCGCAAAAAAGACCAGACCCCCATCATCACCCGCTTGGCGTGTCCGGGGTACTGCTTTTTCATGCTTACCACGGCGAGACGGTAGGAGCAGCCTTCGGGCGGCAGATAGAAATCGACGATCTCCGGAAACTGCCGCTGCAGGATCGGCACGAAGACTTCGTTGAGGGCCATCCCGAGGATCGCCGGCTCGTCCGGCGGGCGTCCCGTATAGGTGCTGTGGTAGATCGGGTCTTCACGGTGGGTGAGGCGGTCGACGGTGAAGACGGGAAAACTCTCCACCTCGTTGTAGTAACCGGTGTGGTCGCCGTAGGGGCCCTCCGGCGCCATATCGTCTGGATGGATATGACC
The DNA here is from genome assembly GCA_025656455.1 of Candidatus Thiodiazotropha sp. (ex Epidulcina cf. delphinae). Lineage (GTDB taxonomy): Bacteria > Pseudomonadota > Gammaproteobacteria > Chromatiales > Chromatiaceae > Thiodiazotropha. The sequence goes on along the minus strand of JAHXHS010000006.1, from coordinate 59,620 downwards.
CTCTAGGACGAACTCTGCTGAGGCGGGCACCTGCAGATCGGAACCGATGCACTTCACCACTTCGGTGCGGCTGCCTCGCAGCAGACCGGCGAAAGCGTATTCGGAGAGGGTATCGGGAACCGGGGTAACGGCGCCCAGGATGGTGGCTGGGTCAGCCCCAAGCGCGACACTGACCGGAAAGGGTTCTCCGGGATGGGTCTCGCGCCACTCGCGGAAGTCGAGGGCGCCGCCCCGGTGGGCCAGCCAGCGCATGATCAGCCGGTTGGGTCCGAGCAGCTGCATGCGGTAGATGCCGAGGTTCTGGCGGGATTTGTTAGGGCCGCGGGTGATGACCAGGCCCCAGGTGATCAACGGTGCGGCATCTTCCGGCCAGCAGGTCTGGATCGGGAGTCGGGTCAGGTCGACCTCATCCCCTTCCTGTGAGATGGCCTGGCAGGGGGCGTTGCGCAGCTCCTTGGGCGCCATGTCGAGCACCTTGCGGAATACCGGAAGTTTGTCCCAGGCATCCTTCATCCCTTTTGGCGGATCGGGTTCCTTGAGAAAGGCAAGCAGCCGGCCTACCTCGCGCAAGGCCTCTACATTCTCCTCGCCCATCCCCATCGCTACCCGCCCAGGGGTACCGAAGAGATTGCCCAGTAACGGATAGGAGGATCCTTTGACTTGCTCGAACAACAGGGCCGGTCCGCCGCGACGCAGGGTGCGGTCGCAAATCTCGGTGACTTCCAGATTGGCGTCGACCGGGGTCTGGATGCGTTTCAGCTCGCCGCGGGATTCCAACTGCCGGATGAAATCACGCAGGTCTTTGTACTTCATGGCGTTTGCCGGTTGTTTTTTGTATTAGGGCCTGTTAACACTAATTTGATAGCCACTGCCAAGACCCTGTTTTTGTCCAGCAAGGCAGAAGGAGCGCCGTGTAGCTGGGTCTACATAAGCGACTGATAACGCCGCTGGGCGAAAACAGGGCCTTGGCCCTTCGGGTTGCGCCTGAAAAAGCGCCACTCGGCGTTACTCGTTGCTTATTTGGAACAACCAAACTACGCTCCTCGTGCCTTGATTGGCGCTTTTTCAGGCACAACAGTGGCTATCAAATTAGTGTTAACAGGCCCTAACATGGCAGTAAGTCTATCGATTCAATAAATTCGGAGTGTCCCTTCTCCATGGGAGAGCGAATCGGCAACAGCACGCATTATACTCCCCCTCTCCCTAAGGGGGAGGGAACAAGAGACGGATCTATCGACATACACCCGATGCCTTACGATTAAGTGAGACATTACCAGAGGAAAGAGCAGGGTCAAGCCGCTAACCGAAACCCGTCCGGAAATGTCCATGCTTTGAGTCCGCTGGAATGGGCTCCGAATCGAGTTCGGGGCATGCGCGACCTGGCATGGCGATCGTTGTGATTGCTGGGCGGATAGGAATGGATAACAGGGTCACAAATCCCTTCGCCGTTGATGTATGTGGTTGAAATATTTGGCCGATACCTTAATATAAGGAAAATCTAATATACAAACCGGAGTCGATCCATGAGACGCATTTTAGGTATTTACCTCCTCGGCCTGACGCTGTTGCCCAGTCTGTCGTCAGCCGAAACAACGGGTCTTGACACTGCGACTGCAACAAAACGGGAGACAGTGAGAGAGTTTTGGCTCGACGGGGTGGTCGAGGCGATCAACCAGACCACCCTCTCGGCTCAGACCCAAGGCCAGGTAGAGGAGATCCTGTTCGATGTGGATGATTTTGTCGAAAAGGGCCGGGTGGTGGTGAAACTGAAGGACACTGAACAGAAGGCCGGGTTGAACCAGGCCAGGGCCGACCTGAAAGAGGCGGTTGCACGTCTGCAGGAGGCCGAGGACAACTTCAAGCGAAGCAAGGACCTGTTTGGCCGAAAACTCGCTTCCCAGTCGCAGTTGGACAAATCCACCGCTGCCTTGAAGTCGGCCCGCGCCCGTAAGGAGGCTGCCGATGCCCGCTTGGCGCAGGCCAGCGAGCAGTTCGAATACACCCGGGTCAAGGCGCCCTACAGCGGCATCGTCACCCATCGCCATGTGGAAGTGGGTGAGATCGCCTCTCCCGGGCAGAAGCTGATGAGTGGCATCTCCTTGGATCAACTGCGGGTCACCGTGGAGTTGCCCCAGAGTCTGATTCCGGTGATTCGTGCGCAGGGCAAGGCGCGCATCCTGGTATCGACCGGCGAGTCCATAGACGGCACGGACCTTACCATCTTCCCCTTTGCCGATCAGAGCAGCAATACCTTCAAGGTCCGGGTCGATCTGCCAGAGGGGGTCAGCGACCTGTTTCCGGGGATGTTCGTCAAGACCGGGTTTGTGACCGGTATCAAGCAGGAACTGGTGGTGCCGCGCCAGGCGGTGGTCTACCGTTCCGAGGTGACCGCCGTGTATGTCCTGGGCAAGGACGGTCGGGTGCGCTTTCGCCATATCCGCGCTGGACAGCCGGCTGCCGGCGGCATGTTGTCGGTTATCGCGGGACTCTCCGAGGGTGAAAAGGTAGCCACCGATCCGGTGGCGGCCGTCACTTTGCTGAAGCGGCAGTTGGCGGAGAGTCGCGATGAGTAAGCTGGGTCTTTCAGGGGGCGTCGCCAAACGTTTTCTGGTCACTGAAATCACCCCGCTGCTGGCCCTGGTGGGCCTGCTGCTCGGGGTGTTCGCCGTGATGGTGACACCGCGGGAAGAGGAGCCGCAGATCAACGTCACCTTCGCCAATGTCTTTATCCCTTTTCCCGGCGCCACCGCCACCGAGATCGAGAACCTGGTCGCCACTCCGGCGGAGCAGGTGTTGTCGGAGATCGACGGCATCAAGCATGTCTACTCCACTTCACGGCCCGGCATGGCGGTGTTGACGGTGCAGTTCCTGGTGGGGGAAGACCGGGAGGACGCCATCGTCCGTCTATTCAGTAAGGTCTACGGAAACCGGGACTGGCTTCCCCAGGGACTGGGGGTGGGTCAGCCGATCATCAAGCCGAAGGGGATCGACGATGTACCCATTGTCACTGCGACCCTATGGTCGGAAAACCCGGCGGTAGGGGCCTACGAGCTGGGCCAGGTGGCGCATGCCATCGAGTCCGAGTTGAAACGGGTGCCGGGAACCCGCGATATCTACACCATCGGTAATCCCGACCGGGTGGTGCATGTGCTGCTCGATCCCCAGGCGCTGGCCGGACACGGCATCGATTTGAGCAACCTGCGCGCCGCGTTGCAGGCCGGTAACCACATCCGTGACAACATCAGCGTCACCGCCGACAACCGCGAGTTGCTGGTGCAGGCCGGCACCTTCCTGACCTCTGCCGAAGCGATCGGCGGTCTAGTGGTCGGGGTGCGCGAGGGTAAGGCGGTCTATCTGCGCGATGTGGCCGAGGTGAGCCATCAACCGGACCAGCCGCTGCAATATGTTTGGATAGGCGCCGGTCCCCAGGGCGATCTCAAGCAGCTACCCCAGGGGGGTAAGTTCCCGGCAGTAACGGTGGTGGTGGCGAAGAAGGCCGGCACCAATGCCGTGGATATCGCCAAATCGGTAATCGAGCGGTTCGAACAGCTTGAGGGTATCTTCATCCCAGAGGGGGTGCATGCCACCATCACCCGTAACTACGGAGAGACCGCCGAGGCCAAGGCCGACAAGCTGATCACCAAACTCGCCTTCGCCACCCTCTCGGTGGTACTGCTGGTGTTGCTGACCATCGGCTGGCGCGAGGCCTTTATCGTCGGCGCGGCCGTGGTGGTGACCCTGGCGATCACCCTGTTCGCCTCCTGGGCCTGGGGCTTTACCCTGAATCGCGTCTCCCTGTTTGCGCTGATCTTCTCCATCGGCATCCTGGTGGACGATGCCATCGTGGTGGTGGAGAACATCCATCGTCATCTGCAGATGGGCTCAAAGCATTTACTGGAGGCGATTCCGCGGGCGGTTGACGAGGTGGGCGGACCGACCATTCTGGCCACCTTCACCGTCATCGCCGCGCTGTTGCCGATGGCCTTCGTGACCGGCCTGATGGGGCCCTACATGAGTCCGATTCCGATCAATGCCAGCACCGGCATGTTGATCTCGCTGGTCGTGGCCTTTGTGTTTACCCCCTGGCTGACCAACCGGGTATTGGCCGGTCAGGCGGAACATATCGCCGCCCATGCCGATCATGATCAGGCAGCGGGTCTGAACCCCTTCTTCAGCAAACTGATGTCACCCTTTCTGCTGGGCAGCCGCGGCAATCTGATGCGCTGGGTGTTGTTGGGGGCGATCATGCTGTTGATCGTCGCTTCGGTCTCGCTGGTGGCGACCCAGTCGGTGGTGCTGAAGATGCTGCCTTTCGACAACAAGTCGGAGTTTCAGGTGGTGCTCGACATGCCGGAGGGCACCAGTCTGGAGCAGACCACGCGGGTGTTGGACGAGTTGGGAGACTATCTGGGTGGCGTCGAAGAGGTGACTGATTATCAGGTCTATTCAGGAACCGCCTCACCCATCGGTTTCAATGGATTGGTGCGACAATACTATTTACGGGAGGGTGCGCATCTGGGTGACATTCAGGTCAATCTGGTGGACAAACACCTTCGGCAGCGCAACAGCCACGAGGTGGCCCTGGCGGTGCGTGGGCCGCTCCAGGCCATTGCCCGGACGTACAACGGCAACGTCAAGGTGGTGGAGGTGCCGCCGGGTCCGCCGGTGATGTCCCCCCTGGTGGCGGAGGTCTACGGCCTCGACTATCAGGGGCAGACCGAGGCGGCCTGGGAGATCCGCCGTGTGTTTGAAAACACCCTGGACATCATCGATGTGGATGACAGTGTGGAGTATCCGTCGGCAAAGTTCGTGGTTCAGGTCGATCGGGCCAAGGCCTCCCGACTCGGTGTGGCGCAAAGCGTGGTGGCCGAAGCGCTGGCAACCGTATTGGGCGGCGAGGACGCCAGTTATCTGCACGGAGAAAACCTCAAGTATGCGGTGCCGATCCGAATCGAATACGCCGAGGCGGACAAGGCCGATCTCGATCAGGTGCTCTCCCTGCGGGTGCGCTCACAGCGCGGAAAGTTGGTGCCCCTCTCCGAGATCGTGCAAGTGATACCCCGGGTGCGGGAGCACTCCATCCAGCACAAGGATCTGCTGCCGGTGGTCTATGTCACCGGCGACATGGCGGGCGAGACCGACAGCCCGCTGTATGGCCTGTTCGCTATCTCAGGCCAGCTCGGCGGCGAGGGCGGTATCGACCAGTGGTTCCTCCGGCAGCCGGAGAACCCCTACGCCTACAGTCTGAAATGGGATGGCGAGTGGCAGATCACCTATGAGACCTTCCGCGACATGGGCATCGCCTATTCGGTGGGGTTGTTGATGATCTATCTGCTGGTCGTGGCCCAGTTCCGCTCCTATCTGGCGCCGTTGGTGATCATGGCGCCGATTCCCCTGACCGTTATCGGCATTCTGCCGGGACACGCCTTGCTTGGCGCCCAGTTTACCGCCACCTCGATGATCGGCATGATCGCCTTGGCGGGGATTATCGTGCGCAACTCGATCCTGTTGGTTGATTTCGTCAATCAGCAGGTGCGTGAGGGTATGGCATTGGAGAAGGCGGTGATCAACTCGGCGGCGGTGCGGGCCAAGCCGATTGCCCTGACCGCCGTGGCGGCCATGGCGGGTGGTTTCTTCATTCTTGATGATCCGATTTTCAGCGGCTTGGCTGTTTCGCTGATCTTCGGGCTTTTCGTCTCGACCGTGCTGACACTGGTGGTGATTCCGGTGGTTTACTATGCGGCAATGCGGAATCGGGTGGTGTTCATTCGAACGGGTGTGTAGTGCTTGGTTTTAAGGGGTTCTTGCAGAGATCATAACTCAAGTTTCGGCGTTCAAATTTAACTCGTTCCCATGTTCTATGTGGGATCGCACAATGTGAACAGGGCGTAGGGTGCGGCCCTGCCGCACCATGCTGGGTTGCACTCCTGTTTGCTATGACGGGTTTCTTCACTTCGTGGCCCCCTGACCCAATACCTTGGGTTCCAGGGCTTCAAGTTACGGTGCGGCAGGGCCGCACCCTACGAAACTAAATACGGCTATTCCGGTCATCGGTAGAAAGGTTAATTGGCCGCAAATGAACGCCAATCACCGCAAATTTATCAATCCTTCGGATTAATAACGAAATGCTTGCTTGTTTCCGGATCAAGTCGGTATGTGAGTTCCCAGGATTCACAGGTTCAGATATACCTCGTCATAAATGGTGAAACCATTTGCGTTAATTCGCGGACGATTTATTTCCAAAACTCTCAGGAAAGCCGTTTCGCGCTTTGTTTTCATGACTTTACCAGGTCCTTCTGTAGAGACGCATATGGATCAAGGCAGAAAAATCGCCGTTCGGCATCCTGCGTCGTTCGAGATCGTAGGGCTTGAAGCCCAGCGAGGCATAGAGCAGTAGCGCCGGTGTATTGAAACTGAAAACCGAAATATGCACTTCGGGTGCATATCGATCGAATATGATGTCGCACATGTGACAAATGAGTTGTCGGCCCACGCCCTGGCCTCGATAGTTGTCCGAAACCACGACATTGCCGATAAAGAGCTTGTCACCGGCCAGGTTTCTATAAAGATCGGCAAAACCGATGATCGTGTCTTGGTCCATGACAACAGTGAAATTACTGCGCTCTTGGCTGAGCTGTTGCAACTGGGCGATATCGAATGGCCAGGTTCCGCTTGGGTGGATCAGGAACAGCTCCTCAGGGGATTGGATCAGTTGCACAATACCATTGAAGTGAGTGGCATCGGCTGAAACGATTTGATAGCGGTCGGCAATGCTCATGCTTTTATTCAACAAAGGATAGGATCAGAAATCAATCCGTGTTCAAAAGAGCGGTGGTTTACCTTTCACAGCTCATCGTATGCTCCACCCAAGCGAAAATCATTTCAACTGTAAATGCTCCAGCCTTACCCACTGTTGCGGTTGCATATTCGAGAGCCGCGCCCAGGAATCGAAGGTTTCGTAGACGAATACCGTCTGACCCTCCTTGAAGCGTCCTGTTGTCTCATCCGAGTAGGGCGAATCCTTTGCCTCGACGGATCTGGCCGTGACGATATAGAGTTTGGGAAGCCTAAGCCTGGATTTGCGCAGGGTTGAGTCTTTAATGGATGACGGTGTCTTAGCGGAGCGCGCTGAACCCCTGTTCATATTACCAGCGCCGCCGGCGCCGATGCGGCAGGTTTTATCCAATGCGATACAGGCCTTCCCGCAAGGCTTGCCCTTTTTGCAATTCCTGGCGTGGATCGTATCCGAAATCCCGAATAGTAGTAAAACAATAAGAGAAGATGAGAGATATTCCTTTATGATCATATGATTCCCTTCATGATTTGAGATTCGTGCGGTATTTACTGGGTAGCGAAGCCCTGCCTATCGAGTTTGCCTTTGAAGTCTTTCCTTGTCTGCCTTGGATAGTTGACCAACGACCAATTCGTATGAACCATTAGCCAGGTCTATAAGCATCTCATCAGGCAGTTCACCCGCCAGGGAGATGGTGATCCAGTGCCTTTTGTTCATGTGATAGCCCGGTATGACGGATGCGTATTGGGCAACCAGCACTTCCGCGTCCGCGGGCGGGCATTTAAGGGTCACTCTCGGCGGGGTCTCTTTTTGGGAGATGAGCGCGAACATTTTATGCATCACCTTGAACACCAATGCCTCCGGGCCGAAAGAGTAACTTCCTTCGGATCCCTTCAGGGTGGATAGGTGTTGTTGCAGTTTCTCTTTTTTCATCTTGCGTTCCTTGGCGGCAATAGTATACCAGGGCTCTTCCCCTGATCGAGTGGGTAGATCATACCAATCATCAGGGCTCAACACTTTAACTAAAAGATGATTGTCCGCGAATGAACGCAAATTAACGCAAATGCGAATAATTCATCCTGTTCCCTGCCTTGAGGGTTTTCAATCACGGAAAAATCTCTCTTGCCAGAGATGCAAGGTCTTGAAGAGGCTTCAGGGCTTGGCAAAAATCGCTTTCCACCGCGTGCCCCAGGCAGGTTTAACCCGCATTTCTCACCAGGCGGACCGGATTCCAGCCTTTGCTCCGTAAACGCTGCAGCCATGCACTATTTTTCCGGGATGACCCGCCAGGGCGAACAGCGGATAAGCGGAACCAGGGTATGAGGTCACTCACAGCAAATTTGCGTTGATTCGCGTTTATTGGCGGACAAATCTGGCTTGATAGGGTCTGTTGCACCTGACCTTTTTACCCACCCGGATAGGAGAAGAGCCGTCTGCCAGAAGTTAGAACATTGACTTTCCCTGTGCCGGTTGGTCTCAATACCAAGTTGCGGTCAGTCGATAACGAATCCCTTCTCTCTGAACAAGCGCAGCGCCATATCGACGATATCCGCCTTGAACAGTTTGCCCCGCTGTCTCTCGATCTCATTCAGGGCGGCGTCCAAGCCGCGGGCAGGACGATAGGGGCGGTGGGAAGACATCGCCTCGATGACATCCGCCACCGCCAGGATCTGTGCCTCGAGGATGATCTCGTCACCTTTGAGGCCATTGGGGTAGCCTGAGCCGTCATGGCGTTCATGGTGCTGCATTACCATATCCGCCACCGGCCAGGGGAATTGGATATTGCGGATGATGTCGGAACCCTCCCGGGGATGCTCCTGAATCAGCAGCCATTCCACTTCGGTAAGGCTTCCCGGCCGGCTGAGAATCTCCGCCGGGATGGAGATCTTGCCGATATCGTGGATCAGTCCCCCCAGATGAATGCCCTCGATGACCGTTTGCGGACAGGCCATCTCCTGGGCGATGGCCTTGGCGATATCCGCCACCCGCTTCTGGTGACCGGCGGTATAGGGGTCTCGTTTGTCGACGATAAAGGTCATCATTTCGATGGCCTGCACCAGGATATTGTGCTGCAGTTTGACGTAGCTCTGGCGCTCGACGGCGTAACGGATGGCGCGGCTGAGAAGGTTGCCGTTGATATCGTCCTTGATCAGATAGTCCTGGGCGCCGTAGTGAACGGCATCCAGGGCCAGTTGCTCATCCTTGTTTCCGGTCAGGATGATGACCGCAAGCTCGGGCGAACTGCTGCGCATCCGGTTGATGGTGTCCAGGCCCTTGCTGTCGGGCAGGGAGAGATCCAGCAGAACGGCATCGAACGCATGCGCGGACAAGGCGTCGATCGCTTCGGACAGGCGCTTTGCCAGTACCAGCTTGTCGATCGGCTCCGCTGCCTCCGTCAGATACTCACGGATCAACCGGGCATCCCCCGGATTGTCTTCCACCAGCAGTATGTTGAGTCGCTCTTTAATCATCGCCGTCGGTTGTCCGCTTCTATTCTACCTCCCGAAATTCCGGTCTTGTGTTGCGGGGGCCGCCATTCCTCCATGCCGACTCGTCTATCGACAGTTCTCCTGCAATTGAGCACCCTGCAGATCACTTCTCGCCGTCCATCGGCAGTTGTACGATGGTGAACCAGAATTGCTCGATGGCGTTGACCACAGCGATAAACTTCTCCAGGTCAATGGGTTTGGATATGTAGCAGTTGGCGTGCAGGTCATAGGCGCGCAGGATATCCTCTTCCGCTTTCGACATGGTCAGGATCACCACCGGGATGCGTTTCAGTCGCGGGTTGGCTTTGATCTCGGCCAACACTTCCCGCCCGTCCTTTTTCGGCAGATTGAGGTCGAGCAGGATCAGGTCAGGGCGAGGTGCCTCCGCGTACTCCCCTTCCTGGCACAGGAAGTCCATCGCCTGCTCACCGTCGGAGACGATGGAGAGGTGATTGAGTATCTTGCCTTCCTTCATCCCCTCCTGGGCCAGGCGGGCATCCCCTGGATTGTCCTCCACCAGCAGGATTTCAACAGGATGTGCGACATGCTGGACCATGGTTATTTCTCTCCGATCGGTAGGGTAAACAGGAATTCACTCCCTTCTTCCGCTGCGGACTTCAGCCAGATGCGGCCGCCGTGACGTTCCACGATTCGTTTGCACACAGCCAGTCCGATGCCGGTTCCCGGATACTCCTGGTGAGTGTGAAGACGCTGAAACACAACAAAGACCCTGCTGCTGTCTTCCACTGAGATACCGATTCCGTTGTCTTTGACAGAAATGACCCACTCACTCCCTTGTCGTTCGGCATTGATACTTACTTTTATCGGCTCAGATCCATGAAACTTGATCGCGTTGCTGAGCAGATTCTGCAGCAGCCTGGTTATCTGCATGGGGTCAACCATGACCCTGGGCAGGGCGCCGATCTCAATGGCGGCGCCACTCTCGTCGATCTGCACCTTGAGATTGGCCAGGGCATTGCTGACCGCCGAACTCAGTTCCATGGACTGGAACGGAGCGCCCTGGGTCTCCACCCGCGAGTACTGTAACAGACCGTCGATCATGGTTGACATGCGCTCCGCTCCATCGACGGCAAAGTCGATGAACTCGTCGGCATCGACATCCAGCGCTCCCTGATAGCGTTTTTCAATCAGTTTGAGATAGCTGGTGATCATACGCAACGGCTCTTGCAGGTCGTGGGAGATCACATAGGCGAACTCCTGCAGCTCTCTGTTGGACAGCGCCAGCCGTCTCTCCAACTCCCGCCGGGCGGCAACCTCTTGCTGCAATGCCGTCCGTGAGGCCATCACATGCTGCAGTCGTTGGGACATGGCGTCGAAGGCGCGGGAGAGGTCGCCGATCTCGTCTGTCGCCCAGGTCCCCACCCGGTGGTCCAGGTCACCGGCGGCGATCCTTTCAGTGCCCTCTTTGAGGCGCTGGATCGGCTTGGAGATGGAGCGCGCCACGGCCAGAGCGATAACTGCGGCGATGAAAATCGTAAACAGCGCAACAATCAGGGTGAGACGCTGAAACAGGACCACCTCGGCCAGCGCCTTCTCCCGCGGCTGCTCCACATAGACGAACCAGGAGGCCGGCTCCCATCGCTCCCCCGATACGCCTTTGACGGCCCCAGGCAGGGAAATACGGCTGTGAATGGGGATCGCCACCCGGCTGTAGCCCACAATCACTGCGCGATCACCGCGTGTTCCGGTAACCCAGCCTCGGCCTTCGACACGGATGGGCACGTCGGTCAACGGTGGCGCCACGGCCCCCTGGTCAGCCATGGGATCGACCACCACCTCTCCGCCGGCTCGGTGTAAAGAGACAAGGTAACGGGCTTGGTGATCCTTGGCGGTCAGGATGTCGAGGATCTTGTCTATCCGGTAGTTGATCTTCAGCACACCGATGACCGTTTCTCCGTCCATCACCGGGAGTGAGATCCCCACTGCCAAGGCGTTCAGGGATTCGTCCATTCCCCGGTCGTCAATGAACAGGCCGTTACGCCCCTGCTTCACGGGGATGCTCCACCAATCCTCATCGGCCTGATAGTAGTCGGAGAGGCGCTTTGTCGTTGCCTGAGTAGCACCGTATCGATCGGTGAGGAAGATCTCGCCGATCTGTGCAACCTCTTGTTTCTGGTAGTGCTTGAACTGCAGTGACAGGGGCGCGGCAAGCAGCCGCTCGGCGACCGCTGTGCGGCCCTGCTGTTCTACCCAGGCCCGGTCTATGGCCTCGATCCTCTCCATGGGCTGCGGGCCATAGGCGGCATTTGCCGTCCGTAGCGCCTCGATCACGCTGTCATGGGATGCCAGCCGGCGCGTCTCCCGGATCCGCTCCTGCAACAGCAGGGCCAGGGCGTCCGCCTTGGTGTCGGCGATCTCGCTAAAATGCTCCCCCACCACCCGGATGATGCTGGTCTTGGCGCGCTCAACGGAGATCCACGCCACCAGCAGCACCGGGATCAAGGCGGTTGCCAGCAGGATCAGCATAAAACGGGTGGCGATTCTCATCTTCTGACGCCTAGGCTGCCGCCGGTGGCAGGGTGAAGTGGAATATCGCACCCGCGCCGAGGCTGGATTCCACCCATATCCGTCCTCTGTAGAGTTCTACCAGCTTTCTGCAGTGGGCGAGACCGATGCCTGTGCCGGGAAACGCCTCGTCTCCATGCAGTTGTCCGAACAGTCTGAAAATCCGCTGATGGTAGGCCGGGTCTATGCCAATACCGTTATCGCGCACCATAAAATGGAACCCGTTTTTCTCCTGGCGGCATTCGATACGGATCACGAGGGGGTGTTCAGCGTGGAACTTCAATGCATTCTCCAGCAAGTATCGGAACAGGATCGCGAGGTGCTGCGGCTCGATGGGGACGATGGGCATCTGCCCCAGTTTCACCTCGGTTCCCTTCTCTCTGATCTCTTCCGCCAGTTCATCACACACTTGATCCGCCACCAGCCGGCTATCGGTGGGAAGGAGGCGAGGCTGTTTGGAGCCCAGGCGGGAATAGCGCAGCAGATCCTCGATCAATTGCTGCATACGGGCAGTGCCGCTGACGGCATAGCGAATATAGTCATCCGCGTCCTTGCCCAGCCGGTGCTGGTAACGCTGTCTCAGCAGTTGGGTGTAGCTGGTGATGAGGCGAAGCGGCTCCTGCAACTGATGGGAGGCGATCTGGGCGTATTGATCCAGATCCTCGTTGGCCCGCCGCAGCAGACGCTCTGCCTCCCGGCGCTGTATCTCATCGCGCTCCAGGCGTCTGCTGACAACCAGCATGCCGATAATACCCAGCAGCCACAGGGTCCCAAGCGAGACGCCATCCCTCAATAGGGTCGCGTTCCTCTGTTGCAGGTAGGTGGCCAGGGGAATTGAGACGCTTACCCCGCCACGGACATCGCCCACCTGGTAACCCTGAAAGCCATGACACTTGAGACAGCGTTGCTTGGTGATCATGGGCTGCATCAAGCGCAGGTAGGGTTCGCCGTCGATCTCACTGAACGCCACCACCTCCTTTTCGCCCCGTTCGAACGACGCCAGGGCGAGCCGCTCCCACTGGTCCGGCTCGTTCCCCGGACGTAGCACCTTGGTGCTGGTGATGTGTCCCTGCACGCCGAACCATTCGGCATACTCTTCGTTGAGCTGGCGGACCATATAGGCCGGATTCATCAGGGTCAACGCTCTACCCGAGGGTGTGCGGATATCCCGCTCCGGTAGATGGGTGAGATGGGGATTGGGTGGCGTGGACTCGGTGGCCGGGACATAGACTCCGCCATGTCCCGCGGCCCAGTGGCGAAACGCCTGGTCCTTGTTGAAGTTGGCCCTTGCCGCCTTGAGCGCCAATGCCTCCATGTTGGATTGGATGCTGATGAAATCCCAACTCAGGAGCGCGACCAGCAACAAGGTCCAGGAGAATACCAGACTCCACAGGTATCGCTTGGCTTTGGCCCGGTGCTTGCGGGAATCCGGCAGTTCAGTTTCTATCCGGTTATTCATCAACCATCGTCTCTTGAGATTCTTCGGGCAGGGCTGGCAGGATAAAGTTAAAGGTAGACCCTTTGCCTGGGTTGGCGTCTACCCAGATTCGGCCGCCATGCCGCTCCACGATGCGCTTGCATACCGCCAGGCCGATTCCCAGACCAGGGTATTCGTCACGGCCGTGGAGGCGCTGAAACATGTTGAAGATGTGTTCGCGGTGCCGAGGTTCGATGCCGATGCCGTTGTCCCGTATCGAGAAGCGCCAGAACGCCCCCTGGGGTTGGGCGCCGATCTCGATGACCGGCGCCGCCTGGCCCCGGAACTTGAGGGCGTTGCCGATCAGGTTCTGCAACAGACGCTCCAACTGACTGGGGTCGGCCATCACCTCGGGCATCGTTTGGCGGTTGATCTGTGCTCCGCACTCTTCGATCACCAGCCCCAGGTCGGCCAGCGCCCCGTCCAACACCTGTTCGGTCTGGAGCGGCTGTAGCGGTTCGCCCTGGGTCTCCACCCGCGAGTACTGCAGCAGTCCGTCGATCATCGACGACATGCGGTTGGCCCCATCCACGGCAAAGCCGATAAATTCATCGGCATCCTTGCCCAGTTTTTCACCATAGCGGCGAACCAGCAGCTGCATATAACTCGACACCATGCGTAGCGGCTCCCGCAGATCATGGGAAACCACATAGGCAAAGTCCTGCAGGTCCTTGTTAGACGCCTTGAGGCGTTCGGTCGCCTGCTTCAAGGCGTGGTCGGCCCTGTTGCGTTCGGTTATATCCTGAATGACAGCGATAAAGACCGGCTGCGACTCCTGTTTCAGGAGTTGCAGCCGCTCCTCCACCGGATAGGTGGTCCCATCCTTGCGCCGGTGATAGGTCTCGAAAACGATGCTATTCTTCTCCTCCCGCCGCAGCGGGTCCAGCAGTTCGGCAAAGCTCTCCGGGGTATACCCAGGTTTCAGATCGAGCGGGCCGAGCGCCTGCAGCTCATCCAGCGTATAGCCCAGGTTATTCCGCGCGCCCAGGTTGACGTCCTGGAAGCGCAGGCTATCGGCGTCGAACATATAGATTTCGTTGGATGAACTGTTCAGGACCCGACCGAACCTCGCCTCCCTTGCCTCGGCTCGTTTTCTGGCCTCGATTTCGTCACGCAACGCCTCGCCTGAGGCGGTGACTTGCTTGAGCCGCTGGGTCATGCTGTCGAAGGAGCGGGCCAGATCGCCGATCTCATCCCGTATAGGATTGCCCACCCGGTATTCCAGGTCGCCGGCGCCGATGCGTTCCGTTCCCTCCTTGAGTCTCAGGATCGGCTGCAGCACGCTCTGTGCGACCAGACGGGTCAACAAGGCAAGAAACAGCGCCACCAGGATGACCATAGCGATGATAATCAGGCCCAGACGGATACGCTGTTGGTCCTGCTCCAGGCGGATGATGCTGGCCAGGGCGGCCGATTCGGCCACCAGGGCCTGGGCCTTGACGGCCAGTTGACCGATCAGGCGTTCGCTCTGTTGACTCCGCAGGGTCTTTTCCGTCCCGGCTTGATCCACTGCCGCGATCAGACGCAAGAATACCTTACCCAATGATCGATGATGGCCACGCATTCGCTCGATGGCGCTGCGGATCCGCTCTTCCACGGGCGGGACTTTCCCCAGCAACACCCCGATGTGTTGGTGTTTCCGTCGCCACTGGCGACGGGCCCTTTTCTCATCGGGATGGAGCAGCACATCGTTACTGAGCAGGGTCAGTTCGAAGACGGCTGTCGCCACCTGATGGAAGGCCTCCTCGCTTTGGGTTACCCGCCGGTCTTGGATATAAAGCATGGTCAGGAGCGCAACCACCATCACCCCGATGGCCGCAGTCAGGACGATGATGAGGCGTAGTTTGTCCTTGATCCTCATGATGTCACCGGATCACCGTTACCCGCTCGGGTGCGATGCCGGCAAGGATGTTCGGGGCCAGGATGTGTAGATAATCGGGCATGCCACCCTCGGCAAATCCGTTGTTGAGCGCCCAACGGGCCTCATCTTCCAGCAACAACAGCAGCGACTGGGTCAGCTCCACCCGCAAGGCGTATTTGGGCAGCAGTGCGTGCGCCGCATCTTCGGATATACTCAGACGCCTGGCCACGATTGCCGCTGCCGTTGCAGGGCTTTGCTGAACAAAGCGTTCCGTTTCGAGCAGGGCGCTGAGCACCCGGCGCACCACCTCTGGCCTTTTTTGCGTCAGTTCGGCGCTGGCCAGCAGCACCTCCATCTGCTCATAGACTCCGGGGGCATCGAACACCACCACCTTATCGCCCAGCAGCTCACGGGTCTCGCTAATATAAGGTTCGCGCATGGAGAAGGCGTCTATTCTGTCCTCGGCAAGGGCCTTGGGCAGTTGCTCCGCCTTCATGAAGCGATGTTCTATCTCTTGCTCGGCAATGGCATGCTCCAGCAGGAACAGGTGCAGGAAAAAGTGTACGGCGGAGGCCTGTTGGGTAGCTATGCGTTTTCCCTTCAGATCATTCGGCAGGCGAATGCCCCGATCTTTGCGCGCCACCACCCGGTTGACATTATCGGCATTGAAGAGGGAGGCGACGATGCGAAAATCGTCTCGCTTGAAAACAGCAAAGGCAGCGGGGACATCGGCCGTGGCGATCATCTCCGCAGCACCGCTCAGCAGGCCTTCATGCAGGGCTCGTTTGCCGCTGGGATAGAATTTGAGTTCGACCTCAATGCCGTGACGCCTGAATAGGCCGCGATCCAGCGCCACGAACAACAATGCGCTGGAGGGTTGGGTGGGTATGCCCAGGGATAGCGGTTCCGGCATCAACGGCGCCGGTCGGAAATCACAACCGGTCAGCGTCAGGGCCAACAATATGATCAGCGCAATCTCCCTGCCTTGTCGTATATTGTCGGGAGGGCTTTGATGATGCATAGGTCTCTTCTAAGCCGGAAGGGTAAAATGGTGCTCCGCGCCTTTACCCTTTTCTGATTCCACTCGGATCCTGCCGCTGTCGTGCTCGATGATCTCTACTGCTGCGGGGCAGGTGGGCGGGCCCTTGCAGCCGGGCGGATCATGGAATAGATGCATCGGTTCGCACCGGTCGGCGCGCACGTAGGGGAGGGGATTGCACCCTATCGTCCTGCCAAGGTCTGGGATGCGCATTCGCACTCCGCGTAACCACTGTTGTGACAGACGTTGGCGCTCTTCTTGTGGCCTCCTGCTCTCTTCGAGTACGCGTGCTAGCGTTGTTACACCGATGGTGCTATTCCCGAATGAATCGGCGGTGGCCATGTATAACCCCCGACTGGATATTCGATGGTGAACTTGGTTTTTATATATAAAGCTTAGACCAATAGTGATGGCCCGGCTGTCCGAGTATGCAGGTAAGGGCGGGCCTGCGCCCCTACCTGAGTGGTTGCCCGAATCATTTCTCTGCAATCCGAAACTGCTCAACCAAGTGGTTTAACGCAGACATCAGCTCTACCAGCTCACCGCTGGCGGCGGTTACTTCGTGCGTGTTTTGCGTGGTCTCTTCCACCGCATGGCTGATATTGTGGATGTTGCGGTCGATCTCGGTGGCAACGGTGCTCTGCTCCTCGACCGCGCTGGCGATCTGGGCGTTGAGATCGCTGATGGTTCGCGCCGCGCCGGTGATGGATTCCAACGTACTGCCCGCGGCTTCGGCCTCCTGCACGCTCTTCTCCGCGAGTAAGCGGCCGTTCTCCATGGCTTGCACTGCGTTACCGGCGCCGCTCTGGATATGCTCGATCATGCGTTGAATCTCTTCCGTGGATTCCTGGGTCCGCTTCGCCAGGGTGCGCACCTCGTCCGCGACGACCGCAAACCCCCGTCCCTGATCGCCGGCCCGAGCCGCCTCGATGGCTGCGTTCAGCGCCAGGAGATTGGTTTGGTCGGCAATGCCCCGGATCACATCCAGGATGCCGCCGATATCCTGCGAGTCTGCCGCCAGCTTTTCGATGACCTCGGCCACCTGCTTGACCTCTGCTGCCAGATTGTTGATCGAATGGATGGTGCCCGATACGACATCGTAACCTCTCTGCGCCTCTGCATCGGAGTCCCGCGCCGCCTGGGCGGCGCCTTCCACGTTCCTTGCCACCTCCTGGACGGTTGCGGTCATTTCGGTCATGGCGGTCGCAACCTGGCCGGTTTCGCCGTTCAAGCTCTGCATATTCTCGAGGCTGCGGCTACTGCTGCCTGACATCTGCTCACTGGCGGCGGCCAACCTCAGCGTCGCTGTCCGCAACTCCTTGATCACATCATGGATCTTGCCGACGAAGCGGTTGAAGCTCCGTCCGATTTGTGCGATTTCATCATTGCCGGTGCTGTCCAGGGTTTTGGTCAGATCGCCTTCCCCCTCCGCGATATCGCGCATCCGCGCATCAACCGCGTTCAGGCGCTGGATCACAGAGCGCATAATCGCAACCACTGCCAACACCAGGGTGAGTGCGAGTGCAAGCGCGCTTATTACCATGGTTGACTTCAGCGCCGTACGTATGGAGGAGAGCTCGCCGGAGAGGTAGTCGCTCATCGCTTTGATCTGGCCCTCCGCTTCATGGACCGTACCGCGCAACTCGCCGAGCATGCCTTCTTTTGAGCTCAGCCCTTTCTTTTGAGAGGCCTTTACAAACGCATGAAATGCCTTGCGATACTGTTCCATGCTTGTCTGGATCTCCTGCTTAGCCGCCTCGTCGGCCGGTGTCGCCGACAGGGTGCTCAGCAAGGCGTTGAAATTGTTGTCGAACTTTGACAGATACTTGAGATTCAGGCGCAGCATGAAATCCTTTTCGTTACGACGGAGCATCAACATATCGGCCAGCAAGCGGGAGTCCCCCAACGCCTTGATCAGCCCTTCCGCCTTGTGGACCGAGTCCCGGAGGCTGCCGTACAGACCGCTCTTCGGGTCGAGGCCGATTTCCTGCTGAAGCACTGTCTGAGCATTGAACAGCTCAGCGTAGTTTTTGAGGTTCAGTGCCAATGCGTCGACGGTCCCTGATTCGAGACCCAATTCACTCACTGCACCGCCCAGTGCTGTGAGATGTTGCTCCAAGGATGTGGCGCGCTCGTTAAAGGCATCGCGGTATTTCAACGCCCGGCGGGAGAGGAAGTCCTTTTCATGACGGCGAAGGGTGAGCATGTCGGTCTCTATCGTACTAACCAGGCTGCTGGTGTCCCTCAGCTCGTCGACACGATTCAAGGCAAAGTTCAACAACAGGATCATTGCCGTCATGGCTGCGGTGATGCTGATGGCTAATACGATCAGTTTGTTTTTAATTGACATTTTGGGTGCTCACTAAACGTTTTTTCGCGGAGCGTATGTCTTCATTTGCGGCAAGTGCGATATTTTCGGAATGCTCGTACATTGTTGTCTTCCCTTGCGACGAATTCAATGCAACGCGAATAACTGTTTCGGTGCTCGGGTGATACCGTGACTGGTCCGTGGGAGGGTATCCGAGCATGTTTCACGCAGGCAGGATCAGCCTGCCGCCCTAATCTGTGCGATCATTTATAGTATAGGCTTTAAATCACAGGTCTTTAGCACAATTCAGGCTCTGGATTCCATCCTTGGGTCCGCAAACGGTGCATTCATGCACCACTTCTCCGGCATGCGCCGGAATGACGTGTTTTGATGCTAGCCCGCATTTCTCACCAGGCGGACCGGAAGAACGGATAACATGATGAAATTTAACCGACTTAGCATCGAAAAATGATGGTAGTACGTTTACACTCTGTCCTATTTGGTTTTTGGAACAAGCTGGCTTCGCAGCTTGCCCCAAAAATCTAAATTCTGGTGAGAAATGCGGGCTAGTACTCCTTCAACATGATAATGACGGGTTCAGTGCTCCTGTGGTGTCCCGCGGCGGCGTTGCAGTGCGTTAATAACCCAAATGCCGCCAGTGCCGCCTTGATGGAGCAGTTGCGGTCGATGGCAGTAGTGTGCGGCGAGACTCAGGTCGTGCAATACCACGATAACCGACTGCCCCGCTTCGCAGTGCTCGCTGTGTAAAGTCATCACGTCGAGCTGATGCGCCGGGTCCAGGGCCGAGGCCGGTTCGTCGGCCAGCAGGATGTTCCGCAGGGGGTCAGATTGTATTATCAACAGCTTGGCGAAACATCCGGGATGGAGCAAGTAGTAAAAACTGGGGAGTGTACCGAAAATTTTGCCCACTAATCTTTGAGATGTTTTAAATATTCGACGAGTTCGTGCATCAAGGTGATTGGGTTGTCTGTTCCATTTTCTTCTGCTTCTTGTAGTGCTCGTTTACTAAACGCTATAGCTTGCTCAGTGTGACTCATCAAATCCTTGAATAATCCCCTTGCCTCTTTTGAATATTCCGGAATATATCTTCGAAGCTCATCAATGAGGCGTGAGCATGCACTCTTTGCACCAGCACCGGTAGTAGGCCTTGGTGCTGTATACGAAATGCGATAAAAGCCAGTATTCAAAGCATGGGACAGAATTAATTGCTGTATATACTTTTCCGGGTACAGATCTACTCAACTTATCCAACGCCTGCTTGTAAGTGGTGTGTGTATCTCTATCAAAGACACAAAATACCCGATCAAATGCATCGTTTTTGTGTTTCTCTTGGGTATATTATTGTTTTGTATAATCTACTATCGTAATAGGATTTGACCCGCAACTGCCATCGATTTCTACGTTTGCGCTATTTAATTCCAGGCAATCGTTCAGTTCCCTTAAATAGTAGGGTTCCGTCTTTAAACCTTCACATACGATGAGCACACGATCATATGGAGCACGCCTGGATTTCCGGCGCGCCAGATCGCTTGCCGTGCAGATCATCGCTGCCCACTCAGTACCCCATTGTTTTGTTGATGTTTTTTAAATAGGGTAAGGCGCCATAGCGGCCGGACAAATATCCTCGCTCCAAGTTTTCGACACCTTTTCGTGGGCTGAAATCCGTCAATGGATAGAGCTGTGTGGCATGGTCCTTATCTTTATCACAAAACCAAATTTGGTCCCGGCGAAAAATTTCCTGATTAAGAATTGATGTATCGTGTGTTGAAAAGACTAATTGCGCATTTTTTGGATTGTTGTTTTCACTATGAAATAATTTGACTAGGAATTCCACAATGAGCGGGTGCAAGTTATCGTGCAACTCATCAATGATGAACACATAACCGTTTTTCAGGGTGTCCAGCCAAGGCCCTGCAAGGGCAAAGATTTTTTGTGTGCCATCGGATTCGTCATCCATATCAAATAGCACTTTTTTACCGCTATCTGATACGTGCGATGTTTTCACGCTAACAAATGACTTGCCTTGATATTTTTCTGCAATCTCGTTCTTGACAGCTTCAGGCATATCATCCGGCAAGTCATTAATATTGAACTTCTCGTTCTGCAGCTCAATACCCTCGATATCGATATCGGCTGCTTGCAAAAAAGACACGATCTTTTCTCGTGTCTTTTCCTTCTCGCATAAGTCTATTGAGAAGATCGGATCCCAGCGACCAAAGCCGGCAACATGCAGTGTGTTTGAAAACCAATCGAATACCGGCTTGAGCTGCTGGTTGTTTAACTGGACGGCTGTTGAAAGAAAGAGCGCGTTTGGGCGCGTAGCTGCTTGCCAAGTTTGTTTCTTGCCGGTTAACTTATCCATTGTTCCCCATGCATAGGATTGAGATTTGTCATCGTATGTGCGGTCAATCCAACGCTGAGGACGTCCCTTTGGGTAGGCCAGCAACCACTCCTCTGTGATACATTCCTTGGTGGCCGCAAATCCATATTGGTAACGAACGCCTTGGCTGATGAAGGTCACTTCAAATTCGCTTGGTTGGCTTCGTGTGCTCTCATTCAAGAGGAAAGGCGTAACAGCCAGCGCCTCTCCGGCCTGGCTCTGACCCGCTGACTCTATTACCACCCTTTCCATTGTTTGTAATGCCCGGATTACATTGGATTTACCAGCTGCATTCGGCCCGTAGATTGCTGCACTGCGCAACATCGCCGGGGTGGATGGGGCATCCGGCTGAAATGTATTTGTTTCCTTAAGCTCCTGCCCTTTTGCCGCCACTAAACTTAATGTGGTCTGCTCACAAATTGACAGGAAGTTCTTTACACTGAATTCAACAAGCATCCTAAATTCACCAATAAATATAATTAATATACTAATTTCGACATTTATTGCTGAAATTAGTATATTAATTCAATTTTTACAGTAATTTTATCTGTAGGCCGGGGTGTTGCCAGGGACCTGACCCGGGTGAAACATCCGGGCTAGCTCAAACGCCGCCATGGCAGGCGAAAAGGCGACTGTGTCTCCTCAGGGGTTTGGTTCATGGCAATGGCATAGGCCATCTCGAGATTCTCAGGCGTGAGCACTGCCTCCGCATTGCCGACCGCCAAGGTGCCGCCCTGATGGAGCAGTTGCAATCGATGGCAGTAGTGTGCGGCGAGACTGAGGTCATGCAGTACCACGATCACTGACTGTCCCGATTGGCAGTGCTCGCTGAGCAGGGTCATCACGTCGAGCTGATGCGCCGGGTCCAGGGCGGAGACCGGTTCGTCGGCCAGCAGGATGTCGGGTTCCGTCACTAGCGCGCGGGCCAGCGCCACCCGGGCCTGTTCACCACCAGAGAGGGTGTTGAAGGCGCGCTGGCGAAATGGCTGCAGATCGGTCTGGACAATGACGCGCTCGATGATCGCCCTGTCCCGTGGGCTAGGATGTTGCCAGGGGTCCAGGTGGGGAACGCGCCCAAGCGCCACCAGGCGCTCCACACTCATTGGCCAGGCGATTTCGCTCAGTTGGGGCAGATAGGCGATACGCCGCGCCCGCTCATGTCGGGTGATTGCGCCAATGGGTTTGTCTTCGAGCGACAGCCGGCCTTCATCGGCCTCGATCACGCCGGCCAGCAGCCGCAGCAGCGTACTTTTGCCCGCGCCGTTGGGGCCGATCAGGCCGAGCATCTCGCCGCGGTTGAGGCTGATATCGACAGCCGTCAGAATGGGCCTGCCTTGGCGGCTGACAGCGAGAGATTCGCCGTGCAACAGATTCATGACATGTCCCGCTTTCTTTGCAGGATCAACCACAGAAAGAAAGGGGCCCCGATCAGCGAGGTGACGACACCGACCTTGATCTCACCCTGGGCCGGCAGCAGACGCACGACGATGTCGGCCGTCAGCAGCAGCAGGCCTCCCCCCATGGCGCTGGGGATCAGCAGTCTGCTGGGTTGGTGGCCCACCAGCGGGCGCAGCAGGTGGGGAACCACCAAGCCGATGAAACCGATGGCGCCGGTGACCGATACCGCCGAACCGACGATCAAGGCGACGGCAAGAAACAGCCGCCACCTGAGGCGGTGCAGATCGACCCCCATCGAGGCGGCGGTCTCTTCGCCGAAGGTCAGCAGGTCGAGTGTGCGTCCCTGGCGCCACACCATCAGCCAGCCTGCCAGGGTGCCGGGCAGCAGGATCCACAACTCGTTACGGCTGACATTGGCCAGCGAGCCGAGCATCCACAGGGCGATCTCCTGGACGGCATAGGGGCTGGGGGCCAGATTGAGGAGCAGAGAGACCAGGGCCAAGGCAAAGGCGTTGACGGCGACGCCGGCCAGGATCAGGGTGAGAATGCCTGCATCCCGGCCGGCTAGGAGATAGACCGTCAAGGTGGCGAGCAATGCCCCGGCGATGCCGCCGATGGGGAGGGCGAGGGTAAACATCCCCGCCAGGCCGAAATAGAGCGTGATGACAGCGCCCAGGGCGGCGCCGCTGGCGCTGCCGATGAGACCGGGGCTGGCCAGGGGGTTGCGCAACAGGGATTGCATCAGGGCGCCGCCGAGGCCGAGGGAGGCGCCGGCCAGCAGGGCGACCAGGGTTCGGGGGAGGCGCAGCTCGGTGAGGATCAGGCCATAGATACCGGGACCCCCATTGAAGCTCTGGTGCAGGGCCTGCAGCAGGGGAATGGCCTGGCTGCCGGTGAGCAGGGAGAGCAGCGCCGTGAAGGCGATCGACAGGCCCAGCGCCAGGATCAGCCGGGATTGGGTGATGGCGGATATCATGGGCGTTCTTCTCCCGTCCCGCAAGCGCCGTGAGCGAAACCGTCACCTTGCATCTCTCTCCTCTCTTGCCTTGCGCAGCAGGGCGACCGCCTCAACCAGCATGGGACCTGGGCAGATCCAGTATTTATAGGGTATCTCCAGCATCGGGATTCCCGCCAACAGCCGCTTCAGCGCCGGGTGTTCGAGTTGGCGCTCTGCCAGGGAGATGCTTCTATCCTTATAGGTCGATGTGAAGAGGGTGTCGGGTTGCCAGAGGATGACCTGCTCCAGGTCCACGGCGACATAGCCTTCCACGCCCTGTTCGGCTGCGGGGTTACGCCACCCGGCAAGCCTCAGCGCCTCATTCTGGAGGGTGTTGGCGCCACTGGTGTAACCGCGTGGTTGATAGAAAAGCGCTTTAGGTGAAAGGAGGCCCGTTGGGGCATCGTTGTGTTGTAGGCGATGGTGCATCTGCTCGATCAACACCTCGCCCCGTTGCGTCTGTCCCAACCTGGCGGCAAGCCGTCGGATGTCTTTGATAATCCCCTCCAGGGTGTACCCCAGGGGCAGCTTTTCTATCACAAAACCGAGCTTTTCCAAGGTGGCGAGCAGCCGTGGGTTGGTATAGGGCGCGGCCAGCACCAGGTCTGGTCGATGGCCGATCACCTCTTCCGTCCGTGCATGGTTGAGTGGGTAGCCAGCGGCCTGTTCGGCAACGAACGAACTCTGTCGTTCCCGGGACAGATAGCTGACCGACGCCACCTGTCGGGGATCGGCCAACATCAGCAGCAATTGGTCGGTGCAGAGGTTGACCGACACCACCCGTTGGGGAGGTCCCGCGGCCGCTGCCGGAGCTGTCAGCAAGATCAGCAGAAGAGCGATCGCTTTGGCCTGCATCGCTTACTCGATACGATAGTTGAGGGTCAGCCGGAAGTTACGCGCCGGCGCCGGGAAATAGGCTGCCCTTTGGGTGAAGGAGCGGTCGAAACCTGCCGCCGCGGAATTTGCGTACTGCTTGTCCAACAGGTTATCAACTCGCAGGCTGAGGCGCCAGGGGCCGGAACGGTGGTGCAAGCCGGCATTCAATACCCCATACCCGGCAAGGCGCGCCAGATCGTTGTTGAAATCGCCGTCAACGACACGTTCGCTGCTGAAGACCCCTGTTGCAAACAGGGTCCAGTTCGGGGATAGGCCCCAGTCACCGCTGAGTTGGGCTGAACGGGTCGCCACCAACGGGATGCGGTTGTCTTCGAATGGACCATCGGTGATGGTCGGGTCGGTATAGGCGAAACTCCCGCCGAGGGTGATAGCCCGGCTGGCTTGCCAGTGGGTCTCCGCTATCACTCCTTTGCGGCGGGTCTCTTCCAGGTTGGTGTTCACAAAGCCTGAGGCGTCGAAGCTGATCTCTTTGTCGAGATCGAGGCGGTAGATCACCAGTTTCGATCTCAAGCCGGGCCGTCTCCACTCGATACCTGTCTCATAGGAGACGCCGGTTTGGTTGTCGATGCCGACAGGTTGGCCGAAGACCACGTTGGTATGCTCGTCGACGGTGGCGAAGCGGTAGTTCTGATCGATACGCGCAAACAGGCGCAATGCCGCGGATGGCCTCACGGTGATTCCCAGGGAACCGGCATTGACGCGGTCGTCCAATCGATCAGTGCTGGTATCGGTGTCGATTTGATTATCGATTCGAGCATGACGAAGGCCGGCGGTGACAGAGATCTGGGCTGTCATCGGTGTAGTCAACTGAAGGTAGAGGGCATCCACCGATTGATCCAATAATTGTGGGCCGAAGCTGGTTCGCAGGGCGTAATCCGTACGTTCCAGATCGGCGCCGGCGGTCAGGGTTGCTTCACCCGTGGAGAGGGGCAGGGTGCCGGTAAAGCGGGGATTGAGGCCCATGACCTCTCTATCCTGAGTGGCGCGCGAACCGGGGAATGTGCGGAAGCTGGATTGGAATTCACGTTTGTTTTCACGGTAGGTCAACTCCCCTGCGAATAACCAGTAGAGGCCCAGGTAGTGTTGTATGCCGAGACGGCTGACGGTCGATTCGGCGTCACTGAAATCTCCTGCGTAGGCTGCGGCCGATTGCCTGGGATCAACCTCTAGTTCTTCCTTAAACAGGGAGCCGGGCTGTTGCTGGTAGTCATCGATCCATTGCTGTTCGAAAAACAGGTCGCCGTTTTTGTGGCTGTAATCGACGCGCAGATTGAAATCCTCCCTGTCGCTGTCATTGTTATCGCGGTAGTTGTTGCTCTCCCTGTGGTTGGCGGAGAGGCGGTAGGCCAGGCCGTTGTCCAGCCTGTCACTGATATTGGCGTAGAGTTCGTAGCCGTTGTAGCTGCCGGTTTCGGCGGAAAGATCGGCGACAAAATCCTGTGCTTTGCGGGTGATGATGTTCACCATGCCACCGACCGCCTGATTGCCGAAAAGTGTGCCGGCGCTGCCCTGTACGATTTCAATGCGCTCTACCCGGTGCAGGTCGATACTGTTGAGATCGGGGTCGGCCCTGTCCCCGGCGTTGTTCAGGCGGCGTCCATCCACCAGCACCAGGGTATTGGCGCCGGCGTTTGCGCCGAAGCCGCGCATGTCGAGTGTTGCGCCGCTGCCATCGCCGAACAGGCTGTTGATCTGAATGCCGCTGCGTCCGTTCAGCAGTTGCGGCAGGTTTTGCGCCGCGCTCTGTTCGATCTCCTCACGGGTAATGACACTGATGCTGGTCGGCGTCTGCAGACTTGCCTGCTCGCTGCGAGAGGCGCTGATCACGATCATCGGCAGTTCGGTTTCAGCCGGCAGTGGGGAGGGGGTCAGGGCTATTATTAGGGTCAGCAAGGTTGCTGTGAGCTGCTTCATGGGTTCTCCAGCGGACGCACACCCGCGTCGTCATATCGGGTCGAGTGTGTTGAGGAGAGGAGGGGTGAGAACAGCCTCGGCGCTTGCCGGAAGGGTGTCTGTCGGCCTGTGTCGCCCTCCGCAACACCGTTAAACGCTAAGGCCGGTATCCGGACTCACAGAGGGTGTCGCCACCGGACACCGGCGCCTTCCCATGCACAGGCTGGTGTCGTCTCCTAAACCAGGCTTGCGATCACAGTGGCATAACGCGGTGTCCCTGTCTGCTTACCGTTGCGGGGGCAGTGCAGGTCTTTCACCTGCTTCCCGTTTCACCCCAAAATGACAACGGGTGCCAGTTTGGAGCTGACCCGCTTTCAGCGGGCACCTTTAACAGGCGGGAAAGCTACAGGCATGCAGGAGGCAGGTCAAGAGGATGTTCGATGGTAATGCCAAAGTTGCATTCCCCGGAAAGGGCGCGATCATCATGTTACCAGGCGAATCATCCGGGTTATCCTGGTCGTGGAAATCCATGAGACAAAACCGTTGGGGTTATACATTGATCGTCTATCTGCACGGACTCAACAGCGCCGGCGCTTCTGCCAAGGCAGGCGTATTGCGGGAGTCGCTTCCATCCCTGGAAGTCATCAGTCCAACCTATCCGGCCCATTCGGCCGGTCTGGCCATCGAACACCTGACCGATGAGTTGGCGCCGTTGATGGAGGATGGGCGCTATGCGGCTGAACCCCGGTTACTGGTGGGGAGTTCGATGGGGGGGTTCTACGGCGCCTGGCTGGCGGCCCGGCTGGGTTTTCACCATCTGGTGATGATCAACCCGGCCCTTAGTCCCTGGACGCTGTTACAGCAGGTGGAGGGTTGGCAATACAACGAGGCAAAAGATGAAAACTACTACCTCTCATCGGAGATGGTGGCGGCGACGAAGGCCTATCATACACAGCCTGATGCGGTGGGCGTGCCGGTAACCCTGTTGATGGACAAGGGAGATGAGCTGATCGACTATCGGCAAGTTGAGAAGCGCTACCGGGGGATGGCGAATATCCATCTCTTTGAAGGGGGCAGCCACGCCTTTGAGCACATGGATGAGGCGGTGGCGATCATCGGTGAGATACACCATTCGTTGATGGGGGATGGAAGTCCGCAAATGAACGCGAATAAACGCAAATAATGTTGTGTGTGCGGTTTGCCGCACCATTAACGAATACAGGAGAAATTGAGCTATTCAGCTTGTAGGGTGGGGTCTGCCCCACCAATTCAACCCGATTTTGGAGATATTTCGGTGGGGCAGGGCCCCACCCTACGCATTGGTCTTGCCGCATCGCGGGAAAAGCATTTGCGTTTATTCGAGTTCATTTACGGACAGATAATCCGCGGAGAAGGGCTCACTGAAGGAGCAATCCTTCTGCGGGCAGGCCTTTTCAGTGCCCTTTTTCTTGGTGGTCTTGATGGTCAATACCGGCCAGCCGCAGTTCGGGCAGGGTTCGGCAACAGGTTCGTTCCACACCGCATAGTCGCAATCCGGATAGGTGGAGCAGGAGTAGAAGATCTTCCCGCGCCGCGATTTGCGTTTCAGCAGGGTGCCTTTGCTGCACTTGGGACAGTTGACGCCGGTGTCCTCGGGCTTTTCCAGGGATTCGATATAACGACACTTGGGATAGTTGGAGCAGCCGATGAATTTGCCGTAACGGCCGCGCTTGATCACCAGCTCGGAAGCGCATTCAGGGCAGTTGCGGCCCTCCACCACCTCCGGTTCTTCCTTCTCGCTGGTGTCCGCATTCAGATCCCGGGTGTAGTCGCAGGTGGGGTAGTTGGTGCAACCGACGAAGCGGCCGTGACGGCCCAGGCGTATCGAGAGTTGGGCGCCGCACTTGGGGCAGGCTTCGTCCAGCGCTTCGTGGGTTACATCGCTGCGCTTGACGTTCTCCTGGGTGTGGTCGATCTGGTCCTTGAACGGCGCCCAGAACTTGCTCAACAGGGGAATCCAATCCTCTTCGCCGCGGGAGACCGCGTCGAGCTCGTCCTCCAGGTTGGCGGTGAAGCCGTAGTCGACATAGCGGGTAAAATACTCGGTGAGAAACTTGTTGACCACCCGGCCCACATCGGTGGGCTTGAAGCGTTTGCTGTCGATGATCGCGTATTCACGGTCCTGCAGGGTGGAGATAATGGAGGCGTATGTCGAGGGGCGGCCGATACCGTACTCCTCCAAGGCCTTTACCAGGCTGGCCTCGCTGTAGCGCGGCGGCGGTTCTGTGAAGTGCTGTTCGGGGCGGATGGCTTTCAACGGCGCCACTTCTCCCTCTGTCAAGGGGGGCAGCAGTTTCTCATCGCTGCCGCTCTTGGCGCCGTCATCCAATCCCTCCTGATAGACCGCGATGAAGCCGGGTTTGGCGATCACCGAACCGTTGGCGCGAAACAGATTGCCCTCGCCGCACTGCAGGTCGACAGCCACGGTATGGATGGTGGCATGGATCATCTGGCAGGCGACGGCGCGTTTCCAGATCAGTTTATAGAGTTTCGCCTGATCCTTGGTTAAATGGCCCTTGATCTCGTCTGGCACGCGGAACACGGAGGTGGGCCGGATCGCCTCATGGGCCTCCTGGGCGTTTTTTGCCTTGGTTTTGAAACGGCGCACTTGGTTCGGCAGTTGATCCATTCCATAGCGCTCGGCAATGTAGCCCCGAATCTCCGCCGTCGCCTCGTCGGCCAGATGCACCGAGTCGGTGCGCATGTAGGTGATCAGGCCGACCGTGCCTTGACCCACGTCCACGCCTTCGTAGAGTTGCTGGGCGGTGCGCATGGTGCGTTGCGTGGTGAAACCGAGTTTGCGCGATGCTTCCTGTTGCAGGGTGGAAGTGGTGAACGGCGGCGCGGGATTGCGTTTGCGCTGTTTCTTTTCGACCTTGACCACCAGCAGGCCTTCGCCGCCGGCCGCCAACAGCTGTTTTTCCACCTCCCTGGCGTCAGCCTCGTTGGTGATGCTGAATTTTTCGAGCTTCTCTCCCCGGTAGTGGGTGAGCCGGGCGGAGAAGGCCTGCTTTTTCATCGCCGAGTCTGCCTCGACGGTCCAGAACTCTTCCGCCCTGAAGGCCTCGATCTCCTGTTCCCGCTCGACGATCATGCGCAGGGCAGGGCTCTGCACGCGCCCGGCGGAGAGACCCCTGCGGATCTTTTTCCACAACAGGGGCGAAAGGTTGAAGCCGACCAGGTAGTCAAGGGCGCGCCGCGCCTGCTGGGCGTCCACCAAGTCGTGGGAGAGCTCGCGCGGATTTGCGATGGCATCGTTTACCGCTTTTTTGGTGATTTCGTTGAACACCACCCGATAGACGGGTTTTTTCTTGAGTTTGCCTCGTTCCCTGAGCAATTCGGACAGGTGCCAGGAGATCGCCTCGCCTTCCCGGTCCGGGTCGGTTGCGAGATAGAGGGCATCGGATTTCTTCAGCGCCTTGGTGATTGCCTGTACATGGCGGTCATTGCGTTCGATGACCTGGTATTTCATGGCGAAATCGTTGTTCGGATCGACTGCGCCCTCTTTGGGCACCAGGTCGCGCACATGGCCGTATGAAGCCAATACCTCAAAGCTGCCGCCGAGGTACTTCTTGATGGTTTTCGCCTTTGCCGGCGATTCGACTATGACCAGATTCATTGGGGTATTGATCGATATCAGCAAAAAATGCGGGACAGTGAAACGCCCCACGCTGGAGAAATCAAGTGTTTTAATTCGAATTCGCGGGTCCGGGGCGGATCAATGGCAGGCGCCATTCAGCATCACGAGCCTGCGGATTCAGAATTTATAGGTCTAATGCAGGAATACCGGGGCTTCGTTGTAGACCATGTCTTCCATGCGTGCGAACGCTACTTCCTGACCCGGTTGATTCATGAGCACCAGGAGAATAATCCATTTCAATTCCTCTTCCGTGATGACGGCCGTGTCAAGCGCAAGCGCTCGGTCGATGACCAGTTCCCGCGCGGTTTGGGTGAGAATATCACTCTGTTCGAGAAACAGCAGCAACCCGCGGGAATCCACATCCAGGCGCGTCCTCTCTTCATCGGTGAAGATGCGCAGCGAATGGGATTGATGGGGATCGCCCTGTGGGTTTTGGGTATTGTCAGCAAGCTCGTCGAGCCAGTCGAAGGCTTTGCTGATCTCACTTGAGGGGAAGCCGGCTTGTATCAACTCGTCACGGAGTTCATGTTGATCCGAGGGAGGGGCCTGCTCGCCGTCCATATAGTTTTCGTACAGGTAGATCAGAATATCGACCACGTTTTCGTTCATGTGCTCTCTCTCCCGCTTGAACGGGATGCCAATGTGTCTTTGCGGCAGTAGTAGCCGCCGGGAGCCGATGATACATGACCTTCAAGCTCGAGCAACAGCAGCATGGACGAAACTGCTTCCGCGGTCAAACCGGTTCGGGTAATTAATTCGTCAACTGAGACCATGTCATACCCAAGGGCTTGGCGTAACAGGACATAGTCGGGGTCGGTTTCCAAATTCTGCTGCGCCGAAATTTCATCCGGGGCTGACGTCGGATGCTCCAATGCGCCGAGCAAGGCGCCAAGCTCCTCGATGATATCCTGCGCCGATTCAACCAGTTTCGCCCCTTGTCTGATCAGGGCGTGGCAGCCGCGCGCCTGGGGATTGTGTATCGAGCCTGGGATGGCGAACACCTCGCGGCCCTGCTCCGAGGCGAGTCGCGCAGTGATCAGGGAGCCGCTCTGCAAGGTGGCTTCAACCACCAGGGCGCCGAGAGAGAGTCCGCTGATAATGCGGTTGCGGCGTGGGAAGTTCTCAGGTCTTGCCTGCACGCCGGGAGGGAACTCGGTCACCAGCAGGGAGGACTCGGTGATTTCGTGGGCCAGCTCTCTGTGACTAGCCGGGTAGATTCGGTCAGGACCCGTACCCATCACGGCGATGGTGGTGCCGCTCTCCAACGCCCCTCGATGGGCTGCGCTATCGATGCCCAGGGCCAGCCCGCTGGTGATGCAGATGCCGGCGCCGGCCAGGCAGCGAGCGAACTCACGGGCATTGTCAATGCCGGTGGCCGTGGGGTTGCGGCTGCCGACGATCGCCAACTGCGGCTGGCTGAGTAGCTGCGCGTCCCCCATCAGGTAGAGCACGGGGGGAGGGGCATCGGTCTGTTTCAGTAGCAGAGGGTAGTCCGCCTCGGCCAAGGTGAGCAGTCGGTGGCCGGGTTGGGCCAACCATGCCAGGGATGGCTGGATTTCGCGCAGGTTCTGGGCCAGCAGGTTGTCGATGGCGGGTTGCGGGATACCGAGTTCCTGCAGCTCTCCCTGGCTGGCGCGAAGGATCGCCTGCGGCGTGCCGAAGTGGGCCAACAGACGTTGGAAATAGCGGTTGCCGATGCCGGAGGCCTGGCTGACCAGCAACCAGGCCTCTGCATCGGAAGCGTGAAGGGGGGATGCACCGTCCATGATACTTGAGGCGGGAGACTCACCCTTCGGGCGGGCGCACCCAGTCGAGGACGTGGAGGGCCTTGGTGGCGTCCATCACCAGCGCGAAGCTGACCTTCTGGAAGGTGCGAAAGACCATCAGATGGCCGGCCTTTTCCAACGGCAGGGTGACCTTTTCGCCGCGTCCCTTGATAATGTCGCGTATCTCATGCCCCCCTTGCAGGATCTGTAGGACATGACCGGGCTCCAGGCCGGCGCTGGCGCCCTTGTTGAGCACCACCACATTGAACTGGCCGATCTGGGACACGCCGTTGAGAACTGAAATGATACGGCCCTCGATCGGGTTCTCCGGCACCCTGGGCTGGAAGTCGATCAGCGGCTCCTCCTCCGTGGTCTTGATCAGGCGGTCGCCGATGATGGCCTCTATCTCCGATGAGGTGATCAGCAACTTTGCCGGGTCACCGGTTCGTTTTAACTCGGACGAGCCGACATAGAGGGCCTCGTAGCCCAGGATCTCCCCGGAATCAGGATCTTTGTAGGGCTTTTCGGGTCTAACCACCGTGTATTTGGTCGGTCGCTCCTCCATGATGCTGCGTGCGTAGTAGCTGATGCCCGCCCCGCCGACGATATGGTCATCCAGAAAATGTACGATATAGGGGGCCTTCTCCAGGTCTCCCTCATCAACCACGTAGGGGCGGGTGAGGAAAGGGGCGATGGCGTCGATGGGAATGGTCGGTATGGCCTGGTCCAGCGGTGTGGCGCGTATGCTGGGGGAGAGTTTGTTCTTGCGGTTCAACTTGAGCACCGGCTGGCCGCCGCGATAGGTCAGCACGATCTCATCCCCCGGATAGATCAGGTGGGGGTTTTCTATCTGCGGATTGACGAACCAGACCTCCGGCCAGAACCAGGGATCGCGCAGAAACATGGATGAGATGTCCCACAGCGTATCGCCTTTCACCACGGTATAGCGTTCCGGGTGCGAGGGATTGAGAGCGACAGGCTCTGCGGCCAGGGTTGCAAAGGAGAACAGCAGGCCGCTGATCAATCCGATGAGTTTATTGTTAAGATATGACATGACGATTCCCTTGGGTACGAAGCGGAAATTCTTCGGCTTGGCTAGCGATCAACAGCGAGGATTCCCCATGTGTTGTGTTCTATACTGTTTGACGGTTTTGAGGGGAAAACAGTATGTGACACTACACTAGTTTCCAGTATGATCATAATGTTAGCGCAATTTCTTGCATTTGTACTATAGATTTTGGAAAAACAGATGGCGATTCTAGACATACTCCGCTTTCCCGATCCTCGACTACGCAACAAGGCCAAGCCGGTGGCTCAGGTTGACGACGCCGTGCGTCGGCTGATCGACGATATGCTCGAAACCATGTATGAAGCGCCGGGTATCGGTCTCGCGGCGACCCAGGTGAATGTGGCCAAGCGGGTGGTGGTGATCGACCTCTCCGAAGAGAAGAACCAGCCGCTCTGTCTGGTCAATGCGCAGATCCTGGAAATGGATGGCGTGGAGCAGATGGAAGAGGGTTGTCTGTCGGTGCCGGGGGTCTACGAAACGGTGATACGTGCCCAGCATATCCGGCTGAAAGCCCTCGGCCGCGACGGCATCCCGTTCGAGATGGAGGCGGACGATCTGCTGGCGGTCTGTATTCAGCATGAACTGGATCACCTGGAAGGTAAATTATTCGTCGACTATCTCTCCAGCCTGAAGCGTCAGCGCATCCGCAAGAAGCTGGAGAAGGAGAACCGTCAACAAGAGGCGCCGGAAGCGGGCGCGCATCAGGTTATCTGAACACCTCGTGGAGTTCTGCCTTGGTCCAATCTTCATCCGTCACCAGGCATTTGTCTGAGACACCGTTCCCAAATCCTGGTGCGAAATGCGGGTTAATTCATGT
This sequence comes from Candidatus Thiodiazotropha sp. (ex Epidulcina cf. delphinae), assembly GCA_025656455.1. Classification (GTDB taxonomy): domain Bacteria; phylum Pseudomonadota; class Gammaproteobacteria; order Chromatiales; family Chromatiaceae; genus Thiodiazotropha. Next base: position 26,210 of record JAHXHS010000006.1, on the reverse strand, counting down.
CTGAACCATTGAAAATCATCTTTGCCGGCACCCCCGAGTTCGCCGCCACGGCCCTCGCGGCGCTATTGACCACGGACCACCCGATCACGGCGGTCTACACGCAGCCGGACCGTCCTGCCGGGCGGGGCAGGAAAGTGCAGTTAAGCCCGGTCAAGCAACTGGCCTTGGAAAAAGGTATAGAGGTGCGTCAACCGCCAACGCTCAGGGATCTATCGGCGCAACAGGCTCTGGCTGCGTTGGAAGCCGATCTGATGGTAGTGGTTGCGTATGGGTTGCTGTTGCCGCAGGCGGTATTGGATGCGCCTGGATTGGGATGCATCAATATCCATGCCTCCCTGCTGCCACGTTGGCGGGGCGCGGCGCCGATTCAACGCGCCATTCTTGCCGGCGACAGGGAGAGTGGTGTGACCATCATGCGGATGGAGGCGGGGCTCGACACCGGGCCGATGCTCTATACCTTGAAAACACCTATTCATGCCGATGACACGGGGGGGAGCCTGCATGACCGTTTGGCGGACTTGGGCGCTCAGGCGCTATTGGCCTGTCTGCCCGGTCTGGCTGAGGGAACGCTTCAGGCCGAACTCCAGGATGAGAGTCTGGCCAATTACGCCACAAAACTCGATAAACAGGAGGGCCTGATCGACTGGTCGCAACCGGCCGAGGTCATCGATCGCAAGGTCCGCGCCTTCAATCCCTGGCCGGTGGCGCAGTGCCGCTATGGTGACAAGATGATACGGCTCTGGCGTTGCCAGCCATTGGCGGCCGACATCGCCGCGGAGCCGGGCAGGGTTCTGCGGACAGGGAAAGCAGGTATCGATGTGGCGACCGGTCAGGGCCTTCTGCGTATCCTCGAGTTGCAGATGCCGGGCAAACGGGCTATCCCCGCCGGCGATTTCGTCAACGCTCACTCGCTGGATGAGGTGGTGCTGACCTGATGGGGATCCAGGCCAGAGTTTCGTCGACAAATCCACGGATCGAGGCCGCCAGGGTTGTACAGGGTGTGCTTGCGGGGCGCTCGCTTACCGAGCTGATGCCTGATCACCTGGCAAAGCTTGATGACTCACGGGACCGGGGATTGATGCAGGAGATCAGCTATGGAGTGATGCGCGCCTACCCGCGATTACGTGTTCTGGCGGGGTGCTTGATGAGCAAACCGTTGAAATCCAAGGACCGTGACATCGAGGCGTTGATTCTCATAGGACTCTACCAGTTGCTCTATCTCAGGGTGGCTGAACACGCTGCGGTCCATGAGACTGCCGGGGCGGCGAAGCGGCTGGGCAAGGGCTGGGCTGTCGGTCTGATCAATGGCGTGCTGCGGAATTTCTTACGTCGCCGTGAGGGTCTGCTCGAATCGCTGGCGTCAGATCCCGAGGCGCACTATGCATTGCCCGAGTGGCTACTGTCGGCCTTGCGGTCTCAATGGCCGACGACCTGGCGGGAGCGGGCTGAAGCGCTCAACGGGCACCCCCCGATGAGCCTGCGGGTGAACCGGCGGATCAATTCCCGTGACGAGTATCTGGCACTGCTCGCGGCGAATGGCATGGCGGCGCGACCGATCCCCCTGGTGGACGAAGGCCTGAATCTCGAAAAGGCCGTCGATGTGGAGTCTCTGCCCGGTTTTAGGGAGGGCAGGGTTTCGGTGCAGGATGGCGCCGCTCAGTTGGCGGCCGGGCTGCTCGGGTTGGCGGCCGGGCAACAGGTGCTGGATGCTTGTGCCGCGCCCGGCGGCAAGAGCTGTCATCTGCTGGAGTCAGCGCCGGAGGTGGAGCTGACGGCCCTGGATCTGGACCCTCTCCGCCTGGAAAAGGTGCGTGACAACCTAGCGCGTCTGCAACTCCGGGCCAAGGTGTTGCAAGGGGACGCGGCCGATCCCCATGGCGAGTGGCGCAAAGGGGGGTATGACCGGATCCTGTTGGATGTGCCCTGTTCCGCCACCGGTGTGATTCGTCGCCATCCGGATGTCAAGTACCTTCGCCGGGAGAGCGATATCGCCGGTCTGGTGGAATTGCAGGCGCGTATTTTGCGGGCCGTCTGGCCCTGCTTGAAACCCGGCGGCATCATGCTCTATGCCACCTGTTCGATCCTGCCCCAAGAGAATGAACGGCAGTTGCAGGTGTTCCTTGCATCCCAAGCTGATGCGCTGGAGCAACCCATTGAGGCACAATGGGGCGAGGCGAGGGCGGTAGGCCGCCAGATCGCCCCAGGCGCCGGGGGGCTGGACGGGTTTTACTATGCGCGCCTGGTGAAGCGGCCGAGATGAAAAAGTGCGCAATCCCCCTGCTGCTGTTACTACTCTGGTCCGCAGGTGGGGAGGCGGCGAGTTTCGCCGTCAAGGATGTGCAGATCTCGCTGGTCGGCGATGAGTATCGGCTGAATGCCCGCATCGACTATCAGTTGAGCGAAGAGGCCCATGCGGCGCTGAGCAACGGTGTGCCGCTGACCTTGAAGGTGCTGCTGGTGGTGGAGAAGGTATGGCGAAGTTTCTGGGAGCCCAGCCCATTCACGCGCACCCTGAGTTTTCAGATCCGCTATCATGCCCTGACGGAACTCTACCGGGTGGTGGATATGCAGACGGGAGAGGAGCAGAACTTCGTGACCCAGGATGCCGCCCTCTACGCCTTGGGCGAGATCAGTCATCTCGCTTTGGCCAACACAGGGCAGTTGGCCCGGGGTGAGGCTTACCAGCTTCGATTGCGGGCCGATCTCGATATCGAGTCCCTGCCGTTGCCGCTGCAACCGCTGGCCTATCTGGGCAGGGGTTGGAAACTGACGACAGGATGGTCCCAATGGCCCCTTCAACCCTGAGCCGCTTGCGTCTGGGCGGTCTCTCAGTCGGCCTGTTGCTGATTTTACTGCTGGTGAGTCTGCATCTGATGAGCAGCGCGGTGCAGAACTCCGCCGAACTGAGCCGTTTTTTCGTGCCTTTGCTGGTCTTCAACCTGGCAGGCATGTTTGTCCTGTTCGTATTGATCACCTACAACTCCATCCGGCTCATCCGGCAGTATCTGCGGCACAGCGCCGGTTCCCGTCTCACCCTGCGCATGGTGTTGATCTTCACCCTCATCGCCCTGACCCCGGTCGGGGTGGTCTACTACTACTCCTTCAGCTTTTTGCAGGGGGGGATCGACAGCTGGTTCGACGTGCAGATCGACCAAGCCATGGAGGATGCCCGGGAACTGGCGCAGGCCTCCCTGGCGCTGAATCAGCGGGTATGGCTGAAATATACGGAGCAGCAATTATTGAGTATCGCTGACACCTCGGAGTCCGCCCTCTCACTGACCATCGCCAAGCTGCGCCAGCAATCGGGCGCTCTGGAGCTCTCCCTCAGCGACCCCGGCGGGCAGATTATCGCCTACTCCAATGCGGTCGCGGATGAGTTGGCGCCGGCCAAGCCGGACGACTACATCATGCAGCGCCTGCGTGAAGGCAACAGCTACGTGGGGCTGGCGCGAGACAAGGATGAGTTGATGATCCGGGTTGCAGTGGCCGATCCGCTGGGGCGTCCCTTTATCATCCAGGGGCTCTACCCTGCTTCGGAACGGGTCAGCGCCCTCTCGGAGAAGCTCGAACTGGCCTACAACCGCTACAAGGAGCTCTCTTTTCTGCGCCAGTCGCTAAAGCGTAACTTCTCCCTGACCCTCTTCCTGGTGCTGATGTTCGCGGTGCTCTCCGCTGTCTGGGCCGCCTTCTTCTCCGCCCGCCGCATGGTAGCACCCATCGCCAATATCGCGGCGGGCACCAAGGCGGTCGCCGAGGGTGATTACGACCGCCAGCTGCCCGTGCCCAGACGGGCCGATGAACTCGCTTTCCTGGTCGCCTCTTTCAACACCATGACCCGGCGCATACGCCAGGCCAGGGACCAGGCCGACGGTAGCCAGCGTGAGGTCGAGGGTCAGCGCGCCTACCTGGAGACGGTGCTGGCGCGCCTCTCCTCCGGTGTGCTGACCTTCGATGCGCAACAACGACTGCGTACCGTGAACCCGGCGGCAGGAAAGATTTTGGGCACGGATTTAAAGCGCCTGATCGATGCCACCGTGCAGTCACTGGCGCTCGAATCGCCCATTCTCAGGCAGTTTGCCGAAGGCTTGGAAATGCCGCTGCGTCAAGTCGAGGAGGAGTGGCGCGGGGAGTTGACCCTGTTCGGCGGCGAGGGCCGCAAGGTGTTGACCTGCCGTACGACCCCGTTCGCTCAGCCCAACGGCCGCAAGGGCCATATCGTCTTGTTCGACGATGTGACGGCGCTGATCCGCGCCCAGCGGGACGCCGCCTGGGGCGAAGTGGCGAGACGCCTGGCTCATGAAATCAAGAACCCGCTGACGCCGATACAGCTTTCCGCCGAACGGTTGCGCCACAAATATCTCAAGACCATGAAGGAGAAGGATGTCGCGGTGCTGGATCGCGCTACCCATACCATCGTCCAACAGGTGGAGGCGATGAAAAGCATGGTCAATGATTTTTCCGAATACGCCCGTCCACCACAAATGGAGGTGAAGGCGCTCAGGCTGGACAGGCTCATTGGGGAGGTAGTGGATCTCTATCGCGGCACTAGGGGGGTCAAGTTCGAGGTCGAGTTGACGGCGGGGCAAGCCAGGGTCGAGGCCGATCCCTTACGCCTTCGCCAGGTGACGCATAATCTGCTGAAGAACGCCGTTGAGGCCTTGGAGGGGAGCAAACAGGGAAAGGTCTCTCTCGTCTCCCGAGTGGTGAGCAGGGAAGAACATCCGTTTTATGAAATGCAGGTCCGGGACAATGGCCCAGGCTTTCCGGAGGCGATGCTTCAGCAACTGTTCGAGCCCTACGTGACGTCCAAGCCCAAGGGGACGGGCCTGGGTCTGGCGATCGTAAAGAAGATTGTAGAGGAGCATGGCGGTATCATCTGGGCGGAAAACTGTAACAAGGGGGCCTGCATGGTGATGCAATTGCCGATGCTATTGAATCTCGAGGAGAGTGAAGCATGAGCCGTGCCTATATCCTGGTGGTGGATGATGAGCCGGATATCCGCAATCTGGTCAAGGAGATTCTGCAGGATGAATCCTATGAAGTGGCGGTGGCCGAAGACGGCAAGTCTGCGCGCCAGGCGCTGCGCGATCGGCGGCCTGAGCTGATACTGCTCGATATCTGGATGCCCGATGTGGATGGCATCACCCTGCTCAAGGAGTGGGGAGAGGATGAGGGGCTGCCTTGTCCGGTGATCGTGATGTCGGGACACGGCACGGTAGAGACCGCTGTTGAGGCGACACGCCTGGGCGCCTACGATTTCCTTGAGAAACCTCTCTCCCTGGCCAAGCTGTTGCTGACGGTCGATCGCGCCCTGGAGGCCGAACAGTTGAAGCAGGAGAACGTGGGGTTGAGGCGTCATGTCCACGCAGTGCATGAACCCACCGGCAGAAGCCCGGTGATGCAGCGTCTGCGTGAGCAGGTGAAGCGCATTGCCCAGCACGATACCTGGGTGTTGGTGACCGGTGAGCCAGGTAGTGGGCGCGAGACCCTGGCGCGCTATCTCCACTCTCAGAGTGTGCGCCGCGATCGCCCCTTCGTAGAGGTCAATGTCAGCGCCATCGTCAAGGGTAACGCCGCCCAGGAGCTGTTCGGCAGCGAGCGTGAAGGGCGGATCCACTATGGACGATTGGAACAGGCGGCGGGCGGCACCCTGTTCCTGGACGAGGTCGCCGATATGGACCTGGAGGCCCAGTCGCAACTGGTCGGGGCCCTGGATACCGGACGCTTCCTGCGGGTTGGAGGCACCGATCCGGTGAGTATCGATGTGCGCATCATTGCCGCCACCCAGCACAACCTGGAAGAGTCGGTTCAGGAAGGGACGTTTCGGGAGGATCTCTTCTACCACCTCAATGTGGTGCCGTTGCACGTGCCGCCCCTGCGCGAACATGCCGAGGATGTGCCTGAATTGTTGAATTTCTATGTTGACTGGTATGTGACCCACGAAAAGCTGCCCTACCGCCACTTCAACGTGGGGGCGCAGAACACCCTGCGCAACCACCCCTGGCATGGCAATGTGCGCGAGCTGAAGAACCTGGTGCAACGCCTGCTGATCCTGGGGGCAGGCAACGAGATTTCTCAGGAAGAGGTCGACTCCTCACTGGGGGTGCCGGAAATGGGCAGTTCGCTGGGCGGTCTCGAATCACCGGTCTCTTTCGACCAACCCTTGAGACAGGCCCGTGAAGAGTTTGAAAAGGTCTATCTGGAGTATCAACTGAGACAGCACGAAGGGAACATCTCGAGGATGGCCAAGGAGGTCGGCATGGAACGGACCCACCTCTACCGGAAACTCAAGACCCTGGAGATCGAGTTCAAGGACAAACGTTGATCTGATCCCCGGGGTATCTTGTGTCTGTCCATAAACAGGGCTTTAGTAAGGCAAAGCACGCAGAGAAAAGCGATGACGTGTCGCTTAAATTAAAAAAAATTCAGTGGACATGATATCGATCCGAATGGGTATAGCTATGTCGTTGTCCCATATCTCGGGTATCATAGGACACTACACTAGGTTACGAATCGTCTGAGGAGAGAATGAAAATAATTATCCTCGGTGCCGGTCAGGTCGGTCGTTCGGTCGCGAATGCGCTGGTCAGTGAAGCGAATGACATCACGGTAGTGGACCAGAACATACACCTGCTGATGGAGTTGCAGAGCCGGCTTGACCTGGGAACGGTCAGGGGGCATGCGGGTCATCCGGATGTGCTGCGCAGGGCGGGCGCCGAGGATGCCGATATGATCCTTGCGGTGACCAACAGCGACGAGACCAACATGGTTGCCTGTCAGGTCGCCTACAGCGTGTTCCACACCCCGACCAAGATAGCCAGGGTCAGGGCGCAGGGCTATCTCGACTATCCCAAGCTGTTCGAGCCGGGCGCCATTCCCGTGGATGTGCTGATCAGTCCGGAGCAACTGGTCACCGACTATATCCTCAAGCTGATTGAATATCCCGGCGCGCTTCAGGTTCTGGACTTCGCCGGCGGTAGGGTGCGTCTGGTGGCGGTCAAGGCCTACCACGGGGGCCCCTTGGTTGGCAATGCGCTGAGCGCCCTCTACGAGCACATGCCCGATGTGGATGCCAGAGTGGCGGCGGTCTATCGGGAGGGTGAGGTCATTCAGCCCCAGGGGGACACCGTGATCAAGGCCGAGGACGAGGTCTTCTTTATCGCCGCGGCCGAGGATATCCGCTCAGTAATGAGTGAGTTGCGCAAGTTGGAGAAGCCCTATAAACGCTTGATTATCGCCGGTGGCGGCAATATCGGCCGGCGGCTCGCCTCATCGCTGGAACAGAAGTACCGGGTCAAGCTGATCGAGACCGAACAGGTGCGGGCGAGGGAGATCGCCGAACGGCTCGATATGACCATTGTCCTGCACGGCAATGCGGCGGATGAGGATCTGTTACTGGAGGAGAATATCGAGAATACCGATGTATTCTGCTCAGTGACCAACGATGATGAGGCCAATATCCTCTCCGCCATGCTGGCCAAGCGTTTGGGGGCCGCCAGGGTAATGGCCTTGATCAACCGTCCCGCCTATGTGGCGTTGGTGCAGAGCGGCATCGTCGATATCGCCATTTCGCCCCAGCAGGCCACTATCGGCATCCTGTTGACCCATGTGCGACGGGGAGACGTGGTGCAGGTGCACTCACTACGCCGCGGGGCGGCAGAGGCCATCGAGGCCGTAGCTCATGGGGACCGCAATTCATCGAAGGTGGTTGGGCGCGCCGTCGAAGAGATCAAATTGCCAGAGGGCGCCACCATCGGCGCGGTAGTGCGCGGTGAGGAGGTGTTGATTGCACATCACGACACGATGATCGAGAGCAACGATCATGTGATCCTGTTTCTCGTGGATAAGCGCAAGATCCGCGAGGTCGAAAAGTTGTTTCAGGTTGGCGTGACTTTCCTCTAACGATGCATCTGTTAGTGGTTCAACGAATCTTGGGGGTCTTGCTGATGGTGTTCAGCCTCAGCATGTTGCCGCCGTTGGTGATTTCGATTTGGGTCGACGATGGCGCTTTGGTCGGTTTTACGGATGCCTTTATCCTCACATTGAGTTTAGGCCTGGCCTGCTGGGCGCCGGTGCGCAACCAGCATCAGGACCTGCGGGTGCGGGATGGCTTTTTGGTGGTGGTGATGTTCTGGGGCGTGCTGGGCCTGACCGGGTCCCTGCCATTCCTGCTCGCGGAAAATTCCGAGATGACCGTTACCGATGCGATCTTCGAGTCGATTTCCGGTCTGACCACAACCGGCGCTACGGTGATCGTCGGCATCGATCAGCTACCTCTGTCGATACTCTATTATCGCCAGCAGTTACAGTGGCTGGGGGGGATGGGGATTATCGTTCTGGCGGTGGCGGTATTGCCGATGCTGGGCATCGGCGGCATGCAGTTGTATCGGGCGGAGACGCCGGGGCCGGTGAAAGACAATAAGTTGACGCCGCGTATAACCGAGACCGCCAAGGCGCTCTGGTTTATCTACCTGGGATTGACGATCATCTGTACGCTTGCCTACTGGGGCGGCGGCATGAAGCCCTTCGATGCCCTGGGGCACGCCTTCTCCACGGTAGCGATCGGAGGTTTCTCCACCCACGATGAGAGCATCGGTTTCTACGACAGTACCTTGATCGAGATGATCGCGGTTATCTTCATGCTCCTTTCAGGGGCCAATTTCGCCCTCCATTTTCTGGCGCTCCGCCGCCGTTCACTGCGTACTTACTTTGAGGACTCGGAATTTCGCGGTTACATCACCACCCTGACGGTGGTGTTTTTTGCGGTCTCCGGCGCCCTCTATTTCATGGGGGTCTACGGCACTTGGAACGAGTCGATTACCCGTGGTCTGTTTCAGGCGGTATCCATCGGCACCACCACCGGGTTCACCACGGCTCACTACTCGCTATGGCCAGGCTTTATCTCCATTCTGCTGCTGTTCGCCAGTTTTGTCGGGGGCTGCGCCGGCTCTACCGGTGGCGGCATCAAGGTGATCCGCTTCCTGCTGTTGATCAAACAGGGGGTGCGAGAGATCAACCGGCTGATCCACCCGAACGCGGAGATCCCGATCCGTATCGGTGGCAAGACCATTCCCTGGCGGGTGGTCGATGCGGTATGGGGTTTCTTTGCCCTCTATGTGGCGAGTTTCGGTGTCATGTACCTGGCCCTGGCCTCGACCGGCCTCGACCTGATGACCTCCTTCTCCGCGGTCGCTGCGAGCATCAATAATTTGGGGCCTGGGCTGGCCGACGTGGGGGAGCACTACGCCAATCTCAACAACCCGGCGAAGTGGATTCTCTGTATCGCCATGCTGCTGGGGCGGTTGGAGATTTTTACCCTGTTGGTGTTGCTGACGCCCGCCTTCTGGCGTAAGTAATTGTTGCAACCCATAAAGAAGCAAGCCTCTGTCCGATTCCCTGGTTTGTCCTACGGTTATCGCATCTTACGCGTTATGAAATTGCCCCAGATGCGCCGATCAGCAGCACATAGCGCAGGCCCTTACCGATGCCGATGAAGAGGGTGGCGGGCAACAATCCCACACCGCTCCAGCCGGCGGCCAGACAGAGAGGGTCGCCAATCACTGGGAGCCACGAGAAGAGTAGCGCGGGACTGCCGTAACGACCCACCCGGCTTACCGCCCGGCGTTGACGTTCGTCGCGCAATCCGCGGCCGGGGAATCGGCGCGCCAACCACCAGCCGATGAGCCAGCTGCTGAGCCCGCCCAGGGTGTTGCCGAGGGTCGCCACCGACCATAGCAGCCACTGCTGTTCCGGCGTTTGTTGCAACTCCCATAGCAACATCGCCTCAGATCCGCCGGGCAGCAGGGTGGAGGCGAGGAAGCTGCCGATGAAGAGCCCGACGGGTCCCCCGGAGAGGTTCAGGATTGACGGAAGATCCAGCATCGATGCAGGGGGTGGCGCTTGAAGTCGTCGGGCGTTGTCTGGCGGGTGATCTCCTCACAGCCGGGATGGTCGGCCAAGGCCTGGGCAAGCTTGAAGCGGCGTCGGTTGGTGGAGAAGAAGAGCTCGCCGGTGGGTGTGAGCAGCTGGAGACAGGCCTCGATCAGGCGCTGATGGTCCCGCTGCACATCGAGGGTGTCGAGCATCTTCTTGGAGTTGGAGAAACTGGGCGGGTCCAGCACGATGACGCCGAACAGGCGTCTCTCCCGCAAGGCTCTCTCCAGGTAGGTGAAGACATCCTCCCGCACCCGTTCATGCTCGGTTCCCGAGAAGCCGTTCAGGGCCAGGTTGCGTCCGCACCAGGCTTGGTAGGTATTGGAGAGATCGACGCTGGTGGTGGCCAGGGCTCCACCTGCTGCGGCATAGACGGAAAAGCTGCCGGTATAGGCGAAGAGGTTGAGCATGCGTCGGCCTGCTGAGCGCTCCCGCACCGTGGCGCGGGTGTTGCGGTGGTCGAGGAAGAGACCGGTGTCGAGATAGCTGTGCAGGTCGACCTCGAACCGCAGCCCTCCTTCGTGAACCTGGGTCGGCCGGTCGCAACCTCCGGTCTTTTCGTACTGAGCCAGGCCTCGCTGTCGCTGACGTGTTTTGAAGGCCAGTTGATCCTCTGAGATATCCAGGATCTCGCAGATGGATCCACCGATCTGGCGCTCCACTGCTTCACTCAGCGGCTCAACGCCCTTGCGGGCGAACACCTGTGCGTGCACCTGCCCCTCATACCAATCGATCGCCAGCGGGAAATCCGGGATATCGCGGTCATAGAGACGGTAGCAGGTGATGTGCCTGCGCTGAGCCCACTTATGCCAGTGGCGTTGATTCTTGCGCAGCCGGTTGGCGAAAGCGGCCAAGTCCATCAGCGGGGCAGTCGCCAGGCAGCCAGGGCGAGGGTGAACCAGCCGGCGATGAACGCAATGCCGCCTAGCGGGGTCAGCAGGGCCAGTCCGCGCTGGCCGGTCAAGGCAAGCAGATAGAGGCTGCCGGAGAAGAGGATGATGCCGGTGAGAAAAAACAGACCGGCGATAAGCAGGGTGCGGCCGGGACGTTGCAGGGCCAGCAGGCCGGCTCCCAGCAGGGCCAGGGTGTGCAATCCCTGGTAGTGGACCGCTTTTTGCCACCAGCCAAGATGGGCGGCGGGGAGCCTGGCTTCCAGGGCGTGAGCGCCAAAGGCCCCGAGCATCACCACCAGCATGCCGCTGACGGCGGCAATGAATAGGAATCTTCTGGCCACTCGTGTACCTCGTCATAGATTCTGTAACATTCAACATGCCGGGAATGGGGCATCCATCGCGCTATGCCTGTCGGCAAGGGGTGGGCCATTCCATCCTTCGGTCCGTAAACGGCACATCCATGTGCCACTTCTCCCGGCGAGTCGCGCCTTGCATCTCAAGGACGCTTCCTTGTGGCGTATTTGGGCGGCTGTGAATGTTACCGTATCTTTGGCGGACTAGTACAGGACACTACACTAACGCTTCTTGTGCTGGATCAAATTCAGGGAGTCGGCGGCAATCTCCCTGACATCGGGATTTTCATCGTTAAGCAGGTTGCGCAAGATGGCTGAGGCATCGCTGGAATGGGTCAGTCCCAGGTAGTGTGCGGCATCCGCCCGAACATTCGCCAGCGATGAATGGGTCAAAGCGGTTAGGGAGGGAAGGGCGTGCAGCAGCAGGTCGCTGCCTTGCAGTTCTTCGAATACCACGCCTATGCCGATGCGTACGGTCATCGGTATCGGGTCCGATTTCAGCAAGGCGATCAGATGAGTCAGGCTATCCGGCTCTCTTTTCAGCCATGCCGTCACCTTGTCGGGCCTTTGCGTTTCGAGGAGATGCTGGTAATAGGCGCCAATGCCCTCGCCACGTCCTGCCAGGTCGACCCATCGGCTAAGCTCGCCTGGGGTGAGTACGCCTTCGAATTCAAACGCCCCGATTCGGGTCCAAGGGACGCTTCGCGCACCGACTCGCTGGGCGGCCTCCGGCTGCTCAACTACGTTGACCGCCTCCAGACGGCCTATCCTTCCTTGTTTGAGCAGCCGGCTCAGGCCCTCGAGTACGGCGGGACAGTGGGCGCAACCTGTGGCGAGCAGAAACAGGACATCAGGAGCTTGTGGGTTTGTCATGGGCTACCCGAAAAAGGGGCCACTTTAACCGATGGCGTTTGTCGTGCAAGTCTCAGAGGGCCGTGAAATCGACTTTTACGGCGGAAATAGCGTGGTATGTCATGACCAAACGACTATCTCCCATGGGATAGATTTAGCCATGCCTTGCCTGTGCTATATATAGCTAAACCCAAAAAACCATGGCCGCTGTACTGGTATTTTTTTACGTATAAATAATAGCTTACCAAAACAATTATATTACGAGGTAATTCAACAGGCTAAGTCAATAAGCGTATTTTATGCGCCCTCATTGAAAAACTGTTTGGCTAAAGCAAGAACAACACTTTAATGTTGGTCGCCCTGCTTCCAGCTTGCGCGCATGCGGGCAACGGAGTGCCTGGCGATGCAGCCTGGCTGAATCGGGTTCGAATCACGGTTCGGGCGCCGTCAGGTGCGGACCAGGATAGAAATACTGAATGACACCGGGCATTACCCGGTCGTGCTTCAAGGTCGCGGCGAATCGCGGCGGCTGAATCACTGCAGTGAAACCCTAGGAGAAAAACACCATGCCAACATTTGTGCGTACTGAGAAGTGCGATGGCTGTAAAGGCCAGGACAGGACAGCTTGCATGTACATCTGTCCTCATGACCTGATGAAGCTGGATAAAGACGGTTCTGAAACCGATCATGCCATGAAGGCATTCAACCAGGAGCCTGAGCAGTGCTGGGAGTGCTACTCCTGTATCAAGATCTGCCCTCAGCAGGCCATCGAAGCGCGCCCTTACGCCGATATCGTACCTCTGGGCGCATCTGTACAGCCTCTGCGTGGCACCGATTCCATCATGTGGACCATCAAGTTCCGTAACGGCACCATGAAACGCTTCAAGTTTCCGATTCGCACCACTCCTGAAGGTTCAATCGATCCCTATGGCGGGAAGCCAGCTGCTGAAATCGCAAAGATCGACGAGCCCGGTTTCTTTAACCACAATGAACAGAATGGTTATCGTTCCGGCGATCCCAGCGAACTGATCCGCAAATAGGCCGGATTCAGACAGATTCTTTAGGAACTTAAGATAATTCGAGGTATTTAAAAATGGCTGAATTCGGAAATCCGGAAGTCGTCCAAGAAGAGGTTGACATCCTGTTGATCGGCGGTGGTATGGCCTGCTGCGGCGCCGCTTATGAGATCGGTCCCTGGGTGCAGGCCGCCGGTGGCGACATCAAGGTAAAGCTGGTCGACAAGGCCGCCATGGATCGTTCTGGCGCTGTCGCCCAGGGTCTGTCCGCTATCAACACCTATATCGGCTCAGAGCAGGATCCCGCCGATTACGCCCGCATGGTCTCCAACGACCTGATGGGCATCACCCGTGACGATCTGGCCTACGATCTGGGCCGCCACGTTGACGAATCCGTACATCTGTTCGAAGAGTGGGGCCTGCCCATCTGGAAGACAGACGAGAACGGCGAGCGTCACGATGGCTCCAAAGGCATGCCCCCCCTGAAGGACGGCGGCAAACCCGTACGTTCCGGTAAGTGGCAGATCATGATCAACGGTGAGTCCTACAAGTGGATCGTCGCCGAGGCCGCGAAGAAAGCGCTGGGCATGGATAACATCCAGGAGCGTATCTTCATCGTCAAGCTGGTCAACGACAAGAATGACAAAAACCGTATCGCAGGCGCTGTCGGCTTCTCCGTGCGCGAGCACAAACTCTATGTGTTCAAGGCGAAAGCCATCCTGTTGGCTGCCGGTGGTTGTGTCAACATCTTCCGTCCCCGTTCCGTGGGCGAGGGTCAGGGCCGCGCCTGGTACCCGGTATGGAACGCCGGTTCCACCTATGCAATGGCTGCAGAGGCCGGCGCCGAGCTGACGATGATGGAAAACCGCTTCGTACCGACCCGTTTCAAAGACGGTTACGGTCCGGTTGGCGCCTGGTTCCTGCTGTTCAAATCCAAGGCCACCAACGCCTTCGGCGAGGTCTACATGGACCGCAACAAGGAGATGCTGGACGACTATCCTCCTTATGGCCAGGCTGCCGTTCCCGCATCCTGCCTGCGTAACCACCTGATGCTGAAAGAGATGCGTGAAGGTCGCGGTCCTATCTGGATGGACACTGTCACTGCATTGGCTAACCTGCGTGAGACCCTGTCTCCCCGTGAGGTGAAGCATCTGGAAGCCGAGGCTTGGGAAGACTTCCTGGACATGTGTATCGGCCAGTGCGGTATCTGGGCCGGTGAGAACATCGAGCCTGAGAAGAAAAACTCCGAGCTGATGCCGACCGAACCCTACCTGCTGGGCTCTCACTCAGGCTGCTGCGGCATCTGGACTTCCGGTCCCGAGGATGTTGGCGCTCCTACCGATGAGAGCGAAGCCGGTGTCCCGGATCACCTGCCCAAGGGCTGGAACTGGGGCTACCGTGGCATGACCACTGTTTCCGGTCTGTTCACCGCCGGCGACGGCGTGGGCGCTTCCGGTCACAAGTTCTCCTCCGGTTCCCATGCGGAAGGCCGCATGGCCGCCAAGGCGATGGTCAAGTATGTCATGGACAACAAGGATCTCAGCCCAGAACTGGATACCGATGTCGACACCCTGATCGAAGAGATCTACCGTCCGGTTCGCAACTTCCTGGAGCACAAGGACTACTCCACCGCGATCGATGTAAACCCCAACTACATCACCCCGCGTATGCTGCAGTTCCGTCTGCAGAAGGTCATGGATGAGTACGTTGCCGGTGTTGCCACCTACTACACCACCAACGAGCACATGCTGGACCTGGCCGAGCAGAAGCTGGAAATGCTCAAGGAAGACGCCTTGAAGATGCGTGCCAAGGATCTCCACGAGCTGTTGCGCGCGTGGGAGAACTATCACCGTATCCTGACTGCTGAAGCGCACATGAAACACATTCAGTTCCGTCAAGAGTCCCGTTATCCCGGTTTCTACTACCGCATGGATAAGAACTTTGTCGACGAGGAGAACTGGAAGTGCTTCGTGAACTCTGTCTATGATAAGGAGGCCAAGACCTACAAGTGCTTCAAGCGCGCCCATGTGGATCTGGTCGATAAGTCCAAGCTGTTCAAGTAATTCTTGACAGCCTGGCGGCTTAGAAGAGTCTGGGTGCTGAAAGGCGCCCGGACTTTTTCGTCTTCTGATATCGGAGGCAAATCATGAGTGAAAAATTCGACATTCCCTTTAAAAGCAGCTTTGTGCCCGCTGTACTGGAACCGGGCGCCAAGATCAAATTCAACTGTCATAAGGGAATCTCCTGTTTCAATGCCTGCTGTAAACATGCCGACATCCAACTGACCCCCTACGACATTCTGCGCCTGAAAGACAATTTGGCTATCAGCGCAACAGCGTTTCTGAAAAACCATACCGTACCCTATGAAATGGATAAGGATGGGATTCCGGGTGTGAAACTCCGTACCGACAATGATGGCGCTTGTCTGTTTGTTACCGATGAGGGTTGCAGTGTCTACAAGGATCGGCCGACAGCGTGCCGATACTACCCCATTGGTCACATGGCAATGCGTGAGGCAGGAGCAAGTGACGACGAGGCCCACTACTTTCTGATCCAAGAGGATCACTGCAAGGGGCATGAAGAGGAACGGGAAGTCGCTGTCGATGACTACCGTAAAGAGCAGGAGGTTGAGATCTACGATCAGATCAACCGGGAGTGGCTGCAGTTGATGCTGAAGAAGAAATCGGCTGGACCGACGATTGGTCGTCCCTCCGATACCAGTCTGCAGTTCTTCTTTATGTGTTCCTACGATGTGGATCGTCTACGTCGTTTTGTCTTAACCGACTCCTTCAAAGCCTCTTACGATCTTGACGATAAATTTTACGAGACAGTGGAGAAAGAGGATCTTGCCTTGATGCAGTTCGGCGCCCGCCTATTGAAGCAGGTGTTGTTCGGCGATATCACTATCCCTGTCAAAGAGAATGCAGCCGAAAATCGCGTTGAAGAGCGTAAAGAGATTCTGGCGCTTCGCAGAAAGGCGGAAATCGAAGTCCACAAGCAGAAGCAGGAACAGCAGATGAAGGATGCCCTTTCCTGATGTATTTTCGGCCCCGCCATTCAACGCAAATGGATGGTAAAAAGCCGTAGGGTGCGGCCCTGCCGCACCATTCCACTCAGCGAATCAATAGGATCTCGACACCCAGACCCAGCTTGCGCCATGCGTGATCAGCCGTCAGTACTGAGTGATTTTGGTCGATTGCGAGGGCCAGGCAAGCACGATCGGCCAACGACAATCCATGCCGGCGAGTTTTCTCCCATAGTTTGGCTGCTATCTCGGCCTGTTCCGGTGTAAAAGGTTTAAAAGCCACACCAACCTCGGACAATTCCTCCCGCATACCGGATACATCTGCACCCCGTAGCAATGATTTCTGCACAATTTCCGCCCAATTCACAGCAGATACAATGCCACTACCAAATACCTGGCGAACCCGGTCCGCTCCAGGTTCGTTGTGTAAAAAGGCCAGCAAGGCCGAAGCGTCCAGCACTTGCTTCATTCTTCCTCCATCTCTCCGGCAGCCTCGGCGCGACGTTCGGCAATAAGCTCATCAACCAGGCTGACATCCTTAGGAATATGTCGAAACCGCTCCTGGAGACGTTTCTCGATGGCCTCGCGCCTCTCAAGCACCAAGCTATCGCCTACTTTTCGCGCCACTAACCGGTCACCTTGCTGCAGATGTAACGCCTTACGTAAAGCCGCTGGAATTACAAGGCGCCCTTGTGCGCCAAGCTGCACTTCATTGCCGGGGGTATTGGATGCCATGCCACTCTCTCCTGTGTCACATCTAGTGTAGTGTGGCACATGCCGGTTGGTCATGCCAGCTTAAGCCTTATCCAATATGATAATGTTTGGGGTTCGCCAATGAACGCAAATGGATTGTAATAAAGCCTTGGAGTGCGGCCTTGCTGTATCGAAATAATGGGTGGAATGGTGCGGCAAGGCCACACCCTACACACTATCCGTAAAGCTGGTCTGTCTTGGCTGACATGATGAAGTCGTTGCGATGCAGCCCTTTGACCTTGTGCGACCACCAGGTCACAGTGGTCTTACCCCACTCGGTTAACAGGGCGGGGTGATGTCCCTCACGCTCGGCCAGCGCAGCCACCTTGTTGGTGAAATCAAGGGCGTCCACAAAGTTCTTGAAGTTGAATGCCTTCTCCAGCTGCATAACACCTTCGCGCACCTCGATATTCCAATCGGGGATGGCGCGAATCAGTTCGGCAAGCTCAGCATCAGCGACTTTTGGAGCGTCAGCGCGACAGGCCTCACACTTTTCTTCCGTCAGCGCTACCATATGAATGTTTCCTCTCTGCGAATATGTCAGATATAGTTAGTTCCAATGTATCTTGAAAAAAATCCTGTCACATTCAGATCCGCTTTAATGCGCCAGATTTTTTTACCAGTTACACTGAGATTATCATGTAGTTCGTCGATATAGCATACATGGAAACAATAGGGGAAAGCGGTACCTAGGTGCAGCCATCTGATCAATGAACAAGCGCGCGCTCATCGTTGACGACTCTAAGACGGCACGTCAAGTGCTGTCGGGTAAACTATCCAAGTACGGTATTACCGTGGAAGCCCGCGAGTCGGCCGCGGCGGCTATCGATTACCTCTATGAGAATACGCCGGACGCCATTTTCATGGATTACGAGATGCCGGGGATGGATGGTTTTCAGGCCTTGAAGGTCATCAAATCCAACCCCCGCACCGCGGTTATACCGGTCATGATGTACACCTCCAAGGCCGGAGACCTGGCGCTCAGCCAGGCCAGGGCGCTGGGTGCAGTGGGGGTGTTGCCGAAACAACTTGAACCCCAGGACTTGGAAGGGGTGTTGGAATCACTGCATCTCATGCCCGAGCAGAAATCCCTGGTCCACGATTTCAGGGATGACGAGTTAGAGGGGGTGGGCAGGATCCGCAGGCGGGACAATATTCACCCCATCGACAGACATGAGAGACGAAAGGCCGCACCGGTAGAGCCGGTCAGTCTGCCGCTGGAGAGCTTTCAGGATACGGGTTCCGGTCAGGAGCCATTAAAACGGTTTATTCACCGTGAGCAGGAGCAGACTGAAGCGCGTATCCAGGAGAAGATAGATAAGCATTTTGCCGAGATTCAGGGCGAGCTGTATGAATTGGAGGCGCTTCATGAGGCGTCGGTCGCGCGGGGGCGGCGGGGTGCGCTTGCCGGGTTTGCCGGGGGAGTGTTCCTGGTCGTCGGCTTATTACTGATTTACTACTTTCTTGCGTCCACGTCTCCCGGTTTGTCGAGCATGGATCGGGAGCGCGAACTGAGCGATGCGATCCTTGACCTGATCAGAACCCAAAACGAGAAGATCGAGCGATTGGTTTTGCCGACCGGTGAAGGCGTGGCCGGGAATGTCAAGGCCGGTGACAGTTCGCAGTTGCCCATTCGGTTGATCGAATGGGCAGCCAACCAAGGGGCCGAGTATGAGTTTGGAGAGATGGCCTTCAACGACCAGCGCGCCCTCTGGCTGACGGAGCTGGTCGAATTGCTTAAAGAGGCAGGATTCCGGGGCACCTTAGAGCTTCGCGCGAATCATGGCAACTTCTGTCTGCAAAAGGACGGCAACGGCGCTTTTTCCCTGGCCGAGCCCGGCCTCGCTATCGATGAATGCCTGTTCGTGGCAGATCAGCGGCGTGGCTATGACTGGCAGAACGATCAGTCGGTATCCTTTGCCAACTATCTGAACGTGGAAAGTAGCAGAAATGGCGGAGAGGTCGAAATCCTCCTGTTCAGTAGCGGATTGAATGATCCCCTGGTCCCATATCCCGCACCCTACGAACTGAAGACAGCGGGTGAGTGGAATCGAATTGCCGGGCAGAATCAGCGGGTTAGGGTAAGTCTCTACAGTAACTATTAGGGTAAGGTTAATTCACAATATCAGCGGCTGGGTGAAATGTCTGGGCTAATCGTTCAACCGTCTTCGCCGGCCTGCCCAAAATCCAGATCCTGGTGGGCAATGCGGACTAAGCATGATTTAACTTGCAACCAACTCTGCCAGAACGTTTTTTCTGGCAGAGTTATTGGCTAAAGATCGCCAGCCTCGCAATGCGAGAGTGGCTTGTTCACCTCGTTAAGCACGTTTTGACAGACGAGCTTGCGGACTTTTTGCAGTTCCCACAGGTCGTGCCCGGCAGGGGGGTGGTCGGCATCCGACACGATGACGTTGAGGGTATTAGGTGCATACCTGTTGGAATATCCCCCCCTTACGAAAAAGGAATCATCCCCGGCGCCGATGCTGCGGATATAGCGCTCGACAGCCTCAGAGGCGTTCCAATTGCCGCAATTGCCCGGATCGATGTCCTCGCTATCGTCAACCCGGCAGCCAAGGGTATCGGTTGCGCCTACCAGGATGGCGATTTCATGGTCGCTGAAGAGATAGGGTCTGAAGCTCGTATTGGCTAGGTTGACGACATCCTTGCCAGCCCCGATTTCGCCGTGATTCCTGCATGCGGACCCGGTTCGGAGGACTCGATCGAGCCACTCCTTGGTGTCCGTACTCACCATCAGACCGCATTCGGCCGAGATGTCGGCGCCCAGCGGGCCGCTGATCATGATGGTCCTTGCCACGTCTGCTTGATAGCTATTCCACCATTCCAGGGCGGATGCGGCAATCGTGGATGCTGTTTTCACGCCAGCCACGATGATTTTGCCCTGGGCGTAGGCTTGGCCGTTGGCATCCTTCCAGTATTGCTTGGCGCTTCGTATGATACCACTCACCAGCTCAGCGGCCTCCTGAAAACTGCGATCGTAGCGCCAGTACCCATCATTGAAGATTTCACCTGTATGGCGGCTCAAACACTCGCTGTCGGGACCGAATGTGTTATTGCAGAAGGGGTCGATGTTGACTCGGATGACTCTGACACAGGCAGGCCCAAGCACTGTTTCGAGGGATTCCAGGTCATTCTCCGATTCTCCATGACTATTTCCATTCCCCCCGGGGAAGCTGATCAGAGTGCCGGCAATGGCTGAACAGGGTGCGGTCTTTGTCTGGTCCCACTTGAGTTGCACAACGTCATAGACGTAATTTTTGGTATAAATATCGTAATTGTATGCCTGTTTGTAATAGGTGGATGTCGCCGCTTGTGCGTTAGGTGGCAGAATGAAGAAAACACCGATAGCAAGGAGCGATAAAAGACGCCATATCGAATTGAGGGTTACTTCCATGTGATTTTCCCCGTGTGTTGGCGGTCAAAAAGAATAGGCATTGAGTGGGCGTCGATAACCTTGAAAGAATACTATAGGATACTACACTAGCGCAGCCATATTTTTTTATCACATCGTTGTTCCGAATAAAAGAATCTCCTTTCGTGAATGCCAAATCGTACTTTTTTCGTTTTCATGCCTTGGACGATGCCGGGCATCATAAAAAAGCCCGCGGAATGCGGGCTTAGTTGCATCCGGTGATTAATATTCGGGCTATTTATCGGCAATCTCTTGCAGTTGCTTGGCCGGGATCACCTGACCATCCAGAGCGGCCTCCTTGGCGCTGCGGCCGAAGGCGACGCTCATCAGGGTGGAGTAGTAGACCACCGGCATGTTGAATTTGGTGCCGTAGGCCTCGTTGATGTTGTCCTGGTAGATCTCCACATTGGCCTGGCACAGGGGGCAGGGGGTGACGATCATGTCGGCGCCGTTGTCGTAGGCCGCCTCGATGATGCCCTTGATCATCTCCTGGGACTTCTCAGGCTCGGAGAAGGCGAGGGCGCCGCCGCAGCACTGTACCTTCTTCTCATAGCCGGGAATCGACTCTGCGCCGACACTCTCCACGATCTTGTCCAAGTACTGAGGATTCTCGAAGGACTCACCGGCGATGCCGAAGGGACGGTTGGTCTGACAGCCGACGTAGCCGGCAATCTTGAGGCCCTCGAGAGGCTTTTTGACCTTTGACTTGATGGTGTCGAAACCGATGTCCTCCACCAGCACCTCCACCATGTGGCGTACGTTGGCTTCGCCCTTATACTTCAGTCCCGCCTCGGAGAGGGCGGCGTTGGCATCCTTGAACATCTGTTCGTCTTCGTGCAGACGCTCTTTCGCTTCCCGGGTGGAGAGCCAGCAGGCCGCGCAGGTTGCGACGATCTCCTGGCCGCTGTTGTGCTCTTCGGAGAGGGCGATGTTGCGTGCGGAGAGGGCCAGGCGGGGTAGCTCGCCACCGCCACCGTAGCCGATGGAGGCGCCGCAGCAGTTCCAGTCGGGGATTTCGTTGAGCTGGATGTCCAACTCCTCGCACATGGTCTGCGCGGAGACCAGGTAGTTGGATGAGGTAGCGCCCTTCTGTGAGGAGCAACCCGGGTAGAATGAGAGTTCTATCTTAGCCATGTCGGTTTGTCCTCACTTGAAGTCCTTGATGTTGCCTGCTTCGATCTCCTGGGCCTTCTTCACCATTTTCTGGAAGCCGGAGAGATCTTTCACGCTATGTCCGCTAAAGAACTCCATGGCGTTCATGCGCTTGGCCTTCATCATGTTTTGGCCCAGCTTCTGGTTGGCCATGGCGTTTTTGACACCCTGGCCGAAACCGTCCTTGAAGTATATGGAGAGGCCGAGTTTCAATTCGTTGACCCGTCCCTTCTTCATCAGGTTGTCCCAGAAGATCTGCGAGAATTGGGCGGTGGGCTGCTGCTTCTGGGTCAGGCCGAGACGCTTCGAGTAGACCGCCAGGCCATGCATGATGTGGGTGATGGGCAGTCCACGGGGACAGCGGGAGATACAGTTGTAGCAGGAGGTGCACATCCACATGGAGTCGGTGCTCAGCACCTCGTCACGCTTGTTGGCGCGGATCATCATGAAGATCTCCTGCGGCGGATGGTCCCAATGTTTACCCAACGGGCAGGAGCCGGAGCACACGCCACACTGCATGCACATCTTGACCCACTCGCCCTCTTCCACATTCGCCTCAACCTCCTTGAGGAAGCTGCTGCGGTACTTTTCAATCATTGCGGTGTTTAAATCACTCATTTTTACTCCCCTTTGTAGGGTGTCCAGGGCGGTTGGCCAGTGCCACCCTACAAAAAGTAAAGTTGTTCAGGCCGTTCGTTCTGCGAGGAGCCTGCGAGGCAGGCCTTTGTCGCCATCGATTAGAACTTGAACGGACTCAGGCCGATCTTCTCCACGGTTTCCGCCATGTCGTTGATGAGCTGAGGGGCGCGCTCCACATCGGTGATCGCGACCTCGTGCAGGATCACACGCTCCGGCTCCAGGTTCAGGGTGTCGAGGGTGTCACCCACTTTGCTCATGCGTTCGGCGGCCATCGCCGAGCCGCGTACGAAGTGGCACTGGTAATCGTCATCGCGGCGGCAGCCCATCATCACGATGCCGTCATAGCCGTTATTCAGCGCATCGGTCACCCAGGACAGGCTCACTGAGCCCAAACAGCGCACCGGAATCACCCGGGCCCAGGGGTTGATCTCCACACCGGCCTGGGCGGCTTGATCGAGTGCCGGATAGGCATCGTTTTCACAAGCCAGCACCAGGATGCGTGGTTTCTCATCCCACTCCTCGGGAATCTCGCAGTTCTTGATCTGCTGGTTGACGGTCTCAACCGAGTAGTTCTCGAAGGAGATGACGCGCACCGGACAGGCGCCCATGCAGGTGCCACAACGGCGGCAGCGCGACTCGTTGTACATCGGGTAGCCCTCTTCGTCCTCGTTGATGGCGCCGAAGGGGCACTCAACGGTACAGCGCTTACACTGGGTACAGCCTTCCTTACGGAAGCTTGGGAAGGAGAGATCGCCGGAACGGGGGTGTGCCGCACGGCCGAGGCCGGCGTTCTCTGCTGCCTGAATGGCCTTCAGTGCGGCGCCGGTCGCGTCGTCACGGGCCTGTTGTGCATCCATGGGACGGCGCACCGGGCCAGCAGAGTAGATGCCGGTACGACGAGTCTCGTAAGGGAAACAGATGAAGTGGGAATCGGTAAACCCGTTCTTCAGATGCGGCAGGTCAGTGCCCTGGCGATACTGTAGGTTCAGGATCGATGGCGGCGCATTTTCCAATGCAGCCTTGGCCTTGGCCTTCTCCTCCTCGTCCTCTGCCTCGTCCACCATCAACTGAGCATAGGGATCGGGGCCCGAGTTGGGCTCCATACCGGTGGCCAGCACCACCAGGTCGCAGGCCATCTCCGTCTCTTCGTTGAGGATTTTATCTTCGAACTTGACGGTGAGACTGTCGCCGGGAACCACTTCCGAGGCGATACCCTTGGAGAAGGTGACCATCGCCTGCTGTCCGGCTCGGTAGAAATCCTCGCCTCCGGCGCCGGGTGTGCGCAGGTTGTCAAACAGGATGGTGGTATCACACTCCCCGTTCAGCTCCTTGAAGTACATCGCTTGCTTGATGGAGACCAGGTCGGTGACGCCCGAGAAGTAGGACAGGTGACCCTCTTTATCGGAGCACTGTCCCGCATTCTGGATGAAGCAGACCGACTTCACCTCTTTGCCGTCGGAAGGCCGCTTGATCGGCCCGCCGTTGGCGGCGACCGCCAGGGCTTCGAGTTCATGATTGGTGACCACGTCCGGTGTTTTACCGTAAGCGAACTCCGGCAGCTTGCCGGCATCGAAGAGCTTCCAGCCGGAGGCCTGAACGATGGCGCCGATGGAGAGGGTCTCACCGCTGCCGGACTCGGTTGCCACTTCGACACTGAATCGGCCCGGAGCGCCATCTGTCTTGGCGATAGTGCTGTTCAGATGAACCGTGATGTTGTCACTGGCCTCAATGGCCTCGACCATTCCCGGTACGGGATTCTCGGCCGGCGCATCGTAAGGCGAGCGGGTCGGTATGACCTTGTAGTAGCCGCCCAATGCGCCGCCCAATGCGCCATTCTTTTCCACCAGGTGTACAGGGTAGCCCGCTGCCGCAGCTTCGATAGCCGCCGTCATGCCGGTGATGCCGCCACCCACAACCAGAATGTTCTTGTTGAGGGACTGCTCTGCGGATGCGGCCGGTTTGCTCATGGACTTCAGTTCGGCGCAGGCCATGCGAATATAGTCGTCCGCCATCTCCTGGGTGGTTTCTCTGTTCTCGTCCGTATCGGGACGGACCCAGATGACACCCTCACGCAGATTGGCGCGGGTCAGCGCCACATCGGTGAGGTTGAAAGCCTCCACTTTGGCGCGGCGGGAGCAGGCGGCGATCATGACATGGGTGACGCCGTCGTTGGCGATATCGTCTTTGATCATCTGTACGCCCTCGGCGGAGCAGAGCATCTCATGCTGCTTGCAGCTCTGCATCTTACCGTCGCGGGTGGCGGTGGTTTCAAGCTGACCGGCGTCCAGGCGCTCACCCAGACCACAGCCGGTGCAGACATATCCAGCAAATTTCTTTTCGTCAGCCACTCTCTTAACCCTCCGTCGCTGCTACGCGATTGACCACTTGGATGGCGCGTAAAGCGGCGCCTGTGGCGTGTTGAACGGCACGGTTGACATCCAACGCATCGGATGAGCACCCGGCAGCGAAGACACCGCCATTTTCTGGTGCAGGTTCGATGAAACCCTCTTCGTTGATGACGATCTCAACCGGGAAACGCTCCTTATCGACACTGGGCTCCATGCCGACGGCCAGGACCACCAAGTCGTGCTCATTGGCGTAGCGGTTGTAACCTTCGGTATCGACACCGTGCAGGGTTGGGTTGCCGTTCTCTTTGTTTTCCACAATCGAGGCAACCTTGGACTTGATGAAGCTGACGTTCTCCTTTGCCTTCACCTTCTGGTAGAAGTCCTCGAAGCGATCGATGGCGCGGATATCGATGTAGTAGATGGTGATCGGTACATCGTCGGCCGGGTAGGTGGCCTGTTTTAGCGAAGCCATACAGCAGATGCGCGAGCAGTGCAGCAGATGGTTCTTGTCACGGGAACCGGCGCACTGGATGAAGGCGACCGATTTTACCTCTTTGCCATCGGAGGGACGCACCAGTTTTCCACCGGTGGGGCCATTGGGATCGGCCATGCGCTCGAATTCGACACTGGTGATGACATTGGCGATGCGATCGTAACCGTAGGGTTGGATCTTATTGGCATCGTACGGTCTCCAGCCGGTGGCCCAGACAACGGCGCCAGCCTTGAACTCGATGGTCTCTTCCTGCATATCCAGATCGATGGCGTTGACCTTGCAGGCATCCTTCGCTTTCTGCGCATCATCGGTGCCGATGATTGCCGGGTCGAGGACATAACGCTGGGGATGCGCCATGCGATGAGGCAGGTAGGCGCCTTTGCGCTTGCCCATATCGTAGTTGAATGCGTCATCGAACTCGCTCTCCACAACCTTGGCGCAATCGCCGCAGGCGGTACAGTTCTCATTCACATAGCGGGGACTGATCTTGACCGTGGCGGTGTAATTGCCGGCCTCACCCTTGATATCGGTAACCTCGGCCATGGTGATGATGTTGAGGTTAGGATTCATCTTTGCCCGGCGTTGGTTGATCTCCAACCCACAGGTGGGAAAGCAGAGCTTGGGGAAGTACTTGTACAGCTGGGTGACGCGACCGCCGACATAGGGGCGCTTTTCAACCAGGACGACCTGCTTTCCCGTTTCGGCAGCCTCCAGTGCAGCGGTCATGCCACTGATGCCACCACCGACCACGAGAATAGTCTCATTGGTTGCGATTACTTCCGTCATGGATTGTCCTCCGTTGCGGAATAGCTTATAAAAAATGGATAACCCGCAGCGCGCTATTATTGACTTGCCAGCTTGGTTATTTCGTTATCATGGGTGCTCGCGGGCGCCCAGGATTCCGGATTCGTTACCTTACTCGTCTTCGTGCGCGCCTTCTATATCCCAGCAGGGAATAACCCATCGAATTTTCGAATGAGTTGATAGAGAGGGATTATGGATTATTAGTTGTTTCTAATAAACGGACAAGGGAAAGGGGGGTGAGTTATGAATTTTGAATGTTGAATTTTGAGTTTGTGGAGTGCGCTTTGCGCACGCTTTTCTGATAAAGACCAGAGACTGTAAATTAGATTGTGTATCGGCTTCTTGATGCCTTACTACCTAGTGTGGTGTAACGTATAAACTGTACCAATCAGCGAGACGCTAAGCCGTTAGCTGCTAGGCGCGTTGCGCGAGCCTGTAAATAATTCTGTGTAACTGCCATTGTTTAAACGAAGTCCGCCAGGCGGTCTTCGAACTCAATCATAAAACGGTTCAAGGCGG
>JAHXHS010000005.1:75410-167897 GCA_025656455.1 Candidatus Thiodiazotropha sp. (ex Epidulcina cf. delphinae) | reverse complement strand
AAGGGCGCTGCCATTGCCTGCGCGCTGCGCCTGGTCTTGAGGCATTGACGGGCCTCTGATTGGTACAGTTTATACGTTACACCACACTAGTTTACTGACCTGCTTGGGTTATGGTGCGGCTGGACCGCACCCTACGAGATGGCAGCCTTGACAAACATTGCCTCATAGAAGGATGCGGCCCTGCCGCACCATAGCGCCAATCGGGCCTGGCCCCATTGCCAGGCCCTCGCCTTTCGCGGCCGGTCAAGTTCATGGGCAGCGGACGATTCCGCTTACACATGGATCTTGACCATCTCCCGCATTACGCCATCGAGACCGCCGAAGACAGTGAGCTTGTCCACCTTTTCGGTGATCTTCTCCAGCGCCTCCAGCTCCTTCAGGCGCAGCAGCACCGGGTTCTCATCCATCAACCGCGCGGTGTTCAACAGCGAACGGGTCGCCGCCGTCTCTTCACGGCGCTTGATGATGTTGGCCTGTGCCGCCTTTTCGGCCTGCACCACCTGGTTGAGAATCTCCTTCATCTCACCCGGCAGGATGACATCCTTGACACCCACGCTCTTCATCACCACACCGTACTCCGCTACCTTGTCGCGCACGGTCTCGAACACCACCCGGTCCAGCTCACCCTTGTCACCCAGCAGGGTGTCGAGGGTGCGGGTGCCGATCGAGGCACGCAGCGCGAACTGCAGCTCTCGGTACAAGGTACCGGTGATATCCACCAGCGCCTTTACCGCCGTCACCGGATCGGCGATCTGGTACTGGGCGGCGAGGTTGGCACGCAGGCTGACCTTGTCCTTGGTCAGGATCTCCTGGCCGCTGACCTCCATGGCCTGCAGACGGGTATCCACCTGCTCCACCTTAACGGTGCGGTTGTACTTCCAGAAGGCGTAGAGGCCCGGCTGCAGGGTCTTGGCCAGTTCGCCATCGACGAACAGCAGACCCACGGACTTATCCGCCACCTCCACCGGATAGACGGTGTTGCGTACCGCCATGGCCAGTTCGTTGCCTCGTGCATTGGCGATCAGACGCACCTGTTCACGCGGGATCTCGAAGTCAGAGGCAATATCCTGTACCTCGACACGCATATCCACCAGACCCTTCCAGTAGAGCTGACGGGTTGCCGGCGCCAGTACGGTTGCCAGCTTGTCGTTCTTGTAGACAAGACCGACCTCGAACTCACCCAGCTCGATGCGCTGAAAGTACTTTTCGCACAGCGCTGCCCGATCCTTGATCAGTACGTCTACATACGCGTGCGCAAAGGCCGGCTCGGTGATGTCGTAGACATCGATCTTCACACGGTCCAGCGGATCGACAATCCAGTAGACACCCGGCTCCAGGATCTTCACGATGGAACGATCCTTCAGGTACAGACCACGCTCGTGTTGGGCAATCACTTGCCGCTTGATTCCAAACATTTCTCTTCTCCTTAACTTATTCATTTCCAACCGCGTGGCTTTTATCTGACTCGGTCCCTGTCGCACTCGACAGGGCGCCACTCCGACACCTTATGTTTTCCTCACTTGCCTTCTCCTTTTTTGCCATTAAATAATCTCGAATAAAAAACTGAGTAAGAGTCACCCCACGCACAAAGCGCGGATCATTCCGGGATCGGATTGCGACCACCTGTCTTTCAATACCGAAGTCAGCGGAGCAAACGACACTCCACTGACTTCCAGTTCTGTCAGACACGTTTTTTCAAACCGATTGCGCAACCATGCAAGGCACGATGCGCGCTGCGGCAGGCACTCCTGTACCCTGACACATCCTGTGTCACCGCCGGGGCTTCTCCCGTGTCGTTACCAACAAAGTGTGTGGAGTCGAACCACGAGGCCTTCGCCATTACCACTGATCAGCTGTTAAGGCTGAGATAAGGGCTGGAGTCGAACCAGCGACAAATCGATTATCAGTCGATCGCTCTACCAGACTGAGCTACCTTGTCGGTGTTGGCGCCTGCCCCTGTTTTGTACACACCGTGCAATCCTTTCGTAGCCTGAGTGCGTAGGCCAGGCATTCAGAACCTGGTCCGCTAAACATGAACAAGTTTTCCAACGCTGTGGAACTCGCGTTTTTTTGCGCAAGCTCGTTTTTGCTGCGCCACCCGGGATTCGAACCCGGACCTCACCTGTTTCTGAAACAGGCCCCTCTGCCCTATTGGGGTCGCGGCGCAACGGTTTGGTGGATTGTATTGGCGTTGAACCCATATCCTTCCGGTTAAGAGCCGGATGCTTTGCCGGTTAAGCTAACAATCCATTTTCTCAGGGCATAAAAAAACCCCGGCGGTCGAAACCAGCCAGGGTTTACTTGGCTGGAAGACCGGACTCAGTCTTCCAACCGAAATACGGGGAAAGACTAGGTCATGATAAATTTTGTGGGCGCATCAGGCCCTGCACACTTCAGCAATGTGAGTGCACTATTAAAAAACAAACCGAGAGCGGACAGATCGTTTAAACAACGATACCTCGGGGTCTGTTCAAATTGTTTATTGCCTATTTGCATGTCTCTCTTTAAACCACTTGTTAATGGGCGGTGAATTATAAAATCATACGGTTCGATGTCAAGTGATGAATCAATATAGTCGGGATTGAATGAAATACAAGCCATGCAAGAAAAAATATTTTCATTATGAAAGTAATACACGAACAGCATATATATAGCAGGCTACAGTGGTTATCCGGTGCGGCAGGGCCGCACCCTACGAGGGGCGCCACTTCATGTAGGGCGCGGCCCTGCCGCACCGTCGACACCCCGAGTTAACCTCCTCTCCCTTTCGCGGTACACTCTCCTGTCAGATTCACGGGATTGCCCAGGGCATAACCCCCTCTTACATGTAAAGATTGACCGAAACGGATAACATGACTGAATTGAAAATCCTCTGCGAACACCGCCCCTCCGCCATGAAACTCGAGATCCAGGGGGTCTACGATTGGCCGATCTGGGAGAAGGAGGCCTCTAAATTCGACTGGCAGTATGACCAGACCGAGACCTGTTACTTCCTGCGCGGCAAGGTGATCGTCACCCCGCAAGGGGGTGAGCCCCAGGAATTCGGACGGGGCGACCTGGTGACCTTCCCGGCCGGGATGAAATGCACCTGGGAGATCCTCAAAGACGTGGAAAAACACTACACCTTCGAATAATCCCAGCCGTAATTCCGATGAGCCGAGCCGTAAAATCGTCACAACACACCCCGATGATGCAGCAGTATCTGCGCATCAAGGGGGAGCATCCCGATATGCTGGTCTTCTATCGGATGGGGGATTTCTACGAACTCTTCTACGCCGATGCGGAGAAGGCGGCAAGGCTGCTCGATATCACCCTCACCAAGCGGGGGCAGTCCGCCGGCAAGCCGATCCCCATGGCGGGGGTCCCCTACCATGCGGCGGAAGCTTATCTGGCCCGGCTGGTGAAACAGGGCGAGTCGGTGGCGATCTGCGAGCAGATCGGCGATCCGGCCGCCAGCAAGGGACCCGTGGAGCGCAAGGTGGTGCGCATCGTCACCCCCGGGACCCTCACCGACGAGGCGCTGCTGGAGGAGCGGCGGGAGAACCTGCTGGCGGCGATCAACGAACAGGCCGGCGGCTATGGGCTGGCAGCCCTGGATCTGGCCAGTGGCCGATTTGCCATCCAGCAGTTAGCGGACCTGGAAGCCCTCAGCGGCGAACTGGAGCGCCTCGGCCCGGCGGAGATTTTGCTGGATGAGGACTCGACCCTGCCGGAGCGACTGGCGCTGCGTAGCGGCGTGACCCGGCGCCCGGCCTGGCATTTCGACCTCGATTCCGCCGAACAACTACTGACGCGCCAGTTCGGCACCCGCGACCTGGGCGGTTTCGGTTGCCGGGACCACCCGTTGGCTGTCGGCGCCGCCGGTTGTCTGCTGCAGTATGTGGAAGAGACCCAGTTCGGCGCCCTGCCCCATATCCGCGGTCTGCGAGTGGAGCATCGTGAACAGAGCGTGATCATCGATGCGGCGACCCGCCGCAACCTGGAATTGGTCAACTCCCTCTCTGACCAGCCGCAACACACCCTGGCCGGGATCATGGACCGGACCGTGACAGCAATGGGCAGCCGCATGCTGCGGCGATGGATCAGTCAACCGCTGCGCGACCGGGAGGCGGTGGCGAAAAGGCATGCCACCATTGAAGCCCTGTCGGAGACGCACCTCTATGACGAGCTGCAGGAGATCCTGCAAGGCATCGGCGACATCGAGCGTATCCTTGCCCGGGTGGCGCTGAAGAGCGCCCGCCCCCGCGATCTCGCCACCCTGCGGGATGCCCTCGGCGCCTTGCCCCAATTACAACCGCTGCTGAACCGGCTCGACAGCCCGTTGACCCTCTCCTTATCCCGGGAGATCGGCGAACACCCGCAACGCCACGAGCTGCTGCAGCGCGCCGTTATCCCGCAACCGCCGATGCTGATCCGTGACGGCGGGGTCATCGCCGAGGGATACGATGCCGAACTCGACGAGCTGCGCGGGCTGTCGCAGAACGCCGACCAATTCCTGCTCGACCTGGAGACCCGTGAACGCGAACGCACCGGCATCGCTACCCTCAAGGTCAGTTACAACCGGGTGCACGGCTACTATATCGAGATCAGCCGCAGCCAGTCCGACAAGGCCCCGGATGACTACGTCAGGCGTCAGACCCTGAAAGGGGCGGAGCGCTTCATCACCCCTGAACTGAAGCGATTCGAGGACCAGGTGTTGAGCGCCAGGGAGCGCTCCCTGGCCAGAGAGAAACGCCTCTATGACCAGTTGCTCGATCGCCTTGGCGAGGCGCTGCCCCCGCTGCAGCGCTGCGCTGAGGGACTGGCCAATCTGGATGTGCTGTGCAATCTAGCGGAGCGCGCCCAGACCCTTAACCTGGTTCGCCCGACCCTGGTCGAAACCCCAGGCCTGCAGATCACCGACGGCCGCCATCCGGTGGTGGAGCAGGTAAGCCCTGAACCCTTTGTCGCCAACAGCGTAACCCTCGACGAACAGCAACGCATGCTGATCATCACCGGCCCCAACATGGGCGGCAAATCGACCTTCATGCGCCAGATCGCCATCATCGCTCTGCTCGCCTACGCCGGCAGCTTTATCCCCGCTGCCTCGGCGCAGCTCGGGCCGATCGACCGGATCTTCTCCCGCATCGGCGCCTCCGACGACCTGGCCGGAGGGCGCTCCACCTTCATGGTGGAGATGGAGGAGACCGCCAACATCCTCCACAACGCCACCGCTGAGAGCCTGGTGTTGATGGATGAGATCGGTCGCGGCACCTCAACCTTCGACGGCCTCTCACTGGCCTGGTCCTGCGCCGTGGAACTGGCCACCTGCCTGCGCGCCTATACCCTCTTCGCCACCCACTATTTTGAACTCACCACCCTGCCTGAGGAGTACCCAGGCATCAGCAATCTGCATCTGGATGCGGTGGAGCACGGCGATTCCATCGTCTTTTTGCATGCGGTGCGGGAAGGACCGGCGAACCAGAGTTACGGACTGCAGGTGGCCTCCCTGGCCGGTGTGCCGAAGCAGGTGATACACAGGGCGCGCCAACGTCTGAGGGAGTTGGAGGCCAGCGCCCAGCGTCATGCCGAACAGCAGCAGAGTCAGCTATCCCTGTTCGACCTCGCGCCGCCAGTCGCTGACGAGTCTGCTGTCGAATCGCTGTTGCAGGAGATCGATCCCGACGGTTTGACGCCGAGAGAGGCGTTGGAGCAGCTATACAAACTGAAACAGAAGCAGGACGAAAAGCGCTGAGGCGCTTTTCTAATTATGAATTTTGAATGTTGAATTTTGAATTGATGCGCTCGCTTTCGCTCGCAACTTAAAAACAGTGGTAGGGTGCGGCCCTGCCGCACCAAGCGCTTTGCTTACATTGTATCCCATGCTGACAACACACAACGACAATACGACGCTTCCGATTAATCAGACACGCCCATGGTGCGGCAAGGCCGCACCCTACGTGGCTTTCAAAATAAAACAGTACGCAAAGCGTACACATTAATTCATAATTCAACATTCAAAATTAAGAAAAGGGGTGTTTGATGAGCGATCACGTCTATAAGAAAATCCAGTTGGTCGGATCCTCCACTACCAGCACCGATGACGCCGTTCGCAATGCCATTGCCCGCGCCGGTGAGACCATCAGCCACATGGGTTGGTTCGAGGTGGTGGAGACCCGGGGACATATCGAAAACGGCCAGGTCTCCCACTGGCAGGTCACCATCGATATCGGTTTTCGCTTGAAAGACTGAGCAACCAGTGGGTCGGCTATACGGTAAACCCCAAACCAGACAGGTAATTTCCCGGATACACAACGCTTTGGCTGATGCCTACATTGAATGTGACACTTCTGTTACAGGGTCACAACGATGGATGCACGAAAATCCCCCCGAACCAAAACGTCGTTCCTGGTGACACTCACTGCCAAGGCCAGCGGTACGGATCAAAGCAAAATAATCCGGGATATCAGCCAATCGGGGTTTTTCGTATCTTCCTTGGGCAATCCGAAGATCGATGATGAGTACCGGGTATCGATCAAAAAACCCGGAGAACCCAGCGCCCATCAGCTAACGGCCCGGGTTTCCCGGATCGACGAGGATGGGTGTGGCCTCTCATTCGATGGTCTGCGACAGCATGAATGCCTGTTCCTGTCGGAACTGACAAACCCGAGGTGGGATGGCAAGGACCTGCTGGAGGGGGTGATCATCCACGGTGTGCTCGAAAACACAACCGAGTTTGCCTCCTGCATGCGGCTGACCTCCCTGCTGAGCGGTGGCTATCTGCGCGCCTCACGCGCAAATCAACAAACCCGGCAGGAACCGTCAGGGAGATAGATGCTCTGACGAATTCTAGTGTTAGTTTATAAACTCCAACGATAACTCGCCCAGGTCGATGCGGTCTCCGTTTTGCAACTCCACGCCGCCGGCCTTGATGGGCTCTCCATTGATCATCGGCCGGTTCGCCCCGCCCACTTTGAGAAGGAAGTAACCGGAATGACGGTGATTGATCAACACCAGATCCCCTCCCGGCCTGCCGACACTGAAAAAAGCCCGATCCACCATCTTCTCCTCACCTTTCTGTTCTCCCGAGAGGAAGCGCACCCTTGCCTGAGACTCCTCCTCCTCGGCTTGGCTGTCGGATGGTTGTTGATCGGTCTCTATCGCTACCGGCTCTGGCTCCGCGGGAGATGCGACCGGTGGCTGAGTGGCCGGCGACTGGGTGGGCGCAACAGAGGGGGTGACCGGTGGCGACGTCGGCGCAGCCTGGAAAGAGGCCGGGACTGTCGACTCGGATTGATGGGTAGGCCCTAAAACCACGGTGCGGTCAGGATCATCCATGTCTTGAGGCGGCAGTTGGGCAATGTAACGCAAATGGTACTTGCCGATCTCTATCAGGTCTCCGTGCTTGAGGAAACGCTTGTTGATTATCGCGCCGTTCACCTTAGTGCCATTTGTGCTCCGTTCATCCTCGATGGAAAAACCACGGAACACACGCATCAGGGTGGCGTGATGCCGACTCACCGAGCGATCACCGAGACAGATATCGCAGGTCTCGTCACGCCCGATCAACAAACGCTTATCAATGAGCGCAAACTCTTGCGGCGATTCATCGTCACTCATAACTACGAGCTTTTCCATAAAATCATCCACCCAGGTACTAGTTCAATTCTTATTTCGCGTCGCTCGGCATCACCCGGACCAGGATTACCGAAACATTATCGATACCGCCCATCTCGCAGGCCAGATCGACCAACTCATCGGCCTGTTGCATCAGATCCAGCCGTTGGTTTTCTAGGATACTTTGCATTTCCTGATCCGTCACCATGCCGGTCAATCCGTCGGAGCAGAAGAGATAGAGATCTCCGGGTTCGGTGTCGGTCTCGGTAAGGTCGACTTCCACATCCGCTTCCGAACCAAAGGCCCGGGACAATACATTCGTCGGCACCCCGGCCAATAGCGCCTGTTCAATGCTAGCAAAATCTCCGAGATTCACCATCTCTTGAATCAGGGTGTGATCAATGGTTAATTGTTCAAACAGCCCCGAACGTAATCGATACAAGCGGGAATCCCCCACATGGGCATGGATCAGGCACCGCTCCCCGAATACCCCCACTACCAGGGTCGTTCCCATTCCCAGATATTCGGGGATCTGTTGCGAAAGCTCCAGAATCGCTTGGTTGACACCTTGCATCGCATCCAGCAGATCCTGTCTGCCGATACCGTCGCCGTCACCAGCTTGACGCCGGTCGGTCACCAGTTGGCTGACCAGCAGGTCGACGGCCAGTCCACTGGCCACCTCACCGGCATTGGCGCCTCCCATTCCGTCAGCGAGAATCACCAGACCCGTATCGGGATCGCCGCCTACCGCATCTTCGTTTTGCTCGCGCACAACACCTTTATCGGTACGCATGGCTACATCTAAAATCAAGCTAACTCCTATGTAGACCTGTTGGTTGAGATCACATGCCGCAGCGACAGGCATTAAGCGGCTCCTGCCACTGCACAAACCATCCACGGCGATGATATTTGTGCGTTCGAAAAAATCTTACTAACCCGAAGGGTAATTACACGATGTCTAACCGTAGTATGCTGATTCACGGTTAAGACATCATAACGCCACTGTAGCACTCTTACAGTAAGTTATGATAACGCAGCCCGTAGGTCAGCACACTAGTCCACATTTTTCACACCTTAACGACTGCGACGGCCCAATGGCACGCGCTGAACGGCTTTCAATCCGTCGGGGTGTTCAATAGGGTGAAGGCCATTCATCGGGCACCCTTGAACCGTCTCGCTACGATCGGGTGTGAGAAATGCGGGCTAGTGTCTCTTGACAAGGAGGCAGCCATTGCCTTCGAGATGGGCCTTGATCTGGACAATTCTCGGACGACTGAATATCGTTTAATCGTCCTTCGGACAAGCAACCTGGCAATCCAATGGATTCGCTTTTTGTTCCCTCTCCTGTCGGGAGAGGAGAGTAAATAGTTATAATAATTTTTTTTATCGCATCGTTCCGCCCTCCTCCCGAAGGGAGAAGGGACTGTCCATTTGGTTCAATCTACAATTTGAGTTGCCGGCGCGGTGCTGTCGCTGGGAATCACCTGGAGAGTTTATTGGGTGCTTGCCTGTTGCGCTTGCTCAGTCTTCATCTCCTCCAAAATGGCGCTCATGCGTTTCGCCGGCACATAGCCGGGCAACACCTCTCCTCCTTGCAGGAATATGGTCGGCGTGCCGGTCACACCCAACACCTTACCGAGTTGCAGGTGATCGTTCACCGGATTGTCACAGGTTTTCTTCTCGATATCCTCGCCGGCCTTGGAACGGGTCATGGCGTCGTTTCGATCATCCGCGCACCATACGGATACCGCCTTGTCGTAGGATGGACTGCCGACACCGGCACGCGGATACATCAGATAACGCACCCGAATGCCAAGCTCATTGTAGTCGTTGATCTCACGATGAAGCTTGCGGCAATAACCACAATCGATATCGGTAAAAACCGTGACCGTGTGACTATATTTTTCCGGGGAGAAGATCACCATGCCCTCTTCCCCGACGTGCTCGATGAACTGGGCCTTGGCCTGCGAGACCTTGGGCGTGGTCAAATCCTCTCGGCTGTCGATATCAAACAGCTTGCCGCTCAGCAGATACTTGCCATCGGCGGAAACATAGAAAATCTGTGGGCCCACCAACACCTCATACAGGCCGCTGATCTCTGTGGGCGTGATACTGGAAACGGTGCCTTGTTTTATGATTTTCCCGATGCCCTCGCGCACCTTGAGCATGTCCTTATGTAGCTGGGTAGTCTCGGCGTTGGCGCCGGTGACGAGAAGCATAGCGAGTAGCGCCGCAAGCGCAGAAGCTGGTTTGCGGCGGATATTGTCGGTGTATTTCATCAGTGATCAGTCCCTAAAATTTTGGTATTGGAGTGGTAGACCGTAGTCGGCCTTCCGCAATGAAGTGATGACCTGCTGCAGGTCATCCCGTTTTTTCCCTGTCACCCGAATCTGATCACCCTGAATCTGGGCCTGCACCTTGAGCTTGCTTGCCTTGATCTCCTTGACCATCTTCTTCGCCACATCGGTTTCGATTCCCTGCTTGATAATCACCAGCTGCCGCGCCGCATTGAGACTCACCTGCGGATCCTTGATAGCCATGGCGGCGATATCGACACTCCGTTTGACCAGCTTCTGGCGTAAAATATCCATCATCTGGCCGAGTTGAAACTCCTGTTCGGCGCGCAGGGTGATTTCGCTATCGGCCAACTCGAACTCGGCATCCACGCCTTTGAAGTCAAAGCGTGTCCCTATCTCCCGGTTTGCCTGGTCAACGGCATTTCTGACCTCCTGAATATCCACCTCTGAGACGATATCGAATGATGGCATTGTTTACTCCCGGCTTGTGAATTTTCAGGGTGAAGACTTTAGCACAAACTGCACCCAGGCTCTTGGTTTGCTGAGAGTTATGGTGCGGCAGGGCCGCACTTTGCCTGTTCGACGGCCATTTCGGTGCGGACATGGCATGCCTGATCGATTATCAATTTTCCGCGGGAAATCGCCAGGGTGACTTTACCCCCTGGGATGGTGCTCCGCATGCAGCTGTTTCAGACGCTCGCGGGCCACATGGGTGTAGATTTGGGTGGTAGAGAGGTCGCTGTGGCCGAGCAAAAGCTGCACGACCCGCAGATCCGCGCCGTGATTCAACAGATGCGTGGCAAAGGCGTGGCGCAAAGTATGGGGAGAGACCTGCGGGTTGATCCCCGCTGTGGCCGCATGCTTTTTTATCCGGTGCCAAAATGCCTGTCGTGTCATGCCATGTCCGCGGCGTGTGGGAAACAGATGGGCGCAGACCCTGACGCCGAGCAGTTCCCCCCGGGCGCCGGCATAGAACCTTTCGAGCCAACCCTGTGCTTCATCTCCCATCGGCACCAGCCGCTCCTTGCCACCCTTACCGATGACCCGCATCACCCCCTGGGTCAAACTGACCTGTTCAGGACGCAGATCCACCAGTTCGGACACCCTAAGCCCTGTTGCGTAGAGGATCTCCAACATGGTGCGGTCCCGCATGCCTTGCGCATCTTCCACATCGGGAGCGTTCAACAAGGCCTCCACCTCTCCCTCGGAGAGGGATTTTGGCAGCGCCCTGCCTAGCTTGGGCGCATCGATTCGCACACTGGGATCGACGCTCGACCAGCCCTCGCGCAAACAATACCGGTAGAACTGTCTCAGACAAGAGAGCAGTCGCGCGCTGGAGCGAGGTTTGCGTCCCTGCCGGGCCAGTTCTCCCAGATAGTGCTGAAGATCGCCCCGCTGCGCCTGCAACAGACCGTATCCTTTATGGGTTTCCAGCCATCCAGCCAGTTTGCGCAGATCGGATTGGTAGGCAGAAAGGGTGTTGGGGCTCAGACCACGCTCCATCCACAACGCATCGGAGAAAGACTCGATCAAATGGGCATCCTCTCCACCGCCCTTCATAACCAACCCTCATGGCGCAACAACCAGCGCTTGATCACCAGCTTTTCACCACCCCGCTCGCCGGCGAATCCGCCCAGGCCGTTGGCGCCCACCACCCGATGACAGGGGACGACAAGGGGACAGGGATTGGCTCTGCAGGCGTTTCCCACCGCCCTGGCCCCACTGCCGATCTTTTCAGCCAGTTGGCCGTATGTCAGGGGCTTGCCTGGGGGAATGGCCTGTAGCGCTCGCCATACGCGTTGCTGAAACGCTGTCCCATGCAGTATGAGATCCAGTTTGAAACGCCGGCCTGGATCATCCAGATAGGCCTCGATGGCATCGATCACAAGATCCAATCCGGGCGCTTTGCTCCGATAGCGCTTTTGCGGCGATGATAGATACTCGATCGCCTGCAACCGCCCCTCAGACACGGCAATGCCGACAGGACCGAACGGAAGAGAGATGACGGCTTGGAAGTTCGATTTTGCAGGGTTCATGGTGTACGCTCCACAGGCTCGATTGTCAGGGATCGGCATATTGCAAAAGATAACCGAAATAGGCTTCGATGACTGCCCTGGGCAGCAAGCGGATGTTTCCACAGATCCTGTGGATATCTCTGTGGGTAAGCTGAAGGAAATCAGCCCCAGCCCTTGCTGTTACTGCGCCTTTTTTAGATTGTGTAATTTCTATACAATCTATATTAAGCCATATTTATCAATTAGATACGATGTATACTTAAAGCATAATTACATAATTATCTCTTAACTCGCCAATCATAGACGTGGTGCAAAAAAGGTGTGTATAAAAACATTGACACTGCGCTTTTACTTGATCCGCGAATATTGGCGATTGGAAACTCATAACCTACCATAGAAGTCGACTTTCACCCATGTCCCAACGCCACGCCGATCCGCCATTCTGGAAGACCCAATCCCTTGACGCCATCCCCCCGAACGAGTGGGAATCCCTGTGCGATGGTTGCGCCAAATGCTGCCTGCAAAAGCTGGAAGATGAGGAGACGCGGGATATCTTCTACACCAACGTGGTCTGCGATCTCCTGGATCTCGAAACCTGCCGTTGCACCCGCTACAAGGAGCGATCGACGCTGGTGCCCAACTGTGTGACACTCTCCACGGCGGATCTGCTCGACCCCTACTGGCTGCCCCCCACCTGCGCCTATCGTCTCGTGGCTGAAGGAAAGGATCTGCCCCCCTGGCATCCGCTGATCACAGGAAACCCCGCCAGCGTGGAAAAGGGAGGTCACTCCATCCGTGGCAAGGTAGTGCCGGAAGCTGAGGCGGATGACTGGGAATTTCACCTGATCGACTGGGTATGAAACCGATAACAACACTTACCGAATTCCTCGAATCCGGCGGTATCGTGCTCGCCTTTTCCGATATGGGCCGTCGCATCACCGACATTGCCAGGGAGGCGTTCATCGATTTTGAATTGACCGATGCGCCCTATCCCCTCCCCCTGCAACGACAAGCCTGGTTCGCCCTGACCATCTCGGATCCCGGCGACCGTCAGATCGATCCGATGATCTGGTTCATCCGTTTTCCCCTGGATGAGCAGGGAAAACTGCAGCAGGCCGCACGGGATGGCTTCATGTATCTGCTGGTGGAAAACCTGGGTAAAAACCTGCAGGCGGGAGAGAACGAAGCGCGCATGCAAACCGCTCTGCAAGACAACCCCTATGCCTTCCAACCCAAGCCCGAGCGGCTGGCAGCCTTACACGCGCGCATGACCGCCGCACTGGGGAATCCCGCTTCGCGCTTCTATGACCATGCCAAGGCCTATTTCGACGGCAAACCGGGTTGGGAGCAGTGGTCGTTCATCGGCTATCAGGGCATCGCCGATCTGGCCGCCCGTGTCGGGCAGGACGACAATGCCGAACGCATCGCCGCGTCGATCCCGCAACTGCCGCCCCCTCCCCTGGAGGCCATCTGTCACTGCCTTGAAAACGAAGCCATTCCAGTGAACATCGCCCAGGCCCTTGCCGACAGGGCCATGAGGACACTGGAGCAACCATCAGCGGATCCCCAAGTCCTCACCGCCTTGGTTCGCGGCATCTCCCAGAGCGCTTCTCCAGCGATCCGCGACGATCTGATCCTGAGGCTTCTCGAACACCCGGTCTCCTCCCGCACCGATATCCTGGCAGCCATCGCCGGACGCGCTTGGGAGTGTCTCACTGACGCATCCCTGCGGGGACGCTACCTGGAGCGGTTGGCGGTCAATGAGTCGGGGCAGGATTTTTTCAATCGCATCCTAAGTGATCTGCTGTTCCTGCCGATAACCAGAGTACCACTGCAAGCCGGCTTGAGAGAAGCGCAGCGCTCCGCCGTATTGAGCAATGCCATTGGTGAATTCTTCACTGCAGTAAGAGAGGCCTAGCGAACTGGACCAAGGAGAGGGAAGAGATTCTGGGGAAATCCGCACACAAGGAAAACAGCCAACTGCACTGAAAACAGGCCTTCTGCCGTCAAGCAGCGCTCCTTCAGCTTTTCATGTTGAGGTAAATAAAATGCAGAAAAAGTTGTTGCACATCGCTTTCGCAATCACGCTCTCATGGCAAGGAGCCACTGCGGCCGATGTCGGCCTTGACGGACAATCCCCTGCAAGCGAAATGGCCAATCCATACGACCCGATCCCGACCATGGCGTCCGAGCAGCGGCAGGGTGGCTGGCTGAACAACCTGGAGATCGGCGGTCTCATCGAAGTCGAGGCCGCATTCGCCGATCCGGATGAGGGCGAATCAGAGAGCAGCCTGACCCTGGCTACCGCGGAACTCTCGCTTGGCGCCAACATCAATCCCGCCTTGTCGGCCGAAGTCGTACTGCTCTACGAGGATGACGGCGACGAGGAGCTGGATGTGGACGTGGCGGCCGTCGCCTACGCACCCGATGAACACTGGTCTGCCGTCGCCGGTCAGTTGTATGTGCCTTTCGGCAGCTTCGAGACCCAGATGATCGCCGACCCGCTCACCCTGGAGATCGGCGAGACCCGGGAAACCAGCCTCCTGGGCAGCTATGCGACCGGCCCCTTCTCCATTTCCCTCTACCTCTTCGACGGCGATGCCGGAGAAGAGGAGACCAACAAGATCGACAACTTCGGGGCCAACCTCGGCTACGGCTTTGAAAACGACACCTTCATCCTTGACGCCGCTCTCGGCTACATCAACGACATCGGCGACTCTGACGGACTCATCGACTATGCCGGGGTGGTGCACGACCGGGTCGGCGGTCTGGCCTTCAACATCCTGGTAGGGACCGGTCCGTTCACTTTCATCGCCGAGTCGATCGCCTCCCTGGACGAGTTCCCAACCGGTGAAGAGCCCAGCGCGTTCAACATCGAGGGGGGATACGGCTTGGTCGTCGCTGACCGTGAAGCGACCCTGGCCGTCGGTTATCAAAGCACTGACGACGCGGCGTTGACCGAACTCCCTGAGAAGATCTTCCTGACCGCATTCTCCATCGAAGTCATGGAGGGGGCAGCCATCGGCTTCGAGTATGCGCGGGCCGAGGCATACGACGGGACTCGTTCCAACAACCTGACTATCCAGTTAGCGGCTGAGTTTTAACCGGGAAAGCGCAGTTGACCACCGCAGGAGGAGGTTCCCCTGCGGTGTTTCTCGTTGAATATCCAGCCTTTCACAGCGGTTCCGTTGACCCACGCAAAGTTGATTGTCCGCGAATTAATTCCGGCCGGTACCTCAATCACGTAGGGTGCGGCTTGCCGCACCGACTGTCTCGGCTATCAGGTGAATGGTGCGGCGAGCCGCACCCTACGCCACATCGTGACAGATTGGGTTATACCATTTGCGTTTATTCGCGTTCATTTGCGGACTTCCTCCGCTTGATATTGCTTGATGTGCTTAACTTTCTACCCGCTCGAATAGGGGGAGAGCCCTCATATTTACATCATGGCAATCATGGCATCGCCAAAGGCGGAACAGCTCAACTCCTGGGGATTATCCATCAGCCGCGCCAGATCGTAGGTGACGGTCTTGGCGGAAATGGTGGCGCTGAGGCTTTTGATCACCAGGTCCGCGGCCTCGTACCATCCCATGTGACGCAACATCATCTCGGCGGAGAGGATCAGCGAGCCGGGATTGACCTTGTCCTGGCCGGCATATTTCGGCGCCGTGCCGTGGGTCGCCTCGAACATCGCCACGCTATCCGACAGATTGGCCCCCGGAGCGATACCGATGCCGCCCACCTGAGCGGCCAGGGCGTCGGAGATATAGTCGCCGTTGAGGTTGAGGGTGGCGATCACACTGTATTCGGCGGGGCGCAACAGAATCTGCTGTAGGAAGGCATCGGCGATCACATCCTTGACCACGATCCTGTTGCCGTTTTTGGGGTTGTTGAACACGCACCAGGGACCACCGTCCAACTCGACTGCGCCGAACTCCTCTTTGGCCAGTTCGTAGCCCCAGTTCTTGAAGGCCCCCTCGGTGAACTTCATGATGTTGCCCTTGTGGACCAGGGTCACCGAGTCGCGGTCGTTGTCGATGGCGTACTGCAACGCCTTGCGCACCAGGCGTTTGCTACCCTCGCTTGAAACAGGTTTGACGCCGATGCCCGAGGTCTCCGGGAAACGGATCTTGGTCACCCCCATCTGCCGTTGCAGAATATCGATCAGCCGCTTCACCTCTTCCGAGCCCGACTCCCACTCGATGCCGGCATAGATATCTTCCGAATTCTCGCGGAAGATCACCATATCGGTCTTCTCCGGCGCCTTCAGCGGGCTGGGGGTGCCGTCGAAATAGCGCACCGGCCGGAGACAGACATAGAGGTCGAGCTGTTGGCGCAACGCCACGTTGAGGGAACGGATGCCACCCCCCACCGGTGTGGTCAGCGGCCCCTTGATGGAGACCACGAACGCCTTGACCGCGTCCAGGGTCTCGTCCGGCAGCCAAGTGTCGCTGTCGTAGACATGGGTCGATTTCTCACCGGCGTAGATCTCCATCCAGGCAATCTTTCTCTCGCCGCCGTAGGCCTTTGCCACGGCGGCATCGATCACCTTGCGCATCACCGGGGTGATGTCCACGCCAATCCCGTCACCCTCGATGTAGGGGATGATCGGATTGTTCGGGACGTTTAGCGCACCCTTTGCGTCAAGCGTAATCTTTTCACCCGCTGAAGGGACCTCAATCTTGTCGTATGCCATGGATGTTTCCTGTGTTCAGATGAAATTAACCCGGCAACTAAGTATGCCGTATTCAGCCGCTGTGTGCCTGCCTACAGCTTGCGCATCAAAACGCCACTGTAGCACTCCTACAGCAAGTTTTGATAACGCAGTCTGTAGGCAGGCACACAGCGGCCTGTCTTTTTATATCAATTGGTTAGGGGCTTCAAGCATGCGCTTGCTCGGCGTTGTGGCTCTTGACAAGGGAATCACCCTTGCCGGCGAGCCACGTCTTGATCAAGCGCATGCTTGAAGCCCTGAACACG
The DNA here is from genome assembly GCA_025656455.1 of Candidatus Thiodiazotropha sp. (ex Epidulcina cf. delphinae). Taxonomy (GTDB): domain Bacteria; phylum Pseudomonadota; class Gammaproteobacteria; order Chromatiales; family Chromatiaceae; genus Thiodiazotropha. The sequence goes on along the minus strand of JAHXHS010000005.1, from coordinate 151,009 downwards.
ACATACTTAGTTGCCGGGTTAATACCCAAGTTTCCCAGAACGGTTGCCAGGTTAAGCAAGTAGGTCGTTTCAGGTCTGCTTGAAGAAATCCAGCCTGCAGTTGTAGCTGGGTTTAGGGGACCGTTTGTAGAGTAAAAGCGCATTCATCGCAAGATCGGTTTAAGAAGTCGCGGATTCGCACGCTACACTATAAACCCTTATATTAACCCGGCGACCAAATAGTGTACTTTCAGCCGCAGTGTGCCTGCCTGCAGCAAGGCATCAAAACACCGTTGTAGCCGCCCTACAGCAAGTTTTGATAACGCAGCCTGCAGGCAGGCACACTGCGGCCTGTCTATTAAATATCAATCTGTTAGGGGCTACAAGAATGCCCTTGCTCTTCGTTGTGACTCTTGACAAGGGAATCACCATTGCCTGCGAGCCACGCCTTGATCAAGGGCATTCTTGTAGCCCTGAAAGTACACTATTTGGTCGCCGGGTTAATATCATTAGGGGATCCGCCTATTTCGCCGACAATGACGGCACAAGCTACATCCGGGAGCTCAGATGACAGACTCAGCAAAGATCACACCGAGTAAGTTACTCGAGGCGCTGCTTGGCGAATGGCAAAAAGCCATCATCGGCAAACAGGAAACCCTGCGCCTGGTGATGATCAGCCTCCTCTGCCGGGGGCATCTGTTATTGGAGGATATGCCGGGCCTTGGCAAGACCACCCTGGCCAAGGCGTTGGCAAGCAGCCTAGAGCTGAATTTCAAACGTATTCAGTGCACCCCGGATCTGCTCCCCGCCGATATCACGGGCGTCTCCATTTTCGATCAGAAGTCCCAAGCCTTTCGCTTTGTGCCGGGACCGGTGTTCACCAATATCTTGCTGGCGGATGAAATCAACCGCACCTCCCCGCGCACCCAATCCGCACTGTTGGAGGCGATGGCCGAGCGTACTGTCACGGTGGACAGAAAGACCCGCAAACTGCCCGCGACCTTCATGGTGATCGCCACCCAGAATCCGATCGAGTTCAGCGGCACCTTTCCCCTCCCCGAGGCGCAGCTTGACCGCTTTTTCATGCGCATCTCCCTCGGCTATCCGGATCCCGGCGACGAGTCCCGGATCATGCGCATGAACCGCAAGGCGAATCCGTTGGAGGAGATAACGCCGGTGCTCGATGAGGCGAAACTGCAACGCCTGCAGGAGGTGGTGACCCAGATCCGGCTGGAACAGAACGTCATCGACTATATCGCGGCCCTGATCCAGGCCACACGCCAGCATAAAAAGATCCGCCTGGGGGTCAGCCCCCGCGGCTCGATCGCCCTGATGAAGGCCGCCCAAGCCAGCGCCCTGCTGCACGGCGACCGTTTCGTGACACCGCTCAGGGTGCAGGAGCTGGTTGCTCCCGTACTGGCCCATCGCATGCTGCTGCGCAGCAACAGCGACAGGGCCGAGCAGATCCTGGAGGAGATCGTGATGGCCACGCCTGTCCCCGCCATGCCGGCCGGGACGGCATCCAAGGAGCAGCAGCGCGCCCTCGACCTGGTGGAATGAACGGAATGAACCAACCGGTTCTCCTCTCCAACCGGCTTCCGCCCGCCATCATCGCCCTGATACAGCGTTGGGTCAGCCTGCATGGGGTTCTCTGGCTACTGACCCTTGCCTGTTTTTTGGTTGCCTGGAACCGGGGGTTGGCCCTGCTCTACGGTCTGTTCGCCCTCAGCCTGGCGCTGCTGCTGATCTCCCATGTCATGCCCTGGCTGCAGTTGCGCGGCGTCAAGGTCGAACGCAGCCTCCCCGACGACCTGTCGGCAGGCAGCCAAGGAACCCTCGCCTATCGACTCTCGGCGCCAGGCCGCCGTTACCATTTACAAATCTCCGATAGACTGCCGTTCGCTGAACAAGGGCACCCGCTGTTCTTTTCGCGTAGCGACAGCCACAACCACCAACGGCAGACCTTCCACTGCGAGCGCCGCGGTCGTTATCTGCTGCGCGAACTGACGCTCTCCTCGGCCTACCCCTTCGGCATCGTGACCCGCAACCAGCGCATTGTGACCGAGCCCCTTGAGGTCCTCGTCCTGCCCCGGGTCTTCGAACTGAGCCGTATCCCGTTGCCAGTGGTCGCGGACGCCCGCAGCGACGGCGACCTGGCTGTGCCGCAACAGGGCGGCCACCACGAATTCGCCGCGGTGCGGGAGTACAGTCACGGTGATGAACTCCGCAGCATCCACTGGCGCGCCTCGGCGCGCCGGCAGCAGCTCGTGGTCAAGGAGTATGAGCGCAGTGACCGGCCGACACTGCTGGTGGCGCTCGATTGCCGGCCCGGCTTCAACCAGGGCGAAGGCTCGAGATCCACCTTTGAATATGCCGTCTCCATCGCCGCCTCGATGATCCATTTCGCCAGCCGGGACGGGATGCAGGCCATTCTGGTGGCCGACGACGGGGAGTGGCATGAACAGGTGATCCCGGCCTATGCGCCGGATCTCTATATCCTCTACGAATTGTTGGCGCGGCTCGATGCCACCGGTAGCGAGAGCAGCGCCAGGGTGGCGGAACAGGCATTGGTCAGCTTTCCCCGGGCCAACCTGATCGCCGGCTTTCGCCTCAGCGGCGACTCGGAGCTGCCTGCCCTGTCAAGCTATCTGACCCATATCGATCTTGAGATGGATGAAGAGAGTTTTCTGTTCCCATTGAAGCGCTATCAGGGAACAGGCCGGAGACGGGAAGGAAACCGCCTGATCTATCGCGTCGATGCCCTGACTCCCTTGGAGACCCTGTTTCAGTGAAGTTCGACTCCCTCAAGGTCATCTACTGGTACAGCCTGGTCTCCGGGATCGCCGCCAGCGCCCTGCTGTTTGCCCATTTCGGCTGTATGGTCGCGCTGTTGGGATTGGCGTTGGTGATTCCGGCCAGCTATCTGATCCTGATCGCGGTGCGCCGCACGGACGAAGCGACCAGTCCCTATCTGAAACACTCCGAACAGATAGCTCTCATCGGCGTGGTTGCCTTTTTTCCGCTGATGCTGCTATTCAACCTGCTCGCGGCGCTGCTGGTGGTCATCGGCCTTGCCCAACTCGCCCTGCTGTTTCAAACCCACGACTACCGGCGCTTCTATATCGGTCTGGCAATCGGCTTCACCGCCCTGATCGCCGGCGCGGTGGAATCGAAATCGGGCCTCTACCTGCTGTTCTTTCTGGCCTATGCCGTAACGATCAGCATCGCCCTGGGCTATGCCCATATCGAACCGCTGAGTCGCAACCGGTCTCAGTGGAACCCGCGGGACCAGGCCCGCGCCGCCCTCTGGCTGATCGGGGCGGCCCTGATCATCTATCTGATCCTGCCCAGGTTCCCGGCCGGCAACCTGGGTGCGCGTCCCGGATCGGATCACTTCTATGAGAACCGGAGCTGGGAGGAGGATGCGCAACAGATCGCCGACCAGGGGGATGAACAAGATCCCGCCGAATCCCTGCTGAACGATCTGGCGAAAGGCATCGGCTTGGAAGATGCCGCAAGGCAACTCGGCGAGCGGTCGCGCAACACGCCCTCGCGCCAATCGGACTATCGGTACCGGGGTTTCGACTACGAAATGGACATCGACAACCCGGACGACCAGGGAGACCGTTTCAGTAACGACATCGTGGCGCGCATGCGCGCCGACAGGCCGCTCTATCTGCGGGCCCGTATCTTCGACCGCTTCGACGGCATCCGCTGGCACAGTTCGGCACAAACGCTCAGTAAACTGAAAATGGCCCGGGGCGGAATTGAACTGCGCACAAAACCCCTTCCCCCGAACGCCGTTCTCGAACGCTATGAGATCTTCGTCGAACGGGACCTGGGCAACTATGTCGCCGCCGCTGCGGTGCCAATCGAGGTCAATTTTCCCGCCACCGTCATCGGCGTGGACGCCTTCGGGCAACTCCACTCCCCCGGCGCATTGAGAAAAGGCACCGGCTACGCGGTGGCTTCGCTGCGCACCATCCACCAGGGCCGGACCTTCGCCGAGACAAGCTATGCGGATCTGCCCAATTTCAAACAGCTGCCAACGGATCTGGATCCGCGTATCGCGGCATTGGCCGCCCAGGTGACAAATAACCACCCCACTCAGTTAGCAAAAGCGGTCGCATTGGAACAACATCTACGCCATCAGTACGACTACGATTTCGGCTCCATCTTCAATTCCCAACAGCAGACCCCCTTGAGCCGGTTTCTGTTTGAGACAAAAAAGGGGCATTGCGAATATTTCGCCAGCGCCCTGGCGATTATGCTGCGCACCCAAGGCATCCCATCCCGGCTGGTTACCGGCTTCTCCGCCACCAATCAGAACCCCCTCACCGGCTATTACGACATCTATGCCCTGGACGGGCATGCCTGGGTGGAGGCCTACGTGGACGACCTGGGTTGGCTGGAGCTTGAACCCACCGCCTACTACGACGGCCCGGCTATCGACAATCAGACCCTCTCCGCCGAGCAGATCAACGACTATGTCGAGCGCCAACTGCGATTACAGCAGGTCCTGGGAGATGAGGCGATCACCCTTGAGAGACTCATCAGCGGCCTCTGGCAGGCCGCCTATCTCGGGGTTGTCTGGCTCGGCGCCTACCTGAAGCTGCTAGTTATCAATGCTTGGCCTTGGTTGATAGGCCTTGGCCTGGCCCTGCTGTCAGGGCGCATGCTATGGCCTTGGATCCATCCCAGATGGCGGGCATACCAGATCAACCAGCGTCTCAAATCCGCCTCCCCAGCCACCCCTGAGCAGGCCATTGCCTGTTACCTCGAAGCGATCGACGGGCTGCTTCGCAATGCGGGCTACCACAGACCGCCGGGGCTGACCATCGAACAGTTTCTGGCAAGGCTCGTGGCGATGGACATCAGCCTGGAAAGCGACCGCCTGTCCCGCCTCTTCAACCGCATCCACTATGCCAGGAAAAAGAGAAATCCCGATCCAAAAGCCTACAGACAACTGTTCGAGACCCTATACGCCCTGGGCCATCCAGACCTCAAGCATCGCCTAGCCTCGTTGGAGGATCTCCCCTAGCCCGTCTGCGTAAGATGGCTCTTCAGCAAAATTTGCGGGTATTTCAAGACGATAATTGACTCTCGCAAAGCCGCCAAGCACGCAAGGCATCATTATGTGCATGTTGAGTTTTTCCACACACTTGGATACTTATCTGCGTCGAGCCCTACCCACAGATTTTCCTGAGGACTCCGAAAGACAATTTACATTATCATTTCCCGACTATGTGTAAACGGCCATCTACACGACCAACGCAGTGATGCCGCTGATTGTGTGGATGACGAATGGTGAAAAGCGTTTGAAATGCCTGTATAAACAGCGGTTGGCATATTCTGAACCGATGGTTTTCCAATGTTGTTACTCACTGTCTATGTACTCATTGCCTTAGGTTTTTCATTTCTCTGTTCCATCGCTGAAGCGGTTATTCTCAGTATCACCCATCCCTACATCTCGGTCCTGGATCAGGAAGGCAACCGGGCCGCACCCATCTTGCGTAAGATGAAGCAGGAGATAAATGATCCCTTGGCAGCGATTCTCACCTTGAACACCACCGCACACACCATTGGCGCGGCCGGAGCCGGCGCGCAGGCGGCAGTTGTCTTCGGCAGCGGCTATGTTGGCGTTGCCTCAGGTGTGCTCACATTCATGATTCTGGTATTTTCGGAAATCATTCCAAAGACGCTGGGCGCCAACTACTGGCGTCAACTGGCTCCCGCCACCGCCTATACCCTCAAATTTCTCATCTGGGCACTCTATCCATTCGTGGTGATGTCGGCGCTTTTGACACGGTTACTCTCCCGGGATCATAGCCATGGCCAATTCCGCAGAGAGGAGTTTACCGCAATGGCTGAGGTTGGGATTGAAGAAGGGAAACTCGATCTGCATGAATCATTGATACTAAAAAATCTATTCCTCCTGAAGGATACCCGTGTTACGGATGTGATGACACCGCGTACGGTGGTGTTTTCATTGGATGAGACGCTACGGGTCAAGGACTATTTCGATAAACACAACAGCAGCCGATTTTCACGTATACCTGTCTACAGAGAGGATCGGGATCATGTCACGGGTTTTGTGTTGCGCAATGATTTACTACTGTCCCACGCCCGTGGGAATTCCGAAAACACTCTGGTGGTCTATCGTCGGGATATACCGGCACTGCCGGCTACCAGTTCATTACAGGTGGCCTTTGAGTTCTTTATCGAAAAGCGTAGCCACATCATACTGATTGTGGATGAGTATGGCAGCATGTCGGGGATACTCACCCTGGAAGATATTCTCGAAACCATACTCGGTATCGAGATCGTCGATGAGGGTGATCGTATCGACGATATGCGAAAACTGGCCAGACGGTTGTGGAGAAAACGGGCAAACAAGATGGGATTGGAAGTGGATGATAAGGAAGAGTGACCTGCTATTCTAGTGTGGTGTAACGTATAAACTGTACCAATCAGAGGCCCGTCAATGCCTCAAGACCAGGCGCAGCGCGCAGGCAATGGCAGCGCCCTTGTCAAGCGCTGCAACGCAGGATTGAGGCATTGACGGGCCTCCCTTCGGGCGAGGCGCTAAGCCGTCATCTGCGTTGTTGCGTTGCTTGGAAAGGGCGCGCCATTCCCGGCGCAACGCGCCTAGCAGCTAACGGCTTAGCGTCTCGCTGATTGGTGCAGTTTATACGTTACACCACACTAGCCTGCATTTCTCACACCCGTTCGTAGCGAGGCGGTTCAAGGGTGCGCCCTGTCTGGCGTTCACGACCGAGGGAACGCCAGACAGGGCGTGCCATTGGGCCGCCGCAGTAGGGGGGGGGTGAGAAATGCAGGCTAGGCCCAATAACCATGAAAATCCCCTACAATCAGAGTAAATCACACCCCTGCGAAGGTTTGTCTGAGGGGTGTAGGATGTCAGGGATCAGTATGACAATCGATAACCAAAAACAGGATAAGCGTTCAAACAGAACCTGGAAACTCGCGGCGGGCTGGCTGCTGTTTGCCCTGGGTGTAGTCGGAATTGTATTGCCGGTACTGCCCACAACAATCTTCTGGATCGGCGCGGTCTGGTTTTGGTCCCGCAGTTCACCTCACCTGACCGAACGCATCCTCTCCCATCCCCGTTTCGGCCGTCCCGTCCTGCTGTTCCTCGAACGTGGCGAAATAGCCAGGCAGGGTAAGCTGATGGCCACCGGGGGCATGGGGCTGGGTTTCTTGCTTTTACAACTGGTGGCAAAACCCGCTTGGCCTACCAATCTCAGCGTCAGCCTGACCCTCATACTCGTCGCCACCTGGCTCTGGTTCAGACCAGAACCCTCCAACGAAGCGTCAACACCTCTCGCAGAGACTGATAGCAACCCCTCTCTGCCCATTGCAGGAAAGACTTCCGTCAAAACCGAAGCAGGCACAACCTCTGACTGAAGCATAAAAACCCATAGGCTAGCCCGTCTGAAGATCCGGTCCACGCTTTGCGAGAGAAATCGTCTTATTTCTGGCTGGTGATTTTGTCCACGATTTATGTGCCGAATTTTACCCACCGCTGCCAGATATACTCTATGCTTGGTTGATATTAACCTGGCACCATAATTAGGTTAATAATATAGGGGATAACAAGATGCAACGGTATGCTAACAGCTCCACGGGGTTACTCCTTATTTCCCTCGCTATCGCCGGTTGCGGTGAACCCCCGCCGCCCGAAACCGTTGAGGCCGTCCGCCCGGTCAAGAGCTATCTTATTGAAGCGGCCACTTCAGGCGGCAAGCGCTCCTTCCCGGCGCGCATCGACGCCGGCAGGAAGGCGGAACTCTCTTTTCGCGTATCAGGCAAAGTGAATACCCTGTTGGTCAAAGAGGGGGACCGTGTGGATCAGGGCCAAGCGCTGGCGACACTGGATGGCACCGATTATCGGATCACCTATAACGACCGTAAGGCGAACTTTGATAAAGCCGACAAAAACTTTGTTCGCGCAAAAGAGCTGGTCAAAAAGGGTAATATCTCGAAAATGGACTTTGACCGTCTTGAGGCTGAGTTCAAGAGCGCGCGCGCTGTGCTGAAGTCCGCTCAACAGGATTTGAATTACACGAAACTCACAGCCCCGTTCAGCGGCGTCATTGCCAAACGCTACATAGAAAAGTTTGAAGAGGTACAAGCCAAGCAGACCGTCCTCGATCTGCAGGACCTTACCCAACTGGAAGTGAAATTCGACGTACCGGAGAGTCAGTTGCGTGAATTCAGGCCTGAAGAGGAGACGGCCGAAGCAAAACGCGCCCATATTCCCGTTGAAATCTCTTTTTCCGACCTGCCCGGGAAGCGCTATCCCCTCACCTTCCGCGAGGTCAGCACCAAAGCGGATGAAAAAACCCAAACATTTCAGGTTACCTATGCCATGGAGAAGGTGGATGACATGACTGTACTCCCCGGCATGACGGCAACTGTAACCGTGGATTTCAGCGGATATCTCAATAAAGGCATACGCCACTCAGTGCCGGCCAGGGCCATCGTGGGCGACTTTAAGCTGGATCCAAAGGCCTGGGTCATCGATGAACAGAGCATGAGGGTCAAAGCCCGCAGCGTAAAGGTCGGCCGGCTCCTGGGAGACCGGATCGAAGTGCTGGAAGGTCTGCAACCCGGTGAACGCATCGTCACCGCCGGCACACCGTTCTTGGTGGAAAACATGAAGGTCAGACTGATGCCGGATCAGGAACAGGCAGAGCCACGCGCGGAAGATTTGAACTATCAGTGATCCTGAAAAGATAACAATAAGCCGAGGGAGAGAAGCATGAATATCGGTGAATACTCCGTCAGGACACCGGTCATTTCCTGGCTGCTGATCATCATCATGGTAGGCGGAGGGCTCTGGGCCTTTGAGCGGATAGGCAAATTGGAAGACCCTGCCTTCACCATCAAGATGGCCAAGGTCATCACCCGCTATCCCGGTGCTTCGGCCAAACAGGTGCAGGATGAGGTGACCTACCATATCGAAGACGCCATTCAGCGCATGGCGCAGGTCAAACGGATCAAGATGGCCATCTCCAGACCAGGCACGTCCGATATTCTGATCGAGTTCAAGGACAAATACCGGGGAGAGGCGTTCCCGAACATCTATGACGAATTGCGGCGCAAGATCGCCGACATGAAGAACAAGCTCCCGCCCGGCGCGCAAGATCCGATGGTGATCGATGAGTTTGGCGATGTCTATGGAGTCTATCTGGCGCTCAGTGGTGAAGGGTACAGTTGGCGCGACCTGTGGGATTTCGCCGATGCCTTCAAGCGCGAACTGGTGCTGGTCCCCGGTATCAGAAAGATCGCCATCAGCGGCGCTCAGAAAGAGGTCATCTATGTCGACATCTCCCGCTCCCGGCTTGGCGAGTTGGCTATTTCACCTTCGCAGATCGCGCAGATCCTGGAATCCCAGAATGTGGTCGTGACCGCCGGCAATGCCAGTGTGGGTGATGAATACCTGCGCATCGAACCCACCGGTGAGTTCAATTCAGTCAAACAACTCGGTAACGTGCTGATCGCTTCTGACGAGAAGAAACTGGTCTATCTCAAGGATATCGCCGAGATCACCCGGGCCTATGAAGAGGTCCCCAGCCAGATGTACTACGTCAACGGCAAGCCGGCGCTGACCCTGGGCATCTCCATGCAGGCTGGTGAGAACGTGGTGGCGGTGGGAGAGCGTCTCAGACAGCGGGTCATGGCGCTCATCCCCACCATCCCCGTCGGCATGAAGCTGACCGAGATCTACAACCAGCCGGCAGAGGTCGATAAATCGGTCAGCGGCTTCATCGTCAGCGTCGGACAGGCGGTGACGATCGTGATCGTCGTGCTGCTGCTGTTCATGGGATTGCGTGTCGGATTCATCATCGGTTCGGTGCTGCTGATTACCGTGGCGGGCACCCTGTTCATCATGCATCTGGAGGGCATAGCGCTACAGCGTATTTCATTGGGAGCCCTGGTGATCGCCCTGGGCATGCTGGTGGACAACGCCATCGTGGTGGCGGAAGGCATGCTGGTGCGGATGCAGGCCGGTATGAAGGCGGCGGATGCGGCGCGGAAAACCGTCGGCAAGACCATCTGGGCCCTGCTGGGGGGGACGGTGATCGGCATCCTGGCCTTTTCCGCCATCGGACTTTCGCCGGACAGTACCGGTGAATTCGCCAACTCACTCTTCTGGGTCATCCTCTACTCCCTGCTGCTCTCCTGGATAACCGCAATCAGCACGACCCCACTGCTGTGCGCCCTGTTGATCAAATCCGACCGGAGCGGTGATAGCAATGACACCGACCCCTATGGCGGCGGCCTGTTCAAACTATTCAGGGGTATTGTCGATCGGGCCATACGCTTACGCTGGATCACAGTTGCCGTGGTCATTGGACTGTTTGTGTTGGCCGTGGTCGGCTTCGGCAGTGTCAAACAAGCCTTCTTTCCCGAATCCAACACACCGCTGTTTTATGTCGACATCTGGGAGATAGAGGGCACCGATATCCGCAAGACCCGGGCGGACACGCTCAAGATTGAGGCCTTTCTGCGCGAGCAGGAGGGCGTGGTGCAGACCTCCACTGCCATCGGCGGTCCCCATCAGCGCTTTACCCTGGTCTACGATCCGCGGGAGATCTCCTCGGCCTATGCCCAGATCATCGTCCAGACCGACAGCCGGGAGAGAATCCCTGAAATCTGGGAAAAGGCTGATCGCTACCTGAAGGAGAACATGCCCTGGACCGATCCGATCATCAAGGCGATGCGTATCGGTCCCGGCCGTGACAGTAAGATCGAAGCGCGTTTCCATGGCCCGGATCCAATCGTCCTGCGTAGGCTCTCTGAAGAGGCTCAGACGATCATGCGCGCCGATCCCAGGTCAAAAGACATTCGTGACGACTGGCGGCAACCGGTCAAGCTGATACGCCCGGTCTTCAATGAACAGGTTGGCAGACAGTTGGGGATCACCCGGGAACATCTCGCGTCAGCGCTGCAATACGCGGTCGATGGCACGCCTGTCGGCCGCTTTCGCGACGGCATCCGGGTTCTGCCGATCCTGATGCGAGCACCTGAAGAGGAGCGCAGGGACGTCGGCAACCTCCAGGACATCAACATCTGGAGCCCGGCGCTGAATCAATCGCTACCGGCCGCCCAGGTCGTCAGTGGCTTCGAAACCGTATTCGAGAATACGGTGATTCGCTCCCGCAACCGTATCCAGACCCTCATCGCCTCCTGCAACTCCACCGAGGAGTTGGCGACCCCGCTGTTTAGCCAATTGAAACCGCAGATCGAGGCGATAAGACTCCCGCCGGGCTATAGCCAATCCTGGGGTGGCGAGTATGAGGATTCGAAAAATGCCCAGGGCGGGTTGGCCAGCTCCCTGCCTGTCGGTTTTCTGCTGATGATCCTGGTGAGCATCCTGCTGTTCGGCAGGATTCGCCAACCTCTGTTGATCTGGCTGACCGTGCCACTGGCGATTATCGGCATCACTGCCGGCCTGCTGGCCTTCAATGGCGCCTTCGACTTCATGTCGCTGCTCGGCGGCCTCTCCCTGATCGGTCTGCTGATCAAGAACGCCATTGTCTTGATCGACGAGATCGATCAGCAAAGCGCAACGGGCAAAGAGGCCTATGCGGCGATACTCGACGCCACCGTGAGCCGGTTGAGACCGGTGGTGCTGGCCGCGGCAACGACGATCCTGGGACTGATTCCATTGCTGCAGGATGTGTTCTTCGTCAATATGTCACTGACGATCATGGCCGGGCTTGGTTTCGCCACCCTGCTCACCCTGCTGTTCGTCCCAACCCTGTATGCCATATTATTCGGTGTCAAACCGACAGCATAGGTTTTGGGCATACCCGGTTATCCCTATTGGGCGTCGATATAGCTACTCAAGTTTCGGAGTTCATCTTGTTCCCATGTTCTACGAGTTTCGTAGGGTGCGGCCCTGCCGCACCGTAACTTGAAGCCCTGGAACCCAAAGTATTGGGTCAGGGGACCGCGAAGTGAAGAAATCCGTCATAGCAAACAGGCGCGCAACCCAGCATGGTGCGGTAGGGCCGCACCCTACGCTCTGTTCACATTGTGCGTTCCCACATAGAACATGGGAACGAGTTAAATTTGAACCCCGAAACTTGAGTTACCTAGATTGAATTACTGGCCTGAACGACTTCTAAGTTCATGCATGAATTGCTTTGAGTTATCCGATGGCATCCACTTCGAAGCATACAACTCGGTGATTTCATGGCGCTTCGGGTCAATCGATAATATTTTATTGACATGGTGAAATCAGTGTGGCACGGTTTACCTCCCCTTAAGGAGTAAAATAACATCAATAACTCGTTGGCCGATTAGGCCGGTGATGCCAGGGGAGTCGCTGAACTCAAGGAGGAAGTTATGTCAACCGTTACTCTGGTAACCAGCGCATACCTCGATTACGCGAGCTATCTCAATCAAGGCTCGCCGCCCCGCCTGACGCCTTACGTCTCTATTGGTTTATTGTCCTTGGCTTCGGTCGCCAAGGAGCAAGGGTGGCGCGCTTCAGTGTTTGAGATTAATCGACTCCTGAACGAACTGGCGCGGGAAGAACGTCTTGACCGCAAACTGACGCGCGTCGCTTCGGTATTGGCCGCGGACCGGCCTCAAGTCATCGGCTTGATGACCGAATACTACTCCTATCATCTGGTTTTAAGCCTTGCCGAAAAGATCAAGCGGATATATCCGGATTGCCGCATCGTTTTGGGCGGACCTCAGGCCTCGGCGACCGCGGAAGAGACTTTAGCTGCGTTTCCGGCGCCCGATATTGTGGTGATCGGCGAGGGCGAAACAGCCTTTGGCGATTTGTTGCGCGTGTTGCATGACGGTGGGGATCTTAACCAGGTACCGGGAATTGCGTACCGGCGCAATGGCGTTCCGATCCGCACCCGCCAGAACAGATTGATTGATAATCTCGATGATTTGCCGATGCCGGCATTCGAGGATGTTCAATTGCATGACGGCGATTATGCAACCATCGAGGTGGGACGCGGATGCCCGTTCTCCTGCGCTTTCTGTTCAACCTCCATGTTTTGGCGCCGCCGTTATCGCATGAAGAGCCCAGCACGCGTTTGCGCCGAGCTGGCGGAACTGAATGGCCGTTTCGGCATTCGGGATGTCTCTTTCATTCATGATTGCCTAACGGCGGATAGAAAAAAAGTGATTGAGCTGTGCGATGCCATTGAGGCGCAGGGGCTGGGTATTCGTTGGGGCTGTTCATCACGGACCGATACCATTGATCAGGAGTTGATGGAGCGCATGAGGCGAGCGGGTTGCGTTCATCTGTATTTCGGTATTGAGTCCGGCAGCGCCGAAACGCAGAAAGCGATCGGTAAGAATTTGGATTTGGATGAGGCGTTCGCTGTTATTCGGGCGGCCCGAGCAAACGGCTTCGAGGTAACGACACCGTTCATGGTGGGATTTCCCGGCGAGCGGCGTGCTGATCTCGCACGGACTTTCGAGGCCATCCATCGCGCTTTTTCCGAAGATGTTTATCTGGTGCAGATTTTTGTCGCCGCACCTTATGGCGATACGCCATTGTTGGAGGCGCACGCGAATGAAATCCGGTACACCGGCCATTTTCTCGATCTGCCCATGACCGGCGACGAACGCCGGCGGCGCGACGACTTGCTAAGGGCTTATCCCGAGATTTTTTCGGGGCATTATAGATTCCCGACGGATGGCTTGGAACGGCACATCGCCGGCGCCGATCAGTTTTTTCCGCTTATTAACGAAATGCGTTATACCGCGCTCTCCATTTGGAAGCGCTTTGACGATCCGCTGTTCCTTTATGAACGTTGGCTTGAGTGGCTGGCCGAGCATCCATCACGGGACGATAGGTTTGCCGCGACGCCCGCCTACGGTACGTTTCAATCCTTCGCGGATTTTCTCGATACTTTGCGCGGCGGTTTGCGGGAATCGTTGCCGTATCTTGGCGATCTTATCGATTTTGAGCGCACGCGCATGGATGTCCTCGCAGAGAATCAATTCACGGCGGTGGGGGAGGCGCGCGCGAAGGCGCCGCAAACCGCGACGCTTTCAGCCGATATTCGTCCGCGCGTTGCATCCAATGCCAAGATAAAGGCGTATGCCTGGGATGTCGCCCGCATCATCGACGATATTAATGCGGGGAAGGAGCCGGGCGCTTATCCGCTGGACGGTTCAATCGCTTTGCTTGGGCGAAGTGATAGGGATGTTCGCGTATTGAAGCTAAACGCGTTTGCTGGAGAGTTGATAGAGTATTGCCGTCTGCGCATGACCGTGGATGATATGGTTTACCGCGTCAGACGCCGGTTACAGCAGGCGGGCGCGACTTCTTCCGAAACGGAGATATCGATGGCTTGCCGCAAGGGGGTGTCGCAGCTTGCCGAAATGGGATTGTTGAGGATGGCGTAACCGATATGCAAACCGTTTTGGTGGGAACATTAAGTTTTGCAAGCGCGCTCGCCGGCGCTAACCGGGAGCGTTTTTTGTCCGAGTTTCACATGCCGTTGGGTCTTTTATCGGTGGCGGCGGTTCTTGAGGCGCGGGGCGTTGCCGTCACCATAGTCGATCCCAATCTTATCGCCTGGGAAGAGCACATTGAAAACGCCGATGAAGTGCGTGAGCGTGTTTTGGAGAGAATCGACGAGGCGGCGCCTGACTGGGTCGGATTCACCAGTTTGTGCGACTCCTATCATCATACGCTGGCTTTATCCGAGGAGGTAGGGCGGCGTTTTGGCCTTCCGGTAATACTTGGCGGTCCTCAAGCCAGCGCCGTGGCTAGGGAAACGTTGGAGGCCGTGCCTGAAATCAACGGCATTCTTATGGGTGAGGCGGAGGGCGCTTTGGTCACACTCATCGAGGCCATGGCGGGAGAGCGACCGTTTGCGGAAGTGCCGAATCTCGCTTGGCGCGATACTGATGGAACGGTGGCGCTGCCCGTGAAAACCCTGCCGCTGATAGAAGATTTGGATAGCTTGCCGATCCCCGCGTTTCATCATTACGCGGCGCAGCTCAAGGATGTGCGTTTTGTATCGATGGAGGCGGGTCGGGGTTGTCCGTTTAAGTGTGATTTCTGTTCGACGGCGCTTTTTTGGCAACGGCGTTACAGACTCAAAAGCGGCGTACGCATGTTGGAGGAGATGGAGCGGCTCGGGGAACTGTTCGGTAAGACGCCTGTTGTGCGTTTTATCCATGACATGATCTCTGTCGATAAACGGGCGCTTAGCGCCGCTTGTATCGTGCTTGCGGAAGCCGCGCAAACGCGGCAGTGGACTTGCTCCGTGCGCGCCGATTGCGTGACCCCCGATCTGCTTTCAACGATGTGCCGCGCTGGTTGCAAGAGCATTTATATCGGTGTGGAATCGGGTTCCGAGCGTGTGCAGAAAGCAATGGGTAAGCGTTTGAATCTGGATAGGGTTTTTCCCTGTGTTGATGCCGCTAAAGCTCTCGGTATGGATGTGACATTATCATTTATGGCCGGTTTTCCCCAAGAGACATTGGCTGATTTGGGGTTGACCTTGGAAATAATTGTGGAGGCGAATGGCCGTTGGCAGGGCGGCGTGGCCACACAGATGCATGTGCTGGCGCCTTATGTCGGTACAGAACTCTTTCAACGTTACGAAAATCAACTCGAGGTTGACGGATACTATTCCGATCAGGCCGGTGAGATGATCGCAGCGCCTGATTTGGCGCGTATCCGCGCTTATCCGCGACTGTTTTCAAATTTCCGTTATGTGCCACCTCGCTATTATCCTAGAAGCCTGTTGATGGGCATTGACAGTTTTGTCTATGCCGTTACGTCCGAGTTTCCACTGACATGCGCCCTTTTGTCGCGTTACGGCGTGTCGGCCCTTAATCAGTTTCAGGCGTGGCGTTATGTTATGGATATCGATTTTGCGCCTGAGAACTTATCCATAGCCGCCTTGCCGACGCTACATGCGCGCCAAGGATTTACGCAGGCTTGCGATACATTGATCGCAACCTTGGACACCAAGGCTAAAGTGATGGTTGAGGAGACTTGCCGTTATGAGAACGCTATCGGGTGTGTCGCTGTCGATAAGCCGCTCCAAGCGGATTTGCAAGCGCCTTTTCCGCTTAAGATTTCCGTTCTTTCCTCGCGGGTGGATGTGGATAGGTTGAAACATGCCTTGGCCGAGAAAAAAACATTTGCGGACCCAACTTCCACGCCGGCGTATTGGTATGTTTTTGAGCCGCTAAACATTGATTCAATCAATGTGCTTTCAGTGCCGCCTTTGGTGGGGGTTGTTCTGGAAAAACTTAGCTATCGCAGGGATTGTGCTAGAACGGATGAGCTGGCGGTTGTTGCGGCTGTGGCCAAGATGTTTACCGGGTATGGCATTTCCGAAGTGGAACAGGCTTGCGGTGAGGTATTTAAGATGGCGCGGGAGCGGGGATGGCTCATCTCAACAGCTCCGGCGATGTCTCAAATTCCAGGGAATGGGAGTGCCGTAGCGGGCATTTCCTAATCATGGAAGCAGGATCGTCTCCAAAGGAGACGGACTTTCAGCATAAACATGAGGAACAAAAAATGTCTGTATCAAACATCAAGTCCATTCTTGACAGTAAGGCGACAAGCGAATTGCGCGCGGAAATATTAGGTAATGATAAACTTTCACGGGATCTCGCCAAGGCGGTGGCCGATGTTATGGCGGCGCATGGTTTTAAGCCAGAAGATGATCAGCTTGTTGCTTTCGAGCCCGTGGTTACGCGCATGGTGTCGGATAAGGATTTCAAGCCCTTAGCGGCCGATTCCGCCACCACCACTTTCGCTCCGGATTTGTCCGCGTCGGTCCATGTGGTTGAAACCAGAGCGCCTGTTATGAATTATGCCATCACCTCGAGTGCGTGGAACGGTTGAGGTGAGTTGGTTTTGAGTGCGAGAACCTTTTTGGTCCTGGAAGAGGTGGCGAACGTGGGTTGTTCGCCGCCTCTGCGCATTGTCAACGCCTACTCCACGGTAACAGTTGACCAAGAGACGGAACTTGTCTCATCGATGCCCGCCATTCGGCAGGGGTTTGTGGATCCTCCGAACCCTTGGCCTTATTGCCCTTACCTCGCTTTGCCGGGATCGCCAGGGCTCGCTACTTGCGGTTGGGGGCAAACACACCATGGAAACGGGTGAGGTTAACCTTATTGCGCGCCGATATAGTTCGAAGGCCTATGGGTATTGATGGCCCAATACTTCCTGATAACCTCGATCAAGCCGCTAGTCCCCACCACGGTGGTATTGCTTGGGTCAGGACCAAAGATGAATGTAAAGGCATTCTCCTCGGTGTTAAATGCCTCTAATGAAGGTCCCCACCACCACAGCGCATGGTTCATGCCACGCGTCTCGAACAGGCTCATCTGATCATCCATGTATTGGTCGCCACCCGATACCCAACGGTGAACACCGAACTCGTTTACCGCCATAGGCGCGCCATTGCCGGCAATAAAGGCATCGATGTTTTGCATCAGACCGGTGAAGAATGAGCTGTCGAAGGTGTCTGGCTGATTATCGTAATCGAGATCCAGCGAGCCAGGATAGGTAACCGTTCCATTGGCCTCTTGATGGGTGTATGAGTCCTGGGGCTCATACTGGTGGATCGTATAGACGGTCTTTGAATCGCCTGTTGCCACGATGAAAGGCAACCATGCGACAGAGCTGTAGCCTGCGCCACCCATCAGGATCGGCGTATCGGCATCGACGCCCCTGATTGCTGAGGTAATTGACGCGGCCAAGGGGTTCCAGTCATAGGTCGTGTTGGCGTATTGGGGATAGAATTCGTCAGGGTCAAAGCTGGTCTGTCCCAGCGAGCTCACCGATGAATTCGGTTCGACCATCAGGTCGTAGCCCACGACCACAGGATTATCCCTGTATCTGGATGCCGTGTAGGCCCACATCCCCGCCCACGCGTCCTGGGCCGCTGTGCTCGTCCAGATGTCATCGATGAACAGCTCCTGAGGATACCAGTCCTCGCCTGGAAATATGGCCCATTCACTCCTTCCCGGCCCTGTGCGGAAACTGATTACCACAAACATGTCAGCCTCTGTAGCCATTGCAATCAGCTTATCAAGG
Organism: Candidatus Thiodiazotropha sp. (ex Epidulcina cf. delphinae); assembly: GCA_025656455.1. Lineage (GTDB taxonomy): Bacteria > Pseudomonadota > Gammaproteobacteria > Chromatiales > Chromatiaceae > Thiodiazotropha. The sequence continues at coordinate 132,948 of JAHXHS010000005.1, read as the reverse complement.
TTGCTTTGGCTGTCGGCATCCACGGCATAGGGGGATGAAGTCGTATAAATGCCGGGATGTGAAATGTTGACATAGTTGGCGCCAAGCGCGGCGAGGTTATCCATGTCCTGCTGGGTATAGGGAGGTCCGATCGGCCCCGGTCCCATGAATTCGCTGCCGTCCAGCTCGATATTGACTCGACGCTGATAGATATTGGCGCCTCTGAGCCGGACGCCGTTTGACCAAAGCCCCCATTTATCCACGCTGCCCGTGGGTGTTGTGTCACCAGGGGGTTGATCGTTATCACCACCACCTCCGCCGCCGCAGGAAGCGATTATTAATGACAGGCAGACACAAATCGGTATCATCAGTGGCATTCTAATCGGCATTGTCATCGATCCTCGTTAATTTCCTTTTTTGCGATATTCGCGGGTAAAAAAGCACCCCTGAATCACCGGCAACTCTCACTTGGAGATCTCGACGGCGACTTGTCGGTTTGTCCATCCGGGAATCGGATCGAGCCCCTCTGGACCCATCACCAGAAAGCTCCCCACGTACTCCAATGCCTGACTGAACCGGGGCGACTTGGTGTAACAGGTATTGTTCCAGTGCGCACGGTAGTGGGGCCAGTTTGGTGGATGCTCCATCACCCATACGCCGTATTTTCCCACCGAGGGATCGAACAGCTTGACCACGGCTTCGACAGCCTGTCCCCCCAATGATAGGATGGCGCCCACGGCATTGCCTGACAGGATGTCGCTCGCCACGTTAGCCACATCGGCTGAAATCCTGCCGATCAGTCCGCCCCAGTCCTTGTCCGGCAATTTGGGGACCAGATAGGCCTTCTGGATCTTGAACTGGGACGGCAGCTTCAGCCGATTGAAGAAGTAGTCGTCTCCCTCTTCGCCGGAGCCGCTCATGGCGCCGATCACCGGTATCTTTACCCCGCACCCCGGATAGTGGGAGACCTTCACGAAGTGCTTATGCTCCAGCTTAGTGTCGATCGCCTTGTCCTCATCCTCGCCTTTCGCCAGCTCCAGAAACGTGCTTCCCGATATCTGCCTCAACACCATGCGCGGCGTCAGCTTGATGTCGTGATAGGCAAACGCCTGTCCGCTGCAAGGATGGGTGATCATGATGCCGATGCGGGCGTGATACGGCTCGAACAGGCCTTTCAATTTTGGCACATCCGCTACGATGACCTGATCGGTCCAGCTTCTGTTCCAATTCGCCATGTTTCCAGGACGCAGGGGGATGTCCAGAAACCCACCCCCTTGCGGCAACTGTATCTCCACCCGCCCCGGCGCGGCGTAGAAGTTATCGCCAAAGATGATGAGCTTGTCGCCGGGGGTGACGAAATAGTTGTCTGCCTTCGTGGACGAGAGGACATGGGTGATGCGCGGTGGGCCGTCGTAGCGGACCCCGTCGCACTCCTGCGGCGCCTTGGAGCGCCCGGCGCCGCGGTTGACCTGACCCGTCCGTTTGTCGATTTCGCCGATAATGTCCGGTGACTGGCTAATCGTATCCGCTCGGCCCGGAAGGCCGAGTCTCTTCCCCTTATCCCCGTAGGAGGCTGCCTTGACTTCATTGCGGAATCGATTCAGCGTCCGATCACGGGCGCGTCTCCACGCTTCATCCTGTATGTCGCGGAGTTTTTTATCCAACCCCGCCGCGGCCCGATCAACCGCATGGATAAACGCTTGGTCGAGTTGAATGTATTGTGTGCGGTCCAGAACAGCATCGCTTCCCTTCATCCGCGCCGGGTCCTTTGTGGCGTGGCACTGCGCCAGCGCCGCCTGCCTTCTGTCATGTTCGCCTTGGGTGAATTTCAGGTTTTCCCCGTGCAGGCACCAATTGTAGTGATCCCGGCTTTCTCCATTCCACTGGGGACCGGAAAACCCGCAACCCGACTGGAGATTCATCCGTTGCTGGGAAACGGCGCCATCGGCATACTCCCGGCAGGCGCGTTGCAGCGACGTTTCCATCAGCCGTCCCGCATTCACTGCCGGCGCGGTCCCGGTGACCCTCCCCACACCGGCACGGCCGAGGCACTGCCTGAGCACGTCGACGCGTTGTTCGCCGCCCTTTTCCGCCTGCGCCCGGGAGACGGTGCGGCACCAGTCGTAGTGATGCCTGAAATCCATGCTCCAGACCGGATAGTTCAGATTCTCGCACCCCTCGCCCCGGGCGACCTCGAACTGCTCCAGCGCATGCCGGGCATAGACCTCGCAGAAGGCATGATCGGCCCCCCTGGCTTGCCACGAGATGCTCCACATCAAAGCGGCAACGAAAGAAAGCGAATAGCTTGCGCTGCGCGCGGTTGCTGGTCTCATAGGGTACTCCCGAGGATCATCTTGGCTTAGCTTACAACCGGGTTATGGTAAATCCGCCGAACGCGAAACCATGCGATTGTTTAAGTGTCAGGAAAAGCGAGGCGGAATAATGATCCATAAAGGAAAAGAGCGTGAAATCTGACTCGTCATACATCTGCTGTGGCTGAATCTTGACAATCGCCACAAAACCGCTGCCGTCCGATAGCGGAGCCAGGGTCAAGCGATCTTCAACATATTTGCCCCGGATGAATGCCTTGATCGGCGCATTGGCCCCTTGATACAACCGTGCATCGGGTCTGGCGCTACCGTTCGCCAGCTTAATGGAGAACATATAGGTGGCCGACTCCCTGGGTAGATCGACATTCAGGCTCGCATGGGCCGAGAAGCCCAGATAGACCAGCTTCTGCCGGTTCATGAGTTCCATTGTGTTGTTGGCCACCAGGGCGCCTCCGACCTCCACCTCGCCCAGGGACTCGTCCCGGCCGTTCTTGAAATAGGTGGGCGGCGGTGTGAAGGGGGAAAAATGAATCCCCTTGTCCCAGGCAAAGTCCCTGGGCGATCTCGGCCCGGAGGCGGGCGAATAACCCGTTGTCGCCGTACTGCCGCTGCCACCGCCGACCGCAGGCAGGGTCTGACCGGCCATAGTGGAACCGCCAAGGGTCTGGTGCGCCAGCGTTTGCGGATTCACGCCCCGCAGGTCGGGCAGGGTCTGCATCGCGGCGCGGGTTGCCGAGTCGGCCAGCAGCGAATTCACCATCGCGCGTCGGCCAGTGGGCGCGGCAATGGCCTGCGCCCTGGCCGTATCCAGCGGCCGGAACGGCGTAGTGCGCAGCGCGCCACGCTTGCCGCGGGGAGGTTGGTCGCCCACACCGGGATCGAGGACTGGAGGAGGAATGGGCAAGAGGCCCCTCCCGCCGCTCCCCTGCCCCTTGGCGGGAGATGGGGCTCGGGGCGCGGCGCCACAGCTTGCCAGGGCCTCTTCCCGTCGAAGCCGTTCGGCCTCGGTCCGTTTCAGGTTCTCCCCATGCAGGCACCAGTTGTAGTGGTCCTCCGGGTTGCCGTTCCATTGCGGACCCTGGAACCCGCAACGCCCCGCCAGATTGCGTCGCTGCTGGGAAACGGCGCTGTCGGCATAGTCCCGGCAGGCGCGTTGGCGCGAGGATCCCATGATCGCTCCCGGGTCCGCCGCCGGCGCCGTCCCAGTAATCCTTCCCTGGCTGCCGCGGCATTGTCTGAGCACCCCGGCGCGCAGCTCGCCACCCTTTTCCGCTTCCCTTGGCGGCACTTTGCGGCACCAGTCGTAGTGATGCCTGAAATCCACGCTCCAGACCGGATAGTTCAGGTTCTCACAACCCTCGCCCTGGGCCTCCTCGAACTGCGTGAGCGCCTGCCGGGCATAGGCCTCGCAGAACCCATGGTCGGCGGCCCAGAGCGGCGAGGAGACAAACAGCGCAAGAGAAGCGATAACGAGTTTTGCGACAAGAGTTTTTGCCAGTGTCATACAGACCTCCAACCAAAGAGCGTTCTCATTTATTGTGGACGATGATCAGTGCCGATTCGCCAATCCGATCAGGGCGGCTTCGGCACAGACGCTGAAAATCTGGATGAACGCTTTCCGGTCAGGTTGGCATAACCGGGGTTACTGAGCGGTTACAGTTTATTAACCCGGCGACCAAATAGGTTGTGTTCAGGGCTTCAAGCAGGCCCTTGATCAAGGCGTGGCGCGCCGCCAAGGGTTGATTCCCTTGGCAAGCGTCACAACACCGAGCAAGGGCCTGCTTGAAGCCCCTAACCAATTGATATTTAAACGACAGGCCGCTGTGTGCCAGCCTACAGACAGCGTTATCAAAACTTGCTGTAGGGGTGCTACAGCGGCGTTTTGATGCCTTGCTGTAGGCTGGCACACAGCGGCTGAACACAACCTATTTGGTCGCCGGGTTAATAGGAACCCTTTGCCTGGGCGGCGAGGGACTGAAGGGCATCCCCGGTTCGGACATCGAGCCCGTCGCGCAGCGCCTCCTCCGCCCGCCGGTAGATCAGCAGGGCCTTTGAGGGATAGCCCATACCCAGGTGCGCGGCCATCAGACGCTCATACAACGCCTCCTGAAACGGCGCGTATTCCAGCCCCTTTTCCAGGTAGGGGACGGCGAGTGGTTCCTGCCCCTCTTTCAGGCACACATCATGCAGGCTTGTGACGCCGTGGATGTATTGCTTGCGCAGCGCTTCCCGGCGGCCCACGATCCAGGTCTCACTGGCGTCATTGGCCAAAAAATCCCCCCGATAGAGATCCAGCAGCGCCGCGAGTCCTGCGATGTCGGCGCCATTGCCGAGTACATGGCTGAGCTCCGCCTCGAAATAGAGGGAGTCCACATGGCAGAGCACCCCGGAAAGCGAAACGCTTTTGTGTTTCACCAGCAGCCAAGGGACGACCGGGTCAGGTGAATCGTGTCCGGTCTTCTTCAAGCGGTGAATCGCCACCTTGAGATTTCGCGCCGCCGCATCGCCATCCGCGTCCGGCCACAGCAGATCGCATAGCACTTCGTATGAGATCTTTTTCCCGCCCAGGGCGATGAGGGTCTTGAGCAGCGCCTTGGTCGAGCTGCCGTACCAGTCGCGATCATAGATCTCTCGGTCGTTGATTTGCAGCAATAATTCGCCGAAGGTCAGGACCTTTATCGGCGCCTCGGCGGCGCCTGTCCAGCAATGGCCTTCGCCGTTGGCTGGATAGATCTGCTTTTCCAAGGCCTGCGTAAATGCCGACGGACGGTGCAGATGGGGCAATCTCTCCTGTTGCGGGATGATGGCCAGAGCTTGCTCATAGTGCTGGCGCGCCTTCTCCGTGATGCCTTTTTTTACCTGGATGCCTGCTAGCTCCAGATGGGCGATGGATGCGTGAAACCGAAATCCCTTTTCAAGCCAAGGATCGATCCAGGTGGTCAATAAGGCCTGCGCCTGATCCAGCTCCCCTAAATCGATCTGCGCCTGGGCGATGATCAGATTGACCATCAGCTCCGGTATCGGGCTGCCGCTGGCCCTTCCCCGGTCGATGGATTCACGGGCATGGGCCAGGGCCTTGCTCGGCGCGCCCGCGAGGAGGGCCGCTTCCGCCAGACAATTATGGGCATAGGCGTTGAAGAAGGCATGGCCCTCGGGAATACCCAGGTTCAGCATCCGCTCGGCCAGCGCTTGCGCCTCATCGTTCTTGTGCTGGAACGCCAAGGTCATCAGCAGATGGCCTAAGGTAAAGAGCTGCAAAGATGGCGGCAAGTGGGGGAAATGGGGCTGGGCAGCCAACTGTTTCAGCCTCTGTTCGCCCTGCGCGGCCTCGCCCTTGAGGGATAGGGCCAGGCTCACGGACATCTGTAAATAGGCGTCGCAAAATGGTGATACCCGCGGTTGATCGCATAAAGGCATGGCGCTTAACAACAGGGCGTCCAATTCAGAACGGCGCCCCATCAGCGTTACCGGGTAGATCAATAGACCGGCGCTGAAGGCCATTAGCGACCGCGACTCGCTCCTTTCCGCCAGCGCCATGAATTCCCGGTAACTCTTCAGCGCTTCCTTGATCTCACCGTATCGCGCATGTTGTATCTGCCCTCTCAAGCACAGCAGACTGGCTCGCGCCAGATCCGAAACCCGGTTGTCCCATGCAAGACACGCCTCGATTCGCCGCTCCCAGGACGAAAGCCGCTCCAGGGCCGAACCGCTGCCCCAGACAGCGGCCGCCCCGGCGCAACACGCGGCGGCAGCCCCCTCATGATCGTTTTCCGTGCTGAAACGATTGAACAGCTCATCATAGGTTGCCTCTTGCGTGGCAGGGTCAATGGCAGCGGTCAGAAACAGCAATCGGCTCGGCAGGGAGGCGGGGTCTTGCAGATCCATGACCGGCCCGAGATGGCAGGCGATTTCAGGAAAGCGCATCTCAAACCACCATCCTAGGCCTTGCTCACACAACTCCCTGATATAAGCGACTGGATCTTTCTCTTTCAGATAGGAAGCAAAGGAGGGATGAATATCGGGATTCCGGTCACTCATGAGATGGAAGCATGTCTGTCATTTCTTGTAATCATAGTCTCGGCCGCCACCCCTCTCAATTCTTATTTCCCGTCGATATTCTATATTGTAAGCAGCAAAGGGAGAAACCGGCATGTCTATGAGAAAGCTTGTCAACTGGGTTGCGCTCACTCTCCTCATCGGCATCGGCGCATCGGCGAAAGGCGCCGCCGACGGCTACAGCGCCGCCAGAGCGCGGATGGTACAGCTGATCGAACAGGATGTGCGGGAGACCAGCCTCTATCTCGACAAGTCACGGCTCGATATGCGGGTCATGGAGGCGCTTGCCGAGGTGCCGCGCCACCGGTTCGTCCCGGTCGACAGCCGCGATCAGGCCTATGAGAACCGTCCGCTGCCCATCGGTCACGGCCAGACCATCTCCCAACCCTATATTGTGGCGATCATGACCGATCTGATCGCCCCGCAACAGGATCACCGGGCGCTGGAGATCGGCACCGGCTCAGGCTACCAGGCGGCCATCCTGTCGCGGCTGGTGAAACAGGTCTTTTCCATGGAGATCGTCGAGCCCCTGGGCGAACAGGCTCGGGAACGCCTTAAAGACCTTGGTTACCACAATATCGAAGTCGACATCGCCGACGGCTACCACGGCTGGGAGAAACATGCGCCCTTTGACATCATTATCGTCACCGCCGCCGCAAGCCATATCCCGCCACCCCTGATCAAACAGTTGAAGCCCGGCGGCAAGATGATCATACCGGTAGGCAGCCGCTTCATGACCCAGCAGTTGCTGCTGGTCGACAAAGCCCCTGACGAGGCGATCACCGTCCGCCAGATACTCCCGGTCAGATTCGTACCGCTCACCGGAGAGCATTAACGCCGAAGGCGGTAATAATTTTGAATTATGAATGTTGAATTTTGAATTGTCGGTGCTCGCTTCGCTCGCGACTTTTTTAATATTAAAGGCTTTTCCCCTATTCGGGTGGGTAAGAAAATCATGCGCATCAACTCATATCAAGCGGGATTTGTCCGCAAATGAACGCGAATAAACGCAAATTCGCTGTGAATGGCCTCATGCCGTGGTTCCGCTAACCCGCTGGGGTCATGCGGCGAAATTTCTCTCGCCAAGCATGCAAGGCCGGAAGAGGCTTTGCCGACTTGGCGAGAGTCTCCTTTCGCCGCGATTGAAAACCATCAAGGCAAGGTACAGATGGATTATTTGCATTTGCGTTAATTGGCGTTCATTCGCGGACAATCAGCTTTGAGTTGAATAATGATTTGCATGAGCTACCCACCCGATCAGGGGAAGAGCCATATTAAAAAAACGTGCGCATAGCGCACACCGACAATTCAAAATTCAACATTCATAATTCAAAATTAACAGTGGAGTTTGAGAAACGCCATGACCCAGCGACCGCCTTATCTCTCCATCGCCATCCTATCAGCCTCGGCGTTGGCCTATGAGATCCTGCTGATGCGCCTCTTCTCCATTATCCAGTGGCACCATTTCGCCTATATGGTGATCGCGCTAGCGCTGCTGGGTTACGGCATCAGCGGCAGTCTGCTCTATCCCGCGCAGTCGGCCGTGGTCCGCCACTACACCCGGCTCTATCCCCTCGCTATCCTGCTCTTTGCCCTCTCCTCCCTCGGGGCGTTTCTCGCGGCCCAGTCCCTCAGCTTCAATATCGAGGAGCTATTCTGGGACTATCGCCAGATCGTCAATCTGGTATTGATCTTCCTGCTGCTTGCCTTGCCCTTCGCCTTCGCCGCCGGGGCGATCTGTATGACCTTCATGGTCTTTCCCGGCCTGCGGGTCTCCAGGATCTACGCGGCCGACCTGCTCGGCGCCGGCCTCGGCGCGGTTGCCATTATCTTTGTCATGCATCTGCTGATGCCGGAAAAGATCCTGCCTGTCATCAGCCTGACCGGGGTTGCCGCGGCCGCAGTTTCGGCAGCGGAGCTAAAACTCAGCTCCAGGCGATCCCTGTTTGCCGCTACGGCGGCATTAGCAGTCATCCTGCTCGCCGGTTCGCCCTACATCTCATTGATCTACTCACCTTATAAAGGGTTGATGCAGACCCTACAGGTCAAGGGCGCGCGCATCCTCGATCAATACGCATCGCCATTGGGACAGCTCACCGTCGTGGCCAGCGAGGAGATGCCGCTTCGTCATGCGCCGGGCTTGAGCCTTGCAAACACCACCGAACCCCTTGAACAACTGGGCCTGTTCACCGATGCGGACAATCTGTCGGCCATCACCCGCTACCCCGATGCAACGGAGTCCCTGGGCTATCTCGATCAGACCACCTCGGCCCTGGCCTATCACTTGCGGCCGCCGTCCAGGCTGCTGGTGATCGGAAGCGGGACAGGCTCGGACCTGTTGCTGGCACGATACCACCAGACGCCGTCAGTGGACGCCCTCGAACTCAATCCACAACTTATCGATCTGCTGAACAATGACTATAAGGCGTTCGCGGGAACGGTCTATGACAATCCCCATACCAGGGTGCGGATTGCGGAGGCCCGCGACTTTCTCAGCAGCACTCAGCAGCGATACGACGTGATTCAAATCGCCCTGATCGATGCGGCGAATGCCTCCTCATCGGGCCTGTATGCGCTCAACGAGAGCTATCTCTATACCCGCGAGGCGCTGCAGCTCTATCTCTCCCGCCTTGCCCCCGACGGCTATCTCTCCATAACCCGCTGGATCAAGACGCCGCCCAGGGACATGCTCAAGCTCTTCGCCACCGCCTACCAGGCCCTGGCGTCGTTGCATGAGAGCGACATCGACAGACGCCTGGTGCTGATCCGCAATTGGCAGACCGGCACGCTGCTGATCAAGAACGGCCTCTTCTCCGACCCTGAGCTGGACCGGGTCGATAGATTCTGTCAACAGCGTCTATTCGATCAGGCCTATACCCATCGGCTCACAGAGGCGCAGGCCAATCGCTACAACCTGTTGAGCGAACCCGTCTTCTACCGGGCAGGCCGGCAGATCGTCTCGAATCGGCTGGAAGCGCTCATCGACAGCTATAAATTCAATCTCCGCCCCGCCACGGATGACCGTCCCTATTTTCACCATTTCTTTAAATGGGAAAGTTTCGTCGAGGCCTTCAGGCTGCGCGACAGCGGCGGCATGCCGCTGATCGAATGGGGCTACATCGTCCTCGTCCTTACCCTGGGCCTGACGGCCGTACTCAGCGCCTTATTGATTATCCTGCCCTTGCGCTTCACCGTTCATGAAACGGCTGCTTCGGGACCCGGCGTCAGCCGTTGGCTTGTGCTGCTCTATTTTTTCGCCATCGGGCTGGCGTTCCTGTTTATCGAGATCGCCGTCATACAAAGATTTCTGCTGTTTTTGCACCATCCCATCTATGCCATTTCAATGTCGTTGACCGCTTTTCTGATCTTTGCCGGCTTAGGGAGCCTGACCTGCGAAAGGCTATCGGGCAGATACGCCCAGAAGCGGATCGCCGCCCAGGCCGTCACAGCCATCATCCTGTTGGGCGTCGGTTATCTATTTTTGCTGGGGCCTCTGTTCAATCTCCTCGGTCATATTCCGATGGCGTTGAAGATGATTATTTCGATACTCCTCATCGCCCCACTGGCCTTTTTCATGGGCATGCCTTTTCCCCTGGCCATCGCCTCCATGAAACAGCAGGCCGCCGATCTGATTCCCTGGGCATGGGGGGTCAACGGCTACGCTTCGGTAATCAGCGCCGGGACCGCCACCCTGATCGCCATCCATTTCGGCTTTAGCGCAGTCATTCTCTGTGCGCTGATATTGTATGCAGGCGCGCTGACCGTTTTCCCTCAAAAATCTCAATAGCAGACATCGGGAGGTTTTCGCAGCCACGGTAGGGTGCGGCCCAGCCGCACCGAATGGGGCCTCCAGATCCACACGCCATGGCGATAACTTACGGCGACGACAACCGTCTTGCTGTTTGACGCGACACGCTTCAAGCGTGCGGCTGGGCCGTACCCTACCCGCCCTGCGGTTAGCTGAACGAGACCTTGTCATGGTTCAGGTTGGTAACCTCGACCTTGACCGGCTTCACCTTCCAGATCTTTTCGCAATACTCTCGAATCGAGCGGTCAGAAGAGAACTTACCCATCCGCGCAACGTTCAGGATCGACATCCGGTTCCAGCGAGACGGATCGAGGAAGGTCTGGTTTACCTCATTCTGGCGATCCACATAGGATTGATAGTCCGCCAACACCAGAAACGGATCGTGATTGATCAGATTGTCAGTCAGAGGCCGAAACAGCTCCCTGTCCCCATGAGAGAACACGCCGGCATTGATCAGGGCGATGGTCTCATGCAATTGCGGATTGTCTTGGTAGAGATCCCAGGGGCGATAGCCGTTCCGCGATGTCTCCGCCACCTGCTCCTCGGTCAGACCGAAACAGAAAAAGTTCTCATGGCCCACCTCCTCGCGGATCTCCACATTGGCGCCGTCTAGGGTGCCGATAGTCAGCGCCCCGTTCATTGAGAATTTCATATTGCCGGTGCCCGAGGCCTCTTTCCCGGCCGTGGAGATCTGCTCCGACAGATCCGCCGCCGGATAGATGGGTTCAGCGTTCTTGACATTGAAGTCAGGGTAGAACACCACCCGCAGGTGCTCATTGATCTGCGGATCGTTGTTGATGATCTCGGCCACCGAGTTGATCAGCTTGATGATCAGCTTGGCCATTGCATAACCCGGCGCCGCCTTGCCGCCGAATACGAAGGTGCGGGGATGCAGCTCCAGATTAGGGTTCTGCTTAATCCGGTTGTAGAGCGAGATAATGTGCAGCACATTCAGATGCTGGCGCTTGTATTCATGGATCCTCTTCACCTGGATATCGAACAGGGAGCGGGGATTCACCTTCACCCCGGTGGCCGTCATGATGCGTTTCGCCAAGCACTCCTTGGCGGCCAGCTTCATCCCCCGCCAGCGATCCTGGAAGCCTGCGTCGTCCGCCAGCGGCTCCAAACGCCTGAGATTGTCCAGGTCTTTCGCCCATTCGGGGCCCGCGAGCTCGTGGAGAATGGCATTCAGCCCTGGATTGCTCAACTGGACGAAACGCCTTGGCGTGATGCCGTTGGTCACATTGTGGAACTTGTCTGGCCACAATTCGTAGAAATCCTTCAGGATAGTGCTCTTGACCAGTTCAGAGTGCATCGCCGCCACCCCGTTTACCGCATAGCTGCCCACGCTGGCCAGATTGGCCATCCGCACGGTGCGCGGCTGCTCCTCGCCGATCAGCGACATGCGGTTGATGCGTTCATGGTCCCAGGGGAATCGCATCCGCACCTGGTCTAGGAAGTGGTGATTGATCTCATAGATGATCTCCAGGTGACGGGGCAACAGGCGCCGAAACAGCTCCAACGACCAGCACTCCAGCGCCTCCGGCAACAGGGTGTGATTGGTGTAGGCAAAGGTATGGCGGGTGATGCGCCAGGCTGACTGCCACGCCATTTGATGATCGTCCATCAACAGCCGCATCAACTCGGCTACGGCGATGGCGGGATGGGTATCGTTGAGCTGGGCGGTGAATTTGTTATGAAAATCCTCCAGCCCGGCATGGCCGGGAGCGTTCTTCAGACAGAGCCGGATCATATCCTGCAAAGAGCAGGAGACGAAAAAGTACTGCTGCTTGAGACGGAGCTCCTTGCCTACCTCGGGCTCATCATTGGGATAGAGCACCTTGGTAATGCTCTCTGCCGCTATCTTGGCATTCACCGCCCCATAGTAGTTGCCGTGATGAAAGGTGTGAAAGTCGAATGACTGGGAGGCCTCGGCATGCCACAGGCGCAGCAGATTGGCGTTATCGACGCCGAAACCCAGGATCGGCGTATCGTAGGCGACCCCGTTGACCTCGATGTCGGGCAGCCAGCAGATGCGCTGCTGGCCGTGCTCTTCCGTGTGGCGCTCCACGCTGCCGCCGAACTTCACCGGGTAGCGCAGCTTGGGGCGGGGGATCTCCCAGGGATTGCCGTTGCGCAGCCACAGATCGGAGATCTCCACTTGCCAGCCGTCGTGGATCTCCTGATCGAAGATCCCAAACTCATAGCGGATGCCGTAGCCGATGGCGGGAATCTGCAAGGTGGAGAGGGAGTCCATGTAGCAGGCGGCGAGTCTTCCCAGGCCGCCGTTGCCCAATCCCGGCTCCTCTTCCTGGGCCAGGATATTCTCCATATCCAGCCCCATCTCCTCGGCGGCCTGGCAAGCGTTGTCCATAATGCCGAGATTGATCAGATTGTTGCCCAGATGCGGGCCCAGCAGGTATTCGGCCGACAAATAGCAGACGGTGCGGGCATTGTGCTCCTGATAGGTCTGTGCGCTCTTGATCCAGCGTTCGAACATCCGATCACGCACGGTGTAAGCCGCCGCCATATACAGGTCGTGGGGGGTGGCAACATCCTGGAATCGCGCCTGAACATAGAACAGATTATCCTTAAAGGCGCGTTTCAGCGATTCCTTGGATAACCCGGTTCGCGTATGCTCTCTTTCCGGGGATGGCTGGCTGGTTTCTTTCAAAGTCATTGCCGTGCAAGCTTTAGCAGACCCATAGCACCAAGTCCAGTCCTGAAGCGTCGGTTTATCATTGCCGGAGAGAGGGCTGTGCTAGTGTGGTGTAACGTATAAACTGTACCCATCAGCGAGACGCTAAGCCGTTAGCTGCTAGGCGCGTTGCGCCGGGAATGGCGCGCCCTTTCCAAGCAACGCAACAACGCAGATGACGGCTTAGCGTCTCGCCCGAAGGGAGGCCCGTCAATGCCTCAATTCTGCGTTGCAGCGCTTGACAAGGGCGCTGCCATTGCCTGCGCGTTGCGCCTGGTCTTGAGGCATTGACGGGCCTCTGATTGGTGCAGTTTATACGTTACACCACACTAGTGTAGTGTCCTACACTAGGACTTGTTCTCGCTTTTCCGCGCCTGCACGCTGCCATCCTGTTTTAACACGGTGCGGCTGGGCCGCACCCTACGCCTTGAATCCTTGTTTTCCTCAACTGGTCGGGAAAGCAAAATTTCTCTCGCCAAGCTCGCAAAGTGCGCCAAGAAGACATTGCCCAAGGACCCTTTGCGGGCTTGGCGAGAGTTTCTTTTCATCTAGATTGAATTAAAACAAACGTTTGACTCAATCGAACGTTTGAACTAAAATCAGCGACCGATCATCCACAATAGCCATCGTTGATATGCCCGTCAGCAACACACACGCCCGGATCGAGACCCGAGACCGTTTGTTGGAGGCCGCCCTGCAAGCCTTTGGCAACCGGGATTACGACGGGGTCAGCACTCGTGAGATCGTGGAAAAAGCAGAGGCCAATATCTCCGCCATCTCCTATCACTTCGGGGGCAAAAAGGGCCTCTATCTCGCCACCGTGGCCTATCTGGCGGATAGACTCCACGCAGGCATGGCCGAGCAATTGGAACAGATTCGCCAGCATGCAGAAGTCGCATCCCCCCATCAGTGCGCTGAGTCACTGTGTCGCTTTCTGCTGCATTTTCTCGAGAACATGCTGCTCGGCGAAGTGGGCAAGCATGCGCCCGGCATCATCTTCCGAGAGCAAAGTCAGCCCACCGACGCCTTTGAAATTCTCTATGACAAACTCCTGGCCCCGATGCATGGCACTCTTGCCCGATTGGTTGCCCGCTATCGTGGACTACAGGCAACGGATCAAGCGGTCATTATCATGGTCCACGCCCTGATCGGGCAAACGATGATATTCCGTATCGGTCGGACCACTTTTCTGCGGCGCATGGGTACGCCTGCTTTCGATGCGGCAAACCTTGAGGCCGTCAAGCGTCAATTGCGGCATTACTATATGGCTATTCTCAATACCACGCCCGATTCAATCAATACGGATATCCCCCACGATGCTTAACAAACATCCACATTGGCGAAAACTGCTGATATTGCCCCCTGTTGCGCTGGGCATTCTGGTGTTAATGCTGATGGCCGGCAACAAGCAGTCCCCTGTCAAGGCTGAAAGGGGAGAACCCACCAAGCTGGTGCGCATTATCGAAACGCCCCAGCTGGAACTGATACCCGTGGCTGAAGGCTACGGCTCAATCCAGCCCGCTCGCGTCTGGTCCGCCGTCGCTGAGGTTTCCGGCCGAATCGTCGAACTCCACCCCCGGTTGAGAGACGGGGAGATCATCAGTCAAGGCAGTCTGTTGTTGAGGATCGATCCGGCTGACTATGCGCTCAATCTGGCGCAGGCAGAGGCCGAACTGGCTGAACTCGAGGTTGAGCAGGCCAATGCCGAGGCCTCCCTGTCCATTGAACAGCGTAGCCAGAAAATCGCTCAGCGAGAATTCGAACGCATTACCAAGCTGGCGGCCAAGGGCACGGCGTCGCAAAGCGATGTGGACGATGCCGAGCGAAACCTGCTCAACAGTCGAAACGCGGTCCAAAATGTAACCAACAGCCTGGCGCTGATACCCACTAAGCGCAAGGTGCTTGAGGCAAAACAGACCCAGGCCGGGCGCGATCTGCAAAACACCAGTGTATACGCCCCCTTTAATTTGCGTGTCGCCAATATGGGGATAGAGGTCGATCAGTTTGTGGGTAAAGGCGAAATGTTGCTGGAGGGCGACGCCGTCGACCGTGTCGAGGTCATCGCAAGATTTCCCATGTCCTCATTACGGCGTCTCTTCATTGGACGGGAGAAGACAGCTATCACCGCAGATATCCTGGAAGGCAATCTGGCCCAGTTCGTGGCGTTTCAACCAAGGGTCCGCCTCGACATGGGAACGACGATCGCTGAATGGGAGGCGGAGTTTGTACGCTTCAGCGACAATGTGGACCCGGAGACCCGCACCATGGGCGTGGTTGTCGCTGTCGACAAGCCCTTCGAGAAGGTCATACCGGGCCTCAGGCCTCCCCTCTCGAAAGGGATGTTTGTCCAGGTGAACCTACAGGGCAAACCGCAACCGGAGCGCATCGTGCTGCCCCGCTCAGCCATCAGAGACGGGGTTGTCTACCTGGCCGATGAGCAGAACCGGTTACGCCGCCAACCGGTAGAGATTCTCTTCAGCCAGGGTGAGATCAGTATTGTCGCAAAGGGTGTCGAGGCCGGTCAAAAGGTCGTGGTGTCCGATCTGGTGCCGGCGGTCAGTGGCATGCTGCTGCAAACCATACCGGATGAAGCAATGGCGCAGGCCATAAAGAATGCAGCAAGGGGTAAGCTATGATCGACTGGTTCGCCCGTCACCCCACCGCCGCGAATCTCCTGATGGCGTCGATCATGCTGCTGGGCCTAACCGCCCTGCCCGGTCTGCAACGTGAAACCCTGCCTGAAATTCAAAATGATGAAGTGGAGATCAGCGTTGTCTACAAAGGCGCCACGGCAGACGATGTGGAAGATGCGGTCTGCCGTCGCCTGGAGGATGCCCTTGAAGGCATCAGCGATCTGGACGAAATGCGCTGTGAATCCAGGGAGGGCGTCGGGGTCGCCACCGCGGTAATGACCGAAGGCGCCAACATGGCGCGCTTCCTCGATGACGTCAATGCTGAGATCGACGCCATCGATGACTTTCCCGATCAGACGGAACTTCCGGTGATCAAGGAGTTGGGGCGCACCGAACCGGTCATCTCCATCGCCGTGACAGGTCCGGAAGATCCGGTGGCTCTGAAAGCCTATGCGGAAAATCTGAAATCCCTCCTGTTGACCCGGGAGGATGTTGCCGAGGTCACCATCAACGGCTTCTCAGACCACCATATACGCATCGAGATCCCGGATTGGCGATTGCGCCAGTTCGGCTTGTCGGCGAGTGACATTGCGAATGCGGTGGGACGTCACAGCGTAAGCACCCCAGCCGGGCGTCTCGAGGGTGATCGGGAAGATATTCTGATCCGCTTCGACGATCAGCGTAAGCGTGTGGACGAGTTCCATGACCTCGCGGTGATCTCGAGCAGTAGCGGTGCGACCATTCGTCTGGGTGACATCGCAGCGATTACAGACCGCTTCGACCGGGATGAAGAGAAGATCACCTTTAACGATCAACGCGCGGCCGTGTTGAATATTGCCAAGACACGCTCACAAGACATCCTCAACGTCCTCGCTAGCGTTCAGCGCTTCGTTGAAAAGGAGAATCAACATGCCCCCCAGGGCATACGACTGACCCTCACCCAGGACCGGGCCTCGGTGGTGCAAGACCGGCTCGACATGCTGGTGCGCAATGGCGCGCAGGGATTGCTGGCGGTGTTCATGGTGCTCTGGCTGTTCTTCAGTTTTCGTTACAGCTTCTGGGTCACCATGGGCCTGCCGGTCTCCTTCCTGGGGGCGCTGTTCGTGCTGCCGATGGTCGGTGTCACCATCAATATGATCTCCATGGTCGGCCTGCTGATCGGCATCGGTCTGTTGATGGACGATGCCATCGTGATTGCTGAAAACATCGCTTCACGCATGGCGAAGGGGGATACCCCCCTGCACGCGGCCATTTCCGGTGTTCGTCAGGTGTTGCCGGGAATCGCCTCATCCTTCGCCACCACCTTGATGGTATTCGGTTCTTTGGCCTTTATCACGGGCGACATCGGCCAAATACTTCGCATCATGCCGATCGTGCTGATCATTGTGATCAGTGTCAGCCTGTTTGAGGCCTTCCTGATCCTGCCCCACCATTTGGGCCACTCTTTGGCCCACATGAAACAGAAACAACCCTCCCGGTTTCGTCAAGGGTTTGAAAGGCGCTTTGCAGGGTTGCGTGAAAACTGGTTTGGCCCCCTCCTCGATCGGGCCGTGGAGTATCGTTATCTGACCCTCGGCATTGTGCTGATGCTGCTGGTCTTCTCCATTGCCATGCCGGTTGGAGGCAAACTGAAGTTCGTCGGTTTCCCCGACCTGGACGGCGACGTGCTCGAAGCCCGTGTTCTGTTGCCGCAAGGAACACCCCTGGCTCAGACGGAGACGACCGTCGAACAGATCACCCAGGCGCTGAATCGCACCAACCAGGCCTTCATGCCGGATCAGCCCGAAGCCCAGCCACTGGTGCGGAACATCATCGTCATCTATGGTCAAAATCCGGATGCCTATGAAACGGGTCCCCATGTGGCCCGCGTGGTTGCGGATCTGCTCAGTGCCGAAATCCGTAACACCAAGCTGGATGATGTGATCAACCGCTGGCGGGAAGAGACCGGCATGCTGAGTGATGTCATCTCGGTCAAGTTTACGGAACCTGCCTTTGGTCCCGGTGGCCGCCCCATCGACCTGCGTCTGCTGGGCTATGATCTGGACCGCCTGAAGATGGCCTCGAACGAGCTGCAGAACTGGCTCAACAGCTACCAGGGGGTGAACGACCTGAGCGATGATCTGCGCCCCGGCAAGCGGGAGTTCCGGCTCCACCTCAAACCCGGCGCCGGTGTCTTGGGACTCGATGCGCAGCGTGTCGCCGAACAGGTGAGGGCAGCCTATCAGGGCATAAAGATCGATGAGTTTCCGGTTGGCCCTGAAACCTATGAAGTGAATCTAAGGCTCACCGCAAACGATCGTATGGATGCGGAAGACCTCTACAACCTGAGCATCACCGGTCCGAACGGCTCACTGATCCCCCTCTCAACCGTTGCTGATATCGACGAAGTCCGAGGCTGGGCGCGCATCAATCGCGTCAACCGACAGCGCGCCGTCACGATACAGGGAGACGTGGACCGCAGTCAGGTCAATGCCCAGGAATTGCTCGGTCTGGCAAATGCCACATTCATTCCGGACTTGCTCAAACGCTACCCCGATATTCAGTACGACGTACAGGGAGAGAGTAAAGAGTCTGCGAAAACCGGCCAATCGATCGTACGTAATGTGCTGCTCGGTCTGATTGGTGTCTATATGTTATTGGCGCTTCAGTTCAAGGGCTATATGGCGCCGCTGACGGTGATGGTCGTGATTCCCTCGGCATTGATCGGGGTGATATTCGGTCATATGGCCCTGGGCCTGGATCTGACCATGCCCAGCATCGTCGGCATGGCCTCCCTGTTCGGCGTCGTGGTCAATGACTCTATTCTGTTGGTGGTGTTTATCCGGGACGCCCGCGCCAGCGGCATTGCGGTTGCGGTTGCCGCCAAGCAGGCTGCCCGCGCCCGTTTCAGACCTATTCTACTGACATCCATCAGCACCATTGCCGGATTGACGCCACTGTTGTTGGAAAAAAGCCTGCAGGCCCAGATCCTCATCCCCCTTGCGGCCAGCATCGCCTTTGGACTGACCGCCGCCACCCTGGTCGCCTTGTTTCTGGTCCCCTCAGTCTACTGCATCCTGGATGATTTCAATCTGCTTGGAAGACTCCATGATGAGAACGATGAGGAACGCCTCAGCAGTGGCCATTCAGATGCCGCCGCGGACCTACCCCGCACCTGATCCTGTTTCAGAAAATTGCAGTCAACCGGCTCAGCGCATACTGCCTGTTGCACATCACTGCCGCTCCTCTGAAACTCTTTCAGCAGTGATTGAGCATATTTTGTCTAGGCTGGTACATTTTTTGAGCAGCAAAGAAACATAGAAGATCTCACAAACATTATGACAAAAATTTAACTTATTGTTTTTATTGTTATAATTTTAAATTCGACATGCTGGCATCAAATTTGTTTAGAGAAGTTATCTCATAAACAAACAAAGGAGATGAGCATGTCCGTCATTAAACGCCTATCGGCAACACTTTCAGCAACCGTCGACAAATGGGTGGGGGATATTGAAAACCATGATGCGGTTATCGAGGCCGCGATCCATGACGCCCGCCAGAGCACCGCACGCGCAAAAGTGCGGATGGGTCGGTTACAGAGGGAGGGAGAACAACTGGAGGAGCGCCTTCAGCAACTCGGTAAAGATGAGGCGCGTTGGCTGCAACGCGCGCAAGGCATGGCCGAACAGGATGAGGAAAAGGCGCTCGCCTGTCTGCAGCGACGTAAAGCCTGCCAACAACAGATCCTGGACACTGAGCAGGTCGTCAAACGCCATCAGGCTGCGCAAACCAAATTGGAAGAACAGGTGAGACAGGCCGAAACACGCCTGCAAGAGATGATTCGCAACCGAAACACCCTCAGGGCCAGAGAATCCGTGGCCGAGGCCTCGACGACCCTGGCGAAGTTCGAGGATCGTGGTGTTATCGATTCGGAAGCGGCGTTCGAACGCTGGGAGACCCGGGTCATGGAGCATGAACTGGGCATGGAATCGGAAGTCGGCCCCGACAGCCTGGAACAGGGTTTTGTGGTAGCGGAAGAGCGGGATCAACTGCTTGCCGAACTCCACCAATTGACGGAACAGGGGAAGAACGATGACTGAACGGCGACAGACAACGGTTGAAATCGCCGAAGCAGAGCCGCAACGCAGCGGCTTTTCGCTGCAATCCCTGCTGACACTGCCGGTATTGCTACGCGGCGCCGGAAGCATGGTGTTGATAGCCGCCTTGTCGATATTCCTGTTCCAACACTGGGACAGCGGCAATGACCTGCAGCGCTACTGGATGTTGTTGGGTTTTAACGCCATCCTCGCGTTCACAGGCTTTGCCAGTGGCAGGATCCTCGGGGAAGCCAAGGGTGCGCGTACTTTTCTCATGCTGGCATTAACCGCGATTCCGATAAATTTCACCATCCTCGGAGCCTTTGTCTACACCTGGCACCCACTGGATAATCTCAGTGCAAGCTATCCCGAGTTCGCTTTCTGGCATATCGCCGACAGCGTCCCGCTGGCGATACCGCTGATTGCCGGCGTAGTGGTGGCAATGATTGTCAGCTGGCTCGGTTTTTTGGTCCTGGCGCGACGTTCGGCGCTACGCTTAGCCGCATTCTCCCTGTTGGCAAACGCTGCCCTGCTGATACCGGTTCGCAGCGCCGACAATATTGCCTGGTTACTCTTGATACTGGTCCCGGCGCTTGCATACGCCACTCTGGTCGCTATCCGGGCCAATCCCGGCTTGAAAACCTTCGAAGGCCGGATTGCCAAACTGCTGGTCTGGATCCCTGTAGGCCTGATCCTCGGACGCACGCTTTGGCTGTATAGCATCAGTACCTTCCTGATACTGATTCTGTTCGTTATGACTTGGGCGCTACTGCGTATCTTGGCGCAGACGCTTACCAGGCAGCAGGTATGGCGTCAATGGATAGAACACCTCTCCTTGGTTGCCGGCGTCGGGATCGCGCTGTCAATCGCAAGCCTGGCAGTCGAGCATTGGGGAGTCGAGACAACCACCGCAATTCATCTGTTTGCCTATACTCTGGCCGGACTGACCATTGAACTCTCATTGCGCGCCAGCAGTTCCCGTATCACCTATCGCCAGATTGCAGCCCTGACGCTCATCGCAGCGCCATTACTTGCGCTCTCTCTATATGGCAGCGCTGCGAACGCTGCACTCTGCATGGGAAACGGGCTAGCCATTCTTGCCTTCGGCTACATCATGGAAAAGCGTTTTTTGCTCGCCCTGGGGCTGATCGCCTTTCTGGCCGGACTCGGTTTTCAGATCTGGCACGCCATCCTACTATTCGATCTCGGCGGCTGGGGCAGCCTGGCCGCTTTGGGAACCCTGAGTATTCTGGCTGGCTCCGTGGTGGAGAAATTCGGCACCCTCATGAAGCAAAGACTGAACGGATTCGCGGGAAAGATTCGTGAGTGGGAGTCTTGATAAGTTTGCAAAACCATCCCGAAAAGGACGCCTGTCAGGCGTCCTTTTTTTAGCCTCCTCAGGGAAATCCGTGGGTATGGCTCGGCGCAAGTGAACGACCAAATATATGATCTGAAGTGAGTTTTGTGGCCAGGAAGGTAACAAACCAACCGTGAGACGTTGTTGAATAAATTCAATGATTCTTTGCGTGCTTGGCGGCTTTGCGAGAGTCAATTATCGTCTTGAAATACTCACAAATTTTGCTAAAGAGCCTTTTTTACCAAGTTCATAAGCTCCCAGCGAAATAATCCCGCTACACATAGGTGGCTTCTACCTGAACCTGCGGGTTCGAGGTAAATACGATATCCAAACGGATAATTTGAATAGGGGTGGTTCTGGATTCCAGCATCCGCCAGAATGACGGGATTATAGTGGTGGTACCTGCGGTTCATACAAATGACTATCTCCAGTGTGGATAATAGTCAGCCCAGAGAGAGAACAAGAGGTGAATCTGTTTGGTTACCGGATTAATACTAAACAGAATTCAGGAAAAGCAGTGGAGGAATAAGTCAGATGGCGCGCACGAGAACATTGACCGAGGCGGAACGCAAGTTCTTTTCACTCCTCGCGGATACTATCTTCTCCAATCCTTTCAGTAGTGAAAAAGGAGAGATCGACTCCCTGCTGGCTGACTATCTTGATGCCAAACCCCCTACCCAGGATGTCAACCGTCATGACGCATTGATACCTATCGTTGATCAACGCCTTAGCGTGTTGGAATCCGACGGTATCGTTCGCCTGGATTCAATCCGGATACAGGATAGGCAGATATTGGAATATGCCTTTCTCTTTCAGACCTACCACCGACACCTCGATGACTTCGACAAGCTGATTCAAAAACAAAACCTGGCCGGCGACAAACCGGTCAGTGTGGGATTTGCCAAAACACTACTCGGCAGTCTGCACAAGAGAGGATTTTCCCGGGACGAGGCACTGCGCTACATCGCGCTTTTTTACCAACTACGCCGCGCCTACTATTTCATTGAAAACGCCCTAGTCGGGGATTGTCCCTCGATGGAGGCACTCCGGCGGGCGCTATGGAATAACGTATTTACCGCCGATATTCGAGCCTACGGCAATCTTTTCTGGAATAGGATGGAGGATTTTTCCACCTTGCTGCTGGGTGAGACGGGCTCGGGCAAGGGCTCCGCCGCCGCCGCGATCGGCCGCTCCGGGCTGATCCCTTTCGATCCGCAAACCCATCGTTTTGAATACAGTTTCCATGAAACCTTCATCGCCACCAACCTCTCCCAGTTTCCCGAAACGCTGATCGAATCGGAGTTGTTCGGTCACCGCAAGGGCGCTTTCACCGGGGCCGTCGACAACCACAAGGGATTGTTCGAACGTTGCAGCCCCCATGGCTCGCTTTTCCTTGACGAAATCGGAGAACTCACGCCGCCGGTGCAGATCAAACTCCTGAACGTACTCCAGGAACGCAGTTTCACACCGGTAGGCAGTCATAGCGTAGAGCGCTTCGAAGGCCGAGTGATCGCAGCCACCAACCAGGATTTACAATCGCTGCGGAGACAGAAACGGTTTCGTGACGACTTCTTCTACCGCCTGTCGTCAGACATTATCGAGGTACCGCCGCTGAGATGCCGCATCCGGGAAAAACCCGGTGAATTGGAACAACTGGTCAGGCTGCTGGTGACACGCATGACCGGGCAATCCACCAGCGATTTCGAAGCCAGGATTCTTGAAACCCTCTCCACGGAACTCCCACAAGACTACCCCTGGCCGGGGAATGTCCGTGAACTCGAGCAGGCGATTCGAAGAATCATCCTCACCGGCCATTATCAGGGAGCGGTTCCGACAGACTCAACCGGTTATCTGCAACAGGCATCCCAAGGGGCGCTTTCTGCACAAGAGCTGCTGAGCGGATATTGTCGAATGCTTTACAAAAAGTCTGGGACATACGAAGCTGTGGCTAAGCAAACGGCGCTGGACCGGCGGACGGTTAAGAAATATGTAGAAAATAGCGCTACACAGACGGGATCGCCTTCATATCGCTGTTAGCGGCCAGGTGCGGCTCTTTAAATTCAGCCGGATTAAACGTCGCTTGAACCCCGCATGCCACTTCCCTTTTTCATGAATATCCTTTAATATTAGCTGTCTTTAATATAGGCTTGGCCAGCGACCGCCCCGGAACGAAGTCCAGGATGGCAGATTACCGGCACAACGATTAATGTAGTTCATCGACGGGCAGTGGCTTAAGACCTGTAGTTTATATCAACCGCTTACTAACGAAGTTCGACCATACGTCCGTGAAACCAACCTGTGGGTTGTGCCAGCGATACCCCGCAACGGCGCTGCTGCCTGTCGAATTCGCCACGCCAATAGTCGTACTGAGCAACCGGTAAGCACCTAACTCCGCAGGTGGGCAAGATTATGTGGGAGCATGTACTGAGTCTGATGTCCGGCTGGAAACAGGCCTTCATCCCGTTCCTGGATTGGCTCGGAGAGCTAAAAAACAAAGACACGGTGCGGGCGGATATCATCGCCGGCATCACTGTTGCCCTGGTGCTGGTGCCCCAATCCATGGCCTATGCCCAACTCGCCGGGCTACCGGTTTATTACGGCCTGTACGCCTCCTTCCTGCCACCGATGATCGCCGCCTTTTTCGGCTCCTCGCGGCAGTTGGCGACAGGCCCTGTGGCGGTGGTGTCGCTGATGACGGCGGCGGCGTTGGAGCCGCTTGCCACCTCACCCGACACCTACCTGGCCTATGCCCTCCTCCTGGCGTTCATGGTCGGCGTCTTCCAAATGTTCCTCGGCCTGTTCAAACTCGGCGTGCTGGTGGACTTTCTCTCCCATCCGGTGGTGGTGGGCTTTACCAACGCGGGCGCCTTGATCATTGCCACTTCACAGTTGGGCAAGGTGTTCGGCGTTTCCGTAGCCAGGGAGGCGCACCACTATGAGACGGTTTGGAACACCATTCTGGCCGCCGTCGGCGGTACCCACGGGGCCACTCTCGGCATGGCAGCCCTGGCATTTGCCATCATGTGGGGCGTACGCCGCTATGCGCCGCAGCTTCCCGGCGTTCTGATCGCGGTCGTCGTCACCACCTTGATTGCCTGGCTGGCCGGCTTCGGCGAGGCTGGCGGCAAGGTGGTCGGTGACATCCCGAAGGGGTTGCCTGCCCTGTCGATCCCGGCCTTCGACCTGAAAACCATGTGGCAGTTGATCCCCGCCGCGATCACCATTTCACTGATCGGTTTCATGGAGGCAATCTCCATCGCCAAGGCGATGGCCGCCCGCACCCGCCAGCGGCTGAACGCCAATCAGGAGCTGATCGGTCAGGGACTCTCCAATGTCGTGGCGAGCATGTTCTCCGGCTATCCGGTATCCGGCTCCTTCTCCCGCTCGGCGGTCAATATCAATGCAGGAGCGCTCACCGGCTTCTCGTCGGTGGTCACCGGCCTGGTGGTGGCGATCACATTGATTTTCCTGACACCGCTCTTGTACCACCTGCCACAAGCCACCCTGGCCGCGGTAATCATCATGGCGGTGATCAATCTGATCAAGGTCGAACCCATCATCCATGCCTGGAAGGCGCAACCCCACGACGCCGTCGTGGCGGTAATCACCTTCATTCTGACCCTGGCGTTCGCACCTCATCTCGACAAAGGCATCATTATCGGCGTACTACTCTCCCTGGGACTCTTCCTATGGCGCACCATGCGCCCGCGTTTCGCCCAACTGTCACGCTATAAGGACGGCACCATGCGCGACATCCGGGTGCGCCACCTGGCCACCAGCCCCATTATCTCGGTGGTGCGTTTCGACGGTTCGCTCTATTTCGCCAGCGCGGGTTATTTCGAGACCAAGATCCTCGGCGTGGTGGCGGCCAATCCGGAACTGAAATACATCATTCTCGACGGCGAGGGCATCAATCAGATCGACGCCACCGGAGAAGAGGTGTTGCACCATTTATGGGAGCGGCTCCAGGCGCAGGGCATCACGCTTATCATCGCGCGCATGAAAAAGCAGTTCATGGATACCATACGCAGGACAGGCCTGAAGGATAAAATGGGCGATTCCACCTTCTACTCCCGTATCGGATTGGCGCTGAATTTTGTCTGGAACCAGTTGGGCGACTCCTATGACAGGGAGAACTGTCCACTGCGATCCCCTATCGGCGTCGGCAAGGAGTGAAGCTGATGCCGGTACAGCACAATGTCTCGAGCCTAGTAATACGATTTCATGCCTAGTTTGAGTTACCTGCTCCTAGCGCCTTTAGCAGGCGCTTTGGCCATTGCCTTTCTGCCCCGTGACGCTGGACGGGCAATACGCACGACCGCCCTGCTCGCATCGGGCGCCACGCTGGTATTGGCATGGGCCTACCTGAACCAATTCGATCACACCCAAGCCGGCCTGCAGTTCCTGCAACGAACCGAATGGAATACCCGGCTCGGCACCTCTTTCAGCCTGGGCCTGGACGGCTTCTCCTACCCCATGATCCTGCTCGCCACCCTGCTGAGCTTTGTCGCCCTGCTGGCTTCCGCCAGTGTCGATAAACGCGTCAAGGGTTACTATATCCTGGTTCTGCTGCTGGAATCCGCGATGCTGGGGGTGTTCATGGCCCAGGACTGGTCCCTTTTCTATGTTTTTTGGGAACTGACGCTGATACCCCTGTTCTTTCTCATCGACCGATGGGGGGGCAAAAACCGGCATGGGGCTGCCCTCAACTTCGTGCTCTATACCATGGGTGGCTCGGTGTTCATGCTGATCAGCCTGCTGGTCCTGTTCGACGCCGTTCCTGGCCACTCCTTCTCCATGGCCGCCATGGCGGAAAGTGGGCGCACCCTGCCGGAGCATACCCAGACACTGATTTTTCTCGGTTTTCTCATCGGCTTCGGCGTGAAGATGCCGATCTTCCCGCTGCATGGCTGGTTACCCCTGGCCCATGTCGAGGCCCCGAGTCCGATCTCTATCCTGTTATCCGGCATCCTGCTCAAGATGGGTTCTTACGGCCTGATCCGCGCCGCCGGCATGTTGCCGGACGCGGTGATGGTCCTGCAGGACCTTCTCGCCACCCTCGCTTTCGTCAGCCTGATCTATGGCGGCCTGCTCGCTTGGCGACACAGCGATCTCAAAGCCATGATCGCCTACTCCTCCGTCAGCCACATGGGCATTGTCCTGCTCGGCATCGCCGCCCTCAACCTGGCAGGGTTGCACGGGGCTTTGATGCAGATGGTTGCCCACGGCCTGGTGGCAGGCTCGCTGTTCCTGTTGATCGGACTGCTCTATGAGCGGACCCACACCCGCGATATCATGCACTACAGTTCGCTGGTGCGGGTCATGCCAAGATTCGCCTTTTTCACCACCCTGGCATTTATCGCTGCCGTCTCCCTGCCGGGCACAGCCGGCTTCGTCGCGGAACTCAATACCCTGATCGGCGGCTTTGCCCGCTGGGGCTGGGTGGCCGCGCTTCTGACGCTCGGGGTTATTCTCAGCGCCGCCTATGCGGTCCGCACCATCAGCCAACTGTTTACCGGACCGGTTCGCCCGGGTATGCAGGATGTGCAGGATCTGCGGCCTGTCGAACTGCTCGCGGCCGGCACATTGGCGGCCGGCACCCTGCTCCTCGGTTTTATGCCGAGTCCGGTGCTGAATCTGGTGAACGCCTCGGCAACCCAGCTCTCGACCCTGTTCTATGAATGATCATCACACCGACAGCGGAGATATCCGGCAACAGATCAGAGACGCGATTCGCCACCTCGAACATATCCTGCCCGGTCAGGCGCCGATCAAGGACTTCGTCCATCACAACACCCTGCATGGCTATCAGCACCTCCCCTTTGCCGATGCCCTGGCCGCCGCCCGCCGTCTGACGGGAGCCAAGGGCTACCTGCCGTTGGAAAAGTACCAGGCGCTCCATCGTCTCGGCCGCATCACCATCGTGGACCTGGCCGCCAGCGTCGACGAAGATGCAGCGCTGCAGGCAGAGGCTGTAGTAGCCGAAACCGCGACTGGCGCGCTCAGGCGTCGGGATATCTATCTGGCGGCGCTGACCATGCCGTTACAGCCCGTTTCAGGTTGCCAGCTCAACTGGCAGATCGAAGAGATCAACGTACTGGAATCCCTTCGCTCCGATCTGCCTGAGACGGCCCGCGCACGACTCCTCGACAAGGCATGCGCCAGCGGGCACCTATCGGAAGCCGCCGCGGTCAATGATCTCTGGCATGCCTGCCTGGAGGTATTGCAGCTTGAACACAACCCGACACACCCTGAAGAGCTGCTCGACCTGGCCCCTGAGCAGGCGGAAACCATGCTGCACGACCTGCTGGACGAGGCGCAAACCAGAACAGATGCGCCCAACACCACCACCCAACTCATGCAACAGGCGGCGGAAGAGCGGCTGTCAAGCCTGCTCGAACGCGTCGGCAACGACTACACCTTGAGGGATCTGTTGCGCGGGCTGACGGGAGAGGACCTACTGGACCAGATCCGGCCGCGGTTGGTGAGGGAACTCGCCAACTTCCTCGACCAGGGTGTCGCAAGCTGGCGGCCGGACTTTGACAACGCGGGTTTTTACGCCTATTGGCGCGAGAATGCCGCCAATGACCCGAACTGGCAGCTGCATGGCATCGAGGGTTGGCGTCAGCACCTGGAGTTGCTGCATAACGACCCGCTCGACACCATTGTCAGTGAGTTGCATCGGTTGGGACTGGCGCGGGAGCGTTGGGTGGGCTATCTGCAACACCTCGCCCTGGAACTGCCGGGCTGGTCAGGCATGGTGCTGTGGCGACACAACCATCCAGACTACCAATCGCTCACTGCGCGAGTCGATATGCTCGACTATCTGGCCGTGCGTCTGGTGCTGGAGCGAATCCATGCGCACAATCTGTGCGCCACCCACTTCTGTATCGAATCCAGCCTGGACATGCTGCGCTGGTATTTTCGCCATCAACCGGACGAATTCACGGTGCGCGAGGCCCTGTTTAACAGCCGCCTGCCCGAATATCTTGCCAGCCGCGCCCAGCGTGCCGTCCATGCCCCTGACTCGGGGTATGCGACAGATGCCGGCACCTCGCGCTGGCAACACCT
The DNA here is from genome assembly GCA_025656455.1 of Candidatus Thiodiazotropha sp. (ex Epidulcina cf. delphinae). GTDB lineage: Bacteria > Pseudomonadota > Gammaproteobacteria > Chromatiales > Chromatiaceae > Thiodiazotropha. The sequence continues at coordinate 104,940 of JAHXHS010000005.1, read as the reverse complement.
GGCGCAACTGATCTGGACCTGGCGGCTGAGCAGCGGGATGGTCGAAACGACCGGCCGACCGACCCTTTGCCAGGGGGCTTGGCCGCTGTTTCAGATCACCCAGCAACTCGGTTGGTGCGGCGCTGAGTTGCGCACCCTCTCCTACGAGCAGGTCCAAGCCGTCTTCGAGTGCATCGAGCGGCTCAACGAAGACAGGATGGGCTATCTCTGGCTGTGCGCCTATGAAAAACACTATCGGGACGAGATCCTGACGGCGCTGGCGCAAAATCGGGGACGTGGCGCCTGGACCAACCGTGACACCCAGCCAGCGGCGCAACTGGTGTTCTGCATGGACGACAGAGAGGAAGGCCTGCGCCGGCACCTCGAGGAGATCTTTCCCGAAGTGGAGACACTCGGCACAGCCGCCCACTTCAATGTCCCGCACAACTGGCGCGGCCTCGACGACAGGGGTGTGACGCCGCTGGCGCCGGTGGTGCCCGCACCGGTGATTCCGGCTCATGAGGTGCGCGAAGTGCCACGCCCTGAGGATGAAGCCGTTGCAAGCCTGCACCGGAAACGCCACCATCTGTTGCAGCGGGGCCGGGAACTTTTTCTCCAGGCGACTCGTCGCGGACTGGTGCTGCCGGGCGTGCTGGCAGTGGCCGCCGCACCGGTCACACTTGTTGTGCTGGCGGGTAAAATCCTCGCCCCGCGAACTGCCGGCAGACTGCTCAGCAGCCTCAGGCAGGCGTTCGAAAAACCGCTTGCGACTCAGATCGACTATACCGCGCCCAATCACAGCAGCGAGGCCACAGCGGAATCACCCCGCCTGGGATTCACCGATCCAGAGCAGGCGGACCGGGTGGAAACCCTGCTGAGGGGAACCGGTCTGACTGCCGGTTTCGCCCCGGTCGTGGCCATCGTCGGGCATGCTTCGCGCAACCAGAACAATCCCCATGCCTCCGCCTACAATTGCGGGGCCTGCGCCGGACGCTTTAGCGGCCCTAACGGGCGCCTGGTCGCGGCAATGGCCAACCGCCGCGAGGTTCGGGCGATCCTGGCCGACCGGGGGATCGTCATTTCGCCGCAGACCTGGTTCGTCGGGGCCGAGCACGATACCTGCAGCGACGAGATAGCCTGGTACGACCTCGAGGCGATGCCCGCGGATCAGCGTCCGGCGCTGCAAAGGCTGCAGGCTGAACTGGACCGGGCCTGCCAACTCCACGCCCAGGAACGCTGCCGCCGCTTCGCCTCTGCTCCCTCGCGTCCGACCCCACAACGCGCCTTTCGACATGTCGCCGGCCGCGCCGTCGATTTCTCCCAGGCCCGGCCCGAACTCGGCCATGCCACCAATGCCTGTGCATTCATTGGTCGGCGCGCCCTCAGTCGAGGGGCGTTTTTCGACCGGCGGGCGTTTCTCATCTCATACGATCCGACCCAGGATCCCAGCGGAGAGGTGCTAGAACGCCATCTCTTGACCAATGGCGCCGTCGGCGCAGGGATCAGCCTGGAGTATTACTTCTCCACCGTGGATAACGAGCAGTACGGTTGCGGCTCCAAGGTCACCCACAATGTGACAGGCTTCCTCGGGGTGATGGAAGGCGCCGCCTCTGACTTACGCACCGGCCTGCCGCGACAGATGATCGAGATCCATGAGGCGATGCGCCTGCTGGTCATCGTCGAAGCGCAGACAGATATCCTGAGTCAGATCTATAGCAGACAGCCCCCCCTTCAAGAGCTGGTGGGCAACGGTTGGTTACAACTCGCCGCCATCGACCCGGAGAGCGGCGAAATACACCGCTTCAGCCCGGACCGGGGTTGGTTGCCATGGCTGGCAAGCGCTGACGCGCTTCCCGTGGTAAAGCGCTCAGCCGACTGGTGCCTCGGTTCGATGGGTCCGATGTCCCCGGCGCTGATCGAAACCGCTGAGGAGGGATCCGCCCATGCTTGAATACACCGCCTGGTTGATTCCCGTCGTCCACTGGTTGGCTGCCGCATGGATCGGCATCGGCTACCTGCTGCATCTCAATCGTGGCGAAAGCGGTGAAAAACAGACCTCGAGGGTTGCCCTGGGGGCCGCCGTCATCGCGTTTCTTCTGGCCTTGGCCTTGGCGGTCACGGCTCTGTGGCAAGGAGCGCCCGGCCAAATCGTCATGGGATCCTGGTTCAGTAGCGGCGAATATGTGATGCCGATCAGTTTCACCCTTGACGCCATGGGAGTGACGATACTGGTGATTGTGACGTTGATCGCCCTGTTGACGCTGAAGTTCTCTGTCAACTATATGCATCGCGAGAGCGGCTTCCAGCGAATCTTCATGCTTCTGAGCCTATTCGCCGGGGCGATGGAGCTGATCGTTATCGCAGGCAATGCGTTGCTGGCCTTTGCCGGTTGGGAGATCGCCGGGGCGACTTCATATCTGTTGATCGGCTACGCCATCGACCGCCCGACAGCCACAAAAAACGCGCTCCGGGCCTTCATCACCAACCGCGTGGGAGATGTAGCCTTTATTCTCGGCATCGCCCTGTCGATGTTCTGGCTGGGTGGCGTCGAATGGCCGCAGATACATGCCGAGGCGGCTAATATCGAGACCCTGGCCGCAGGGGTGGTCGCCAGCGGCTTCGTGATTGCGGCGTTGGCGAAATCGGCTCAACTGCCCTTCTCACCCTGGATCGCACGCGCCCTTGAGGGACCCACCCCCTCCTCCGCTATCTTCTATGGCGCACTGATGGTGCATGCTGGCGTGCTGTTGCTGATCCGCATCGGACCGCTGCTCGAACAGGTCCCTGTGGTGATGGCCGCCATCGCCATCCTGGGTCTATTGACCATCCTCTATGGCTGGCTGGCGGGAATGACCCAATCCGACGTTAAAAGCTCATTGATGTTCGCCACCACCACCCAGGTGGGATGGATGTTTCTCTGGTGCGGACTTGGCTGGTTCACTGTCGCGGCCTGGCACCTAGGTCTCCATGCCATCTGGCGGACATTCCAGTTCCTCGCTTCACCGGCGCTGATGCATCAGGTTGGAGAGGTCGCCCCCCGAGCGCCCGGCTGGCTCACCCGCCGGCGCTGGCTGCATCGCGCTGCCTTACAACGTTTTTGGGTCGACCCCCTCAGCGATGCCTTGCTGGTGCGCCCGACGGTATCGCTGGCGCGGGATATTCAATATTTCGATGAACAGGTCATAACCCGGGTGGTCGGCCTGCCCGCCTACACCCGCAGTGTCTCATCCCTGAGCCAGTGGGAGGCGCTCAAACAACGCACTGCCGTCGCGGATTCGGCCAGCGCAGGCTATGGCACTGGAGTAGCAGGCAAGGCGATGACCTGGCTGGCGAATGCGCTCTACTGGTTCGAATCACACCTGGTGCTGCACGGTGGCGGCGAAGGTTTGCTGAAGAATCTGCATCGCATCGGCGGCCTGCTGGAACGCGTCGAACAGCTGCTTACCGAACCGCGCTATTTGATCGTACTGATTGTGGCGACCTTCGTGGTGATTCTGTGAGGAGCAAAGGATGACTATTGAAGAGTTCCACTGGTCGACCCAGATCGCCTATCCGATCCTGACCGTCCTGCAATTGCTTCCGCTCGCCTCGATCATTCTCTTATGGGCGCTACGGCGTAGCAACCTGCTGGTGCCGGCCGGCATCATCGCCGCACTCCTGGAGCTGCTGGTGAGTATCGACCTGTGGCGACACTACGACACCAGGCTCGACGGCATGCAGTTCAGCGAATCGCTCCCGATCCTGTCAGGGTTGTCCTACCATGCCGGTGTCGATGGCATTTCGGTGATCTTCATCTTGTTGACGGGGCTGTTGACCCTGTTGGTGGCGCTCTACGGGGCGGTGCGTGAACTGAAGCCCTACTACCACCTCTACAGGGTCGTCTTCGGTGTGCAGGCCAGCCTGATGGGCCTGTTCGTCACCCTCAACCTGCTCTGGTTCGTGCTGCTCTCAGCGCTGCAACTGGGGTTGATCGGTTACCTGCTGTGGCGCTGGGGCAACTCGCCGGATAAGGACCTCGCCCTGCGGCGCTTCTATCAGTTCATGTCCGTGAGCGTGCTGCTGCTTCTGGCCGGCGCGCTTCTCATGGGCTGGAACTATTCGGACAGTCACGACGGGCGCTGGAGTTTCGACCTGATCATGCTTGCGCAGACACCTGTCTCTGAGACATTCCGCTCTGTCGCTTTCTTTCTGCTGTTTTACGGCCTGGCCATCCGCACACCGCTGTTTCCACTGCACGGCTGGCTACCCCTGATCGCGGAACACGGCAACGTGGCCGTAGCACCGACCCTATTGCTCGGTCTCAAGATCGGCATCTACGGATTGCTGCGCTTCATCCTGCCGTTACTGCCGACAGCCGTCATCGAATGGCATAACTACGTCGCCGCATTCGCCCTGAGCGGGATCTTCTACGCTGCCTTCCTCGCCATGATGCAGGACAATCTGCGCCGACTGCTCGCCTATGCGGTGATATCTCACACCGGCCTCCTGGTACTGGGGATTTTCAGCCTCGAACATGCCGCCTTCATGGGCAGCGTTATCCTTTCGGCGACCTTCGGATTGGCGCTTGCAGCGCTACTGTTCACCACCGGCCTGCTCTATCGCCGCACCCATACCACCCTGCTGCGCAACCTGGGCGGCCTTTTCGATACCCTGCCTTTCCTCGGCATTGCCTTCCTCATCGGCGGTCTCGCCATCATCGGCATGCCCGGTACCCCCGGCTTTGACGCCGCCCACTTGATTTTGGAGTCCGCGATACATCGATTCGGCGCGCTGGTGACCATTGCCTCTGCACTGGGCAACGTGGTCACCGCAGGCTTTCTGCTATGGGCCTTCCAGCGCGCGTTCCTGGCGCCGCGACCCACTGGCGGACAACCGTTCCAGGTCATCCCAGTGTCGAAGGCGGAGATCCTGGTGCTCAGCGCCTTGATCCTTGTGCTACTGAGCGCGGGGTTCTACATCGAGCCCTGGCTCACACTGATCGACAAGCCGCTCTCAGCCCTGAGCGCTATCTACATCTCCCGTTGAGAAGCCGGAAAAATGGGTCATTCAGAAACAATTTCCAACCTGCCGCTGCTATCCACCATCCTCTTGCTGCCGCTGATCGGCGCCAGCGCGATCTGGCTGCTGCCGGTCCCCAAGGCACGGCTCACAACCCTGATCACGCTGGTATTGGCGCTGTTTCCCGCAATCGCCGTGGTGCTCCTTCTCGATCCGCAGAACCCCGGCTTTCAATTCGTGGAGCACTACCCCTGGATGCCGGCGCTGGATGCCCATTTTCGCTTTGGCGTCGACGGCATCTCGGTGGCCTTCCTACCCTTGACCCTGCTGCTGATGATTGGCGTGACACTGGCCTCCTGGACCCATGTACAGACCCTGCAACGGGTCTATTTCAGCCTGTTGCTGCTGTTTGCCACCGCCACCCTTGGCGTCTTCATCACGATCGACGCCCTGGCCTTTTTCCTGTTCTGGGAGCTCACCCTGGCGCCACTCTATTTTTTGATCAGCCTGTGGGGCATAGGCCCGCACCGACGTTATGCGGCCACAAAATATACCCTGTTCATGCTCGCCGGCGGCATTCCGCTGTTGCTCGCCATCGCCGTGGTCGCCTTCAATCACGCTGAGATCATCGGCGCCACAGCGCCCGCGGGCCTCTCCTTCGATTACCAAACCCTGCTCGACACACCGCTGCCGGCAGGGCTGGAGATGGTGGTGTTTCTGTTCCTGCTGATCGGTTTCGCGGTCAAGACCCCTCTGTTCCCGCTCCATACCTGGTTGCCCATCGTCGCCCTGGAAGGGCCGGTGCCTGTCGCCGCCCTGCTGGTGGGGCTCAAACTGGGCGTCTACGGTCTGATCCGTTTCGCCGTCCCGCTTGCGCCCTCCGCCGCCCAGGAACTGCACTGGCTGCTGGCGGGTCTGGGTGTGATCGGCATCATCTACGGTGCATTGGCAGCGCTCAATCAGACCAACCTGCGCCGCATGCTGGCCTACGCTTCCATGAGCCATGTCGGGCTGGTGGTCCTCGGTGTCGCCTCGTTCAACCTGCAGGGACTGCAGGGCGCGATATTTCAACTGCTCAACTTTGTGGTCATCGCCGGCGGGCTGTTCCTGCTTACCGGCTATCTGCACCATCGACTGGGATCCACCGACCTGATCCATCTAGGCGGCGCCGCCCAGACCATGCCGCTGTTGGCCGCTTTCTTTATGTTCCTGGGCCTGGCGTCCCTCGGCATCCCCGGCAGCAGCGGATTCCCCGCCGAACTCCTGATCCTGATCAGCGCCCTGCAGACCCATACCGGCGCAGGCTTGGCGGCACTGTTCGGGATGATTCTCGGCGCCGCCTACCTGCTCAACAGCTACCGGCGCTGCTTTTACGGACCGATCACGGATGGCCAGGTCCGCAGTGCACAGGATCTGCGTCCTCGGGAGCGTCTCACCATGGCGGTCTTCTCACTGCTGGTGCTGGTGTTCGGTCTGTTTCCAGGCCTGGTCCTCGATCTGACCCAGTCCACCGCGATGCTTTGGCTGGCGCGTCTGCAGTAATTTGCATGTTCAATCAAAATATAAGTCCGCAAATGAACGCGAATAAACGCAAATTGGTTTAATTCTAACGCAAGTTTAAGGGTTTGATTCGCGTCCAGTTGCGGATAAAAAAACCGGTTCTTCACCACATCGAGTGGGAGGGAAAACCAAAATATGACGATTCCGGCCATCGGTAGAAACGTTAATTGGCCGCAAATGGACGCCAATCACCGCAAATTCAACGCAAATGGTTTCACCATCTATACGTTACACTAGGGCCTGCGAATCCGGGGAACTATCCCATAGACCGACTTGATCCGCTAACAAGCAAGCATTTGGTTATCAATCCGAAGCATTGAGAAATTTGCGCTCCTTTGCGGTGATTGGCGTCCATTTGCGGCCTATTCATGTTCATGTACTTTCTGTTACCCGCTCGATCAGGGAAAGAGCCAAAAACCAGGCTGAGAAATATAATCAACTTTCAAACAACATTTCCAAGGCGTGTGACTGCCAGTTCAGCACAGCGGTTTTCACAAACATCCTTCGCGCCAGTTCAGGATAGGTTGTACGAATCTGATCGGCGGCAAAGTCACAGAGAAATCTTGATTTGACCTCAGCCCTCGCCCGGTCCACCCCCACATCCTGGTAGGGAACCGAAGCCAGCAACAGGAAACCGTCGTCGGGGATGCGCCCCGCACGCATATTGCTTTCGATAATCCCCGCCGCTTTCAGGATCGGATCGGCAAGGCTCGGACTGTAGGGACCGATGATCAGGGCCTGATTGGGTGTATGCAGAAAATCGAAACCGCGACCGAGGCAGATCATCCATTCACGATGGACGATATCCAGTTCACGCTCCATCTGCCGCGCCTCCTCGATATGATCGAGATTGCCGACTATCAGCGGCAACAGATCCTGGCGCATCTGTCCTGACATGTCAGGGAACAGGGCCTCCAGGCGCTGCGGAAGCATATCCCGGTCGTCCGACCCGATTTCCGCCATGTTCAACTGTTCGCCGGTGGTGCCGTGCAGGATCAGGGCATCCTCGTCGGTCTCAAAACCACACACAATGGGATAGACGGTCTTGTGATCGACGCCAAACACCTCTTCCACCTGCCGCTTGATCTGATAGGTATGCGCCTTTGCCGCCTCTGTATCGTAATTGAACCCGGCGCACCCACGCTGTGGATCGCCCTTGGAGAAGTGATAGGTGATCAACGCCATGGCCCGCCTGCCATCCGTAACGACGTCTTGAATATAGCCGGCCAACACCTCACCGAGATGGGGCCAGCCCAGATCGAATATGCCCCCCAGATTGCGAAATGGCTGGATAATGCCCTGCGGGGTATTGGTGGCGACCGGAATATTGATCCGGCCATCCATGCATTTGAGCACTGCAATCGAGGTCGGATGCTCTGCAAGATAGCGTGTGCGCGCAAGCCAGCTACCCGGACTGCTGTAGATCGCCGAGTGGCTGCTGGCGTGCTCGATTAACCACTCAATACGTTGCTGAATCGGTTTATGGTGAATATCCATGCTCTTTTTCGGGTTAGTAAATGTATGGGAAACTTGCCCCAAGATACTTGCGCTGTCAAACAACCTCGTTGAGGATGGGACTGATCAGGCAGGTCTTAAGGGCCGCGGAAAAAAAGATTTAACCCAAAATGCGCCGGATTGTTGCCTGCCTTCGAGGCGTAGCGAAGGGCGCGTAGCCGGGCCTACGTAACCGAAGCTACAACAAAGAAGGCGGGCAAGAAGACTAGTAGTTTGGGTTAAATCTTTTTTTCCGCGGCCCTAACCCACTTTTCTCAACGGAAACATGAGATGATATTGCTTACGAGATATGAATCATGAATGAACAAGATCTGATCAATCGAATCAAAGGCATCTACCCGGATGCGGAAATCAGCGTGGCGGGCGAAAGCTGCAGCTTCGAGGTCAATATCACGACCCCCGCCTTCAACGAGATGAAGAGCCTGCAACGACAGCGTTCAATTCTAACCCTGTTCAACGAGGAGATCGCCAGTGGCGAGCTGCACGCCCTGACGATTCGCGCCAAAACGCCCCAAGAGATTCTACAGACGAGACAAAAATAACTATACTTCGACGAGCATACGACCCGGCAACCCAATATATCGTGTTCAAGGCCTCAAGCATGCCCTTGCCGTAGGCTGGCACATGGCGGCTGAACACGATATATTGGGTTGCCGGGTTAATAAAAGAGGACTATCCAAGATGAAACCCGCTGTAAAAGTCACCATCACCGGCGCCGCTGGACATATCGGCTATGCGCTGGTATTCCGTGTCGCATCCGGCGCCATGTTCGGCCAGGAACAACCCGTGATTCTGAGACTGTTGGAGATTCCTCAGTCCATGTCGTCACTCAGTGGCGTCGGTATGGAGCTGGAGGACTGCGCCTTTCCCCTGCTGCATGACATCGTGTTGACAGACGATCCCGCGATCGGCTTTCGTGATACGGATTACGCCATCCTGATAGGCGCCAAACCCCGCGGCAAAGGGATGGAACGCAAGGACCTGATCACCGAGAACGCCAAGATCTTCTCCGCCCAGGGAAAGGCGATCAATAGCCACGCCTCCGAGGATGTGCACGTTCTGGTGGTCGGCAATCCCGCCAACACCAATGCCCTGATCGCCTCTGCCAATGCGCCTGATCTGAAGCGCAATCAGTTCACTGCCATGACCCGTCTGGATCACAACCGCGCCCTGGGGCAGCTGGCGAACAAGACCAATTCACTGGTCGCCGATATCAACCGGATGACGATCTGGGGCAACCACTCCATGACCCAGTACCCGCATATCGACAACTGCACGGTCAACGGTTTTTCGGTTTTCGACCTGGTCTCCCACGACTGGGCCATCGACCACTTCATCCCCAGAATCCAACGCCGCGGCGCCGAAATCATCAATGCGCGAGGACTCTCATCGGCCGCCTCGGCCGCCGATGCCGTGGTCGATCACGTCCACGACTGGGCGCTCGGCACGCGGGAGGGCGACTGGGTCAGCATGGCAGTCCCCTCCGATGGCAGTTACGGTATCGAAGAGGGCGTTGTGTTCTCCTATCCGGTAACCTGCAAGGATGGCGAATATGAGATCGTCAAAGGCCTGGAGCTGGATGAGTTGAGTATCTCCCGCCTCAAGGCATCCGAGAAAGAGCTGCGGGAAGAGCGTGCAATCATCGAGGATCTCCTGCCCAAAGGATAGGCGCAAGACAGGCATTGACGCCCTAGTGTAGTGTCTCATATTGAACAGCATCCCAACCAAACTCAGTGCGTCCGTGAGGCCTGGGGGTAGTCTTGAAGTGCTGTCACAACTCGAGGTCAACGCCCTGCTGGATACCAGCGCGCGCGGACTGTACGGCCTATTCCGCCGCTGCGCCCTGGCGGTGCTTAATTGCGGCAGCAATACCGACAATGCCCGGGAGATCTTCGAGACCTACCGTGATTTCGGCATCCACTTGATGCAGACCAACCGAGGCATCAAGCTACGCCTGGAGAATGCGCCGGGCAGCGCCTTTGTCGACGGCAAGATGATTCGCGGCATCCAGGAGCATCTATTCACCGTGCTCCGGGATATCATCTATGTGCACAACGAAATCCATCTCAATCCAAACTTTGACCTGAACGACTCCAGCCACATCACCTCCGCGGTGTTTCACATCCTGCGCAATGCCCGTGTCCTGCATACCGGCATGGATCCGAACCTGGTGGTCTGCTGGGGCGGGCACTCCATCGGCAGAACGGAGTACGACTACTCCAAGGAAGTGGGCTATGAGCTGGGATTGCGCGGGTTGAACGTCTGTACCGGCTGCGGGCCCGGCGCCATGAAAGGTCCCATGAAGGGCGCTGCCATCGGGCATGCCAAACAACGTATCGGCAACGGCCGATACCTGGGCATCACCGAGCCGGGCATCATCGCCTCCGAACCGCCCAACCCGATCGTCAATGAACTGGTCATCATGCCCGATATCGAGAAACGCCTGGAGGCGTTCGTACGCGCGGGTCATGGGGTGGTGATCTTTCCCGGCGGCGCCGGCACCATGGAGGAGCTGCTCTATCTCCTGGGCATACTCATGCATCCGGATAATGCCGGTCATGCCTTCCCGCTGATTCTGACCGGACCTGAAAAGTGCACTGAATATTTCGACAACATCGACCGGTTTATCGGCTCGACCCTGGGCGCGGAGGCGCAACAGCACTACCGTGTGATCATCGACGATCCCACCGAGGTGGCAATGGGCATGCGGGACGCCATGGATAGCGTCAAGGCGACCCGCGCCGGGGGTAACGACGCCTTCTATTACAATTGGCAGTTGAAGATCGAAAATGACCTGCAACAACCTTTCAAACCCACCCACAAGGCGATGGCGGCATTAAAGCTGAACCGCAGCCTGGCGCCCCATGTGATGGCCGCGAACCTGCGGCGCGCCTTCTCTGGCATCGTTGCCGGGAATGTCAAAGAGGACGGTATCCGCGCAGTGGAGAAACACGGTCCCTTCGAGATCCATGGAGAGCAGGATATCGTCACCGCGATGGACCATTTATTGATATCGTTCGCGGATCAGAACAGAATGAAACTCCAGGGTGACTACTCACCCTGTTATCATCTGCTGGCATAGTCACCCTCCCTACTGATCTGAGATCGGTTTGTTACACTCTCGATGCCCATTTGCAGACCATGAGAAACACCACCCTCATCCTGATGCTCCTGATGCTTGCCGCCACCGGCACGGCCCAGGCCGCCGGTTCAGGTTTACCCGTTAAAAACACCGTAACAGACGGGGTCAGGGAGTGGATGGAGCGTGAATCGGTATTTGGCGGACAGGTCTATCTCAGGACCGCCGGCAATCCCGACCATCCGCCAGTGGTGCTGATCCATGGATTGGGAGACGAAGCCTCCACCTCCTGGGACGCATCAATCGAGGCGTTGAAAAACGACTACTTCATCCTGACCCTGGATCTCCCCGGTTTCGGGCGTTCGAGCAGACTCAATGCCCTCTACTCCCCCGCCAACTATGCCCGGCTGATTCATCGGCTGACAGAAAAAATTCTCAACAGACCCTTTCACCTGGTCGGACACTCCATGGGTGGGGCCATCACCCTGCAGTTCACCCACAGCTACCCGGCAAAGGTCAAGACCTTAACCCTGATAGACGCCGCGGGCATCCTGCATCGACTTGCCTATACCAAATACCTGGCGCCCCTGGGTATCGACAAAGTGCTCAATCAATATAATCTCTTTGGCGAACGTAAAATAGCCGACCTGGCCGGGGTGCTGATGAGCGCCCTCGAAAAACGGACCCCGGTCAATATGGATCTTTTGATCAATCTAGAGCCCTTCCGGGCAAAGGTGCTGCGGGGAAATCCCACCATGATCGCCGGCCTGGCCCTGGTATTGAACGATTTCAGCCGGATGCCTGAGACGATCCAACAACCCACATTGATCATTTGGGGTGAAAGCGACAAGATTGCACCGGTCAGGACCGGACTTGTGCTTGAGGCGTTGATCCCCAACGCCAGATTGGAACTGATTCCCGGCGGCGGCCACATGGCGTTTATCGAACGCCCGGAGCTGTTCAACAACATGCTGACGCTGCATCTGCAACAGCACCGGCAGCCCCGGAAACGACAGACAGCTAAAACGCCACAAACCGGTTATCGGGATCAAGTGACCTGCCGAAACAGTGACGGTCAGGTAATCACAGGCAAGATCGGAAGCTTGTTGGTGGACCATTGCCGCAACACCCTTATCCTGGATGCCGATATCGACAACCTTGTGGTCATCGAATCGAGTGTGACCATCCGCAACACCCAGATCAAATCCGCAACGGCTGCCCTGACCGTTCATGATTCAAGCCTGAACATCACCACCGGTCGGATCGAGGGAGAGACCGCTATTGTGGCGCATAACAGCAGACTGGATATTGCAGGGACTCAGTTGACGGGCAGGCAGGCCGCAGTCACCGCGCCGACAGACTCGACCGTCATCTTCTCCCTGGGGCGCATCGACAGCCCGATCTACCGGGACAGGGTGATACACGGCATGAAAGTGGTGGCGCCGGGCTCCTACCTGTAGCTCAAACTTCAGAGAAGACCTGTATCAGCAAAGTCAATCGCCGATCGGCCGGACGAACTCTCAAACATCCCCACCCATCCAGGGTGTTATTTCTCAGGCTGACCGGACTATTTCTTGCTAAAATGGATCGGTAACCGTCTTCAACTCTGGGTAAAGGAATAACCATGGACCCTCTCGATCACACCCGGTGATGATCTTGCGAAACGAAACGATTGGAAGCCACACCGTTGGCGTCAATACCACTTCACTGAATGGAACTCTCATCATGCTGAAGCAGAGACAGCAACAATTTCTAGACAACAGACTTTTCAGGGCCTTCATGGCTGCGGCCGAGACGGAGAATTTCACCTCGGCCGCAAAGAGAACCTTCATGACCCAGTCCGGCATCAGCCAGCACATCGCAAGACTGGAGGAACAGGTGGGGCTGCCTTTGTTCAAACGGGTCGCAAAGCATGTAACGCTGACCAATACAGGCAAGCGGCTGAAAAAATATATTGAAGAACACAGCACCCAAACAGAGACCTTCCTCGGCGAGCTGCGCGAGGAGTACAACGGGGCCACAGGATTGGTAAGTTACGCCATGCCTCCGAGCTGCCTGCTGTCACCCCATTTCCCGTTGTTGCTAGAAAAACGGAAACAGTATCCGCTGATACGCCTGGATGTCAGTCTCGCCCCCAGCCATGATGTCATCAGGATGGTCCTGGAGGACCAAGTCGATTTTGGCTTTGTAACCAAAAAAACCAACCACCCGAATCTGGCCTTCAACCTCTTTTGCCGGGAAGAGTATATTCTCACCGCCGCCTCTCCCCGCGCAATCAACGGAATCAATGAGAATAACATCTTTGAACAGCCATCCATCGCCTACCCGGGCGTGGACGTCTATTTCAACAACTGGCTTAGATACCATTTTCCCAAGTGCAGGAATCTCGACTTTCTTTCACTGCCTATCTCCGGAAACGTTAACTCAATCGACGGCGCCATAAAAATGGTCCAGGGAGGGCTGGGTATCAGTGTATTTCCCCGCCACTGCATCGACTACCAGCTTGACCATGGGGAGTTGTTTGAATTTCAGAATGAGAAGCCTCCGCTCTTCAATGATATCTATATCGTCTCTCTTCAAGACTTCACCTATCCACGGGTTGTCCGCCTGGTTATGGCATGGTTTTATAATATGCACTGTCCATCATAGCCCTGGGTTTTCCCGCTGGGCTCTTTCCCTGATCGAGCGGGAAGCAGAAAGGGAATGAGCTTTTTAGTTTGCAGTTGGATAATCTGTTTGTACGCCGAGCACAAAAGCCGTTGACTCGATCGAATCACCGGCAACTTCCGGGGATGGCTCGAAGTTAATTACCACCGAAGCATCATCATCATTGGTGGTTACTAGTGTTTCATGCTTGGATGAGCCATCCATGGTGGCGCCCATCGGCATACCGAGAAACTTCAAATGCGCGGAAGGCAGCGCCTGGATGTCACGTGCAACAGTCTTGTAATTTGCACGCTTGCTTGTAATCGTCAGTGAGACCTTTTTCGAGATCACTACTCCGGTCAAGAATGCAAAAGGTCCAGACTTGGCAAAATCAATTTGCGGATTGGGGGAAAACTTAAATCCCGAGACATCCTTCCCGTCATTCATCATCGCATCTCTGATTGGCGATACCCAATACCAATACTCCGGCACTGCTTTCAAAAAATAGACGGGACCGAAATAGACTGTTGTCACGCCCATGAATGTCGCATCGACTTCAGTGGGATCGGTGCCGGTTACAATCTTGTCATGAAACAGGTCTGCGCCATCCTTCGTTTCGATACTCAGAAAATCAACAATGGGCACCTTTTCTGTCGTGCCGCCATTTATCTCGACCGAATACTCTGTCGGGGACGCACGCACAACCGACATCTTGAATGTCAGTGTTCTACTTTTATCGGTTGAATTCAGGCCGTCCAGAATCTCCTTCAAAGGAGTGCTCACGTCATAGGCCGGTTTCATCCGTCCATCGCTGGTCTCCAGGGCGCCATTTGCAGCAGTAGGATGTTGAACGGCTGCGAGTGCATGTTCCAGATATCCCCTATCCATGGTTGCCGCATTTACCAGAGAGAGACTGCTCTGCAAGGCATTCAGGTAGTTTACCAGGGTTGGCAATATCGGTTTACCGCTCGCCGGCACCTTATTCAACACGCTGTTGATATCATGGGCCTTTTGCAACTGATCCAAAGTCGTCGGAGGCGAGGCCCAGGTTTGGGTGATTTGGTTGATGATGATATCAATAGGCTCTAGCTCCCCTGTTCCGGCGGGGACGGCGCCATACACTGCCTGCCAAGCCTTGAGCAGGGCGCCCTGCTGATCCATGACATCTCGTTGGGCTTGATCCAGTTTTGCCTGGTCGGCTGCTGACAACGAATAGCTGACCTTGCTCAGAGCGGAAATATAGAGATTGGTGAAGGGCTGGGAGAGCTGGACCGGAAAAGCATTCGCCTTCAGGCTGGCGGAAATCCAATTGTAGGTCTTTTCATTGAATTTCAGATTACCGGGATTCTCCCAGTAATAAGGGAAGTTTCCCAGCGACCCGACCTGGAACGCCTGAAACTCCTTGAAGACAGCATCAGACTCAATGCTGGAAGATGAGCCAGGCCCTGAGAAATCGGCTGCAGATCCGTTCTGCTCTGACATGACGGCATTGGCATGAGCCGCCAACTTTTTTGCAATATTTCCTAGACCACCCAACCCCTTCCTCCCTATCGGATCAACAGTAAAAAGCGCCCACGCGCTCGGAGCGCGTGGGCGGATAAATGATCAGCTATAGGTTAATCTACTATCGGATTCAAGCGGCGGGATAGTCTGGCTGTACGCCAAGCACCCAGCCCACGGAATCCACGGCAGATCCGGCAACAAGTTCTTTTGGCGGATTCAACGTAATCGTCACCGTTGACTCTGAGGCATTTGTCGTTACTTTATTCGAGTAACTCGATTCACTACCGCCGATTCCCAGCGGAATACCCAGGAAGGAGATTCCAACCGATGCCGATTGCTCAAAGGTTTTCTGAATCCTCTCATAACTTGAACTTTTGACTGTGATTTCCATGCTCGGATAATTACTGATCGCAGTCCCCATCAAGTATGCAAAAGGCCCGCTTTTGCTGAAATCAATTTGAGGATCGGGTGAGAATTTAAAGCCGGAGACATCACTACTGCCGTTCTTGATCGCATCTCTTATCGGCTTCATCCAAAACCAATTCCGCGAAGGCGACATATCAAAAGGCACCGGCCCGAAACTTACCAGCGTCACACCCGGAAAGTTCATTGTCACCGTGGTTTCATTATCCGTTGTGGCAATATTACTCTCGAAATAGTGGGCGTTTCCACCGACATTCATGGAAAACAGGCTAAGCACCGGGATGGAAAAGCTGGTGCCGCCTTCCACATTGACCTGGTACTCGCTTTCGGTGGAACGAGTCACCGTCATCGCCAGGCTGGCGGACTGGCTGCTGTTTTTCAGGCCATTTAGGATATCCGACAACTGAGTGGATACCTGATAGGCGGGAACAACCAGATCATTATTCAACTTCAAACCGCCATTCGCGTCAGTCGGCGTCTGAGCCGCGGCGAGAGCCCTGGCGAGATAGGCCGTATTCATGGTCGTGTTGTTTTCCAGGGAAACCGCGCCACCGATGGCATTAAGCCAGTTTGCAAACACAGGAACGACCGGTTTGCCGCTGGCGGGCACGTTATTCAACAGTGCATTGATATTCACCGACTGCTGTATTTCAGGCAGGGTTGTCGGAGGAACGGCCCACGTGCTCGCAATCTCGGCCGAGATGAGATCGATGGGTTGGCCCTCTCCCGATGGCAGACTCCCAAAGGCGTCCTGCCAGGCTCTAAGCACGGCTGCTTGCTGGTCGGTTGCATCCTCCTTGGCCTTATTGAGTTTTGCCTGATCAGAGGTTGACAACGAATAGCTAACTGAACTCAAAGCCCTAATATAGAGATCGGTGAAGATCTGATCCTGTTGGATAGGCATTGCCCCAGCCTTCAGACTGGATTTGATCCAGTTATAGGTATTTGAGTTGAACTGGAGATTCCTGGGATCTTGCCAGTAATACGGCATGTTGCCGTTTGCTCCGACAGAAAAGGCTTCGAGTTTTGTCGTGCCGAGAGCGGCAGACAAAATTGTGTTCGCCTGCTCCTTCAGCATATTGATGATCTCGTCAGCTTGAGGAATTTCCCTCATTACTTCGCTTTCTTTGGCTATATCTAACATTGTATTGCCTCCTTGATATCTATAGGCATTATGAATTTCTTTTTACAACTACGAATCATCGGTACATCTCCTGGCGAGATATCACATGTAACATCCCTTGCTATTGATATTCCATGTTAATCAACGTCACATTACTAACCATCCAAAACTTCACCGCTTCGTTTTCCTTCTGTTTGGCACTGTATTGCATCCCCCAGATTCAGTTGCGGGTTTTGAAAACATAAGTCTGTGGAAGCCCTATCAATTCAACGATCAAAACTGCCTGCTTCATCAGTCACAGGCCTATCGCCTAACAGTAGATGCTGCTGAGGTATCCGGTAATTCAGGAGACCCATATCCAACCCTTCCAAGCATGGTTGGTTAAATGCCTGTGTATCCGCATTGAGTCGATTGATATTGTTTCCACTCCCAATAATTTCACAGGGTGTCTACACCCCGAAAATCACAGCAGGAAAACTGAGCTTGCGTTCCAAACAACAGCGCCATGCCAAGCCGTGCCAGATAGAACATCATCTTACGCATGTCACGACCTCCACTGTCATTCATCGACAGTATGGTTCACTTAACTAAACCCTGTTAATTATTTGTTGCGATAACGATCATCATGGAGAATTATTGATAACGACTGGTGATTACCGTAATCAAAAAATGCAATCGGAGGGATTCACCACGCGGGCCAACCCCACCGTATCGACCACTGTCACCGCGCCGCGTCTAGTCGACACCAGTCCTTGCGCAACAAAACCCTGCATCAGCCGGGCAACGACTTCGCGGGTGGTGCCGAGATGACCGGCCAGTTCCTGCTGGGTCATTTGCAGTACGCCCTGAGCCGAGGCATTGCTTAACAGAAAGTTCGCCAAGCGTTGATCGAGGTTGCACGTGTGGATTTGCTCCAGTTCATCCATCAGGCGAAACACTAGGGTGGAGAGCGCCTTGACGGTCAGGTCCTGGACCGCTGACTCACACTCGAACAGCCGGCGGTAGAGAGGACCGGGAATGATGTCGACAGCAGTATCTGCATCGGACTCGATCCAGACAGGATAGCGGAGGTCATTGAACAGACAGTTGAGCGCCAGTACGCAGGTCTCTCCCGGCCGGATGAAATAGAGCGTAGCCTCGCTACCCTGGGGTGTGTAAGTGAACACACGTAGCTGACCGTCGGTGACCAGATAGGCGCCGGAGACAGCTTGCCCCTTGTGGATAACCTGGGTCGGACGGGTAAAGCGCTTGCGCACTACCCCCCCCCATCGAGCAGTCTCCTGCCCGCCGATGTGATATTGAGAAATGTGTCGACCGCCACGGGTGCTTCTCCGGTTCTGGGGTAGTGTCCATCCGTAAAGAAAACCTCTCGCAAAAACGCAAAGATCGCCAAGGAAAAATAAATATGGCAAACAAACAATACGTTATAGCTTTGCAAGCTTGGCGTCTTTGCGAGAGAAATTTTCTTGTTTCCAGACGGGTTCTATCTGTAGCAAATGCTACACAACAGCAACTTCTGTTACTGATCGACGCCAAAGCTGGGTTAGTATGGTCTTTTTTCAAGGGCGCTCCTGATGCAACACCAGACTCCTCCCCCGATAAAGCCACACCGCGCCAAGGAGGCCCTCGTCAGAGGCGCGATCTGGGGCTTCATCGGTCTACTCTATGCGATACTGTTCGTCTTCTTCGCTATCTTGGCCGAGTATTGGCTTCTCCCCATAGATCCGCTGTTCCTCGCCGGCATACTTGCCGGCACTTTCGGTGCTTTAATCTACAGCAGTATGCGCCTTGCCGTGTTGATGACCATCATCATCTCGCCGGTCTGCATCTTCTACTTCATCCTCGCGGACCGCCCCGTCAACCCGCTTAATTTATTGTTAATCGTCGCTATCGCGGGCGCGCTCATTGGAGCCATGTACGGTAACTTCTCGGTGGCTTCCCGGGTCAACCGCGCCGATGCAAAGACCCTTGCCGGGTTTAGTTCAGGCTGGCTGGCCTCTCTCGGCTATTTACTGCTTTCCAACCTGATCGATGCCGCCTCCATGAGCATGATTATCGCGTTTATGTGTCCTCTCACAGGCATCCTTTATGTCTCGATGGTGCCCGGTTTCATCAGAATCTATGACAATCTGTTACCGCCGGTGGGCGATGGATTGATCGTTGGCATTGGGGTTTCAGGCTTTGTGGCGCTCAGTTTTTTTGTCATGATCAGCAGCGTTGACAATAGTGTGGCAGGTCCGCTACTACCCGCCCTCGACAGGGTGCGAGAGACCCTGCCCGGCGCTGTGGCGGGAGGGATGCTGGGTGGCGGTCTTGCCGGAATCATCTCTGGGCTGCTGTTGACCGATTGGCAGGATCTCTAGACCTGACATTCCGCTATTTATTGAGCCGGGAAAACCCTGGAAATGCCTGAGGTCATTTAACGGTTGATCATCAACGGTTGGCACTGTATTTGGTCTATAAATAAAGGATAAATTTGTAGAAATTGGCCATCGAGATGCTACAACGAAAGACGATGCAGCTAGCTATTGCGCTGGGTGCTTATATATCACTCCCTATAACGGGACAGGCCGATGGATGGATTAAGCCGGGTGAGGAGAAAGTCAAACTGGGAGCAGGTCTGTTTTTTCCGGCTTTCGGCACTCAGTTACGTGTCAATAACAAGAATGTCGGCGGCGGTACGGCTGCCGATCTGGAAGACAAGCTCGGTCTGGATGATCGTAAAACCACCTTCTGGAGTTCGGCGCAGTGGCGTTTCGCACCCAAGCACCGGATCGGACTCTCCTATTTCCGCTTCAATCGTGACGCTTCGATTACCGCCCAGGAAGAGATCGAGATCGGTGACCAGGAGATTATCGCGGCAGGCGCAACAGCTGAAACTGAGTTCAACCTGCAAGCCACACCGATCAACTATACCTATTCATTCATCAAGAACGGTAAGCACGAACTGGGCGGAACCGTTGGTATCCACTGGTACAAATTAGACTTCAAGGTAGATGCCTCTGCGTGGGTTGCGGACCAGAGGGGGCGTGGGCAGGTCAGTGCAAAGACGAATGCCCCACTGCCTCTCATCGGCCTCAGATACGACTATCACATATCACCGCAATGGTCAGTCAATGCCATGGGTGAGATCTTCGCGCTGGACTTGAGCGACGACACGTTTGCATTTTCCGGGTCCCTTTACAACGTAAGACTCGGGACAGAATACTGGATCAGGAATAACCTCGGTGTCGGCGCCGCGGTGAATGCCTTCGGCGTGGATGTCGACGTTGAGGACTCGGACTGGAAAGGAGCACTGAACTACCGTTACTGGGGTCCGCAGATCTACCTCACTATTCGGTTCTAGTTCAATGGCTGTTGCACCATTTACCACTCCGAGTGAACAAACCCCCACTCCGGATGATCCGCCCGCTCGTAGGTATGAGCGCCAAAGGCGTCCCGCTGGGCCTGGATCAGGTTCTGCGGGAGACGCTCGGTGCGATAGCTATCGAAGTAGTTGAGACAGGCACTCATCACCGGCGTGGGAATGCCTGCCGCCACGGAAAAGGCGATCACGCTTCGCCAGGCGCTCTGCAGCCCCTGCAGTTGCGCGCTCATTTCCCTATCCAACATCAGATTGGCAGGTTCCGGGGTGTAGGAGAAGGCATGCCGGATCGGATCCAGAAGCCGCGCCCGGATGATGCATCCCCCTTTCCAGATGCGCGCGGTTTCCGCCAAGTCCACCGACCAGTCATAACGGTTCGAGGCGCTGCGAATGAGGTCCATACCCTGGGCATAGGCGGTGATGCGCGAGGCATAGATGGCACCATGCAGGTCGGCCAACAGGGTCGGGGGGGCTGTGACTTCATTGGGATCTATTCCCTGCAGAACCAACGAGGCCGCCATTCGCTGCTCTTTCATCGACGACAGCACCCGCGCATCGACCGCCGCGGCAATACCCGGCACGGCAACCCCCTGATCCAACGCGGCCTGCGCAGTCCAGCGACCGGTGCCCTTCTGCCCTGCCTTGTCCATGATCAGGCTTATCAGGGGTTTGTCGGTTTCGATATCCCTCACCTTCATGACCTGAGCCGTCAGTTCCACCAGAAAGGATTCCATCGGTCCCTGGTTCCACTGCTCAAACAGCTCCGCCATGGCGCTCTCGGTCAAACAGAGGCCACGCTGCATCAGATCGTAGACCTCCGCCAATAGCTGCATATCCGCATATTCGATGCCGTTGTGCACCATCTTCACGAAGTGCCCAGCCCCGTCCGGGCCCACATGGGTCACACAGGCTCCAGCCTCGGTCTGCGCGGTAATCGCCTCGAAAACCGAACGGACTTCCGCATAGGCCTCTGCCGAACCACCCGGCATCATCGAGGGTCCCTGGCGCGCCCCTTCCTCGCCTCCCGAGATACCAACGCCGACGAAGTGAACGCCTTTTCCAGCCAGGTATTTTTCCCGCCGCCGGGTATCTTCGAACCAGGAATTACCGCCGTCCATGACGATATCGCCGGGCTCGAGCAGGGGCAGCAGCTGTTCGATGACCTGATCCACGGGATCGCCTGCCTTGATCATCAGCAAGATCCGGCGGGGGCGCTCCAACAGTGCGACAAAACCGGCCAGATCGGCAACACCGCCAAACTGCTTACCCTGATACTCGGCGATAAAGGCGTCGATGGCCTCGCTGTTGCGATTCCACACGGCCACGGGGAAGCCCTTCTCTTCCATATTGAGCGCCAGGTTGCGGCCCATCACCCCGAGGCCGATGAGGCCGATATGAAACATTTTTCTTGCTGACATTGGATGTTCCTAATTTATTATTAACCTGGCAGCGACCGGGCGGCTTGACCCTCCATCAACCAGTCGCCATCTTTCGCCAGAGCCGCCGGCACACTGCCGTTGAGCAGCGCCCGACGCACGGCATCCGCCTTCTCCCCGCCCTGGACCATCATCAGAAGATGTCTGGCCCCGCGGATCACGGGAGGCGTAACCGTGAGTCGTTGCAAAGGCGGTTTGCTGCCGATCACGGGCATCACCCGCCGCCGCTCCTCATCCAGCGCGGCGGATCCGGGGAAGAGGGATGCGGTATGCCCGTCATCGCCCATGCCGAGCAACAAAATATCGACCCTCTCGGGTAAGAGGGATTCATAGCCTTGCGCCGCCCGGTCCGGCTCCTCCTCTCCACACATGCGGTGGACGACCAGCCCCTCAGGGACCGGCCCATGAAACAGGTTCGTCATCACGGCATGGTAGTTACTCTCCGGCGTATCGACCGGCACGCATCGCTCGTCACCGAAATAGAGGCTGATGCGTGACCAGGGAATATCCCCACGCTTCGCCAGGCGTCGATAGACTGGCAAGGGTGTCGATCCGCCCGCCAACATCAGATGGCAGCGCGGCGACGTTTCGAGCACAGCCTGAATGGCATTGAAGATCCACTGCTCCGCCTGCTCGGCAAACGCCTTCTCGTCAACGATGAAACGCCCCCCGGTCATTCGATTTCCCGCCATTGACGGCTGTAACGATCCATCAGGCTTTCCGCCTCGACCGGCCCTTCACCACCCTCGGCATAGAATACCGGTTGCTTCCTGGTTGCGCTTTCCCAGGCCGACAGGATCGGGGTCACGAAACGCCAGGCGAACTCCACCTCATCCCGTCGCGCGAACAGGGTGGCGTCCCCTTTGATGGCGTCGAGCAGCAACCGCTCATAGGCATCCTTTATCGGATGAGGGTAGGTCTCGGAATAGCTGAAGTCCATCTCCACTGAACCCACTTCCAACATATCGCCAGGTCTCTTACTGGTGATCTTCAGGGCCATGCCTTCGTCAGGCTGGATGCGGATGGTCAATACATTCGGCTCCAACTCCTGACAAACATCGTCACGGCCGAACAGGCACAGCGGCACGGGCCGAAACACCACCGAGATCTCGGTCATGCGCTGCGCCAGGTGTTTGCCTACCCGCAGGTAGAAAGGCACCCCCTGCCAACGCCAGTTGTCGATATAGCACTTGATGGCCGCGTAGGTGGGCGTTCTCGACTGCCGATCCACATTCTCCTCATCGCGGTAACCGCGATATTGGCCGAAAACCGCGTGATTGAAGACCTCCAGACTGTCGAATTGCCGCAGGGAGCGCAGCACCTCCACCCGCTTGTCACGAATATCGTCGGCCGCGAAGGAGACCGGCGGCTCCATGGCGCAAAGCGACAACACTTGCAGCAGATGACTCTGCACCATGTCGCGCAACACACCGGTCTGGTCGTAAAACCGCCCCCTGCCCTCGACGCCGATCGACTCGGCGGCGGTAATCTGGATATGGTCGATATACTTGCGGTTCCACAGGGGTTCGAAGATGGTGTTACCCAAACGCGCCACCAGGATATTCTGCACCGTCTCCTTGCCCAGATAGTGATCGATGCGATAGACCTGGTCCTCCAGCAGCACATCGCCGACGATGCGATTCAGTTCGGTGGCCGACTCGAGATCCCGGCCATAGGGCTTTTCCATGATGACCCGGGTCCAGGGGGTGTCGCTACCGCTGCTCTCCATCACTCCCGCCTCGCTGAGCCGGTGCAGGATAATCGACGCCGCTGACGGCGGGGTGGCGAAGTAAAACAAGCGGTTTCCCTCACTGCCGATCGTGCTCTCGATCTCCTCCAAGCGCCGCCGAAGCGCGACATAACCCTCAGGGTCCTCGAAATTCCCCTCCACATAGGCGATGCGTTGCGCAAAGACCTGCCAGACGGATTCGTCAATCGGCTGGGAGCGGGAGTAGGACACAACCGAATCATGCAGAACCTGCCGATACGCCTGATCGCCCTGCGTCGCGCGACTATAGCCGATGACGGCGAAACGTTCGTCCAATGCCCGTTCACGCACCAGGTTGTAGAGCGCCGGCAGCAGTTTGCGACGAGTCAGGTCACCGGCGGCGCCGAAAATCACCAGCACACAGGGCTCCAGACGGTCCGCCTGCAGAAAAAGTTCTCCCGAGGCAAAGCGGTGATGTGCTGGAAAGTCGGTTGCCATTCTATTTACCGCCTTTGATATGGGTTTATTTTTTTACTGCGCTTTCATGCCTACTCTGCCAGAGCTCGGGGTAAGAAATCCAATCCTTTGTCTGCCCAACCGGTTCAAAACCTTTCATCGGAAGGGAATGGGTGATTCCACAGGAGCCGATGACAATCGCTTCACCACCTGAGCCGCTGGTTTATCCACTTATAATGTGTGTTTATTCCAGGAATTCCGGCATTAATATTATTTCTCAAACCGTTGTATAATCCCTCCACTGAAGAATAACAAAGCGACGTATGAATTATTAACCCGGCACCCTAATAGGTTGCGTTCAGGGCTTCAAGAATGCCCTTGATCAAGGCGTGGCTCGCCGGCAAGGGTGATTCCCTTGGCAAGAGCCACAACGCCGAGCAAGGGCATTCTTGAAGCCCCTAACCGATTGATTTAATAAAGACAGGCCGCGCTGTGTGCCAGCGTTATCAAAACTTGCTGTAGGCTGGCACACAGCGGCTGAACGCAACCTATTAGGGTGCCGGGTTAATAATATTCACCTACAGACGCAGCAAAAGACCAGCCTTACCGGGTTCTCTATCTCTATTTCTGGTTCTCTTCGATAATTCAGGAAAAGCACATTGCAACAAGATATCAAAATAGGCGTATTCGTTGACGCAGAAAACGTCCGTTATAACGGAGGTTACCAACTCCGTTATGACATCCTCAGAATGTTTGCGGGACGTTACGGAGGATCCCTGCTCAGACTCAACACCTACATCGCCTATGACCAGGAGCGGGCGAAAGAAGACCCGGAATACCGCCGGCGGGCCTTGACCTATCAGCAAATGGTGAGGGACTACGGCTGGAAGGTCATAGTCAAACACGTCCGCCGCTACACGGATGAAGAGGGTAATGTCACCACCAAGGCCAACGCAGACCTGGACATGGCGGTCGATGCCATGCTCCAGTCACAGAAACTCGATCTGTTGCTGTTGGTAACCGGTGACGGGGATTTCCTGCAAGTCGTCACGGCCCTGCAGGATCGCGGATGTCGCGTGGAGCTGCTCGGTTTTCGAAATGTCTCCCAGGAGCTGCGCAGGCTCGTGGACGACTACTACCCTGGATTCCTGATCCCGGATCTGTTGCCCATTTCCTATGAACCGCGCAATGAATGGGGCGCGCCCGGTTCCTGTGTGCGCGGCGTCTGTTCGAAGTGGTTTCCCGAGAAGGGCTATGGTTTTCTGCGCTTTATCAAGCGTATTGACCCCAATCTCTGGATCATCGATCCCCGCCAAGCGGATTCGCCCTACGAAAGTGTGTTCTGCCATGTCAATGAGTTGGCCGCCGAAGTCACCGATGACGTGATGCTGCATCGAGACTCGATCCTCGAATTCTATATCGAAAAAAGCGATAAGGATGAGGGGTTGGTGGCCAACAATGTGCGGTTGGTGCCGAGCTACGGCAGCAACGGGCTCTGAGCAGAATCGCCGTGCGACCTATTTTTTTCACGTAATATCGGACGTAATCAGTCCGCAAATTAACGCAAATGGGTCAACTCCTTTCGCGGAGAGACACGAAGCATCTGCGATGTGCCCGCATACAGTTGGGGCGTCAGGTTCAGGCAGGGAGGTCGCTACCCATGCCACGCTGAGATCATACGGCGAACAGAGACTCTCGCTAAGACGCCAAGCTCGCAAAGTTATGACTTATTATTTTGGTTCTTCCCCTGATCGGGTGGGTGGAAAAAACAGAACACGACGATTCCAGTCATCAGTAGCAGCGGTGATTGGCGTCCATTTACGGCCTGTTCATGCGCTTTCTATTACCCACTTGAGGAGGGGAAGAGCCTCTGTTTTTTTACCGTATTTATTTTTCCTCGGCGATCTTTGCGTCTTTAGCGAGAGAAATTCTTAGACTAAGCCTTCCGGCGCTGAATCCAACATGATGCGGTACCCCTTGGAGGCCTCCGCCGTTCGCTCGATGGTGCCGCCGCGAAGCGGAAACTCACCTACCTCACGGTCGGTGAAAAAGAGCCGCAGGGATTCCCGAATTACCGGAAAGGCGATCTTCTCCCAGGGAATCTGATGCTCGTCAAACAACAGGACTTCGAGACTCTCCTCGCCGGCCGCGAAATCGAGATCGAGCAAGCGGCTGCGAAACAGTAGATAGACCTGATTGATGTGCGGCAGGTTGAAGAGGGTATACAATCCCTCCACCTCCACGCGTGCGCAGGCCTCTTCCAACGTCTCTCGGACCGCCCCCTGCTGGCTGGTCTCGCCGTTTTCCATGAACCCGGCGGGGACCGTCCATAGTCCGTAGCGCGGCTCGATGGCGCGTCGACACAGCAGCACCTTCCGCTCCCATACCGGAATACAGCCCACAACCATCTTAGGGTTTTGATAATGGACGGTGCTGCACGCATTGCAGACATGCCTTGGTCGGTTGTCCCCTTCGGGAATCCTGATCTCAACCGGGGAACCGCAGTGGCTGCAATACTTCATCATCCGCACCATAAATTTGTCGATAGCCCCTTTCGATGCTAAGTCGGTTAAATTTCATCATGTTACACGTTCAGTCGGTCCGCCTGGTGAGAAATGCGGGCTAGCCCGGATGTTTCACCCGGGGACGTGATGATCGTGCAGAGCTCGTCGTTCAGGGGCGGATTTCCGATTGAGTCAATAGCCTAAGCTATTGATGAATGAGGAAATACCGTCCCTGGACGACGAGATCGGTACGAGGGCGCGTTCAGCGTTGCCTGGTAACACTCTGCACTTTGCTAATATTCTAAACATTACATTTTAAATCAAAAGCTTAATTCACATTATCAGCGGCCGGGTGAAATATCCGGGCTAGGGCCTGTTAACACTAATTTGATAGCCACTGCCAAGGCCCTAAAGCAGAGACCGGACAACCGCCAGCAACTCTTCGACACCCGAGCCATGGGGTAACGCCACGACCAGTTTCCCCTGGCGATCGATGATATAGGTATCCGCTGTATGATCAACCGCGTATTGGCCTTCGACATCCTCCTTTACCGGCCGGTAGGCCGCCCCGTAATGCCCTGCCGTGGCGGCGATCTCCGCAGTGGATCCGGTAACACCGAGCAGTTGCGGATGAAAATATTCGACATACTCTTTCAATCGCTGGGGTGTGTCACGACGGGGATCGACACTGATGAAAATCCCCTGTACGCCGGCGAGTTCCTCAGCGCGCATCTCATTCAGGGCTGCACTCATCATTGCCAGGTTAGTAGGACAGATATCGGGGCACCAGGTATAGCCGAAATAGAGCAGCACCACTTTTCCATGGAAATCGCTCAGGCGCACCGGCCCACGATAGGAAACCAAGGAGAATTCGCCACCTTTCGGCGGCGCCGGCAAGCGCTGATTGAGGGCTTCACTCCCCTCCTCGGCCACAGGGCGCCAGACCAACAGCATCCATATGAGCAGCCCCCCCAGCAGGCCAATGGCAATAAAGAGCAAGCGCCTCTGCATAGCCTGTGCTATCGAACTTCTCCCGACACGATTTCCAAGCCCTGCCCCACCAATCGGCTATAGTCACCGATCAACGTAAGCAACTGGCTGTCCTGTTCACTCATCTGTTTGTTGGTATAAAGCTTCATCTTTCTATCTTGAGTTAGTATGTTTCTGCCAAATCTCCTTTCTCCTCCAACCATCGCTTTCGATCGGATGCACGCTTCTTCGCAAGCATCATATCCATGACTCTGTTTGTGTTATCTCCTGTTTCAACCGTCAACTGTATCAGTCGCCGGGTGTCCGGGTGGATCGTCGTCTCTCGCAACTGTAACGGGTTCATCTCACCCAAGCCCTTGAATCGCTGCACATTGACCTTGCCTCGCAGCTTCTCGGCCTCGATACGGTCCAGCACGCCCTGCTTTTCCGAATCGTCCAGTGCATAGAAGACCTGTTTGCCTATATCGATGCGGTAGAGCGGCGGCATGGCGATATAGACGTGCCCCTGCTCAACCAGTTGCTTGAAATGGCGCAGAAATAGGGCGCACAACAAAGTTGCGATATGCAACCCGTCTGAATCCGCATCGGCCAGGATACAGATCTTGCCGAACCTTAAATTAGACAAATCACCGCAGCCTGGTTCCACGCCGATGGCCACGGAGATGTCATGCACCTCCTGTGACGCCATCACATCGCCATGTTCGACCTCCCAGGTATTGAGTATCTTACCGCGCAGCGGCATGATCGCCTGAAACTCCCGATCCCTTGCCTGTTTCGCCGAACCGCCGGCTGAATCGCCCTCCACCAGGAAGAGCTCGCTTCGCGCCGGATCCACAGCGCTGCAATCCGCCAGTTTTCCCGGCAGCGCGGGTCCCTGGGTAACCTTCTTTCTCGCCACCTTGCGGCCCGCCCGCATGCGGGTCTGGGCCGAAATGATGGCCATCTCGGCAATCCGCTCGCCGGCATCGGTATGCTGGTTCAGCCACAGGCTGAAAGAGTCCTTGACCACCCCCGACACAAAAGTGGCGCACTCCCTCGACGATAGGCGCTCTTTGGTCTGCCCGGAAAACTGCGGATCCTGCAGCTTGACCGAGAGCACGTAGGAGACCCGATTCCAGACATCCTCCGGGGTCAATTTGGTCCCGCGGGGCAGCAGGTTGCGAAATTCGCAGAACTCCCTGACCGCATCGGTCAGACCGGTGCGCAGACCATTCACATGGGTGCCTCCCAGGGGGGTGGGGATCAGGTTGACATAGCTCTCCGTTACCGGCTCGCCACCCTCGGGCAGCCATACAACCGCCCAGGCAGCCGTTTCCATGTTACCGGACATCTCCCCGATAAAGGCCTCCGCCGGTATCTTTTCCACGCCCTGCAGGGCATCCAGCAGGTAGTCGCGCAGACCATCCTCGTAGACCCAGGCCTCCCGCTCGCCGCTCTTCTCGTCAAAGAAGGAGACCTTCAGGCCGGGGCAGAGCACGGCCTTGGCCCTGAGGACATGGCGCAGTTGCCGGGTGGAGAAGCGTGGGCTGTCAAAATAGCCAGGATCCGGCCAGAATCGCACCCGGGTGCCGGTATTGTTACGCCCCACCTTACCCACGACCTCCAGGTCCGAGACCTTGCGGCCGTCCGCAAAGGCCATATTGTACTCCTGGGCGCCTCGGCGAACCCACACCTCGAGATGCTTGGAAAGGGCGTTCACCACCGAGACCCCCACGCCGTGCAGACCGCCTGAGAACCGGTAGCTTTTGTTGGAAAACTTGCCGCCGGCATGCAGTTTGGTCAGGATAACCTCGACACCCGGCACGCCCTGCCGGGGATGGATATCCACCGGCATCCCGCGACCGTCATCCACCACCTCCAGTGAGCCGTCTTTATACAGCGTGACCTCGATCGATTTGGCATAACCGGCCACCGCCTCGTCAACACTGTTGTCTATGACCTCTTGGGCCAGGTGGTTCGGCCGACTGGTATCGGTATACATCCCCGGTCGCTTGCGCACCGGCTCCAGGCCACTCAGGACCTCGATATCAGAAGCGTCGTAACTACCACTCATCTTGCTCTGTCGATCCTATGCTATCTATACTCAACGGCGGGGAGTTTACACACCTGCGATATGGCTGGCGAGCCTAAACGCCATGAAACCCTCCACCACTTCAGCATAAGCGTATCAGGGTTGTCCCTATCATTGACCCCCATCATTGGGGTGGGTTAATTTTAGGATTAAATATTAGGTTGCCGGGTTAATA
>JAHXHS010000005.1:0-75310 GCA_025656455.1 Candidatus Thiodiazotropha sp. (ex Epidulcina cf. delphinae) | reverse complement strand
GCCGGGTTAATAAAACAATGACCGTAAAGAGAAACGTGCCTAAAAAACAGAAAACACCCGCCTTCGAGGAGGCGCTGAGGGAGTTGGAGACCCTGGTCGAATCCCTGGAGCAGGGCGATCAGTCTCTCGAGGAGTCCCTGAAAGCGTTCGAACGGGGCGTGACGCTGACCCGTGTCTGCCAAGAGGCGCTGCAGGCGGCGGAGCAGAAGGTCCGCATTCTCAACGGTGACGCTCAAACATCCGACCTGGAACCCTTCTCCGATGACAACGAATGAAGCGCTGAACGACTTCATACGGCAGTGCCAACAGCGTGTCGAACTCTCCCTGGAGCGGCTTCTCCCCAATACCACCACTCTGCCGACACGCCTGCACGAGGCGATGCGTTACGCCACGCTCAACGGCGGCAAGCGCATCCGGCCGCTACTGGTCTATGCAACCGGCCAGGCGCTGGGTATATCGCGGGAGCGGCTCGATACGCCTGCCTGCGCGATAGAGCTCATCCACGCCTATTCACTGGTCCATGACGATCTGCCGGCCATGGACGACGACGACCTGAGACGCAACCGGCCAACCTGCCACCGCGCCTATGATGAGGCAACGGCCATTCTGGTCGGCGACGCCCTGCAGACCCTGGCGTTTCAGTCCCTCTGCTGCGATCAGCACATGCAGGCCGACGCCCACACCCGGCTGGCGATGGTCGAGACCCTCGCCCGCGCCAGCGGCTCCCGTGGCATGGCCGGTGGGCAGGCCATCGATCTCGAGGCGGTAGGCAAAGAGCTCAATCTGGCCGAATTGGAAAACCTGCACATTCATAAGACCGGGGCGCTGATCCGCGCCGCGGTGCGCTTCAGCACCCAGCTCAGTGCGACGGCCGAAAAGTCACTGACCACCCGTCTCGACCGCTATGCCAAGTGTATCGGCCTGGCGTTCCAGATCCGTGACGACGTTCTGGATGTGGAAGGTGACACCGAAACGCTCGGCAAGACCCAGGGCAAGGATATCGCCCAGGAGAAACCGACCTATCCCTCGCTGCTGGGTCTGCATGGCGCCAAGGAAAAGGCGGATGAACTGCTACAGGAGGCCTTGCAGAGCCTTGAGGATTTCAACACCGAGGCTGATCCACTGCGATGGATTGCGCAATACATTACAGCTCGCAAACACTGACCCCCCTTGAGAAGATGTTTGACTCTGCCCCCCGGTTCTAGGGATAATTTTTTGTTCGGCCCTATCGATTCCGGGGTTCGGTTGTCATAACTGAATCCTCAATCCATGGGTTCGCTGATCAGGTAAATACCTGATGTTCTATCAGTTGTCCCCATTGAGTGGTCCAGTGTACTGTCTCATACTAATGCGTGATATCAGCGTGACGCCAGGCCATTGGCCGCTAGGCGCGTGGCACCGGGAATGGCGCGCCCTTTCCAAGCCACGCAACAACGCGGACGATGGCCTGGCGTCGCGCCCGCAGGGAGGCCCGCCAAGGCCCCAATCCTGCGTTGCGCCGCTTGACAAGGGCCTGCCATTGCCTACGCGGCGCGCCTTGTCTTGGAACCTTGGCGGGCCTCTGATATCACGCATTAGTATGAGACAGTACACTAGATACCCTTGAATCACTGATTTCATCACAAGCCCACACCTTCCACGGTGGGGCAGGAAGCACCAACATGTTCGATAAGACCCCCGTTAAAGGCTCCCAGATAGCAGATGTACAGAACAGCGCCGATACCCGCCAGATCGCCATCAATAAGGTTGGCATCAAGGATATCCGCCATCCCATGAGGATCAGAGACCGTAGCGAGGGCGAGCAGCATACGATTGCGAATTTCAACATGTACGTGAATCTGCCGCACAACTTCAAGGGCACCCACATGTCCCGTTTCGTGGAGATCCTGAACAGTCACGAAACAGAAGTCACCGTGGAATCGTTCAAGGACATGCTGGCTGAAATGACCGATCGCCTGGAGGCGGAATCCGGCCATATCGAGATGAATTTCCCCTTCTTCATCAACAAAACCGCACCGGTTTCAGGGGTAAAGAGCCTGCTCGACTATAATGTCACCCTGATTGGGGAAATCCACGGGGGCAAGCCCATCATCGAGATCAAGGTGGTGATCCCGGTAACCAGCCTCTGCCCCTGTTCAAAGAAGATCTCGGACCGCGGCGCGCACAATCAACGCTCCCACGTGACCGTTCAGGCCAGGACCAACGGCTTTATCTGGATCGAAGAGATTATCGACATGGTCGAGAAACAGGCCTCATGCGAGCTCTACGGACTACTCAAGAGACCCGATGAAAAGTTTGTCACTGAACACGCCTATGACAACCCGAAATTCGTCGAAGACATGGTGCGGGATATCGCCGTTCAGATGAATGGTGAGGAGCGGATCAGCGCCTATACCGTCGAATCGGAGAATTTTGAGTCGATTCACAACCATTCGGCCTATGCGCTGATCGAGCGGGACAAGGTCACTAACCCGGTTTGATGGATCAGAATTTCTGCTCCAAGAGTAACACTTCTCCTCTATCCTCCATCTTCACCCGGTTGAGGAAGCTCATCCCGAGCAGGACCCTGTTCGGGCCGATGCCGTCGATGACAAAGCCTCTGATCTGGCGCAGGGTGATATCCCCCACTTGCACCCGTTGCAGGGTCACTTCATAGGCGGAGGTGGTGCCATTGGCCGTATTGACATAGATCGGTTTTCCCTCGAGCCGATATGAGATGCCGAGACGCTTTGCCTGGCTGGCGTGCATGGCGACAGCGGTTGCGCCAGTGTCCACAAGGAAATTCACTGTCAGCCCGTTGATTGTCCCCACCGTGGTATAGGCGCCGGCCTGATTGCGCCAAACCTTGGCGGTGAGGCGCTCAGGCTTGGAAAAGTGTGTGGTGATATGTCCCCCCAGGGGATAGACTTGACGCTCCCCATCCAGCTCTATGACCGCCTCCTTGCTGGTCGCTGAGATCAGCCGCAGGCCTTCTGGCGAAGGCTGATTGAGTTTCAACAACCTTCTGACCCCATCCACGCTGACCATCGCCTTGTCGGTGAACAGCGCCTCGACGACAATCCGCTCGATCGAGAATAGCCGACAAGGAGCGATGCCGATCAGAAGCAGTGCGATCAATAATCCGTTTCTCATTCAGAACCACCCCGTAGCGTCGAGTAAGGCCACCGCACCGGCAGCAAGGATACCGGCCAACAGATCATCCAGCATAATGCCGAAACCACCCCCCACCTTGCTGTCGATCCAGCGTATCGGCCAGGGCTTGACGATGTCGAACAGCCGAAACAGCAAAAAACCGATGACCAGCCAAAGCCATCCCGCGGGGGCAAAAGTCATCGTCACCAGATACCCGACGATCTCATCCCACACGATTCCCCCGTGATCATGCACCCCAAGATCGCGGGACGTCCGGCCACAGACCCAGACACCCAACACAAAAGCGGCCAGGAGAATAATTAAATAATAGACCGTGGAGAGCGGCTGAATCAGCAGATAGATGGGCACCCCTACCAAGGTGCCATAGCTGCCGGGCGCCTTGGGCAGCAGGCCGCTACCGAAGCCGAAGGCGATTAAATGCACCGGATCCCTCATCTCCGGCATGGATTTCTCACCCATTTGCGGAAAAATGCTGATAGCCGTAACGAGTCGGCATCCACTGGCCACCGGCCGCATCGAAACAGCGCAACCCTGGCGTCTCTTCGATGCGTCCAATCCGTGTCATTGGCAGATCCAATCGCCTGGCGAGTTCGCTCACTTGCGCACGCCGCTCAGCGGGTAACGTAAAGCAGAGCTCGTAGTCGTCGCCACCGGCCACCGCTAGGGACCAGTCGTCTGCTGCATGAAGCGCCGTGGCGACGGCCCTGGAAAGTGGTATATCCTCCAATTCCAGCCGGGCGCCAACCCCGCTGGATTCGAGAATGTGCCCCAGGTCCGCCAACAGGCCGTCGGAGAGATCGATGGCGCTGCTGGCCATACCCCTCAGGGCAATCCCCGCCTCCACCCTGGGCTGAGGCCTCTCCAGACGCGCCTTGAGGAGCCCGGCATCCGGCAGCTCAGAGAGGCCTCTCTGCAACCGGCTCAGGGCCAGTGCTGCCTCTCCGAGGCTGCCGGTGACAAAAATATCGTCGCCCACACGGGCGCCGTTACGGCGCAGCCCCTCTCCGGTCGGCACAAAACCCTGGATCTGCACGGTGATGCTCATCGGACCGAGGGTGGTATCCCCTCCCACCAACTGCACCCCATATCGCCGCGCCAGCGCCGCGAATCCCTGACTGAAGGCAGCGATCCATGACTCATCGACTTGTGAAAGGGTCAACGCCAGGGTCGCCCAGGCCGGTTCCGCTCCCATCGCGGCCAGATCGCTGAGATTTACCGCCAACGCCTTGTGGCCGAGAGACTCAGGCGAAACATCGGGGAAAAAATGCACCCCAGCAACCAGGGTATCAATACTCACTGCCAATCCCATGCCCCTGGGCACCTGCAGGAGTGCGGCATCGTCGCCTATTCCCACATCGACATCGTCCCGAGAGGGCGTCAAGGCGCTGAAGTAGCGCCTGATAATATCGAATTCCGTTGTTGCTCGTGGCTGATTCATTGCGGTTGCTGACGGTTCTCCCCTTAGGGCCTGTTAACACTAATTTGATAGCCACTGTTGTGCCTGAAAAAGCGCCAATCAAGGCACGAGGAGCGTAGTTTGGTTGTTCCAAATAAGCAACGAGTAACGCCGAGTGGCGCTTTTTCAGGCGCAACCCGAAGGGCCAAGGCCCTGTTTTCGCCCAGCGGCGTTATCAGTCGCTTATGTAGACCCAGCTACACGGCGCTCCTTCTGCCTTGCTGGACAAAAACAGGGTCTTGGCAGTGGCTATCAAATTAGTGTTAACAGGCCCTAGGCCCCGGCAGTGTAACTTTCCAGGTATGGAAAAATAAAGCCGTAAAAAACCACAAACCGGCGAAATCGAGAGAAATGTCGGGTTCAGTCGTAGGTCAGGTTGACGCGGAGCGGCTACCTGACTCAATGGGGATGTCACCTAGTGTAGTGTCCTACGGGTTTCTAAACCTAAACAACCTAAACACAACCTAAACAGACATCCACTCAAAATTACCTGAGATATGAATGGGTAATGAGACGGACGTTCTACTGGGTGGCTCTGAACCCAGCAATATCACCTCTTTTCCGCCTTGATCTCGACGGAACGGACCTGCTTGGCCACTTGGTCGAGCACGCCATTGACGAATTTATGTCCCTGCTCGGCGCCGAACATCTTGGCTAACTCCACGGCCTCGTTGATCACCACGCGATAGGGGACCTCGGACTTATAAATCAATTCGTAGGCGCCCAACCTAAGAATCGCCCGCTCGACCGGATCGACACTGTCAATGGCCCGGTCCAGGGCGGGTTTGAGCAGTTCATTCAACTCGCCCAGGTGGGTCGGGACACCCCGGAGCAGATCCTGAAAATAGGGGATTTCAAAGGTATCGGTATCCTGTTCATCAAGAAACTGGTTGGCAATATCGGCGATATCCTGGCCGGCCATCTGCCATTGGTAGATGGCTTGAACCGCATGCCGGCGAGACTGGCTGCGTTTTTCGCTCATCAACCGATCTGACGCAGAAGGTTGACCATTTCTATCGCGCAAAGGGCGGCTTCGGCCCCCTTGTTCCCCGCCTTGGTGCCGGCGCGCTCGATCGCTTGTTCGATGCTGTCCACCGTCAATATGCCGAAGGCTACCGGCACACCCTGCTTGAGGCTCACCTGGGAGATCCCCTTGACGCATTCACCGGCCACATAGTCGAAATGGGGAGTCCCGCCACGGATCACCGCGCCAAGGGCGATAATCGCATCATACTCCCCCTTGGCCGCCAATTTCTCCAACACCACCGGCATCTCAAACGCGCCCGGCAGACGCACCAGGGTTAAATCCTCTTCACTGGCGCCGTGTAGTTTCAGGGTACTGAGCGCCCCATCCACCAGACTTTCGACAATGAAACTGTTGAAACGCGCCGCCACCAGGCAAAAGCGGGCATTGTTGACAGTCATCACCCCTTCAATCGTCTTTATACTCATCGTGCTTACTCTGAAATTGAAACTGAAGAATCAGGAGACTCGGCGTTTGCAATAGCGCGGGACTATCCACCCGCCACATACTCGGTGACTTCCATATCGAATCCCGAAAGAGCGTGAATGCTCTTGGGAGCGCTGAGCACGCGCATCTTGCGCACGCCGAGATCGGAGAGGATCTGCGCGCCGACGCCATAGGTGCGCAACTCCTTGCCGTTATCCTTTCTCATGTTTTTTTGCTGTATCGGATCGAGGACCTGCATATCCATCATACGCTGAACGATCTCCCTGGGGGTGTCATGGTTGCGCAGCACTACGATAACCCCTTCCTCCTCTTTGCCGATCATCTTCATGGCGCTGCGCAATGGCCAACCGCATTCGTTGAAATTGGTTTCGAACAGGTCACAGAGGCTGTTCTGCATGTGCACGCGAACCAAGGTAGGCCGATCCGCGGACGGATGGCCTCTGACCAGGGCCAGATGGAGTTCATTGTCTACCATATCCTGGTATGCCACCAGGCGAAAATCGCCGAACCGGGTTGGAAAATGGCACTCGCTCACCCGTTCGATGGTGGTTTCGTTCTTCACCCGGTATTGGATGAGATCGGCGATGGTGCCTATCTTCAGGTCGTGTGCTGCGGCGAATTTCTCCAGATCGGAGCGCCGCGCCATGGTGCCGTCCTCATTGAGGATCTCCACAATGACCGAGGCAGGGGAGTAGCCCGCAAGTCGCGCCAGGTCACAACCTGCTTCGGTATGTCCGGCGCGCACCAGCACCCCCCCCGGCTGGGACATCAGCGGAAAGATGTGGCCCGGTTGCACCAGATCCTGCGGGTTCGCTTCGGGCGCAACGGCCGCCAGCACCGTGGTGGCCCGGTCCGCTGCGGAAATGCCCGTCGTAACACCATCGGCAGCCTCTATCGAGACGGTGAAATTGGTGGCCGAGAGTTCATCGTCCGTGGTCACCATCAAGGGCAGGCGAAGTTGGCTGCAATGCTCCCTGGTCAGGGTCAAACAGATCAACCCACGACCATAGCGAGCCATGAAATTGATCGCTTCAGGTGTCACGCACTCGGCAACCATGATCAGGTCGCCCTCGTTTTCGCGATCCTCGTCATCCATGATGATGACCATCTTGCCCTGCTTCAGATCAGCAATGATTTCTTCTGTAGTGTTGAGCGCCATGCGTGCTTTTTGTATGGGTCTTATTCGGAGTTAACGGTTGATTCTATCAGAGGCGACATGGGAGGGCATCAGATATTCATCGATGAAACCTGGCCGGCCCTGTTGGTTCTGGAATCAACGAAGATTCCGTGCAGTACCAGATCGTTCCCTTACGCTGTCTGCTGCATCGAGTAAAAAAAAAGGGGGGGCACTCGCCCCCCCTTTTACCATTGTCGTCCCTGTTATGGAATCGGATGACTAGTCGTCATCCCTGTCTCCACGTGATCTACGATCACGCCTATCTCTCTTTTCGTCATCATCATCGCCACTGCTGTGACCATCGTCATCGTCACGACCATTCCCACCGTCGCTATCATCCCATTCCTTGCCGTGGCAGCTGTAACAGCTCATGTCCGAATTCCGGTCCGCCGTGTCGATGGAGTGGCAGGAAGTACATTCGGATACGCCGTTATCATCCACATAGTCATCATGACTTTTCTCGGGATTGCTCCAGCCGAAGGGATGAATGAAGCCGCCACCGGTATTGGGATCATCCCATTCCTTGCCGTGGCAGCTGTAACAGCTCAGGGGTGAATTCCGGTCCGCTGTGTCAATGGAGTGACAGGAAAGACACTCGGATACGCCGTTATCATCCACATAGTCATCATGACTTTTCTCGGGATTGCTCCAGCCGAAGGGATGAATGAAGCCGCCACCGGTATTGGGATCATCCCATTCCTTGCCGTGGCAGCTGTAACAGCTCAGGGGTGAATTCCGGTCCGCTGTGTCAATGGAGTGACAGGAAAGACACTCGGATACGCCGTTATCATCCACATAGTCATCATGACTTTTCTCGGGATTGCTCCAGCCGAAGGGATGGGTGAAGCCGACGGCACAGGCGCCATCCGAGGCATCCACTCGAGCGTTACAGTTGTTGTCGACACCGTCGTCGCAGATCTCCGACACGCCTGGGTTGATTGCGATATTATTGTCGTCGCAATCAACGGGACCGCAGCTGCCGCCTTCGATGCTGTAACGGTCACCATCCTGGTCGGTACAGTTGGCCACGCAAC
Source organism: Candidatus Thiodiazotropha sp. (ex Epidulcina cf. delphinae) (assembly GCA_025656455.1). Classification (GTDB taxonomy): domain Bacteria; phylum Pseudomonadota; class Gammaproteobacteria; order Chromatiales; family Chromatiaceae; genus Thiodiazotropha. The sequence continues at coordinate 67,019 of JAHXHS010000005.1, read as the reverse complement.
CCACGGCATTCGCATCGGCCGTGTCGACAAGACCATTGCCGTCGTTGTCGATACCATCGTCACAGATTTCGGGTGCGCCCGGGTAGGCGTTGGCATTGTTGTCATTGAAATCCGTGGCGGTGCCGCAACTGATGCCCTCGGCGAAATAACCATCAAAGTCCGCATCGGTACAGGTCGGCCCCACAACGACGGGCGGGCAGAAATAGTCATAGTTGCCGCTGTTAATGGCGGCCGAGGCCGCAGCGAAGCCGCTGCTCAAGGCGGGTATGGACGCAGTGTGGCAAGCATTGCACGTGTTCCGGTACTCCGGCAACAGCTCATTGCCAAGTCTCTGACAATTTGCTGAGATGTCATTGCCCCTAGAGGAGGTAGCACTCGCTCCGTTAACACCCAAGAGCGCAGCGCCTCCCATGAATAATAGGATTAAACTCCGTTGTTTTCTAAACTGCATTATGTTAGATCTCTCTATAAATACGTGAACTACAAAAGGCCGGCGGTTCTTCACTGAACCGGTGATCCAGCCTTACCCTGTGGGACAGGCGTCACCTCCCTCCGCTACCTGAATACTGGTAAAAAGCGAATATCAGACAAGCGTTTCCATTTCGGTTACTCCCATACCGGCGCCGATAGTGAATTAAATTCCCATGGCTTTCTGTGAACCCGGACACAAAAAAGGGGATAAACTTCCCAGATATTCGCTTGAGAAGGACATAATTCGGATACATCTGCCCCCCCAATAAGTCGGGGATCACTGCCGATCCCTCGGCCGGTTTCGATTGCTACCCGCAACATCACCGCGTGATCCATTTGTGAAGATTTCGTGATTCCGATGGGAAGTCGCTAACCCAGACTCTCCTACTACAGTCCAGGCCGCCACTCACATCAATGGCCCTAATCCGATGACATACAGGCCTGCGACTGAACCACCGTTTTTATTAAGGAGATCACGATGAAAAAAACCTTGGCCTCGTTACTGGTTTCCGCCGGTCTGCTGACCTCGGCAAGTCTGGCGGCAAGCGACCGCGATATCAGTGTCGAAATCACCAATCTGACCCATGCCATCTACTTTACACCGCTACTGGTGGCTGCCCATGACCGCAACACCCACCTGTTTCAACTCAGCGCACCGGCATCCGACAGCCTCCAGGCCATGGCCGAGGGGGGGGATCTCTCGGGCCTGATCAACGACCTCCAGGCATCAGGCGGTGAATATGTGGTCGATCCGGCAGTGGGACTCCTGGCGCCGGGAGCCAGCGCAAATGCAAGCATAGATCGACATGGAAAAAGAACCCGCTACCTGTCGCTGGTAGGGATGCTGCTCCCCACCAATGACGGCTTTGTCGGCCTTGACGGATTGAGAATTCCAAAGAAAAAGGGGACTTATACCTACTTCCTATACGGCTATGACGCAGCTACGGAGGCGAATGACGAGATCATCACCGGGGGCGGCGCACCCGACACCCCCGGCATTCCCGCCGACCCAGGCGATAATGCAGGGGTTGGAGCTATTGCCAATGTCGCGCCGGACCACAACCGGACTGTCCATCTCCACCGGGGGGTGATTGGTGACAGCGATCCACTGGGTGGAGAGAGTGACCTCGATGCCAGGGTCCACAGATGGCAGGGGCCGGTTGCCAGACTGGTGGTCAGGGTAGGTGAAAAGGATGATTAACCTCGGATAAAACCCGGTTTCCGCAACAGTGCCTCGGTATTAACCCGGCAACCTATTAGGGTGCCGGGTTAGTAATAACCGAGGCGCTTGCTCAGCCACCGTCTTCGCCGCTTCCCACCGGTACGGCGGTGATACGGATATCCGGCCCGACCTGACGAAGATCGGTAATTCCCAGCTCGACCCGCTCGGACATACGCTGAATCCCGGGAAGATGAAACAGACCTCGCGCATCCTGACCCATCAAGTGCGGCGCCAGATAGATGATCAGTTCGTCCACCAAACCCTGCTCCAGCATCGCACCGGCCAGGGTAGCCCCCGACTCCAACAACACCTCGTTGATCTCCTGTGCGGCCAGGAAACCTAACACTTCGGGCAGGTCGAGACGCCTGCGATCACCCGGCAACATCGCTACCTGAGCCCCGGCCGCCTCCAACGCCGCGCCGTGCATGGGTTGCTCATCGCTGCAAACAATCAGGGTAGGCCCCGGCAGGCCGAGCATTTTCGCATCTGAAGGCGTGTCCAGATTCGGATCAAGCACGACGCGCACGGGATGAGGCGCGGGAAGATCCTCATCGATTCCCAGTTCAGCCGCTGACAGTCGCACATTCATGGACGGATCATCCGCCAACAGGGTGCCGATCCCGGTGAGAATGGCCGCACTCCGAGCGCGTAACCGTTGCACATCCGCGCGAGCCGCGGGTGATGTAATCCACTGACTCTCGCCGCTTGCCATGGCTGTGCGGCCGTCCAGGCTCATGGCCATTTTACAGCGCAGATAGGGGAGTCCCCGCGACATGCGTTTGATATATCCAGGATTCAGTGCTTCGGCCTGTGGCTGCATGACCCCCTCGGCCACATCGATGCCGGAGTGTCGAAGCTGCTCCAAACCCCGTCCAGCCACCTTTGGATTCGAGTCACGCATGGCCGCCACCACACGTTTTACGCCTGCTTCGATCAGACCTTCGGTACAGGGAGGCGTACGCCCATGGTGACAACAGGGCTCCAATGTGACATACGCCGTGGCTCCCCTGGCCGCTTCACCGGCCACAGCCAAGGCATTGCGCTCCGCATGAGGCTCACCGGTGCGTCGATGATAGCCCTCTCCCACGACGTTCCCCTCCCTGACCAACAGACAGCCGACCCTGGGATTGGGGTGTGTGGTGTACAGACCCTGTCGCGCCAAATTGATCGCACGGGCCATGAAACGGTGGTCCAGGTCGCTGCTCAACTGTCGTCATCCCCGCCATTCAGCAGATCCAGCTGGCGCCGGCGCGCCTCCGGGCTCGGTTGCTGTTCCAACCGCTCGATCTCCTCACGAAAGGCATTCACATCTTCGAACTTGCGATAGACCGAGGCAAACCGTACATAGGCGACTTGATCGAGCCGTTTTAACTCCTCCATCACCAGTTCGCCGATGGCCAGCGAAGCCACCTCCCTTTCGCCGCCTGCCATCAGTTTACGGGTAATGTGGTTGATGGCCGCATCCACCAGTTCGGCACTAACCGGACGCTTCTCCAACGCCCGGGTCATCCCCGCACGCAGCTTGCGGCCATCGAAATGGACCCGGCTGCCATCCTGCTTCACCACCCAGGGGAGATTGAGTTCGGCCGTCTCATAGGTGGTGAAGCGCTCTTTGCAGACAGTGCATTCACGCCGCCGGCGAATCTGGTCCCCCTCCCCCGCCAGGCGGGAGTCGATGACCTTGGTATCCTGGGCTCCACAGAAGGGACAACGCATCGTTTTATGAATGTTAAATTTTGAATTTTGAATTTTGAATTGTTGTGCTCGCTTTGCTCGCGTTTTAAATTAAATAACCGTGCGTAGCGCACATATTCAATTCAAAATTCAACATTCATAATTCAAAATTAATTTTGATAAACGGGGTACTTGGCGCAGATCGCCAACACCTTCGTCTTGATGGCATCGATAACCGCCTGGTCGCCGCGGCTGTCGATGATATCGCACATCCATCCCGACAGCTCCACACAGTCGGATAGATCGAAACCACGGGTGGTCACCGCTGGGGTGCCGACGCGGATTCCCGAAGTGACGAAGGGCGACTGGGGATCGTTGGGCACCGCGTTCATATTGACGGTGATATTCGCCTTACCCAACCAGCCGTCGACCTCTTTGCCGGTTAGGCCTGCTTCGATGAAACTGACCAGGAACAGATGATCGTCCGTCCCCTTGGAGACCACGTCATAACCCCGTTCCATGAAGACCCGGGCCATGGCGCGGGCATTGTCGATGACCTGCCGCTGGTAGGCCTTGAATGCCGGCTCCATCGCCTCCTTGAACGCCACGGCCTTGGCGGCGATGACATGCATCAACGGTCCCCCTTGGGTGCCGGGGAAGACCAGGGAGTTCAACTTCTTCTCAATCTCCGGGTTGGCCTTGGCGAGAATCAGACCACCCCTCGGTCCGCGCAAGGTCTTATGGGTGGTGGTGGTGGTGACGTCTGCGATCCGCACCGGGCTTGGATAGAGTCCGGCGGCGATCAGACCGGCAACATGGGCCATATCGACGAACAGATACGCGCCCACCGCATCGGCGATATCACGAAACCGCTGCCAATCCACCACCCGGGAGTAGGCGGAGAAACCGGCGACGACCATCTTCGGTTTATGCTCGCGCGCCAACCGCTCGACCTCGTCATAATCGATCTCGCCGGTATCGGGATTCAACCCATACTGGACGGCATGGTAGAGCTTGCCGGAGAAATTGGGCTTGGCGCCATGGGTCAGATGACCGCCATGGGCCAGACTCATGCCGAGCACCGTGTCTCCGGGCTGGCAGAGGGCCATATAGACCGCCGCATTGGCCTGTGATCCCGAATGGGGTTGTACATTCGCATAGTCGGCGCCGAACAGACTCTTGGCGCGATCGATAGCGAGTTGCTCGGCAATATCGACATGCTCGCAACCGCCGTAGTAGCGTTTGCGCGGGTAGCCCTCGGCATACTTGTTGGTCATCACCCCGCCCTGGGCCTGCATCACGCGCGGGCTGGTGTAGTTTTCCGACGCAATCAGCTCGATATGCTCCTCCTGACGGCGCTCCTCCCCCTCTATGGCCGCCCACAGTTCGTCGTCATACCCCTGAATCCGCATACTTTTCTGGAACATATCGCCCTCTCCGGCCATGTCAAAGGACCGGAATATATCAAAGTTTCTTTTCAGCGTCCCATGTTTGAGCAACCTGGCTAAGATGCACATCGCCGCAATCCAAAGCCATATTGTGATCGACGGAGTACTCGTACTCCGTCAAGGTGATATTGTCGGGTTCAGCGAGCCGGGAAGCGGTTGAGCGCGCCCCGAGGTAGGTCACGTTGCGCAGCTACGTGACACCCCCCTGAGTCAGGTAGCCGCTCCGCGTCAACCTGACCTACTACGTGACACCCCCCTATCACACGCCGGAACATGGCCTATTAGGGTACCAGCTTAATTTAAGAACCGGTCGAGAAGAGATTTAAGATACCGGATTGCTTGATCAGCATGATGATATCTTCCCTAAAACCCATTGTATAGACAATCACGATGACGATAAATATCAGGAACAGTAGAAAAACCGCGGAGATAAAACCACTGACTGCAAGCCGCCTCTTCATCGTCACTTCGTCAGTCATGACCCTCGTTACCTGTCCAAGCACCGGGAACTCAAGGTCAACACTGAGAGTACGCGTATCAAAATAGACCGGCATTATCTGAGAAAACAGAAATGCCACCGCGCCGCCGAGACCCAGAGCCAGAACCAAGGCTGCGGCGCTGAATAAGAGTCGCTTCGGGCCGATAGGCAATATCGGAATCTTCGGCGGCTCAACGACCCTGAACTTCAGGTTATCCCCCGCCTCGTCAGCCTGCTCGGACATTTTTGCGGATTCCAGACGCTGCACCAGTTCCTGATAGTTTTCCCGGTTGATGTTGTAGTCACGATTCAGACGGGTCAACTCGGCCTCGACTTGAGGGAGCGTATCCAACTTTTTCTTAAGCTCCTCAATTCGCTCTTGATACTCCTGGTTGCGCAAACTGATCGTCCTCAAATCGACCTCAGAGCGCCGATAGGCCAGTTTCAACTCTTCCAGGGCCGTCGATACCGATGCTGAAGCCGAGGCCGCATCGCCAACCTCGGTACGGCTCGAGCGGGCCTTCAACTCTTCGATCTTTGACATCAACTCCTGGACGTCGGGATGCTGTTCCGTGTACCTGAGAAGTAACTCATCCAACCGGGTCTGCATCGCCAGCAGACGTTGCGCCGTGGGAGAGCTGGTGGCCGCGGACATGCCGAGCTCCTCTCGCCTTTTATTCTCTTCAGCCAAGGTAGTCGTATACTGACGCTTGAGTTCATCGCGTCGTATCCTGGCCTCTTTGAGTTGTAGCGAGACCTCCTCCACATCGCCCCGCGCCTGATCGAGTCGGTGAAATATGCCGCCGCTGTCTCTCGGCAGGGTATCCACATTTTTTCGTTTGAAATCGGTCAGTTTGTTCTCCGCCTCGACAAGACGGGCCTCATATTCCTGAATCTGTTGCCGCAGAAAGACCTGTGCGGCATCAGACTCGACCCTGGTATCGCCCAAAGCGCTTTCAACAAAGATATCGAGGAGAATCTGTACCACTTTCCGAGCCATGAAACGATCGCTGTAAATAAACTCGATCGTATAGAAATTCTCCGTGATTCGAGCCCCTGGAATCTGACGGCGATTGACCTGGATGTTTATTCTCTTTCTCAGCCAGTCGATGAGCTGCTCTCTCTCCTCATCCGTCGTAGCCAGATAGCCCAAATCGGTTTGCTGCAATAATTTTTTCAGATTGTCATAACTCAGCAGGGTCCGGGTCATGAGATGCAGGCGCTGATTCATATTATTCTGCACCGCAAGGCCCTGCAGCAGGGGTCTCAAGACACTATCCGTATCGACATAGACCTTCGCCACCGATTGATACTGGTTCGGCAACACGAAGATTATCGCCCAGCAACAAATCGCAACGACCCAGGAGAAGACGATGGCCAGCCACCGGAAGCGCCAAGCGGATCGGATATAATTCTTGATCTGGAGAATGATTTCGTTCATTTGACTACTGATTTTGCGATATCAATTATCGGGTAATCGTCTATTTGACACATGAAGCCTGCGACAAAGCAAGCCATCCCCGGCGATAATCCATATCTCTTTGAATCTAAGCACTAAACCTGAATTCGTACAGGCATCGGGACAGATCGCGCAGGCGCTTGATCCACCTTGCCCCAGGGGTCTCCGGCCGAAATGGCAAACCCCGGCATAGGCTATATTTACGATACGACTATGCCGGATGCCCGAACGGACATCCAGGGAAATCGATATCCTTATGTTATTATAGGTATAATTTCAATCTCCACAGTGATCGTGAACAGCAATTCGAAATGCGTCGATGGCATGTACTACCCTGAATTCCACGCTGGCTGGGGGGGCTGTGCGGAAGAGTTGTTCCACTATACCTCAAGATATTTCGCCTGTACCGAGGCGTTTTTAAGAAACCTGGCGGATCAGCGCCAGTTCAGTATGTCCGGCTATCAGGCGGAGAAGCTGAGCCAAGAGCAGCGGCGGTTGATGGCGGCGATGCTCTCCTGCAAGCCGGATCGTCAATCCGCCCGTGACATCACCCGAACCGTCCGAGCCCTGGTCAATGGGGAGAGGGAGGTCAGCGAGGAGCTGGCAAACGCCTACCGGAATCATCTCAAGGTCATCCCGCATGACGTCGAACTCGTCTACTCAGGCCGCTCTCATCGACAGGGCGCGCCGGATGTCGCCCCCCTGGATCCCTTCCTGAATCTGGCGGCCCGCCTCAACCTTCCGGTGGCGGTACGCGAGCATCATATTGAAATCCCGCTGAAAATACTTGCCGGACACCTCGACTCACCCAATCCCTCTCTTCGCAACAGTCTGCAGGAGGCGATCCTGAACCTGCACTTTGCCGGCTATCAGTTGCGGAATCATCCGGGCCTGACGCATAAGACCGCACGAGAACTCGGGGACGAAAACTCGCTTTGAACGGGCCGGCCGATGGCGGCACAGTCAGGTTCTGGAGATTCCCCGAGAGGTCGTTCCCGGCCGAGACAACGCGCTACTCCAGACTAACCGGCAAGGCCGGCGGTTCACTTAGGCTTGCTTCCGAACGGCGATCATCCAGCAGCGCCGGCGTCTCCTCCTCCAAATAGGTAGCGAAAGAAATTGCATCGGTTGCTTCATGGAATGGAGTTTGCCGGGAAATTATATCCTGAATCCGCCGTTTCAAGTTAAAGCCTGAGTAGTTGCAATGTCCCTTTTTTAGGTAAGATATAGCTGCTAGGGCCTGTTAACACTCATCGGATTGCCACTGTTGTGCCTTGCTGGGTAAAAAATGGCCCCTGGCAGTGGCAATCCGATGAGTGTTAACAGGCCCTAGTGAGGCAGGTTGGCGCTACCACTGTTTGACACACTTATAATTTTCTCGAATTCTGCGGATACACTACATAGATGGAAAGCTTATCACCCAACGCTCTAGAAGTTGCACAGTTGATCGTGGAAACCCTCAATCTGGAAGATATTTCCGCCGAAGAGATTGAGCCCGACACCCCCTTGTTCAGGGACGGGCTCGGCCTTGATTCCATCGACGCGCTGGAATTGTCGCTCGGGATCAAGCAAAAATACGGTATTCAACTGAAGGCGGATGATGAAAACATCACTGAGATCTTTTCATCTCTCAGCCGATTGACCCGTTTTATTCAGGATAACCGCTGACCGTGTGGACGGAAACGTCAACCGCCGTTCCGGCCGATCACCCCTGCCTCGCGGGCCATTTTCCCGGCAATCCGATCGTGCCCGGCACGCTGATTCTCGACCGGGTCATCAGCCGGTTGAGCCGGCGCTATCCGCGCGAAAGGGTCGGCGAAGTGATCATCGCCAAGTTCCTCAGGCCGCTACGACCAGGAACGCCCTTTCAAATCCACTATCACGAAAAAGCCGGTCAGGTCATATTTGAATGTCGTGTAGAGGATGTCACCTTTACCACCGGTAAATTGGCGCTGGCTAATTCCGGTCCCGACTCTTGAGCAATCGCTGGAAGAGACAGGGAGAGAGAGGCAGCATGGGTGCTCTGCGCCTGATTCTCTGGATCGCCCTACATCTCGGGAGAAGCGCCGCACGCACGCTGCTCTATCCGATCACACTCTACTTCCTGGTCACCGCCTCCACCCAGCGGCGCGCCTCCCGGGACTACCTCAATCAGGTGCTGGATCGTCCGGCCAATCCTCTAGACACGGCAAGACATATTCATACCTTCTCGGCCACTATCCTCGATCGGGTCTTCCTGATGGCCGACCGATACGACTATTTCGCGTTGGAGATCCACAACCATAAACTGATCGCGGAACAACTCGCCGCGGGCAGGGGATGCATTCTGCTCGGTTCTCACCTGGGCAGCTTTGAGATCCTGCGGGCCACCGCCATCGTCAAACGCGAACTACCGGTCAAGATACTGATGTACCCCCGGCATAACGAGATGATGATGCGCATCCTCTCTGAATTGAACCCGGCCCTGAACGACAGCATCATACCACTCGGGCAACCGGACACCCTGATCCGCACCAAGGAGTGCATCTCCCAGGGTTCCATTATCGGCTTGCTGGGAGACCGGATCGCCGACAGCGGCAAGACCGTCAATTGCCGGTTTCTCGGCAAGGAGACGCTGTTTCCCCAGGGACCCATGTTATTGGCATCCATTCTCAAGAGCCCGGTGTTCCTGTTTTTCGGCATCTACCGTGGCGGCAACCACTATGAGATCCGTATTGAGCATTTCGCCGATGAGGTGGTGCTGGAACGGGAACGCCGTGACGAATCGATCCGGATCTGGACACAGCGCTACGCAGACCGATTGCAGCATCATGCCCGCCTGGCGCCTTACAACTGGTTCAATTTTTATGACTTTTGGGGTAGTGATGAGGCTTCAGACTAGCCTGCATTTCTCACACCCCTTCGTAGCGAGGCGGTTCAAGGGTGCGCCATGGCTGGCGTTCGCGACCGAGGGGCGCGCAGGCATAGCCGACACTATGTCGAGCACCCCGACCGAGGGAACGCCAGACAGGGCGTGCCATTGGGCCGCCGCAGTAGGAGGGGTGTGAGAAATGCAGGCTAGCCTACTTGCGCTTTTGGCAGGACTCTGGTTGATGCTGTTCTCATCGCCTCCATCCGCTGAAGCGCAATCCTTGACGCTTCAGCAACTGATGAATCAGCTCCGCCAGGCCGGCGAACGAAGCCACCGATTTACCGAGACCCGCCTGCTGGCCCTGCTCGACCAGCCCATCGAACAGTCCGGCACCCTGACTTTCATTCCTCCCGACCATTTGATCCGGGAACTCTCGGCACCGAGCGATAGCCGTTACGAAATCAAGGGCAAGCGGCTGACCATCAGCCACGGGGATGGGAAACAGGAAACCCTGTTATTGGACAATCTGCCCCGTTTACTCGCCTTTACCGCTTCCCTACGCTCGGTCCTCGCCGGCGATCTGGCGACCCTGCAGAACTATTTCACCATCCGCTTTTCCGCTAGCGAGGCTCACTGGTTGTTGGCGCTGATTCCCAAACAACCACAGCTCGCCAGACAGGTCTCGCGGGTCGAAATCACAGGCCAGCGCAGCCGCATCGACCGATATACCCTGTTCGAGACCGGTGGCGACCAAATCATCACTCGGCTTACTCCACACTAACACGGACTGGAAAAATGGAGACCTTATGACCTTTGAAGGACTCAGCCAGGTAACATGGCGGTGAGTAATGCGGGCTAGCCCGCATTACTCACCAGGCGGACCGGAAGAACGGATAACGGGATGAAATTTAACCGACTTAGCATCAAAAAATGATGGTAGTACCTTTACACTCTGTCCTATTTGGTTTTTGGAGCAAGCTGGCTTCGAATCTTGAACGATTAGCCTTGAACCATAGCGACGGCTATGCTTCGGCGGCTAATCGTTCAACCTTCTTCGCCAGCTTGCCCCAAAAATCCAAATCCTGGTGAGAAATGCGGGCTAGGAGAGGCATCTTCCTGATCTGGCTGATCGCCCTGTTGCTGACCGGCTGGTGGGAGATGCGTCATCTCTCCCTACGCACGGATCTCAGCCTGTTTCTGCCCCAGGGAGGCACGGCGCAAGAGCGGCTGCTGCTCGACGAATTGAACAAGGGGCCGGCGACGCGCCTACTCATGCTCGGCATCAACGGCGGTGATGCGGTAGACCGGGCCGGGATCAGTCAGAAACTGCTCGCCCGACTGCGTGGGAGTATGCTGTTCAAGCGGGTGGAAAACGGCGCCCCCGGCACCTTCGAGATCGACCGGGAGTTGCTGAGATACCGCTATCTGATCGCACCCGGCATCGATCCGCGCAGCTTCTCTCAGGAGAGTCTGCAAAACGCCCTCAAAGCCAGGCTGGAAGCGCTGAAGTCCCCCTTCCCCACGCCCTTCAAGGCCCTGCTGGCAGAAGACCCGACCGGCGCCTATCAAGCGATGCTGCGCAGTTGGATGCCCCCTAGCGAGATCAACCGCGCCGAGGGAGTCTGGGCCTCCGGGGAGGGCGAAACCGCCCTGTTGCTCGCAGTGACCGCCTCCGGTGGTCTCGAACTGGATCAGCAGCAGCTCGTCCTGGCAACGGTGCGGGACGCCTTCGACGACTTGAACAGCAGTGGGCGCCATAGCCTGATCATCAGCGGACCGGGCGTCTTCGCGGTGCAGTCACGGGATATCATTCGCCATGAGAGTCAAATCCTGAGCCTGGTCGCTTCCTGCGTCGTTGCACTGATTCTGCTGCTCGCCTATCGCTATCTCCCCTATCTGCTGATCGCCGCCCTCCCCCTGCTCACCGCCCTGCTCGCCGCAACCCTGTTGACCAGCCTGCTGTTCGATGAGCTGCACGGCATCACCCTGGCCTTCGGCATCACCCTGTTGGGGGTCACCATCGACTACCCGATCCATCTCTTCAGCCATCTGAGCAAAGTGCGCCATCCCGGCCAGACCATGCGGGAGATCTGGGCCACCTTGCGGCTGAGCGTCATCACCACGTGTCTGGGTTATCTGGTGTTGGTGATGACCGATTTCTCCGGTCTGCGTCAGTTGGGAGCGTTCACCCTGACCGGTCTCATCACTGCGGCCGTTTGCAGCCGCTACCTCCTGCCGCGCCTCTTTTCCGATCCCTTTGTCGCGCCCGAGCCCAAGGGGTTGCGTCCTTTGGGACTATTGCAGCGAACCCGTCTCTGGCCGCCTGCGCTGATCCTACTCGCCGCCCTTCTCAGTCTCGGATCGCTGATTCAATCGGCAGGGCCTGTCTGGAAAGACGATATCGCCACCCTTTCCCCCCTGCCCGAAGAACTGCTGCAACAGGACCGGGCATTGAGGCGGCAGTTGCAGGCCACAGAGAGTAATCAGCTGCTGGTGATTCGCGCCGACGACCCTGAGCGGGTGCTGCAGATCTGCGAATCTGTCGGGAAACGGATGGAAATCGCCATCGAACGGCAGCTCCTGGCGGGTCTCGAGCTGCCAAGCGACTATCTTCCCAGCCAGCGGAATCAGATGCTGCGACGGCAACAACTGCCGACAACCGAACAGCTAGCGAATAATCTGCGCTCGGCATCGCAGGGATTGCCGTTTCGGGACGACGCCTTTAACCGCTTTGCAGAGGCTGTCGAGCAGAGCCGCCGGCTGCCGCCGATGAGCTATGAAACAGCCTTGGAGACCTCGCTCAAACCACACCTGGAGAGGTTGATGCAACAGCGTCCCGAAGGTTGGCTGGCCTTGATCCCCCTATCCGGGGTCAGCAATCCCGAACGACTCTCCCGCTTTGTCCATGAGACCCTGCCCGAAGCAAACTATTTCAACCTGAGACAGGAGACGAGCCGGCTGGTCGCCGGTTTTCGTCAGCAGATCCTGCAGCGGGTCGAACTGGGCGCTGCTCTGATGCTGCTGTTGTTATGGCTCGGCCTCGGTTCTCTCAGGGCAGCGATCCGCACCCTGCTGCCGATTGCGCTGGCCATTTTGCTGACCATCGGCCTGCTGCACGTCAGCGGCAATTCGCTCAATCTGTTTCATTTGATTTCGCTGATGCTGGTGCTGGGCATAGGCATCGACTACAGCCTGTTTTTCGGCAGACGGGAGACGCAGGCAGGTCAACATCTCAGGACCCTGCATGCCCTGAGTGTCTGCGCCGCAAGCACCGCCGCTGTTTTTGCCATCCTTGCCGGCTCGTCGATTCCGGTGCTGCATGCCATCGGGCAAACCGTCGCTATCGGGGTGGGGATGAGTTATCTTGCCACCTACGCCCTGTCACGGCGACCCTTCACGGACCACGGATTTGTTATTAACCCGGCCTCCGGCAAACCTCAACCCAGTCCTGCCCGCGGACCGGTGCAGATAGCCCTGCTCCTGCTAGCCATCGCCTATCCGCTGGCGCTGCACGGCGGGGTGGTCAATGGCAATCTGCTGCCGGCCAGCCTGATACTGTTTTCCCTGCTGAGCCTGTGGGGCGTACTGTTGGTGTTGAAGCAGAGACAGACCGGCTGGTTGATGATTCTGCTCGGCGCCCTCGCCTCAGCCTGGCTGCTGATCCGCCAACCGGAGACGGTCAAACTGCTCCAATTGCTGCCGATATTCATCAACGGCGGATTATTCATCCTATTCGCCACCACGCTTTTTCCCCGCCAAACCCCGTTGATTACCCGTTTTGCACAAATGATGCATGAGCAGGCCCTGGACCACACCGCCCAGGACTATAGCCGCAAGGTCACCCTGTTCTGGGCATCGATGTTTGCCTTTCTCACCCTTGAGAGCATGCTCCTGGCGGGCCTTGCCAGCGCTGAAATCTGGTCGCTTTTCACCAACTTCATCAACTATCTGCTGGTGTTGGCAGCGTTCGTTGTAGAGTACCGCATCCGGGTGCGGCGATTGGCCCACCTGGACCATCCGGGGTTCGTCAATTTCATCCTCCGGTTGCGGCGCATCGAATGGCGGAGTCTGATGTGAGCAGTCCCAACCCCTCGTCACTACCGGTTCATCACCCGCAGCAGATCCTGGCCTGGCATCACGGCTCGCCGGTCACTGCCGAGGGTTTTCTCCAGGATGTGGCCACCCTTGCGGAAAAGCTGCCCGATGCCGGGCATCTGTTCAATCTCTGTGACGATCACTACCACTTCATGGTCAGCTTCGCGGCCGCCATGTCACGCAAGCAGATCACGCTGATGCCGCCCAACAATACCGCCGGCGCGGTCAATGAGATGCTCAGCGACTACCTCGACAGTTATTGCCTGAGTGACAAGCCGCTGAGCCATATCCTGGCGAATCAGTTGATATTCGCTGACCTGATGGAGCACCGGGATGCTCACCCCGCCCCCTTACCCCTGCAGGTGAGCCGGGAGCAACAGGTCGCCCTCCTCTTCACCTCGGGCAGCACCGGCAAACCCAAAGCCAATCTCAAACGATGGGGCGAGCTGCAAGCCGAAGCCGCCAGCGCACTGCGCCATTTCCCTTTCCAGGCCCACGCCATCGCCTCCCTGGTCGCCACCGTGCCTGCGCAGCACATGTACGGTCTGGCCACCTCCGTGCTGTTTCCCTGGCAAGGCGGGATGACGGTCTACGCGGGGCGCCCCCTGTTTCCGGCGGATATCGCCGAAGCCCTGGCCTCGCTCCCGGCCCCGAGGGTGCTCATCACAACGCCGCTGCATCTACGCGCCTGTGTGGGGGCCGGTTTGGAATGGCCGGCTATCGACTTCGTCATCTCCGCCACTGCCCCGCTATCGCGAGAGCTGGCGCTCGAGGCGGAACAGAGGATGGATACGGAAATCCATGAGATCTACGGCTCCACCGAGACAGGATCCATCGCCGGCCGGCGAACCGTAGCCGACCAGGCCTGGCAGCTCTATCAAGGCATCGTCATCGATCGCCGCAACGCCCAGGCAGTGGTTTCGGGAAACCATCTGCCTCAACCCGTGCCCCTCAACGACCGGATAGCGATCCTCTCGGAGCGTCGCTTTCTGTTACTCGGACGCGATAGCGATATGTTGAAGATCGCTGGCAAGCGCGCCTCCCTCGGCGACCTTAACCATAAGCTGCTCGATATCCCGGGCGTGATCGACGGTGTCTTTCTGCCGCCCGACAACCGGCAAAACGGTAGGCAGCGGCTCACCGCGCTGGCGGTGGCGCCCGGCCTGACCAGGCAACAGATCCTCAACGAACTCGCCCGCTCGATCGACGCCGCATTCCTTCCCCGGCCTCTCCATCTGATCGATTCCCTACCCAGAAACTCAACCGGGAAACTCTCTCATGCTCAACTGCTGAGCCTGTTGGAACAGATGGCGGAAAAACGGTGAGATCCCTATCGATTCTGACCCTGTCCGGCCGAAGACGAAAAAATTTGGACGTTGTTTTACATCCACTTGGCTCGCATAATATCCGGCTCTTACTAGATTACGACTCGCCCGGATATTTCACCCGGAAACGCTATGATCGCGCCAAGGGCGTGTTCGGCATTGTCTGGTAACTCTTTGCAGTTGACAAATATTCTAACTATTACATTTTAAATCAAAAAGTTAATTCATATTATCAACGGCCGGATGAAATATCCGAGCTAGTTATAAAGCCGTTCAGCAATGCCAATCACGCCACTGACAATAACCCACTACACGCTCACCAATGCCCTCGGACGCGGCAGAGAGGCCTCCCTCCAGGCCTTGCGGAATGATCACAGCGGTCTGCGTCCCTGCGACTTACCCAACGTCGATTTAGAGACCTGGATCGGCCGTGTCAACGGACTGGAAGAGATGGCATTCAACACCGGGTTGGAGACCTTCGATTGCCGCAACAACCGGCTCGCCTGCCTGGCCTTGCAGCAAGACGATTTTCTCCCGGCGGTGGAGCGGGCAAAGCAGGACTATGGCGCTGACCGGATCGGTCTCTTCCTCGGCACCAGCACATCAGGCATAGCAACCACCGAAACCGCCTACCTAGAGCGGACCGATGACCGGTTACCCCCAGACTATGCCCCCGCCGACACCCACAATATCTTCTCCGCCAACAGCTTTGTCCGTCGCTTCCTTGGACTGGCCGGCCCGAGCCTGGCCATATCCACGGCATGCTCATCCAGCGCCAAGGTTTTCGCCGCCGCCCATCGTTATATCGAGACCGGCATCTGCGATGCCGCACTCGTCGGCGGCATCGACTCCCTCTGTCTGACAACCCTCTACGGCTTCACTGCCCTGGATCTGGTGTCGGCGCAAACGTGCCGCCCTTGGGACAGAGCGCGCAATGGCATCAACATCGGCGAGGCCGCGGGATTCGCCCTGTTGCAAAGACCCCGGGACAACCTGTCCGCCCCAAGCCTGCTGGGCTATGGCGAAAGCAGCGACGCATACCATATGTCGACCCCCCATCCCCAGGGCGACGGTGCCTTGTCGGCCATGCAGCAGGCATTGCAGCGCGCCGGGCTCGAACCCGGCGAAATCGACTACATCAATCTCCACGGCACCGCCACCCGCAGCAATGACGCCTCAGAAGACCGGGCCGTCTACCGGCTCTTCGGTCGACAGCCAGCCTGCAGCTCCACCAAGGGCTTCACTGGGCATACCCTGGGCGCCTCCGGGATCACCGAATCGATCTTCTCCCTGCTCTGCCTGGAAGACGGTCTGCTGCCCTGCAATCTGCAGACCCGGCAGACCGATCCGAATCTGCAGGCGAATATTGTCCTGCAGCGCCAACACCGACCCATCTCCCGGGTGCTCAGCAACTCCTTCGGCTTCGGCGGCAACAACTGCAGCCTGATCTTCGGGGAGGCTTGATGATCAAGGTCAGACTCCATTCAGTCGGCATCCTGGCTCCCGGCCTGGCGGGTTGGCGAGAGACCGCATCCCTGCTCAGAAAAGAGACCGCTTATACGGCGAGCGAGTTGTCTCCTCTCAAACCCGCCTCACTCAAACCCAATGAGCGGCGGCGCACCACCAACACCATCAAGCTCGCCCTCCAGGCGGCGGATGAGGCGCTGAAGCAGTGGCCGGATCCGCAACAACTGATATCCGTATTCAGTTCATCCGAGGGCGATCTGACGATTGTCGATCAGATCTGCACTGCCTTGTCACAGCAGGAGCGACCGGTCTCGCCCACCCAGTTTCACAACTCCGTACACAACGCCCCCGCCGGCTACTGGTCCATCGGCGCCGGCTCCCGGCAGGCCTCCACCAGCCTTGGCGGACTCGACGGTTGCTTTGCCGCCGCGCTGTTGGAGGCTTCGGTACAAACGTTGACCGAGGGAAAGCCGGCGCTGATGGTCTGTTACGACCTGCCGCCACCCAAGCCCCTGGCGGACTTCATCCATCTCCGCGACCCGATTGCGGTGGCGCTGTTGCTCTCGGCGGAGAATACCCCGGGAGACGTCCTTGCCGATATCACACTGCAGCCCGGCCTCGGCGCAGAGGAAAACCGGATGACCGACGACACCCTGGAAACCCTGCGTCTGGCCGCACCAGCGGGAAGATCGCTACCCCTGCTTCAGGCCGTGGCAAACCGGACAGCCGCGAAACTATCCCTGCCCTATCTGCCGGACCTGGACCTGCATCTGGAGGTCAGCCCATGCTAGCGGGGAGCGTAGAGGGAGAGGCACTCCAGCGGCTGCTGCCCCATAGCGGCAGCATGTGTCTGATCGACCAGGTGATCCACTGTGACGAGACTAGCATCGAGTGTCTCAGCGAGTCCCATACCAAAGAGGACAATCCGCTAAGAGAGGGTGATCGACTGTCGGCCATCCATGCCGCCGAATACGCTGCTCAGGCGATGGCCCTGCACGGCGGCCTGCTGGCGCAGCGGACCGGGCAGCGGCAACCCGGCGGGTATCTGGTCAGCCTGCGTGGGGTGACGCTCCATGCATCGCGCCTTGACACCCTCGGTTCGACCCTCGTCATCCAGGCCAAGCAATTGCTGGCCGATAGCGGCAACATGCTTTATGATTTCACTGTCTCCACCGATAAAATGCCTGTAGCAGAGGGAAGAGCGGCCGTGATCGTACACACTGAGGAGATTCTTTGAAAAGAGCGCTGATCACCGGTGGCAGCGGCGATATCGGGTCTGCGATCTGCCGCCGTCTCTGTTCACCCGACACCCATGTCATCGTCCACGCCAACAGCAATCCCGACCGCGCCGAGTCGGTCGCACAGAGCGTTCGAGACAAAGGCGGTTCCGCCGAAACCCTCGTTTTCGATATCTGCGACACCAAAACCACCCTACAGCGTCTGCTGGATATTCTACAGCAGGGTCCGATCCAGATCCTGGTGCATAACGCCGGCATTCACGATGACGCCCCCTTGGCCGGGATGCAGGCCAGCCAGTGGAAGCGGGTCATCGATGTCTCGCTGAACGGTTTCTACAATGTCACCCAACCGCTGCTGCTGCCGATGATGGCGACTCGTTGGGGGCGGATCGTCTCCATCTCATCGATTGCCGGAATCATGGGCAACCGCGGACAGAGCAACTATGCCGCGGCCAAGGCGGGACTGCATGGCGCCACCAAATCCCTCGCCATCGAACTCGCCTCGCGCGGCGTTACCGCCAATGCCGTGGCGCCAGGCATCATCGCCGGCAGCATGTCGGGATCGACCTTTGAGGAGACGACAATCAAACAAACCGTGCCCATGAAACGCGCCGGCTCCCCCGACGAGGTGGCCTCCCTGGTCGCTTTTCTCACCTCGGAGGAGGCCGCCTATATCTCTGGCCAGGTCATCTCCATCAACGGCGCAATGGCCTGAATCGATGCGCACCGCCGTCGTGATACCGGTCTACAACGAAGCCGCAACCATACGGGAAGTGGTTACCGCCGCGCTGCATCAAGTCGACCATGTCATCGTTGTCGACGACGGTTCCGTTGACGAGAGCGCACAACAACTGGCGGATCTCGATATCCACCTGCTGAGACATACCCGGAATCAGGGCAAGGCGACAGCCCTCCAGAGCGGTTTCGACCACGCCCTGACACTCAATGCCTCAGCCGTCATCACCCTGGATGGCGATGGCCAGCACAACCCGGGGGAGATACCCAACCTGCTGATCTCGATGCGGGAAAATCCGCGCAGCATCATCATCGCGGCAAGACTCAAGCAGCGCCACAACGCCCCCAGGCTAAGGCTGTTCGCCAACCGCTTTGCCGATTTCTGGGTCTCTTGGGCAGCAGGCTACCCGGTCACCGACTCGCAATCCGGATTTCGTCTCTATCCCTCAGGCCTGCTACGCAGCATACGCTTGAACACCTCGAAAGAGCGGGGGTTTGTCTTCGAAAGCGAAATTGTGATTGAAGCGGCCAGTCACAACTTTTATAGTGTGTCGGTGCCTGTTGAATCGATATACCGTACCGGGGGACGACAGAGTCACTATAAGCCCTGGACCGACACCTGGCGTATTGTACGTATGATCGCCTGGCGACTGATCCGGCGAGGATTGTATCTTCAAGGACTCTTCAGGAGTTTAGGAATCATGCCTGATCCGCGAAAACATGCCACATAACCATGTGCGATTGTCAGTGAGGGAATAAGAGCGGCATGTTGTTCGTATCATCTTGTGTTAATGAAAACAACTTTTGTGAGGGAGTCTCAATATGAAATCCATGAGTTTAAAAAATATCCTTTTTATTGCCGTGTTGGTGTTGACGCTCGGACTGATGGGTTGCCGGACGGCGCCGATCTACAATGTCGAAAATTCCCCGATCAGCACCTCCTCCGATAAAGCCTCCATGAAGCAGATCAAAAAGGCCATCATGTCCGCGGGCGCAAGCCTGGGCTGGCGCATGAAAGAGGTCAAATCCGGCCACATCGTCGCCACCCTGCTACTGCGTGGCAACAGAGCCGTCGTCGATATCCCGTACACCGGTAAAAGCTACAGTATTACCTATAAGGATAGTGCGGGACTGAATTATGACGGCAGCATGATCCATCAAAACTACAATGGCTGGATCCAGAATCTCGACAATGCCATTCAGTCCCGAGTGAGCATTTTGTAACCATGCAATTCCGCTCCCGCGTCGCCAGGTATCGGCGCGGGAGCGGAATGCCGGATGCGGACATTCCATGCAATTCGACCCTGAACGGGGCGCCGTCGATTGGGATGGCCTTTGGACCTTCGGACTCACCCTTCTCCTGCTGATTCTCGGGTTGGGCTTGCCGCTACTCGTCAGCCTGAGATATATCTACCGGACCGCCCGTTCAGTCGACAGCGAAACCGATGCCACCAGCTTGCTGGTGTTCGGAAAACGACTGGTCAGCGAACAGATCGACCGAGACTACCGGCAACGACTCGACAAGGTTGCCGCATTGCTGAAACAGGACCCAAATCGCAAGCTCCTGCTGGTTGGCGGGACTGCGGTTTCAGGGCAGATCAGTGAGGCCCAGGCCGGCCAGAACCACCTCATACGGCAAGGTATCGACAGCCGCCGCCTCACCCTGGAACAGCAGTCGCAAAATACCCTGGAAAATCTCAGGCACGCCCGAAGCCTGTTGGAAAAGGCGGGAGATTATCCGGTAGCGCTGATCAGCAACCGCTACCACCTGGCGCGTATCCGCACCATTGCGCAAAGCCTGGGTCTGGAATATCGATTGTGCGCCTGTGAAGAGAGTTTCAAGCCGAGCATCGGCTTGATGCCGAGGATGATGATAGAGGGTATGTACGTGCTTTGGTTCAACACCGGCAAGGCCTGGTCGCAACTGATTCGCAGTCAACGCATGCTGAGCCGAATCACATGATCGCCGGCCGACGTCTGCCGCTATTGCTTTGCCTGCTCCCACTACTGACCCAATCCCCGCAAGCCATGGCGAAAAAGCCCGTCAACAGTTGGCATTTACTAGCGGGATTCGGTGAATCGCATCCAAGCTGGGGCAAGACACAGCAGCGGGTAAAGACCCGGGATCTGATCCTGCGTCACCAACGGCCGCAGGAGCGGGTGCGCGGAGAGGGGTGGTATCTCAACCGGCGCTCGACGCTGATCGAGATCCCGCTGCACTGGCTGCAGTCCCATGACGAGCCCCCCATCTTTGGCGTGACCTTCAACGCATGCTGGACCCTGGTGGCCGATCAGCAACTGCAACCCTATCTCTTCGTCGGCGGCGGTCCAGCCTATACCCGCGCCGAGATTCCCGGAACCAGTTCAAAGCTAAAGGGCGTCTACCAGGCGGGCGGCGGATTGCGCCTCAACCAGGAACAGACCCGGCTCGATCTCGAGTTCCGTTTTCACCATATCTCCAACGTCGGCCGCAAAGAACCCAACGATCCCCTGAATTCGGGGAAATTCCTGATTGGGATACGGTTAGGGATCTAGTGTGGTGTAACGTATAGGATAAGATATTGGCAAGTGGGTGAAAAATAGAGTAAAAATGCGTAGGTCAGGTTGGCGCGGAGCGACTACCTGACTGAATGGTAATGTCACGTAGCTGCGCAACGTGACCTACGGGCTACATAAATGTCGAATCAAGCGGTATGACCGTTTCCGATCTGCCAATATGAAGACGAATACTCATGGGTTACATTAAGAAGTTGAAAGCGACATATATGCGAAAGCGGGTCGACGATGACCTTTTAGGCATACCGGTTGAATCCCCGGATCACGCCTACCGCTTGTTCAAGGATATGGAGAACGAGGCCAAGGAAAAACTCGTCTGTCTTCACCTGACCGAGCAGTACGAAATCATCTCATTCGAGGTGGTAGCGATCGGCACAGAAAAAACCGTGCTTGCAGAGCCCCAGGAAATCGTCAGGAGCGCCGCCTTGATTCGGGCCAAAAGGATTGTTCTTCTGCATAATCACCCGCTCGGCTCTCCAGAGCCATCACCCAGCGACATTCAAGCCGCAGCAGCGCTAAAGAAGGTGGCGGAGGCGATGAAGATCACACTTCAAGATGTAATCGTGATTGGTGAAGCTGGATATGTCAGTTTAGCCAGTAGAGGATATGTATAAGTGCCCGACAAGGCACTACAGCCGACGTCAGGTCGATGTAGCCTTCCCCGGCTGAGCTTGGTCGTCGGGCGTCCCCAGAAGGAGACCGCAATGCCAGAAGAAAAATTCATGTTTAAGTGCAATATATGTCGCTCGACCAGTTTAACGGCTTGATGGAAACCGTCCATTTACTTAAAAGCCCAGCAAACGCAGCCCACTTAGCAAAATCAATTAAACAATACCGAAAGGGACAAATTGTAGAGCACGGGCTAGTTAATGATTGAACTATTGTCTTGGACTAAGGAGGCTCGGCCAGATTACGTTTATTGGCAGGGACAAGACAAAAAGACGTTAAAGCGCATCAATAAGCTTATTTCAGATACTCAGAGGTCGCCTTACGAGGGCATAGGTAAACCTGAGCCTTTAAAAGAAAATCTATCAGGTTTTTGGTCGCGTCGAATAGATGATAGCAATCGGCTTGTCTACGCGGTTGATAGTAATCAGCTAACAATAATTTCATGCCGCTATCACTATGAAAAATAATAGGCTCTTCCCCAAATTCGCTGGATATGTACATCTCCACCCTGCGCCGCTTTATTGAGGCGATGGGCGGTGAGCTGGAGATTCGCGCTCATTTTCCCGAGGGTGATGTGCGGATTAACCAGTTCGAAGACCTGGAGGACAAGCAACAGCCGACAGCTTGACCCTCCAAGCCATCGATCTCTGTCCCCCTCTGTCAGGATCGTTGTCCACTCGGTGACTTGCTCGATCACGGCGTTGGTGACCTTGGAGATCAGGGGCGGGGAGACATCGGCATCGTACATCTCCTTGAAGCTGGCGGCGATCTCCCGGGTAGTCATGCCCTTGGCATACAGGCAATGGATCTTGTCATCCATGGCCGTGAGTCGCGTTTGGTGCTTTTTAACCAGCTGCGGCTCAAAGGAGCCCTCTCGGTCTCGGGGGATCTCAACCAGAAACGGCCCGTCTTCGGTGATCAGGGTCTTGCTGGAGTAGCCGTTGCGGCTGTTGGCAGCGTCTGACTGCTGATGCTTGTCGTAACCGAGATGATCGTCCAATTCGGCATTCAAGGCCGTTTCAACCGTGATTTTCTTAAGCATCCGACTGAAATCATTGAGATCCTGTTCTGTCTGGAGGCTTTTGGCTGCCTTACGGGCAATGGCTTCTAACTCTTTTTTGTTCATCTTGCTTATCTCCCATTGAAGAACTAATGATAAGCAGATACACAATCTAATTTACAGTTCAGGCATTGGAAAACTGCCTTGAACCGTTTTATGATTGAGTTCGAAGATCGCCTGGAGGACTTCGTTTAAACAATAGCAGTTACACAGAATTATTTACAGGCTCGCACAAAGTTTAAAGCCGCATAGTAATTTTCGTTTATACTTTAAAGTCCATGTGAATCAGTGTGTTATTGTCAATAGTATGCTGGTTCATTTTACTGATATTTTTATAGTATAGCATGGCATATAGAGCTCTCATCCAGGCACCATGCCCGAAAATCAGTATCTTTTTTTTATCTTTATATTTATTAATAAATGAGGATATTCGGTTTCCCAATTCTGATAAAGATTCTCCAAATACTATTTTCTCAGGTTCATTCAACCATAGTTCACCATATTCAGTCATCAATTCCTTTCTAGGTTTGCCTTCAAATTGGCCAAAATCCAATTCATTGAGCAATGGTTCAACTTTCGCTTGCTGCTCAAAACCATAACAGGCTGCAGTCATGATAGTTCTTTGATATTCGCTATGTAATATTGAATCAAAAGGTGCTTCAGCTTCTATCAACCGTTGATTGACTTTTATCTTTTGTAATATCTCAATATTCGGTTCAATAATAGGTATATCAAGCTTACCTTGTATAATCCCATTTTTATTAAAATTAGTTTGCAGATGCCGTATTAAAAAAATATGCATTATACCTACTTTTCAATAAAGTTTTCAGTTGCCCTGCCAAAAGCTTCGTATATAGAAGGTAATGACAAATTACGTTTAACCAGAAGATTTTCGTTCATGGCTATTACATACATTTTATTTTTCATAAACGGAATATCTCTGGCCTTAATGCCTTCTTCAAGTATTCTTTGAGCGAGTTTTGCTGCGACTTCTCCCTGCTCATAGGGTGATACCCCAACGGAAAGCATTGCACCGTCTTCGACATTAAAGGCATTAATACCAATAACAGGTACTGGAGAATTCTCTTCTGTCCAGGCCATTACTTCCTTGGGATTCATAAACTTATCATCTGTCTCAGAGCGTGGAATTTTACGATAGTTAGAAATCAAGATATAATCGACTTCTTTGCCCTTTTCCAGAACTAATTGTTTCCAATGCGGGTAATTTTCAGCAATCACTGCTCCTCTATACTTTACAGGGCTCCAATCATAGTTATCAATAAAAGGTTTGCCCCTTTTAATCGAAGCAGAAGGATCCATCAGATATAACAGTTTTGGTGAGAGATGATTTTCTGTACCGGCGATCTTTCTTTTCCTCGCTTCCAGAGCAAGTACTGTCTCTTTAATAGGCCTTAATTGCTTACGTTCAAATATGCCAGTAACATTATCAGCACCGTTATATCCATAAGGTTCAACTGAACCGTTGACACCAGCAAATACAATCTGGATCCCTGGTTTGTTTACATAATACTTGGCTGCCAATGATTGCGCAAAGTCATCCACTGCAATGAGCACATGCGGCTCAGCTCGATCAATGGCGCGACGAGCAATAATGCCTGAACGCCTTAGCCACTCTTTATCTTTATGTTTTTTTGTATCCATATAGTGCCTGACAACAGAATAACCTACCCATTTTTTTAGCTCCCGTTCAAAACCGACATCAATTTCACGCGTCCAAGCATAATCTGAGTGATAACTATGTAAAATCATCACACGTGGTTTTTGAGAATTAAAAATAATTGCTGTTAAAAAAATCGCAATTAGAAATACTAAGCTCAATATTTTACCAGATGTTTTTTTACTCATAGCGTACCTTACTTCATGCACATCCCTTAGGGCTGCCATTAAACACGTTTTTGCACTGGCCCTTATAGTACGCCAATGGAAAGCCAGAAAGGAATTGAAATATAAATTGCCCCCAGCTTAACAAACACCAAAATACCCTGAAAGATTTGTACCTTTCTTTCCTTATAAGGCACTTTATTTTTAATCAGATTTCTAAAATAGACAATATAGGGAGACTGATAACCAAAAAATGCCGTACCACACATATGTAATATAATAAATCCAACAATCCATGGACTGACCCCCGCACCGGATGCCAGAGGTAAAAGTGCGGCAGCAAAAATCAATATAGCTGAGTTTAGCGGAATAAAGAGCCTGACCAGCAAAATCATACCGGTCAGTACTAAAACAAACAGGTAGAAATCATGTCGCATATAATCACCAAGCCATTTAAACTGGCTTACCAATTCCTTATCCAGCCCAAGGTATTTCATCGTGGCTAAAACTCCAATCATACTGGCCAAAAGTACTAAAAATGACCAGTCTATACGCTTGATAAATTCTTCTCTGCTTAAAACACCAATAATCAATAAGGCACAAAATACTGCAAAGGTAACCAATGGTATAGGTATCTTATGTAATGTCGTTGTGGCAATACCTACAGCCAATAAAATAATACCTGATAACGCGATCCATTCTTCCCATTTCATCTTTCCCAGCTTGTGACACTCCCTCTCAATAGCCTTTTTATCAGTAGGAACGGATGAAAATGAACGGAAATACATAGCAGATATTATAAAGTAGGATACTAACATCACCAGACCGGTAACAGAGGCTGCATACATCCAGAAAATAAAGTCAAAGGCTTGTTGCTCCTGAGGCGGCAATAAACCAAAAATCATTAAATTGGCTGGCGCTGCAGTCAAGAACGTGGGTGCCAGAAAGTTAATACCATCCAGGCCATTGGTATATAAAGGCGTTGATTCCTTGTCCCTTGTTTTTTTATCCCAACCACTGACAATGTTGTTGAGTATAGGGGCAACAATCATGGCTCTGCCAGTTATAGTCGGCACAATAGGATTAAACATAAAACCAGTCATAAACACAGCGGCGTGGTAAGCAAAACTATTTGCCGGAAGTTTCTTAATCATCCAATGAGTATAACGTTTCGTCAAACCGGAACTGGTAATAACAGCTCCCAATCCCATTACACTAAACAAAAGTAAAAAACCGGGTGAAGAAAACCCCGATAGTATTACATCATTAGGTGCCAAATCGAATAATAAAACCAGTAACAAACCGATTAAAGCCGGAATAAACTCGGGCAATAATGAGAACATCCACATAATCAGGGTTATGCTGATAATTGCAGTATATAGGGAAATGTCTCTATTAATGCCAATACTGCTCATATAAAAATAAAGCACAAAAGGAGTCAGAATGGTCAGTATCCAGATAAGCGGTTTATTGATTATAGAGTACTTCTCAACATCCATTACTTCCATATTAACCGACGCATTATGAATACTTTTAACCATAATAAATGGTCATTTAAGGAGTGGAATCATCCAGGTAAAAAGTATCACTTCTTAAGCCCTGGCGTTGACACTCAAGAGTTAGTATATCCTGGAGTTTTATATTGCCCAAATTAACATCAGGACCCAACAGTTTTATAAAATAATTTTGTCCCTTTTTCTCGGGCGCTTCAAAAATAATTTTTGAGCAGTCAATTTGATCAGTAATATCTGCCAATAACCCTTCTCTGACATTACCATTTTGAGTATAGATACCAACAGTTGCAGAATCCCTTCCTTCCAAAATAACATATTCACAACCAGCAGCTAATAACGCTTTAGTATCACTAATCCATTCGGAGGGCGGCAAGACTTTATCTGGATCTTTAGAACCGACTTCAGATATCACATGAAAATGGGGTTTGGCCTGTTCTATACAAGATAGACGCTGTTCCAGATTCAAATCGATAGTCCCGGTAGAAATTTCAATCCAGTCAATTTGATACTCTTGTAGATAATCTAAATATTCGTTATACCGATTTTGGGAATAAAATTTTTCAAATAAGGTGCCGCCAAACCAAATATCAATATCATACGACTTTATAATTTCTATTTTTTCTTTTAAATTCGGAGTGATATAGGCGCAACCAATTCCAAATTTAATAAAGTCTATAAATGAACGATAATCTTCGAGGTGATTTTGCAACATTGCTGTGGGTGTATCAACCAACATTATTTCTGTGATACCACTTTTTCTGGGTTTACCAGAACGTAACGGCAAGTTCAATAACTCATCTGCTGGCATATTTTATCCTCATTTTTGTTTTCCCTATTATTTTATAGAAATCACGCTGAACGGCTGAGCCTTTCACCTCAGAATAAATCAATGAATTATCGTTAGCTCCTGAATATTCATTTTACTCCAACCAAAAAAACGAAGTTGATATATATACAATTATATTTAGTTGATATTACGACGAACAAACAACATGGTAATATCATCAGATTGTGGTTCTGTTTTAGTAAAGCCTTTAACATCTGTAAAAATCTTTTCGGTCACTTCTTTTGAAGGTATCGTTGCACAACCGGACAAAAAAGACTCCAAACGTTGTTCTCCATACATTGCGTGACTGGTATTCTTTGCTTCTGTTATACCATCCGAAAAAATCAGGAATCCCTCACCTTTTTCAAGCTGTAGTTTTTCAGTGACATACTCAGATCCCTTAAAAGCGCCCAACACCATTCTCGGTTGTGGAATAATTTCTTCAACCTCACCATTTTGTTTAACCACATAAGGCGGATTATGTCCGGCATTGGCATAAACCATCTCCCCAGTTTTAATATTTAAAATAGCCGTAAATAAGGTAACAAACATGGCCTGTTCATTATCTCTGCTCAGTTCATTATTCACCTTGAACAGTATCTCGTGAGGCTGTGAGTCCTTGTCTGTCATAGCGCGTAACAGGGTTTTTGCCATAACCATAAACAGCGCTGACGGAATCCCCTTGTCTGACACATCACCCACGGTTATACAGATATGATCTTCATCCACCTGGAAGAAATCATAGAGGTCGCCTCCAACCGCTTTCGCCGGTATCACAAACGCATGCAAATCAACATTGTTATTTTTTGAAAAGTTGTTGAAGTCGTTCGGCAACATATTCATCTGTATTTTGCGGGCAGTTTCAAGAGTTTCCTCTAATTTGTGCCTCTCCTGGTTTTCCTGAGACATCGACACATTGGATGCATATATTTCAAGTAAATCACGATCAAGATCGTCTAAATTTCTACAACCTTGAAAATAAATCAGATTGCCAGGCAGTTCTTTGTTCTTGAAAAAAGCAACCGCAGCCTCTTTAAAAACCACACTTTGTTGCTCATCCGCCGCTTCACGCAACAAGGCTTGACCGTCTTTAGTAATCTTGCCATCACCATTCCCGCCGGAAACATTTGCTGTCGCTACCGGATCAAATGATATTTGTCCATCTTTTTCTCCAGTCTGTTTGTAAAAAAACAGCTCATTCTTTAGCGGCATCAAGGTTTTCATTTGATTAATTAATGACTGTTTATAACCTTCCAGGGAAGAAAAATCTAAATAATGTGCAGAAGCTTCAATAATCGCCTGCAAGCCAGCCTGAGCTCTTTTTCTTTTATTAATGTTCAACAACAGAATAAGGATGTAAATAAGCAGCAAGGTAAAAACGACAATAGTTGTCCAAATGATTTTTTTGTAACGGTAATAAAACGTTTCCGGCTCATTCATAATCATACTGTTTTCCGGTAGATCAGAGATGCTGATACCAAATTTTTTCAGTTGCAGGTAATCAAATATATAACGGTTAGGCCCCTCTAGTATAATTGGTATATCAGACACATTCTCACCATCAAGTACGCGTCGGCTCAGTTTACCTGCCATTTCACCCTGGTAATAACTGCTTTTCATCAAACCGCCGACCATACCATAATCCAGCATATAATCCGACGAGCCATAAACCGGCGCTACGGAACTGGCTGTAATTTCCGGAATCACCGACTGAGGAACATAAGACTTCCCGGTAGCATCTTTAAAAAAGGAAAGGAAAAACAACACGCTATCTTTTTCCAATACCGCCAGCTTTTTCTTTAGGTCTGCTAAATTATAATTATCCAGATATTCGAATTTCAGACGACCTCGATATTCCAATTCCAATTTTTCAAATTGTTTTCTTTGAATTTTCCCTGTCGTCAATTGATCGTTTATCGCATAGAGTTTGGAGATATTCGGATGAAGCTTCAATATCAGCTCAATATTGCCTTTGTAATCCGTTTCCTCATTAACGCCAGTGAATAATTTAAAACCGGTCACTTTGGAAGGATTAAAGTTATTGATACCAGAAAATATAACTGGTACCTCAGGAAAAAGCTCATTCCGATATTTTCTTAAAAAAAGCATGGCATTATCATCCGTTGAAATAATGGCGTCAAATTTTATACCACGGTATTTGAATTTATAAAGATCCCTGAGCATTTTATAATATTCAGGCTTATTTATTAGTTTTGTGGACATATACTCTGTGTGTAGAACTGCATCGCCATGAACAGGAAAAATATTTTCGACACCTTCTACCTGGTTATCTGTCCAACCGTAACCCTTATTATATGAGTTTAAAAGTAAAATATTATTTTTTTCATATGATGAATTCTTTCTATCGGTTGAGGCAGCGAATGCCCAGCCTGACAAAATAAGCAAAAAGAAAAAGAGCCAAAATCCTCCATCCAAAAAAGCACTAGATTTAGTCCACCAGATATTTGGAGTATCCATATTTTTACCTAAATTACTATCCAAATTATATTTTCGTTCCTATGCGTATAGGAAGTATAAACACCCATTCCGTTGAATTCCAAGACAACTCAGCGATAGTTCGCGTTGGTGTGTGCCTTGTTGCAGCAGAAAACCAAATGGATTCTGCCCCTTCTATGGTGTTTGAATGCTGAACTCCGTTCAGTTTCCTGGCCTGGGGCAGTACCCTCGGCAACAGCTCCATGCGTTGCTCTACCTCGTGCATCCATGCAATCGTGCCCTGTCCGCGTGGGCGTGACTAACAGCATTTGCAGGAAAATGACTCAATCGCAAATCCACCCCTGAGCAACGAGCTCGGCACGAGGGCGCGTTCAGGTTTGGCGCGAACTTGACAAGCAAGCAAAACAACCTGATTAACACAGCGATTAAATATGAGGAGCTTTATCCAAAACCTCAGCAGCCCATTGATTGATGCTTTTCCCTTGCAGCCGGGAAGCAGTAGCAACAGCGGCATGAATATCCGGACTGATGCGCAACATCAAATTACCGGAATAAGGTTTTTGTGCCGCCCTACCAGTGCGCTCACTAACCTCAATGTAATGATCGACAGACTTATGAAAAGCCTTTTCCAATTCATCCACTGTGGTGCCGTGAAATGAAACAATATCATCGATGCCAGCCAATCGGCCAACAAAGATACGATCCTCTTCATCGAACTCAATCCGGGCAATATAGCCCTTGTACTTCATCATGTTCATGGTTTTAAACCTGCTCCCGGTACCGCAATGCTTCCTTGTTGGGGTGTGGCCGGTGGAAGTCGGCGCGTTTGCCATTAAGCAAAAAGGTGACAGATGAACCCTGGCCTTCGTCCTTTTCCGCACCAAGCGCCAGAAACAATGCCTCAATCTTACGCCATTCCATATTGCCGTTAACCGGATCAGAGAAAATGGTTTCGAGGGTTTATCTATGCTTGCCGTTCATTGGGTTAATGATAGCGCAATCCACTATCAACGTAATCGTAAAATGATAGCGGACTTGGTGAGCAAGCAAAACGAGACGATGATTCCAAGCATGAGGCGTCGAGAATTTGATGGACACCCACCCAAAATCGCTCGAAATTTGAATGGGTGTCTAGATAAGCGATATATGTCCTTGAATTCGTGAATTCGTTGGGTGTCCTTGAATTCGTTCCTCTCGCGGACAGGCTCTATGACGAGCATCTCCTATCTCTCAAGGAGGAAGAGAAAGGGAAATAGAATGCAAAGAAAGCGCTGAATGTGAAGAAGGCGAAAAAGGTAAAGAAAGTCAATGGCAAAGAAATTCAAAGACTTACGTAAGGCCATGAGCCCAGAGGCTCAGGCGCGTTCACACGCGAAGGCCATGGCCATGATGGCTGAACTGCCCCTGGCGGAACTTCGCCAGGCACGCAATTTCTCCCAGGAGGAGCTGGCCGCCATTCTGGAGGTCAAACAACCGGCTGTGGCCAAAATCGAGAAGAAGGTGGATATGTACATCTCCACCCTGCGCCGCTTTATTGAGGCGATGGGCGGTGAGCTGGAGATTCGCGCTCATTTTCCCGAGGGCGATGTGCGGATTAACCAGTTCGAAGACCTGTAGGACGAGCAACAGCCGGCAGCTTGATCCTCCAAGCCATCGGTCTCTGTGGTTAAAGGCTGACTTTTTCAGCCTTGCGGGCTCTTTTGACTTGACAGTTACCGGGCGTCCATATATGTCCTGGTTACTCGGATGCCTAAGTTACTCGTAATTCGACCCAAAACACCTTAAAGTTTGGGGATTGAAGTTACCCTGCCTGATTGAGTATTTTTGCTTTGGTTGTCGGTCATGCAACAGGAATGCGAATACAAAACTCTGCACCACCCAAGGAACTTTCACCGGCGACTATGGTTCCGTGATGCTTGGTGCAGATACTCTTGGTAATAGACAGCCCTAATCCGATACCGCCTGACTCCCGTGACCGGCTTGGGTCCAGCCGGGTAAAGGGTTCAAAAATATGTTCTCTCTTGCCGGGTGGTATGCCAATGCCGTCGTCTGCTACTTTCAATTGCAATTTACCGTCGATCAACTGCCATGAAATGAGCACTTGTTGCCGGGCAAAACGGCTGGCATTTCGTACCAGATTGATAACGGCTCGCTCGAACAAGTGATCGATTATCCGGATTGACACATCCTGGCCTTCAGTATTAAAAATAACTTGAGGTGTGGTGATCTTCTGTTTTGAAATGACCGAGCGGGCAAGCTCGATTATGCTGATGGATTTAAATTCTGTGGCTTCATCTCCATGTTGCAGTCGGGAGTATTGCAGTACTTCTGTGACCAGTTGATCCATTTCTTCAAGGGCGGTACAAATATCCTCATACAACGAAGCAGCGTCCTCATCAGATTTTGCTGAAAGTAGCATTTCGATGGCAAAGTTCAATCGGGCCATCGGGGATCGAAATTCGTGGGCAACACCATGCAATAAATCCTGGTGTGCCACCAAAAGATCGGAGCGGCTTTCAACTATCTGGTTCATGTTTTCTGACAATACATCCAGCCCGCGGGCTATTTCTCCTGGTGCACCTGATTGCTTGTTATTGAGCTTTTGAGCCTGACCATAGCTATTTAACTGTGAAAGTGTGGCGAGTATTTCCTTGAGTTGATAGTCAAATGGACGTATGGCGACATGCAAACCGATTACAGAGAGTAGCACAAGCAATAAGAGTGCAATTATGTCAGTGAGTATATCTTGCCTTTCCCACAGTGAAGGGTCTTCTACCAGTTCGAGCAGTAGGTCAGGGTCCCTCAGCAGTATCAACTGGCCATAGTTATTATGTACACCAAAAATTTCAATAAAGCCTGTGCTTTTTAATTCAGCAAGTTCGGATTCTCCCAGGAAATAGTCGGATGAGTTAAATACCGTGATGGTTAATTCAAACTCACTGGCAATTTGCTTAATACGGGTATAGTCAATCTCATTGTGTTGTCCAATCTGTTGTTTCAGCATCTCCCTTGCAAGCACTATATTTGTATCTGGGATATACTGCATCTCATCCTGATCGGTATAGGTGGTCAACCAGATAGTCATAAAATACCAGATGAAAATTATGGGGATAATGACCGTGATTGAGCGCAAATAGAGTGACTTCATCGATTGTCCACCAATAAATACCCCTTGGAGCGGATTGTTTTAATCAGGATCTGACTTTGGCCCTGTGCTGAGATTTTTTTACGTAGCCGAGACATTCTGATATCGAGTGTTCGGTCTAAACCGTCGTACGCTATATGTATGACATCGGTATAAAGGTCATCTCGCGATACAATGGTTCCAGTTCGTTGTGTAAGGTAGAGCAGAAGATCGAATTCTGCGTCGGTGATATCGAGCGGAGCGTCTTCAATATGTACAGTGCGCTTGGCGCTATCGATGCTCATATTCCCAACGTTGATAATCTCACCGGCATGCTGGCAGCCCTCATTGCGGCGCAACAGGACCCTGATTCTGGCCAGTAGCACGCGTGGTCTTAGCGGCTTGCCTATATAGTCATCAGCGCCTACTTCCAAACCGACGATTTCATCTACCTCATCATTGAGTGCGGTTAACATAAGGATCGGCCCGGAATAGCATTTGCGTATCTCCTTGCATGCGGTCAGACCATCTGTTTCCGGCATCATAAGATCCAGAATGATCAGTTGTGGGGTTACAGATTGGACATATTGAATGGCTTGCCGGCCGTTATGTCTAACGGCCACATCGAACCCGGAATCCTGTAGATATTTTTTAACCAGCTTGGTAAAGGCTACATCGTCATCAACCAACAGTATAGCGGCATTGTCACTATGTATTTGCATAGTTATATGAGTCGTCTTTTCGTAATAACTGTCTGTTTTCAAATGTTATTTAAAAGTTTGGCTATAAAAGGCTTTCAATGGATTGCTGATTGCTATCGCTTTTTTTCCATCGATGCCTACCATAGGCAGCGGGTACTCAAGCTCAATAACATGGCGTTTTCTACGACAATTATCAGGTCTTTTCCTCACAATAGTCAATTGTGGGACCGTTGCGGGCTGCACGATAAAGCCGAAATGCTCTTTTCTAGTGCAACCGTTGCTGGTGACAGCGAAACTGAGTGAATTGGCGGTCACAGAAATGCCATGTAACGATTCTACAATAGGATTTGCAGATTTGGCTGTGGCGTGGCAGCCGCTTGCTATGATCAATATTACACTGAGCACTGTTGTTGTAATTTGCTTTTTCAATGGATTTCTCCAGGCCTGTTATTTACATCCGCAATACTGCGGTATACGCGGAATTGTAGTGGTGTGTTGTAGTCATGCCACTGCTAAATATCTTCGGTAGAGGCACATCCCTGTGCTTTGACACGACTATCCGGTGCTGATGCTGGCCAATATCACAGCTGGGGATATCAACGTTTATTCTTCTCAACTATTTCTGTGACATCCAACGGGGTCTCTGTGAACCAACCCATAACAGTATCAACAGGGTCAACAACATAAAGATGCTAGTACTGCCACCACCACCGCTATCTCCGTTACCGTTACCATTGCCACCTCCATTGTCGCTACCGTTACCACTTTCGTTGCCATTGCTATCAGTGCTTGAAAACTGGACTTGATCCAGAAAGCCAGCATTCTGACCAGCACCGATATCTTCGCCAGAATTTCTGCTGAAAATCCAGGTCAGGCTGTGGTCGCCTTCAGCAAGTTCCTCGATTACGGTTTCCCAGTCGGCCTCGCCATCAATAACCGCAACAACCTGATTGTCGACAGAGAAGGCAATGATATCCGCTATGGCCTGAGTGGATGCCTTCCAACGGAAACTCAAAGTACCGGGGCCTGTTACCTGGGTATAAAGTATGGATTCCTGTAAATCGAGAATTGCCCCGGTTTTTGCTGCACTGCCATTTATATAGCTGCTGTCAGCGTCTGCCATCCACTGTGCGTTGCCGCCGCTAAACCAGGAGAGCTTGGTATTGTCCAGGGCTACCCCCAAACTGACTGCGGGTAAGACCATTGCTAAGGTTTCTACGGTAACTGTTGATGTTTTGGCATTGGTTGTGCTGAATGTCAGCATGGCTGCTTTTATGCCCGCCGTCGGACTAGAAAAACGGATCACTACCGAGCATTGTTGACCGGTTGTCAGTACTTTTTGCTGGCAATTGTCAGACTTGATTGTGAACTCAGGATCACCGGTGATCATAGTGCTCTGGATTACCTCTGATGTAGAGCTGTTGTTGGTCAGGGTTGCCTCTTGCGTTAACACTAATCCCACGCCGGCAATGCCCAGCGTATTCGGTGAAAGTGAAGTAGAGATACCGTTCATTGCGTTGTCTATCCATTCCTGATAGCGGGATACCCTGGTATACACCCCGGGGTGGGTTGCACTGGCACATCCCTGGTTGCTGCCAAAGCTTACAACGCCCAGCAGTTTGAGATTGTTATTACTATCACGAACCATCAGTGGCCCGCCACTATCGCCGTTACAGGAGTCCCGCATGCCATCGCTACTACCAGCGCAGACCATATTGTCAGTGATCGCTATGCCATCGGTTTGCTGGTAAGCGGTTAAGCATTGTGCGTGGTTTCTCAACGGAACCTCTACATGCAGCAGGTTTTGGGAGCCTTCAGCCTCTTCCCCTTTGCTGGTAAGACCCCAGCCGGCAACGAACAAATTTGTGCCATCGCTAAGTCCATTATCCAATTGCACTGATGCTTGGCCGATCGGCATCTTGGTGGAGGCTGTTTCCAATTGTAGCAGTGCGATGTCATTGTCATCGCCATAGTCCGAATGCGAAATAATGGAACTTACATCACGCAGTTCGCCACCACCGCGGTCTTTCAAACTGGTACCGCCAATATATACCTGCATACCACTGGCTGTTCCATCTTCAACGCAGTGTGCAGCAGTTAACACCCAACGATCAGCGATCAGGCTACCACCGCAAAACTGCTGGTCATCAGACTTGCTGAGTAGAGCGGCCATCCACGGGTATGCTTCAGCCTGGGCTGGAGTGCCGCCGATAATACGGTGAATGATTGAGCCTTTACGATTGCCAGAATCAGCAAAAGCTTGATAACTGCTGACCGCAACCAGGCAGCACATGATAAATGAGAATTTTGAAAGTTTCATTGAGAGCCCCTAATAGAATATGGAAGTCTCTATTGAATGCGGGGAGCCTGTATCTTTCCATGCACTATTTGTATCTTTCTGTATCAGGGGTGGGGAAGTGTTGCCGGGAAATTGTTTTATCTATATTGCAGAACCACCGATATTGCTTTCTTTTGGACACCCGCCAGTCCCTCGCCAGAACTGCATAACTGATGAGGCAAACTGCTCCATTGTAAGTTTTTCCCCCATTTCGTCCTTAACAGCTCCTGATAACTTTATTACTAACTCGTCCTTCCAGACTTTATCCCATACTCCCTTTGCCCATACACCACGCTTCCAAGGTGAGTTTCTAAATGATGCGTGAACCGATTGATGCTTGGGATTTGTTGGCTCATAGTGTTTTCCAATAACACAAAGGTGCTCACACAATTCAAGAATTGGATACTCCTGGTAAAGAGCAACACGCTGGGGTTTTGCACTGTCTCCAGGGTATTTCCACTCAAGTAAGTGCCATGCAGTAATGATAAAATCAAAGGCAACGAAAACATCTGAAAAATCTTTACTTAGCCTCCTGTAATCATGATCCAATTTAGCACACAGATCATCTCCGTTAACAAGGTCAAAAAGGCCAGCCATTATTCTCTCCTTGCATCACATAACAGCTAAATAGACAGACACTTCGTTAACGGAGATAGGAGGTATCTGTCTATCTCCCTGGACATTTCTGCTGGTTTTAATACGCTACTCTCGCACCATAAGAAAGCCACGGAGGGCTTACCATGCCTGGAAAAAGTGCTGACAGGCACCAGCGCGCAGTTGAATGTTTTTAACATAACCACCTGTTAATCCTTGAAAAAATCCGCCCCTGCCACCACAAGGCGATGGTATCGTAAACACGTCGAAGAATACCCCAGCGCCCATTCAGCGGTCAAACTTCAAGACCAGCAACCTCATCATGTGGATAGATAGCTAACCGCAAAAGGCAGACTTCCCAGGCACCAGGAATGGTAGTTTCGACAAATTGCCGAGGCGCTGTGTTTACTGTTTTGTGAACTGATTCATCCACAATGGGCTTCTGAGTATGAATGGTATCGCTGGCGCGCATATACCAACAAGCACCGTGGATCATTGTGAATGATGAGCGTCCCGGCCCAGGCGAGCGAAACAGGACCTTTACGCTGGCACGGCAAATAGCATGATGAGTCCGCCCGTTATAATAACTCCAGAAACCGGTCAGCACGCGGTAAGTAATAATTATCGTAGTTCAAAGAGAGTACTACATGCCGCGATCTGCCGACAATCTCACCTCTCGGCACGAAACCAATCACGCGGGAATCGGCACTGTTATCCCGATTGTCCCCCAACACAAGATAGTGATCCGGCGGAACTGTTACCGGACTGAAACTGGACAGGCGCGAGTCATGGCCCAACCATCGCACCCAATGCTCTACCCCCAACAGATTCTCGATTTTGTCTGTCTCTGTGACTGATGCTGCGCTGGCCTGATAGGTGAGTTTCTCGCCATTGATCCAGAGTTGGTTATCACGCATTGCCACTACATCCCCGGGTAGGCCGATGACACGTTTCACCAAGCGCTTGCCCGCAACCTCAGAGTCAAAGATGATAATCTCGCCCCTGCTGGGATCGGTGTGTTTCAGCAAAGAGATATGGGTAAAGGGCAAACGCAGATCGTAGGCCATTTTATTCACCAGGATACGGTCACCCTCCAGTATGGTCGGTTTCATCGATCCGGTAGGGACTGCATTCCAGTCGGCAATTGCACTCCGAAAGACCAACATCAGGCAGACTAAAAGAATAAAAGATCGATTTTCTCTAAGATGCCTCATCAACCACTGTTTCATCGCCTACCCCTACTATCTTTTATTAACCCGGCGACCAAATAGTGTACTTTCAGCCGCAGTGTGCCTGCCTGCAGCAAGGCATCAAAACGCCGTTGTAGCCGCCCTACAGCAAGTTTTGATAACGCAGCCTGCAGGCAGGCACACTGCGGCCTGTCTATTAAATATGCTTGGTTAGATAAATTCGTGGGTATCCTTGAATGATAAATGCCACTAACCTATTGAAATATATTCATAATACTGGGGTTATTAGGCGCATTTTTTTCGAGGGCCAGTTCTGAATACAGGACGCCGCCTGAGTAACAGACCCATTGATATCGTGTGACTACGTCATTCCGGCGAATGCCGGAATCCAGAGAATATGGCAGGGAGGCGGGGTATGGAACGACAGCCGTGCGTGTACCTATTAGCCAGCAAACGAAATGGAAGGAAAAGACGATTGAAGTGCTGAACCCGCGCTGGCGGGATTTGTATCCGGAGCTAATCTAACGAGAAGTGTTTTTTTGCATGACAAACGGTCGATAATCACGGAGCATCTGGATTCCGGCATCCGCCGGAATGACGGGATCAGGGAAGTTTGCCCACGAATTTTCCTGAAGAGCCTTAAATATCAATCTGTTAGGGGCTACAAGAATGCCCTTGCTCTTCGTTGTGACTCTTGACAAGGGAATCACCATTGCCTGCGAGCCACGCCTTGATCAAGGGCATTCTTGTAGCCCTGAAAGTACACTATTTGGTCGCCGGGTTAATAGCTATCACACGACATCTTGTGACACATAATTTTCACGCAAGTTCGGCGCGGCATGAGAAGGCAGGGCTAGTCCTCTTCGTCTTCCCAGGTTTCGCTTTTCTCCCCGAACTCTGCATCCAGTTCTGCCTCGTTGTCGAGTATCTGCTGCTGGAAAAATGCATCCTCTGCATCAAGCACAGAGACTGAATCGTTCACGCTGTCTTGCTCCAGGGCATCTTGCTCGTCGGCGGAGAGCTCATAGTCGCTCGGCGGCAGTCCGTAAAGGTTTTCTTCCTCCTCCATCGCCAGGATCTCTTCTTGAAAGAGGCGTTCCTGTTCACGCTCATAGGTTATGGCGAAGGGGTCCCGTTCTTCCAGCAGCGCCGGGTCCAAAGCATCTAGGTCAGCCAACAAGACGTTCTCCCGGTCACGACCATACCCGCCGTTGTCCCACTGAGCAATGACGGCGCACTCGGAAACAACAGGCGTGCTTGCGATCTGATCGGATTTGGCGGCGGTTGCGCCCTTAGAGGAGAATGGGCTCGGAGTGTTGCTTGGCGCGAGCTTATGCACAGGATGAACCGGCTCACGATTCACCGGGTTGACGGCTGTCGCTTCAACCCGGACCAATCCTGCACCGGCGTCACCTTCTGGGTAACCTATGAGTTCCATGGTGATCACCGCCGCACCCGCGCCCATCGCAAAGGAGATCGCTACCAAAGTATGTGTGTTCAATGCCATCGCTCGGTCCCGCTAGTACTCCTTCAACATGATAATGATGGGTTCAGCGCTCCTGTGGTGTTTCGCGGCAAGGCGCAGTGCGCAAGCAATGGCCTGAGTCCTTGTCAAGTACTGCAACGCCGCCGCGGGACACCACAGGCGCGCCCGAAGGGTTGCTCTGTCAGCGTCCATGACCGCGTTGCGCCTCTTGTAAAGGACTCAGGCCATTCACCGCGAGGCGCGCCTTGTCCTGAACGCTGACAGACCAACTGAACCCACCATTATCATGTTGAAGGAGTACTAGTATTCATTGTTAAAAAGGGCCGCTTCGGTGGAAAACGCGCCGGCTTGCGCCGAAGCGGCCAGGAACACCTCGGCAGCCGCATCAACGGGGGATGATGCAAATGGACTGCCGGGCATGGCGCCGGACTAGGGGTTGACGATCAAATACCGCAGGTTCCCCATGAAACGCCCCCCACCAGCAGGAGGACAGGTGGCGGCATCGCCTGAAACCGTCACGCGGGTTGTGCCCGTAAGTGCAGAGGTCGCGATCTCCGCCATCTCATCATCAGTGGTTCGCGCATACCAATAGTAGTTGGTCAGGGCGCTGTTGCGCAGATAGATGTAATGGTACGTCCCGACCCCGTCATTCCAGGCGGTAACGCGCTCGACGTGCCCGGACTGGGTGCAAACGGCATGGGAGGCTAACGGAAACATGCCAAGGGTGAGAAGGATGGGAAGGATTGACTTTTTCATTACATATCTCCTTATAACATAATGTTTCAAGCAAGACTGGCCGGGCTATCTCCCAGCCCCTGATGACACGCGCCGTTTCGGCAACCGTGCGCGACACGTGTTAGGGACCAGTCTCCTACAACAGCTTGCCGAAAGAGAGGAACAACCGCACACAGGTTTTGTAAAGTATTCACTGGAAAAGTCGTAGGTCAGGTTGACGCGGAGCGGCTACCTGACTCAATGGAGGTGTCACGTAGCTGCGCAACGTGACCTACGGGTTTCTAGACAGACATCCACTCAAAATTACCTGGGATTTGAATAGGTCGCGAATGGCATGCTTGTGGTGGCGCATGGCCGCGTTACAACGCCTTGCAATAGAATACTATTCCGCATCGTTGTGCGCCGTGCAGGGATGCACAAGTGTCGCAAGCACAGGGATGTGCAGGAGCGACCCTTGCCCTGCACCGCCACAAGCGCACCCTTCACGGTATTCAACTGAGGATTCCAGGTTGAAAGAGTACTAACCATATTGGGCACAGGCCTTGGCGATGACCTCCACAGTCCGTTCATGGTGACGCACGCAGGGGTTCTCTTCGTCCCACACATAACCGGCCAGCACTGAACAGATCTGTTGTTGTAACACCTCTGGCTTTATGGGGCTGTAGAAGATCGTCGGCAGGCGGTCGTCATACCAGGCGGTCACAAAGGTCCTGAAGGTGTCCACGCCCAACATGAGATGATCCACATAGGCTGTCTGCCAATCGGGAGACTCGCCCTGCAGTTGGGCGATCAAGGTCTTCGCCGCCCGATTGGCCGATTCCAGCGCCAGGGTCACGCCGGAGGAGAACACCGGATCGAGAAATTCGGTGGCATTACCCATCAAGGCGAAACCTTTTCCGTAGAGTTTTTTCGCGGAGATGGAATAACCGCTGATACGTTTGACCGGGAAGGTGAATTCACAATTCGCCAGCCGTCCCCGGGTATTCACGTTATCGTCGATAATGGCGCGCAGCTTCTCATCGGGATCTTCAGGATAGCGCGCGAGAAAGTCGGGCTTGGCGACCACGCCGACAGAGGTCTTGCCGTCGGAGAAGGGAATGATCCACATCCAGGCATTGTCCGGGTCATCCAGTATGCAGATCCAGATTCGCCCTTCGCCCTCGCCTACCGGACGTCTGTCACCCGTGACATGGGTGAAGTAGGATTCGCGCAGGGGCAGCATCGATGCCTCATCCAAGTCCAACAAACGTGGTAAAACACGTCCATACCCACTGCCATCGAGAATAAAACGCGCCGTGACACTTACCTGACTGCCATCCGGCGCCTCCAGCATGGAGACGGATGAGCCGTCTTCCCGGAACTCGACATCGGTGACGCCATGTTGCCAGAGAATGGGCACGCCCTTCGACGCCACGGTCTCTGCCAAGACCTGGTCGAATCTCTCGCGCGGTACTTGATAGGTATAACCCCATCCGCTGGTGAACTGCTGGTCGAACCTGAAGGTGCAGGTTTCACTACCGCGCTTGAAGACCGCGCCATCCTTCAGCATGAAATTCTCTGCCTTGACGGCATCCAGCAATCCAGCCTCGTCGAGCAGATCCATGCAGCGAGGCAACAGGCTCTCGCCTATCACAAAACGGGGAAATGTCTGCTTTTCTATGATCATGCAGTCAAAACCCGCCTTCTGTATCAAGGCAGCCGCGGTCGAACCGGCGGGTCCGGCGCCGATAATCATCACATCTGTGTTGAACGTCCTCATGATTTTCCCTATGCGTTGACTCGAATATGTATAACTCGCCAGCGATATCGATTCAATCAACCCAGGCGCGCGCATTACGGAACAGACGTAACCAGGGCGCATCTTCGTCCCAATCATCCGGGTGCCAGGAGTGCTGCACAGTCCTGGTTACCCGCTCGGGATGGGGCATCATAATCGTCACCCGACCGTCGGCATTGCAGAATCCTGTCATGCCTTCCGGCGATCCGTTGGGGTTGGCGGGATAGCGCAGGGCCGGTTCCCCACTATTTTCCAGATAGCGCATCGCCATCAGCGGGCGCGCCTGCGCCAGATGATCGGCATCGCGGAATTCAGCACGCCCTTCACCATGCGCCACCACGATCGGCAATCGGGAGCCGACCATTCCCCGCA
Source organism: Candidatus Thiodiazotropha sp. (ex Epidulcina cf. delphinae) (assembly GCA_025656455.1). GTDB lineage: Bacteria > Pseudomonadota > Gammaproteobacteria > Chromatiales > Chromatiaceae > Thiodiazotropha. Next base: position 25,315 of record JAHXHS010000005.1, on the reverse strand, counting down.
ACAGGACAGAAGGGGAATCGCTGACTTCGACGGTGACGAAACGCGCCTCGAATTGTTCCGAGCGGTTGCGCACGAAACGGGGCCAATGTTCAGTGCCGGGAATCAGTTGATGCAGATTGGAGAGCATCTGGCAGCCATTGCAGACCCCTAGTGCGAACGTATCCTGCCGATTGAAATAGACTTCAAACGCCTCCTTCGCCCGATCGTTGAACAGGGCCGATTTCGCCCAACCCTCGCCGGCGCCAAGCACATCGCCGTAGGAGAAGCCGCCGCAAGCCACCAGACCCCTGAAGCGACTCAGGCTGACCCTGCCTTCGATGATGTCGGACATATGCACATCGATGCACTCGAACCCGGCACGGTAGAAGGCAGCAGCCATCTCTAACTGCCCGTTGACACCCTGCTCCCGCAGGATAGCCATCGGCGGCCTTTTGCCAGTGGCGATCATGGGCGCCGCGATATCCTCATCAGGGTCGAAGGTGAGGCCTACCTGAATACCTGGATCCGACTCAGCGATGCGCGCGTACTCCTCCTCGGCGCACGCCGGGTTGTCCCGCAAGGCCTGCATCCGCCGGGTGGTCTCAGACCAAGCCTGCTGAAACGCCACGCGAGCGGCGCCCAACACGGCCTTACCGGCGCGCTTGAATTCGATGCGGTCTTCGCTGTTGAGGGCGCCGATGACATGGCTGCAACGCCCCAGGCCCGCATCGCTCAGCATCTTCAATACTTCGTCAGTGTCGCTATGGTGCACCTGAATCACCGCCCCGAGCTCTTCATTGAAAAGCACAGAAAGGTCTTCTTCGCCCAGGTCGTCGATATGAATCGTCACACCACAATGTCCGGCAAAGGCCATTTCGCAGATCAGGGCGAATAGCCCCCCGTCGGAACGATCATGATAGGCCAGCAGCAGATTGCCGCGGTTGAGCTCCTGGATCAAGTCAAAAAAGCGCCGCAGCGCGTCCCGGTCGTCCAGGTCCGCGCCATGGCGTCCCACCTGTTTGTAGACCTGCGCCAGGGCGGTGGCGCCCAGCCGATTCATCCCCTTTCCCAAATCGATAAGGATCAGATCCGTATCGCCCTTATCGGTTCGCAGCAATGGCGTCAGCGTGGTTCGGACATCCGTCACCGGGGCAAAGGCCGAGATGATCAGTGACAAAGGTGCGGTCATCACCCGTTCTTCACCCTGCTCCCGCCAAACGCTCTTCATCGACATCGAGTCCTTGCCGACAGGTATCGCAATACCCAACGCCGGACAGAGCTCCATGCCCACGGCCTTCACCGTCTCATAGAGTTTGACGTCTTCTCCCGGATGCCCTGCCGGCGCCATCCAGTTGGCGGAGAGTTTAATATCCGAGAGTCTATCGATGGTTGCAGCGGCAATATTGGTTATGGCTTCGCCGATCGCCATCCGCCCCGAGGCCGGCGCATCCAGCAACGCCAGCGGGGTGCGCTCACCCATTGCCATCGCCTCCCCGGTATAACCCATCAAGCCCGAGGAGGTAACCGCCAGATCGGAGACCGGCACCTGCCAGGGGCCCACCATCTGATCACGAGCCACCATACCGGTGATGGAGCGATCGCCGATACTGATCAGGAAGGTCTTGTTCGCCACCGTCGGCAGTCTCAATACCCGCTGCGCGGCATGCTTGATATCGATGGCGGATAGATCGAGCTCCCGCTTCTTGAAGGTCTTGCGCCGGACATCCCTCAACATCCGCGGGGGATTGCCGAACAGCAGATCCATCGAGATATCGATGGGGCTGTTATCAAAATGGGCATCGCCTAAAACCAACCGCTCCTCGTCCGTCGCCTCGCCGACAATGGCGTAGGGGCAGCGCTCGCGTTCGCAGATGGCCTTGAACTCCTCTAGCTTGGCGGTATCGATGGCCATCACGTAGCGTTCCTGGGATTCGTTACACCAAATCTCCATCGGCGACATCCCGGGGGCATCGTTGGGTATGGTGCGTAACTCGAAGCGTCCTCCCAGCGCGGCATCATGGACCAATTCAGGCAAGGCATTCGACAATCCACCGGCCCCCACATCGTGGATAAACAGGATCGGATTCTCCTCGCCCCTCGCCCAGCAGGCATCGATCACTTCCTGACAACGGCGCTGCATCTCGGGATTGGATCGTTGCACGGAGGCGAAGTCGAGATCCTCCGCCGAGGTGCCGCTGGCCATGCTCGATGCAGCGCCCCCCCCCAGTCCGATCAGCATCGCCGGACCACCCAGCACAACCAGCGGGGAAGCGGGTGGAAATCCTCTTTTTTCGATATGCTCACCGCGAATATTGCCCAGCCCGCCGGCGAGCATGATCGGCTTGTGGTAACCCCGCAGCTCCGTACCGTTCGGGCCAGGCGCCTCTGCTTCGTAGGTACGAAAATAGCCGCATAGATTCGGTCGACCGAATTCATTGTTGAAAGCGGCGGCGCCAATGGGACCCTCGAGCATGATATTCAGGGCGGAGACGATGCGCCCAGGCTTACCGAAATCGACCTCCCAGGGCATTTCGGCGCCGGGAATGCGCAGATTGGAGACGGAAAATCCGCATAGGCCGGCCTTAGGCTTGGAACCCTTTCCGGTCGCGCCCTCATCCCTTATCTCACCGCCGGAGCCGGTTGCCGCGCCGGGATCGGGTGAGATTGCGGTAGGGTGATTGTGGGTCTCCACTTTCATCAGGATATGCACATCTTCCTGGCCAAAACCGTAGCTATGGCTTTGTGGCTCGAGGACGAACCGTTCCGCGCTCGGACCTCTGATGACTGCCGCATTGTCTTTGTAGGCGGAGAGCACATCTTGCGGCGAAATCTGGGTGGTGTTTCGGATCATCTTGAAGAGTGAGTATGGCTGAGCCTCGCCATCGATAATCCAGTCCGCATTGAAGATCTTATGCCTGCAGTGCTCTGAATTGGCCTGAGCGAACATCATCAATTCCACGTCGGTGGGATTTCTTTGCAGGGACTGGAAAGACTCCGTCAGATATTCGATTTCGTCATCGGACAGGGCGAGACCCAGCTCGGCATCGGCATTGCGCAGGGCGGAGATCCCTCCTCCGAGGATATCCACCCGGATACAGGGCGAGGGATCGGTGTGATTGAACAGGCATTCGGCATCCGCCGCATCGGTCAACACCGACTCGGTCATCCGATCGTGCAGCAGCCCTGCCGCTGCCGCCAACTGATCACTGTTCAACCCCTTTTCATCGCTGCTGAGATAGTAGGCGACACCCCGCTCGAGCCGCTGCACCTTGTCCAGTCCGCAATGGCGGGCGATATCGGTGGCCTTGGTTGACCAGGGGGAAAGCGTTCCGGGACGAGGAACCACCAGCAACAGGCTCCCTTCCGGCTCCATCGCAGGCAAGTCGGGGCCATAGCGCAATACATTTTCCAATACCGCCCTTTCCCGCTCGTCAAGAGACTGGTCGACATCAACGAAATGGAGATATTCCGCAACGATTTTCACCGGCAGCCTCACCAGGCTGGAAAGACGCTGGGAGAGTTTCTGAAGACGGAAATCGGAGCGTGCGGGCGCACCACGGAGAATCAACATCGTCGAGCCTTTATCCTACAGATGGAAAAACCCCATGATACTCGAAAACCGACCCAGCCCACACATCTCATGGCGCGTGATTTCTTCGACCGCCGGGCTGGAGACCTTTACCCAGGACGCTGAATGAAATAGATTCGCAAACAGCGACTTTTATGCAAAGATTGATTATTCTCAATGAAACCAAAGCACAGCAATGGTGGAATAGCGCCAAGTCGCCGGATAGATCATCTATTCGTTGGCTTATCTCCTCCATCCTCCTTTGGTATAACCGCTTTGACGCCTTGTCAAAGCGGTTTTTTTTGCCTTGCCGGCCGACCACAGGGCATGGCTGAATCTTTCAATCATCAAGCCTGATGATTTAGCCAATAACTGCGCCAGAAAAAAATCATTCTGGCACAGTTGCTTGCAAGTTAAATCATATCAGCCCACATTTCTCGTACCCGATCGTAACGAGGCGGTTCATAAGCGAGGTGCCCGGATGGCAACGCCCTACCTGCCGTACATCCTCACCCGGTGCATCAGACGCTCCGCGGTATCCGGTTTGATCTGATCCCACTCGAATCGCCATCCCCAATTACCTTCTGTGGTGCCGGGTGTATTCATGCGATGTTCGCTATCCAGGCCCAGCACATCCTGAAAGGGAAGGACGGCCAGATTTGCCCGGGACGCCAGGGCGGCCCTGATCATGGGCCAGGGCATGATCTCCCTCGACCGGCCCAGATAGTCGTCAACGAACTCCCGGGTGGCGTCGTCCAGCTCCTTGTACCAACCCAGGGTCGTGTCGTTATCATGGGTGCCGGTGTAGACCACGGAATCCCGCGAGTGACGAAAAGGCAGGTAAGGGTTGTCCGCCCCGCCCGAAAAGGCAAACTGCAGGATCTTCATACCCGGCAGATGATAGGCTTTCCGCAAGGCCACCACTTCTGGCGTGATCACCCCAAGGTCTTCCGCCACCAGTTCCAGATCGGGCAGCGCCCGGTAGAGCCGGTCAAAGAGTTTCTCGCCGGATGCCTCGACCCAATGCCCATTGACCGCGGTCTCCTCCTCCGCCGGTATCTCCCAATAGGACTCGAAGCCACGGAAATGATCGATGCGCACAAAATCGAACAAGGTCGATTGGGTCCTGAGACGATCAACCCAAAAGGAGAAATCATCCGCCTCCAGCCTGGGCCAACAATAGAGTGGATTTCCCCAGCGTTGGCCGGTGTCTGAAAAGTAGTCGGGCGGGACACCGGCAACGACCCGGGGATGCCCATCCTCGAGCAGATCGAATATCTCCCGATGGGCCCAGACCTCCGCGCTGTCATGGGCGACGAAGATCGGCACATCGCCGAACAGCAGCACGCCTCGCTCGTTGGCATAGCGCTTAAGACTCATCCACTCGGTATAGAACAGATACTGCTCGAACCTGATGACATCGATCGACTCTTTGAGGCGGGCTCTTGCCATGGCAATGGCCTGGGGCTTCCTGTCTCTCAGGGTCTTGTGCCAATCCCACCAGCAACATTTCTCTTCCCGGCACAGCGCCTGAAACAAGTCGTAGTCCTCAAGCCAGTGTTTCTGCTCCGCCATGAAGCGCTGAAAATCATGCCTATCCTCCTCGCTGGCCCTCTCCTTGAATCCTTCCCAGGCCGATTTTACGGCCTGACGCCTGACCGGGTCGGTGAGTACATCGTCGCCCTCCGACATCTCATTCAACCAACCACGCTGCCGCGGCATCTCCAGGCTGATCAAACGGGGATTGCCGGCATAGACCGAACTGCTCTGATAAGGTGAATTATCATGCATGGTCGGACCGATGGGCAATATCTGCCAGACAGTGATGCCGCAAGAGACCAGAAAGTCCACAAAACGATAGGCATTGCTACCAAGATCCCCAACCGAGGCCGGCCCCGGCAGGGAGGTGATATGTAATAGGATGCCGGCTCTGCGACGGGTCAACAGCTGATGGGTCGAGCGAAGCTGCGGATTGGCGGCTTCATTCATCGGGTTTTCTCACCGGTGTCTGTCCACATCGGCTTGCCTGGCATCCTGTCAGTCATTTTTTTTCATCACTCCTCCCAGCGAGGGGTCCCCACTCCCTACGGCAAAAACCTCGGAGAGATAGGCCGGTTTGGGTTCATCCAGCAGATCGAAGAGATGGGTCAACTGGCTGCGAAAGAGCTGCTCGAAATCGCTCACGGTTGCGCCCGGATTGTAATCGCCAAACCACCAGAACCAGTCGGAACCCTCGCAGATAGCCAACTGCTTCTCCAGTTCCCGGATCTGTTCGGGTGTAAACGCCTTGCTCGCCAGCGCTTTATCGTAGATCTTTTTCGCCTCGCCCAACATATCCCAGGCGCGGTTCTTGTCCTTGTCCCCTATCCAGGTCGTGAAGGTTCCATAGACCCAACTGCCTGCCACCAGCTTGGAAAGCCTTGGCGTCCTGTTCTTCTGCCGCGCCGACACTTCGGAGAAGGTAGACAGACGCAGCCGTGGGTGCTGCGCAAGCCTCTTATACATGGCGTTGAGAAAATAGCTGCCATTATAGGGGTAATACTCCCAGGCATTCTCCCCGTCCATGATAATGGAGACCACGGCGTCGGGATTGTCTTCACAGGCATCGGCAATGTTGAGCAGATGATTGATCAGATCGCCGACTGCGTCATCGGCATGCCACTCGCCATAGGTGAAGCCGATCAAATCGGACAGCCCGTCATCGCGGAAGTACATGTTGAGATGCCCTTCATGCACTGAGTAGGCGGTATGCACCCAATTGTCCGGCAACGGGGAGTCGCCGCCACCGGCCATGAGGCTGTTGCTCAGCACCTGCTGACCCGTCGCCGCCCAGGTGAACCCCTCTTCCTCTAGCATCTTCAACGTAGCTTCACTCACCCCCCCTTCGGAGGGCCAGCAGCCTTTTGGCCGAAAACCGAAATGTTTTTCAAACACCTCTAGACCCTTGCGAACATGCCAGCGGGCGCGGGACTCCCCTCCCGGGTAGTGCTCCAGATGGGGCATGTGGATGCTGGGCAACGCCTCTCTACCGGCATTCATGTCGATCAGCAACGGCATGATCGGATGGGCATAGGGCGTCATGGAGAGCTCCACCTGGCCTCGCTTGGCCAAGGCGGCGTAGCGGTAGGTAAGACCGTTGAGCGTCTCCCAGATCATCTCCATCAAGCGCCGCCGGTCATCGCTGGTATAGCCATGCCCCTTGGCCTGCAGGGAGCGTATGCAGATATCGTTCATGCGCAGACACTCACCAACCCAGGCCAGGTGGTACCAGACCAATAGATCGATCAGATACTGATCGTTGAGATAGGGGATCATCGCCTCGTTCTCCAAGGCGTGCTTGGCCAAGGCGGCTAATTCGCTGAAATGTTTGAAACGCCTGACGAGACGGTTCTCGTTTGCCCGCAAGCAGGCGGAAATCAGATCCTTGCGGGATTCGACATCCACCGGCAGGCCGGGACCCGCCAGGGCGGCCAGCAGCGGGTCCCGTATCAGCGTGCCTCTCTCCAGCCAGGCCTCGATCTGATCGGAATAGTCGTCGATCTGCTCCAGCAGCACCGGTGCGAAATTGACCACCGCCTTGGCCTCTGGCACATGCTCCAGATGCGCCACCATATCCGCGTAATCCTTCATACCGTGCAGATAGACCCAAGGCAGAAGGTAGTCGCTATCCTCTGGCCCCTTATAGTAAGGCTGATGCATATGCCAACAAAAGACCACCTGCAGACGGTCGTCGTGTTCTTGTTCTTCGCTAACGGACATGGTGAATGACCTGGCCCAGCATCTCCGGCGTTACCAGTACGATGCCTTTCTCACTGACATAAAAGCGCTCCGCATCCGCAACCGGATCTTCACCGATATTGGTGCCCTCGGGAATGTCGCAACCCCGATCGATGACCGCTCTGCTGATCTGACAGTTACGGCCGATATTCACATCCGGCAACACCACCGTTTCATTCACTTCGCTATAGGAGTTGACCCGCACATTGGAAAACAGCAACGAGTTCGTTACCTTCGCCCCGGAGATGACACAGCCGCCGGAGACCATCGAATCCACCGCCATACCCCTGCGCTCTTCATCATCGAAGACGAACTTGGCCGGCGGCAACTGCTCCTGGTAGGTCCAGATCGGCCAACTGCGGTCATAGAGATTGAGTGGTGGCGTGACACCGATAAGCTCCAGATTCGCCGTCCAAAAGGCATCGACGGTGCCCACATCGCGCCAATAGGCCTGTTTGCCGCTGGTGGTATCCTTGAAGCGATAGGCGAGTACACGATACTTCTCGATTACCCGGGGAATGATGTCCTTGCCGAAATCGTGCGACGAGTCGGGGGTATCCGCATCCTTGATCAACTGTTCAAATAGAAATTTCCGATTGAAGACATAGATTCCCATGGAGGCCAGGGCCACGCTATCCTGCCCGGGAATCGGTTTCGGATGGGCGGGTTTTTCATGAAAACCGATCACCCAGTTTTCCGCGTCGACGGTCATGACACCGAACTCCCTGGCGCTTTCCAGATCGACGGTGAGACATCCGACGGTCATATCGGCGCCGGATTCCACATGCTCGGCGATCATGGTGCCATAGTCCATCTTATAGATGTGGTCACCGGCCAAGATCAGCACATAATCCGGGTTGTGACTGCGCAGGATATCCAGATTTTGATAGACCGCGTCGGCGGTCCCTTCGTACCAACTGCTTTCGATACGCTGCTGGGCGGGCAGCAACTCAACGAACTCGCCGAACTCTCCTCGCAGGAACCCCCAACCGCGCTGGATGTGCAGGAGCAGGGAGTGGGCCTTGTACTGAGTCAACACACCCACCCGGCGTATGCCTGAGTTGATGCAGTTGGAAAGAGGAAAATCCACGATTCTGAACTTGCCCCCAAAGGGCACTGCCGGCTTGGATCGCCATTTGGTCAAGTGCTTGAGTCTGGAACCACGTCCCCCGGCCAGAATCAACGCCAAGGTGTTTCGAGTCAGACGGCTGACAAAACGCGGACTCTGGTCGGTCATCAAATGCTCCTCATCGGCTGGTCAGGGCCATAATTTATCCAAGTTATGAACTGTCCTGTTTTGCCGATAGGCAAGGTATTTGTGAGACAGGACACAGGCTATGTTAACATCATGTTCCCTTCAAGGCGTACCAAGAGAAGTTGGTTTTCTCAGACTATGACAGATCGAATGACAAACACTATCCCAGAGGCATTACAGCGAATTATCGATGCTCGTCACCACGACCCGTTCGAAGTGCTCGGCCGGCACGTTAACGGTGACGTCTGCCGTATACGGGTGTTTATGCCGCTGGCGGAAAAAGTCATGTTACAGGAAAACCGCCAGGAGCTGCTGCGCAACGATGGAACCGATTTCTTCGAGTTGGAAATACCCGCCGACCAAGTGAGCGAGCGCTATCTGCTCGAATGGCAGGACAAATACGGCCATACCCACCAATCCTACGACCCCTACTGCTTTCCTCCCCAACTGCCGGAATTCGATATCCACCTGTTCAGTGAGGGCAAGCACCGTCATGCTTACCGGTTCTTTGGTTCCCACCCGCATCAGGCAGACGGGATAGGGGGAATACTGTTCGCGGTCTGGGCACCGAATGCAACCCGGGTATCGATAGTCGGAACTTTCAATCAATGGGATGGCCGCGCCCACCCCATGCGCTCGCGGGGTGGATCCGGGGTCTGGGAACTGTTCATTCCCGGCCTCGAGGTCGGAGCCCTCTATAAATTCGAAATCCGCGCCCAGGAGGGTCATATCTCCCTGCGAACCGACCCCTATGGAAACCAGTTTCAATGCCGACCGGAAACGGCCGCTATCGTGGTCCACGAAAGTGAATACGTTTGGCGCGACGAGGGGTGGATGCAGAGCCGGGCCACCATCAACTGGCAACAGCAGCCGATGTCGGTCTACGAAATCCATCTCGGTTCCTGGCGCAGGGATCAACAGGGTGAATTCCTGAACTACCGAGAGATCGCTCACCAGCTTTGCAATCATGTCAAGCGTATCGGCTTCACCCACATTGAACTCCTGCCGATCACAGAGCATCCCCTGGATGGCTCATGGGGCTATCAGACCACCGGCTATTTCGCCCCCACCAGCCGCTTCGGCACACCGGACGACTTTCGTTATTTCGTCGATCACCTACATCGAAACGGTATCGGCGTGCTGCTCGACTGGGTACCCGCCCATTTTCCGAGGGATCGCCATGCGCTGGCCCAATTCGACGGCTCGGCGCTCTATGAGCACCAGGACCCCCGCAAGGGGGAACACCGGGACTGGGGTACGTTGATCTTTAACTTCGGCCGCAACGAGGTGCGTAACTTCCTGATCTCCAGTGCGATCTATTGGCTTGAGGAGTTCCACATCGACGGTCTGCGAGTGGATGCCGTGGCCTCCATGCTCTATCTCGACTACTCCCGTGAACCCGGTGACTGGGTGCCGAATCAGTATGGCGGACGAGAAAACCTGGAGGCTGTCGACTTCCTTCGTGAACTCAACAGCGTCACCCACGATCTCCACCCCGGCACGCTGATGATTGCCGAAGAGTCGACTGCCTGGCCGCAGGTCTCACGCCCCACCTGGCTTGGCGGCCTGGGTTTCAGCATGAAATGGAATATGGGCTGGATGCACGACACCCTCTCCTATATGTCCCAGGATCCGATCTATCGACACTATCATCATGACCTGCTTACCTTTGGCCTGTTGTATGCCTTCACCGAAAACTTCGTACTGCCCTTCTCCCATGACGAGGTAGTCCACGGCAAGGGCTCGATGCTCGACAAGATGCCTGGAGACGAGTGGCAGAAGTTCGCCAACCTGCGCCTTCTCTATACCTATATGTACACCTATCCCGGCAAGAAACTGCTCTTCATGGGCTGCGAATTCGCACAGGGACGGGAGTGGAGCGATGACGATGCGCTGGATTGGTCCCAGCAGGAGCACCCTTATCACCAGGGAATCACCACCCTTTTGACCGATCTCAACCAGCTCTACAAAGCGCTTCCGGCACTGCACCAGATCGAGTTCGAATACCCTGGCTTCGACTGGATCGACTGCCACGACAGTTCGCAATCGATTCTCAGCTATCTACGCAAAGACAGGGACGGCAGGGAGTTGCTGGTGGTGCTCAACTTCACCCCCGTACCGAGAGAAGACTACCGTATCGGCGTGAACCACGCGGGGATCTACCGGGAGATCATGAACTCGGATTCGGAATTTTACGGCGGCAGCAACATGGGTAACGGTCCCCCCCTGGCCTCTGAAGAAACCTCATGGATGGGACGTGACCAGTCGATCAACCTGACCTTGCCGCCGCTTGGGGCGATAATCCTACAGAAAGAATTTTGAGTTTTGAGTAGATTATGCCTTTATCTGCCGGTAACGATGCAAGATGAAGTCGCTTATTTTCTCCTGTGGCGGTGAAAATAGGTGATCAAGCCACGGGTGGAGCTGTCGTGGGTCGACGATCTGTTCACATCCAACAACTCAGGCAGTATGACGCCTGCCAACTGCTTGCCCAGCTCCACACCCCATTGATCGAAGGAGTTGACCTGCCAGATGACGCCCTGCACAAAGATCTTATGCTCATAGAGGGCAATCAGCGAACCCAGGCGTGAGGGGGTTATCTTATCGATCAGCAGGGAATTGGTGGGCCGGTTGCCGGGGAAAATCCTGTGGGGCAACAGATCGACGATCTTCTCAGGCGCTAAACCGGCCTGCTCCATCTCCTCGCGCGCTTCCGTGCGTGTCTTGCCTTTCATCAAGGCCTCGGTCTGCGCCAGACAGTTGGCGAACAGCTTGTGATGGTGATCGCCGGATTCGTTATGACTGTTGACCGGAATGATGAAGTCACAGGGAATCATTTGTGTTCCCTGATGGATCAGCTGATAGAAGGCATGCTGCCCATCTGTACCGGCCGTACCCCAAATCACCGGCCCGGTCGGATAGCTGACAGGACGCCCGAAACGGGTGACCCGCTTACCGTTACTCTCCATATCCGCCTGCTGCAGATAATCGGGCAGGTAGCGCAGAAATTGGTCATAGGGCAGTATGGCGTGGGTGCGCGCTTGGGCGAAATCCGCATACCAGATACCCAGCAGCGCCATGATCACCGGCATGTTTTCCGAAAGATCCGCATGCAGGAAATGTTCATCCATCTCGTTGGCGCCCTGTAGCAGTTCGTAGAATCGCTGCATGCCGATAGCCAGGGCAATCGGCAATCCGATGGCCGACCAAAGGGAGTAGCGGCCACCGACCCAGTCCCAGAATTCGAACATATTGGCGATATCGATACCGAACTCAGACACCTTCTCATGGTTGATGGAGATGGCCACGAAATGGCTCGCCACCGCCGCCTCGTCCTTCAGCCTGCCAAGCAGCCAATCCCGTGCAGTATGGGCATTGGTCAAGGTCTCCTGGGTGGTGAAGGTCTTGGAAGCGACAATGAAAAGCGTCGTCTCCGGATTCAAAGGCTTGACCGTCTCGAGGATATGGGTGCTGTCCACATTGGAGACGAAATGTAGCCGTAAGTCGGGTTTCTGGTAGTGCTTCAGCGCCTCGCAAACCATCAAGGGGCCGAGATTTGAACCCCCTATGCCGATATTGACCACGTCGGTGATCGGCTTGCCCGTGAATCCCTTCCACTCACCTGAACGAACCGATTCGGAGAATGCCCCCATCTTCTCAAGCACCGCATTCACCCCTGGCATCACATCCTCGCCATCGAACCAGATGGGGAGGCCACTGCGATTCCTCAGGGCCACATGCAGTACCGCACGATTCTCCGTGATATTCAGCCGCTCACCGGAAAACATGCGCCGGCGCCATCCATCCACGTCCGCCGCCTGGGCCAAGGCAAGTAGCAGCTTCATGGTTCTTGTGGTTATCCGGTTTTTCGAATAGTCGAGCAGTATCCCGCACTGCCTGATACTCATCTGTTCCGATCTTTCCGCTCCCTCCTGAAACAGGTCGCGCATCTGCAGCGGCTCAATCTCGCTCCAATGCTTAATGAGCGCAGCCCATTCATCCGTCTGATTTATCTCTGTCATGATCGAAACATTCTGTAAACTTATGTATCTTTTGCGTTTTACTTAAGCAAGCGGGCGGGTAAATGGTATGAAGACACCCTGCTGGTTCCAAGCTACCGCATAAGCTAACACATCGCAGAGTTGCGATGTTAAACGAAAAAGTGATTACATTGGCATATATCGACCGACAAGGATAACAACAATTGATGAAGATCCTCTTCGCCAGCAGCGAAGTCACTCCTTTGATCAAGACGGGAGGACTCGCCGATGTCGCCGGCAGCCTGCCCGTCGCCCTCAACCACATAGACCAGGATTGCCGCTTGATCGTACCCGGCTATCCCGACGTACTGAACAAGGCAGATGACCTGCAACCGATGGGACAACTGAAATTGCCCGGGGAAAGCGCACCGGTAAACCTGCTCCAGGGCAGCTGCGGCCCCCACCAGGTACCGCTGTATGTGGTCGATGCCCCGCATCGATTCGATCGTCCCGGCAACCCCTATCTCTCGCCGGAAGGCTTGAACTGGCCTGATAATGCTGAACGCTTCACCCTGTTTTGCCGCGCCGCGGCGTCTGTGGCCCTGAACCGGGGCGGCCTCGACTGGCAACCCGACGTGGTACATGCCAACGACTGGCAGACCGGCCTGATCGCCCCGCTGCTGCTGAATGAGGAGAACCGCCCGGCGACGCTGTTCACCATCCACAATCTTGCCTATCAAGGGCTTTTCGATCATGCCACCTTTCTCCGCCTCGGGCTGCCCGGCCATCTCTGGTCATACCGTGCACTCGAATTCCACGACCAGCTCTCGTTCATCAAGGGCGGCATTGCCCTGTCAGACCGGGTGAATACCGTCAGTCCCACCTATGCCGATGAGATCAAGACCGCTGAGTTCGGCTACGGACTCGAGGGCCTGCTGATCCACCGCGAGAGCCATTTCAGCGGTGTCCTCAACGGCATCGATTATCATGCCTGGGATCCGCAAGGCGATCACCACATCCCGGCTGTTTTTTCGCTGGAGAACTTCGCGGCCAAACGCCGGAACAAACTGGCGCTACAGCGGGAATACGGCCTGCCGGAGGACGAACACATCCAACTCTTCGGCTACATCGGCAGACTAGTGGATCAGAAAGGCGTGGATCTGATCCTGCAGGCCCTGCCGGGCATCATGGATTCCGGCTCTCAGGTGGTGATGCTGGGCTCGGGGGACAAAGACCTGGAACATGCGCTGCAGAAGATCAGCAACCGCTACCACAGCCGCATCGGCGTCGTCATCGGCTATAACGAGGGTCTGTCCCATCGCATCGAGGCCGGGAGCGACTGCTTTATCATGCCTTCCCGGTTTGAACCTTGCGGCTTGAATCAGATGTACAGCCTGAGATACGGCACGGTGCCCATCGTGCGCCGCACCGGAGGTCTGGCCGACACGGTCATCGATGTCAACCCGTCCACATTGGCAAACGGAAAGGCAACCGGGTTCGTTTTCGACAATGCCGACGGCGACAGTCTCTGGGGAGCGGTGGAACATGCCATCAATTTTTATCGACGCTCAACGACCGACTGGGAGATCCTTGCCCGCACCGGCATGCAACAGGATTTCAGCTGGGAAGCCAGCGCCCAGCACTATATGGAACTCTACCAGACAGCCATCGACGATCCTGGCCTGTAGGGCCTTCGGTTGAAGTCACAGTTTAACCTAGAATCCTCAGTTGGACGGGGTGAAGTGTGCGTTTGCGGGGGTGCGGGGCGGTGAAAGGGCAAGTCGATACTTACCGCTTTCATATCAGCACCATACCTTCACGTTGGAGCGGTCAACTGAGGATTCTAGGTTTAAGCAGATTGCCACAAATGGACCCCAATCACCGCAAAAAGCCGCCAATTTTTTAGGATCTATGTCGTTGAGGCAATCATGCCGTGAAACAGGATAGATTTTTTTGGCACGAGATGAGGCTATCTTTGCAATGCACCGTGAACCATTCGCGCCCTATTGGCGGTGATTCGCGTTCATTCGCGGCTTGGATCTTTTTTTACCGTCTATTCGTAATCAAGCGTGATGCTATTAACCCGGCGACCAAATAGGTCGCCGGGTTAATAAGCTGCCTGGATGGGGATGGAATCGCCTGTGCCTATTACCTCGTTGCGCTCGTCGAGATAGACCAGGGAGGGTTTGAAACGCTCCATCTCACCGGCATCCAAACCAGCGTAGGCACAGATGATCACCCGATCGCCGGGTTGCGCCTTGTGCGCAGCGGCGCCATTGACCGAAATCACCCGCGAACCCGCCTCGGCCAGAATGGCATAGGTCGTGAAGCGTTCGCCATTGGTCACATTGTAGATCTGAATCTGCTCATACTCATGGATGCCGGCCAACTTCATCAACTCGGCATCGATGGCGCACGAACCCTCATAATCCACTTCGGAATGAGTGACGCATGCACGATGTAGCTTGCACTTGAGGACTGTCAGCTGCATGAATTTCACGCCCTTTTGGATAAATAAATCTATCACCAATGACCGAATGTGGCTATCCGACAACATTCAGATGGTAGAGAGTACCAGATTATCCGTGATCTTGGCCCGCCTATCAATCATATATGCTGCTCTGCAGCATTTAGATTGTCTATCAGCCTAGTGGTTCCCAAATAAGCTGCGGCCAGGATAACCAAAGCATGATCCTGACGAGTCGCGGGGGCTAGGTCATGGGCTCGCCGAATGGCGAAATAGTCAGGGCGAAAACCTGCCGTTCGAAGCCTCTCCAGCCCCTTTGCCTCAAGCTGCTCAATATCCCTGTCACCTGCTGCCAATGCCTCGGCGGTGAGTCTCAGCGTCTCATACAGCTTCGGCGCGAGCGCCCGCTCATCGGCTGAGAGATAGCCGTTTCTGGAGCTTTTTGCCAACCCGTCCGCCTCTCTGACCGTACTCAATCCCAAGATATCGACCGGGATGGCCAGATCAGCCACCATGCGCCGAATCACGATCAACTGTTGATAATCCTTTTCGCCGAATACCGCCAGATCGGGTTGCACGAGATTGAAGAATTTACAGACAATCGTGGCGACTCCGACGAAGTGACGCGGCCGGCTGGCCCCACAGAGGATATGGGAGATCCCCGGCACTTCCACACGTGTCTGCTGATCCTCGCCCACTGGATAGATGGCCGAGACCGATGGGGTGAACAACAGTTCAACACCGGCATCCTGCAGTTTGGCCCGATCCTGCTCCAAGGTGCGTGGATAGCTGTCATAGTCCTCCCCCGCACCGAACTGCATAGGATTCACGAACAGACTCACCACACAGCGGTCCGACTTGCGCTGAGCCTCTCTCACCAACGCCAAATGCCCTTGGTGGAGATTACCCATGGTAGGCACGAATCCGATGCGTTTCCCTGCGCTACGCCAGCCCCGGATACATTCTCGTAACGATTCGATATCTGAGACCGTCTCCAATTCACCACTCATTTGAAACTCTGTTCCCCGGCTGGAAACACCCCGCTCTTCACCTCAGCCACATAGGCCCGCAACGCCTCCTGGATGGTCCGTCCCGATTGCAGAAAGTTCTTCACAAACCGCGGTGGATGGGGATTCATGCCCAGCATGTCATACAGCACCAATACCTGCCCGTCGCAAGCCGCCCCGGCGCCGATTCCGATGACCGGCACGACGAGTTCGCTGGAGATCTGTGCCGCCAGTTGGTCCGGCACACACTCCAGCACCAGTAAATCGGCGCCTGCCTCTTGCAGCGAGTGAGCATCTTCACGTATCCGGGAGGCATCCCCCTGCTCACGTCCCTGCACCCGATATCCACCGAGTTTATGCACCGACTGCGGCAACAGACCCAGGTGTCCGCATACAGGGATGCCCTGGGAAGCGAGCTGGCGAACGGTCTCCAACTGGACGGAGCCGCCCTCCAGCTTGACCATCTGGGCGCCGCCCTCCTTCATCAGCCGACCCGCGGATTCCATGGCCAGGCCGGGTGAGCGATAGCTCATGAACGGCATATCGGCAACCAGTAACGCATACTCCCTGGCACGCGCCACGTTGCGGGTATGGTAGATCATCTCGTCCAGGGTCACCGGCAGGGTGCTCTCCTGCCCCTGGACCACCATGCCAAGCGAGTCACCCACCAGCAGCACTTCGACACCCGCTGCTTCGATAAGGTGGGTGAAACTGGCGTCATAGCTGGTCAATACACAGATCTTTTCGCCGGCCGATTTCATCTCAAGCAAGCTTCTGACAGTAATGTTTTGTTTGGTCATTTGGCCTCGATGGGAAGATCGTTCATGTCACAGGGACAATCCGCTCGGGTTCAGAAACCGCCGTTCAGGCCCCACCTGGGAAATATGCGCCAGCAACAGCCGAAAATCCTCCTCTCTCTGCAGCGGATTGATCTCCGCCGCATTGATGATCAATAGCGGTGAACGGTCATAATAGTAGAAAAAATCGGCGTAGGCATCACACAGTCGCTGAAGATAGCGCCGCTCGATGGCCCGCTCCTCAGGACGCGCCCGTTGTCTGATTCTTTTGATGAGGATATCGGCCGGGGCCTGCAGATAGACCACCAGGTCCGGGGGCGGTGCTTGCAGCGTCAAACGCTCGTAGACCTGTTCGTAGAGTTGCATCTCATCCCTGTCGAGATTGATTTGGGCGAACAGCCGATCTTTTTCCAGCATGAAATCAGCGATCAGGTGCTGACGGAACATATCCTCCTGCAACAGTCCGTTCCACTGGCGGCTGCGCTGAAATAGAAAAAAAAGCTGTGCGGGAAGCGCCGCCTCCCGGGGGTTTTCGTAAAATCGCTGCAAGAAGGGGTTCTCCTCCGCCCCTTCCAAGAGCATTTCGCTGCCGAAATGATCGGCCAGGCGATGCACTAAACTGGTTTTTCCAACACCGATCGGACCCTCCACGACAAGAAAGCGAGGTGCCTCATCGCAACCGTTCAACACCATCTCCCGATAGACCCTGGGCTAATCGCCGCAATGGCCCGATGCCGGGTATCTCCATCCCCTCGGGCGCTATCTCGCTTAAAGGAAAGAGCACGAAGGCCCTGTTTGCCATCTCCGGGTGGGGCACCCGCAGGCGTGGCGTATCAATCCGGCCATCCCCATACACCAGCAAGTCGAGATCAAGGGTGCGGGGCCCCCATCGCTCACCATCCCGCCGGCGTCGATGAACCTGTTCGATGGCCTGCAGGGCATCGAGCAGGGCATGGGCATCGAGCCGGGTTGAGAGACTGGCGACGGCATTGATGAAATCCGGCTGGTTGCGGAGACCTATCGCCCGACTTCGATAGAGTGAAGAGTGGCTGAGCAAGCGGGAATCTCTGAGTTCAGCCAACTCCCGCAGAGCGACTTCCACCTGTCGTCTGGGATTCTCAAGATTACTGCCCAACCCGACGTAGGCAGTCACCGTCCTGACTTCACTCATCAGTCGTGTTGTTCTGCTTTGACCGGCGCCGCCGACGTCTGCCTCTGCCTTTTCGTCCCTGCTCTGTCATATCCTGTTTCTGCTGGCCATTGGCTTCCTGGAACCTTGTCCACCAATCGGCCAGTTCACGGTCGACCTCTCCCGCTTCCGCGCGCAACAGGAGAAAATCATAGGCGGCTCGAAATTTCGGATGGGTCAGCAGCCGGTATGGCCGCTTGCCATTACGCTGCTGAAAACGGTACTGCAGTTGCCAGATATCGCGCATCGGAAAACTGAATCGCTTGGGAATGGAGACATACCTGACCTGCTCGGCCAACACCTCCGTCGCCGCATTCTGCAGCGCCTCGACAGGATGCACGTCTTGCGCTTGCAACAACTCGGCCCTTAGCCTCACCGGCTCCCACAACAGGACAGCGAAAAGAAATGCCGGGGTGACAGACTTCTCTTCCTGCATTCGCGCATCGGTATTGGCCAAGCCGCGACTGACGAAGGTGATAGGGAACTCATGATCTTCATGGGACAGCGCCTCCTCCGTGGCGGGAAAGAGCTGCCCGAACAGCGCATAGTGGCGCAATTTTTCAAAGGTCTCCAAGGCGGCCCCGCCCAGGAAGAGCTTCAGCACCTCTTCGTAGAGCCTGGCCACTGGCACATCCTCGAGCAGCGGCGCCAACCCCGGCATCGGCGATTCCGTTGCCGGATCGATGACGAAACCCAGCTTGGCGGCAAACCGAACCGCCCGCAACAGGCGCACCGGGTCCTCGCGGAACCGGCTCTCCACATCCCCTAACAGGCGAATCACCCCATGCCGCAGATCGGACATGCCATCGGCGAAATCCACCACCGAGAAGTCACCGATATCGTAGTAGAGCGCATTGATGGTGAAATCCCGTCGTTGAGCGTCCTCCTCCAGGGTGCCGTAGACGTTATCCCGCAGGATCATGCCGTTTTCAAGCTGGCGCTCCCCATCCCCGGCATCCTGTTGATTACTGCGAAAGGTGGCCACTTCAATGATTTCCCGACCGAAATGGACATGGGCGAGGCGGAATCGCCTGCCGATCAATCGGCAGTTGCTGAAGACCGCCTTGACCTCTTCCGGTAAAGCGTTGGTGGCCACATCGAAATCCTTGGGCTCGCGCCCAAGCAGCAGGTCACGTACGCCACCACCCACAAGATACGCCTCATAGCCGGCATTCTTCAGCCGATAGAGCACTTTTAGCGCATTCTTGCTGATATTGGCGCGTGAAATGTTGTGTTCATCCCTGGGGATGACAGTCGATGCCACGGAAATAGCATTATCCATTCCGATTGGAAGGGCTGGGCTGCCGATCAATCCGGAGAACTTCGTTTTCAGCCACTTGGCAGCTTGTTTCAAGGGTACGACCACTAGAGGAATTTTTTCAACCAGGTGATTGAGCCTGGCAACCAAGTCAGTATAATACCGCCTTTCGAGAGAAACTGCTCCCTTCGTCTAGTGGTTAGGACGCTGGCCTCTCACGCCGGTAACAGGGGTTCGAGTCCCCTAGGGAGTACCAATAGAATCAAAGGCTTACGCTAAACCGTGGGCCTTTTTATTTTATCCTGAAAAAATTTAGAGGATTAGAGACACCGATATTAGCTGCCAATTATTCATTAAGCATCTACCTCCCTCCCCCTCAATTGCTTCCACTTTCCCAAAAACAACAAGTCAATTCCTGCTCCTTAACCTGGATGTTTCTCCCAGGTTAAATAAGACCGTCAGTTTACCCCCATCAGGAAAGCTATTTGCGAAAAAGATGAAATTATGACCATTGAATGGACCTTGAACAACATTTCTTTTTAGAATGTATGGAATTATTACTTGTTTGCAGTGCAAGATATCTTTACAAAATGCCTGCAACTAATCTATAGTTGCTCAAGGATCCAGGATGGCGAAGAGAGTAAAGTCTATTGAACGAATTAAACAAAAGCCCAAAGATTATAAATGGCGTGAAGCTGAATCTTTGTTAAGCCAACTCGGTTATACAAAATTGGAAGGGGCAGGCTCCAGAATTAAATTTGTTCACGACGAATCAAAGCACATTATCTCTCTACATAAACCACACCCCAATCCAGAAATGGACCCAGGCGCGATCAAGGATCTATATAACTCATTGAAAGACCAAGGACTACTATGATGAGTAACCATCTCAAATACGGAGAATATTTAGGATCAGTTGAAATTGATACTGAGAACGACACTATCCATGGAAAAATCCTTTTTATTAATGATCTAGTCACTTATCAAGCCGAATCTCTTCCCCAGCTGCGAAGCGAATTTGAAGCTGCTGTCAATGATTACCTGGAAACCTGCACAATTGTTGGCAAGGAACCT
Source organism: Candidatus Thiodiazotropha sp. (ex Epidulcina cf. delphinae) (assembly GCA_025656455.1). Classification (GTDB taxonomy): domain Bacteria; phylum Pseudomonadota; class Gammaproteobacteria; order Chromatiales; family Chromatiaceae; genus Thiodiazotropha. The sequence continues at coordinate 4,964 of JAHXHS010000005.1, read as the reverse complement.
GATAAACCATACAAAGGGACTTTCAATGTCAGATTGGGTCCTGACCTACATCGTAAGGCTGCTGTGGCAACGGCCCTAAGTGGCTTTACATCTCTAAATGATTTTATAAAAAAAGCTGTAGAAGATAAATTAAAAGGTAGCTCAACTGTTGAATACCACCAACATATTTATGCTCATTATAAAGCAGGAGAATTTATTACTGAGTTCAATCAAACAGTGGACGAGATACCATGGCAAGCAGAGAAACCTGTCTTAAAAAGTTCTCATTGAGAGGCATTCAACTACTTGAATCGAAAGCTTATTTTAATGACTCTGAGGTAGGTGAACGCGGCAAACTTAGGGTTACTATTAACGCGGATTTGCCTGAAGATATTTCGAATATAACTAAAGATGATGTATTTCATATATATATTCATATCTCAACTGAAGGAATAAAAAAGGAAAACCCGGAAGAAGGTGGTCCGCCAAGCTTTGTGGTTGAAGCTAGATGCGGTGGCAATTTTCAAGTCATGGCGAATGAAACCTTTAGCCGAGCTGATATCGAGAAATGTTTGAACAATATAGTCCCACCGATCTATTCATTCTCACGAGACCATGTTTCGACTGTTTTAGAAAAAATGGGCTTAAATATAAAACTACCGCATGATGTCTTCTTTTTTGGACCTGAAAAGGATTTGGATACAACTGATATCGAAGACGAAAAGAATAAACTTACTAAAACGCAACGGAGAAAGTCCTGAGATAGACCCAATAACGAGCCTATCTCTATCTTAGGGAGAGATAGCTATAGAGCCAAGCGTATTAGGCCTAAAATAAATCCTGGTCAGGAAGCCAACTTGCAGCCTTTTCTCCCCCAGGTTGACTTTATCTGCTACAAGTTATCCGATAACGTCTTGAGATAGCCGCGAAAATCTTCCCCCAACTCCTGATGGGCCAGGCCGAATTCCACGGTGGCCTCCAGGTAACCCAGCTTACTCCCGCAGTCGTATCGCTTGCCCCTTACCCGGTAGGCCCTGACCTTCTCATATTTCAGCAGTTCGGCAATCGCATCGGTCAGCTGAATCTCACCACCCGCGCCACGACCGGTCTCCTTGAGCAAATCGAAGATGCGCGGGGTGAGAATATAGCGTCCCACCACAGCCAGATTCGATGGCGCATCCTCCGGTTTGGGCTTTTCCACGATGGAAGTGATGTTCGCCGTTTCTCCGTCATCGTTCTCTATCTCTACGATGCCGTACTTGGCTGTCTCCTCCGCAGGCACCTCTTCGACCAATATGACACTGCACTGGTAACGCTCATAGACCGCAGCCATCTGGGCGAGGGCGCCGACGCCGTCGTCGCCGCGGATCAGATCGTCCGCCAGGATAACGGCAAAGGGCTCATCCGCCACCACCGGCTCGGCGCAGAGCACGGCGTGTCCAAGCCCCAGGGCTTCCGCCTGACGCAGATAGATACAACTGACATCAGCCGGCAGGACATTCTGAACTTTCTGCAGCAGTTCCGTCTTGCCAGCCTCTTGCAGTTCACTCTCCAACTCGTAGGCCTTGTCGAAGTGATCGGGAATGGAGCGTTTATTCCTGCCGGTGATGAACACCAGGGATTGCACGCCAGCCTCTTCGGCCTCCTCTGCCGCATACTGGATAAGCGGCTTGTCCACAACAGGCAGCATCTCCTTTGGGTTTGCCTTGGTTGCGGGAAGAAAGCGGGTCCCCATTCCTGCCACGGGAAAGACCGCCTTACGAATCTTTTTTACCATCACGACTCCTATGTATTAACCCGGCGACTAATATATTGCACTAAGCCTATGTGGGCATGGATAACCTGTCAATCAAGCAGTCACCGGCTCCCGGCGATCTCCGCATTGATCGATTGCAGGGCTTGAAGGGGATCGTCAGCCCCGGTGATGGGCCTGCCCACGACCAGATAACTGGCGCCTGAACGAATTGCATCGCCTGGCGTCATGACACGCCGTTGATCGTCCTGACTAGCGCTCTTGGGCCGCACCCCCGGCGTCACCAAGCAGAAATCGTCACCGATACGCTGCCGCAGATCCATCGCCTCCCTGGGTGAACAGACCACGCCATCGAGACCGGCGCAACGGGTCAATTCAGCCAGTCGCAGCACATTCTCCGCCGGTTCGCCGCTGAACCCGACCTCGGCAATGTCTTCGCTGGAGAGGCTGGTCAGAATCGTCACCGCCACAAGCAGCGGCCGGCTGGCGCGGGCCTCCAGACGATCCCGCGCGGCCTCCATCATCCTGCGCCCGCCCGAGGCGTGCAGATTCATCATCCAGACCCCGAGGTCCGCCGCAGCATCGCAGGCGGCGGCCACGGTATTCGGGATATCATGAAATTTGAGATCGAGAAACAGATCGTAGCCACGTTTTCTCAACGTTTCGACAAATGCGGGACCGAACCGGGTAAACATCTCTTTCCCCACCTTCAATCGGCACTGGGAAGGATCCAGACGTTCCACCAGGCTCATGGCCTGACTCTGGCTCGGATAATCAAGCGCAACGATCACCCTTGAGTCTCTTTCATTCATGGCTATCCTCATTATTGTTGTTCATGCTAACCCGTTACGTTCCTGGCAAATTCCTGCAGCGGCTTTATCCCCCCCCATGTCTTGCAGCTCGGGCAGTGCCAATGCAATTTTTTCGCGATAAAGCCACAGTGCTCACACTGGTAGGCGGGCTGATTGGCCAGGAGTTTCATAACCGCTTGCAGAAGCACCTCGAGGGTCTCTCTCGGGCTCTCCTCGCCCCGTTGCAGGTTGAGCCTGACCAATCGTTCCAGTCCTTTCAAGTCAGGACGCTCCCCCAAATGCCTGAGCACTGTCTCGACTGCGGCATTCTCTCCCTCGGCATCGGCAATCATCTCAGAGAGTATCAGCATCGCCTCGGTAGAGTGGCGGCGCTGATAGAGCTGTTGCATGTATTCGAGCAATGCCTGCTGTTGACCGAGTTTCCTGTAGCAATCGACCAGCCTGGGCAGAATATCGGGCAAATAGGCGGGATCATTCTCCTCCACCTGATGCAGCAATCGCACCACGGATCGATAATCGCCCCGTGTATAGTCGATCTGCGCCTGTAACATGAGGGCGCGGACATTGCCGCGCTGTATCTGTTGCGCACGCCTGAGATGGCCCTCGGCAGCAGCGCTGTTTTGCTGCGACAACATCTGCTCGGCCAGCTCGCAATAGAAATGGGCGATGGCGTTGTGCAACGAAGGATAGTGGGAAACCGTGATCTTATCGGCAACTTCAAGGCATCGTTGCCAATCCTTCTCCTGCTGGTAGATCTCTAAAAGGTAGGCATAGGCCTGCTCATTGTAGAGTCTCAGTTCGGTGAGCTCCAGAAACAGGTTTTCCGCACGATCGAACAGGCCCGCACGCATATAGTCCTGGCCCAATTCAAGCAGCGCCTGGGCGCGCTGCTCCCGACTGAGACTGGGCCTGGCGATCAAATTCTGGTGAATGCGGATGGCCCTGTCCACTTCACCACGACGGCGGAACAGATTCCCGAGCGCTAAATGGGTCTCGACGGTATCGCTATCCACATCCAGCAGTTCGATGAACAGATCGATCGCCTTGTCCGGCTGTTCATTCAACAGATAGTTGAGGCCCTTGAAATAGACAGGAGAAATCTCCTGCGGTTGCTTCTGTTTCTTGGCTGCCATACCCCGCCTGGCGGTATACCAGCCTGATGCAGCCGCCACGGGCAGCAATAGCAGCAGCAACTCAAGCATCGGACGATACCCGCAAGCCCACGCCGGCTGCATGTCCAAGCGACTGCATCTTAACACCGGCAATGAAAGGCGTTGGTTGGAAGCACATACCAAGATCTCTTTGTTATTGCTCCTTCAAAGGTAGCGCGCGAAGATTGTTGACCTCTTCACTGACCATCTGACTGCGTCGCTTAAGATTGTGTATCTCCCGTTTCAACCCGAGCACCCTCCCCATATTGGACAAAATACCCAATACCGCACCCATGCCGAGGGTCACCGTCAAAATCAATGATAAGGGAATATCATGACTGCCGAAGTAATAGTTGATCGGCACTGGATCGGCATTGAGGACGGCGAAGACCGCACCCAACATCATGATCAGAATCACAAGAAAGAGTTTGATAAATCGCATTTGACGTTCCGCTTTTGCCCTCCCATGGGAGACCATTCTCGCCTACTGCCGGCCAGTTTGAAATAGCCAATGCAATGCCAGAGGGAAGGAAATCGATGAGATTATCAGTACGTCACAATTGTTTTCACGCGTCTGGAAGCATTCACCCGCAGCATTCCGCCTATTGATAAGGGCTTGCCATGGCCTGGGAGGGGCTACTAGCACTTCTGACGGGGCTTACTAACCCTAACCCTGACAAAGCCTCAGGGCAATTTCTCTCGCAAAGACGCAAAGAACGCCAAGGAAAAATAAATATGATCAAAAAAAACAATAAGTTATAACTTTGCGATCTTGGCGTCTTTGCGAGAGTTTTTCTTTCCGGACACACAATGCGTTGCGGCTACGGGCTAGCGTCTCGCTGATTGGTACAGTTTATACGTTACACCGTACTAGTACTCCGTCAACCTGATAACTTAGGATGCAGCCAGTCAGGAAGCGGCTAGCTGCTAGGCGTGCGAGCGCAGGACTAGCCGTCGCTAATTCAAGGGAGCACAACAACGCAGATGGCCGCTTCCTGGCTGGCCCAAAGGGTGCGCCCCACATCATCCAATGCGGCGTTGCAGTCCTTGAAAAGGGCATGCCATTCCATCCTTCGGTCCGTAAACGGCACATCCATGTGCCACTTCTCCCTGCGCACTGCGCCTTGCCTTGGATGATGTGGGGCACACTGCATCCTAAGTTATCAGGTTGACGGAGTACTAGGGGGCGTTCTCAATTAAGCCAAATAACAGTGGCTACCAAACTAAGCATGGCTTGATAAGTAATGGCTAAACGCTCATATCGGGTTG
>JAHXHS010000004.1:99674-187933 GCA_025656455.1 Candidatus Thiodiazotropha sp. (ex Epidulcina cf. delphinae) | reverse complement strand
CGGATTTAACATGAGCTTTCTAATTCGTGACAGGCAAAGCCAGTCTCTCATGACCGCGTCCGTAGGACGCGGGTTTCTACGTCAAACTAAATACGGCTATTCCGGTCATCGGTAGAAAGGTTAATTGGCCGCAAATAAACGCCAATCACCGCAAAGGACCGCAAATTTTTCAATCCTTCGGATTAATAACGAAATGCTTGCTTGTTACCGGATCAAGTCGGTATATGAGTTCCCAGGATTCACAGGTTCTGATATACCTCGTCATAAATGGTGAAACCATTTGCGTTATTTGCGGTGATTGGCGTTCATTTGCGGCCTATTCATGTGCTTTTCTGTTACCCCCTCGATCAGGGGAAGAGCCCAATAAGTTATAGCTTTGCGATCTTGGCGTCTTTGCGAGAGTTTTTCTAATTCGCAAGGTTTCCAAGAAAACGTTTCAGCAAATCCACGGCCGGTTCAGGGGATGGTTGATCCTCACGCAGCGACTGTTCTCTTGTCAGCAATTGGGCCAGAGGGAGGAAACCCTTTCCCGGTTGATTTTTCTGCTGGCTCATGGTGTAGAGAATCGGTGAAATCCGTTTCGGCAATGCCACGCACTCCACCCTTTCAGGATCTGATCGCGCGCAGTACAGCGGATCGGATACCACCAGGAATTCACGACAGCTCAAAGGGCGGGATGGGTGAATAGAACAGGATTGATTTTCCAGAAAGGGACAAGGCATGTTTAGCTTGAAGTAGTCAATACCGATCGCCCTGAGCCTCTCTCTGTCGTTAGAGATCACCGCCCGGTCCAGATTCTCCAACAATCCCGCCTGCCGCAGAACCGTCATGTTCCGCAAAAAACGCGCTCGAATCTCAGTCTGCCTGGCTGCAGGCATGACATCTATAAGATCCAATAGAGCGACCCCTTCCGCCTCACCGACGGGAACCAGCTGTGAGCAACAGGCACCGCACCCATTGCGACAGGATATCCGCTTTCCCCTCGCCTCCGCCTCCTTGACGCCAATCTCGACGATCTTGTTGGTAAGATTTTGAAACAGCGGAAGCATCTCATGTAAATATACGGGATCATTGGAAATTCGGGCCGAGAGGCGTACGCTTTCACTGCCGATACGGATCTCTGCCTCGATAGTCTCGGCCTGTGGTCTGTTCTGCTCGGCCAATGTCTCTATTCCAGCATTTGATAATATTATTAACCCGCCACCCTAATAGGCCATGTTCAGGGCTACAGACTGCGTTATCAAAACTGACTGTAGAAGTGCTACAGTCAGTTTTGATGCCTTGCTGTAGCCCGGCACACGACGGCTGAACATGGCCTATTAGGGTGCCGGGTTAATAACTTGTGACAAGAAGGATAAGGTTAAGATGGCAAATAACGACATGCTTATCAAGCTATATGCGTTGGATTTCAATTGGAACTCTATTCATGAGCAGGTCGAAAGCGATGTCACGATTCGCAAACCCATCGGTCCCGATCGGCCGCAGCTTCTCTCCTGGGCTGAAATACACTTTCCTGCTTTGTGGGTGGGAGAACTCCAGCAAGCGCTTGCCAATATGCCTTGCTCCTGTTTCGTTGCTCAGCGTGGTTCGTCACTGCTTGGATTCGCCTGTTACGACGCGACTGCCTTGGGCTATTTCGGACCCCTTGGCGTGGTCGAGAACTCACGGGGGGCAGGTATCGGCCGGTCGCTGACCGAGGCATGCCTGTTGGAGATGCGACTGAAAGGCTATGGTTATGCCATTGTCGGCATGGCCGGATCAGCGGACTTCTATCGAAAGGTCGCTGATGCCGTCGAGATACCGGACTCCTATCCGGGCATCTACCGAGCCACCTTGGAACTCGCTGAAATTCCCAACGGCCACCAAGGGTAAATTGAGGTTCATTCAGAGAACCCGTCATTCCGGCGGATGCCGGAGAAGTGGTGCATGGATGCACCGTTTACGGACCTAAGGATGGAATCCAGCTGCTCCACACTTATCAGCAATATGTCATGCAGGAAAAACACTTCTGGTTCAACAACATCATATTTCGTATGCAAGCAAAACAGGTTACCACAGCATCCCTGCCTCAATCCCTGGATTCCGGCATACGCCGGAATGACGAGCACTGTTGTTTCTGGACGGACACTATGATGGAACTGTCAATTGCGCACCACTCTGCCGGCAGGTGCGAATCTGTCTCTCCCAGGCCTGCTGGCGTGCGCCATTGCGTCCGTGATTGGTCTGCTGCTGCGAATCGTATTGCCTTGTCAGGGTATCCGCCCGCTGGTCGTGTTCACTATAGATAGAAAAACAGCAACAGACCCACCAGGAAAAAGATGGCAGCCACCCGGGACCTTGCCTGGACAGCAGGGCGGCTCGTCCCATTTGAACTTTGTCGGTAGTCACGCCATGCCAATCCGGCATATAAGGCGGATAGGGCAATGAACAGCAGCGGCAGCCAAAACTTCATTTCGATCATGCTAAGTGTAGTGTCCTATACTAGTGTGGTGTAACGTATAAACTGTACCAATCAGAGGCCCGTCAATGCCTCAAGACCAGGCGCAACGCGCAGGCAATGGCAGCGCCCTTGTCAAGCGCTGCAACGCAGGATTGAGGCATTGACGGGCCTCCCTTCGGGCGAGACGCTAAGCCGTCATCTGCGTTGTTGCGTGGCTTGGAAAGGGCGCGCCATTCCCGGCGCAACGCGCCTAGCAGCTAACGGCTTAGCGTCTCGCTGATTGGTACAGTTTATACGTTACACCACACTAGCACTCGCATCTGATGCCGGGCAGTGGCCGAGGTATTGAAGAACGGCTCATCCGGGCTAAGCATTGCCAGTTCGATCGCTGCGGCGCGGCGTTGTCGCTGGTAGCCGTTTTTCAGGACTTGCATGCAATGTTCCTGAGTGATCGGCTGACCGCAGAGGAGACGTTGTCCGGTGGGAAAGCGCTGTTGATTCACCGCCCACCAATCCGCGATCAGTTGGGGCTCGGGCCAGGGCAGATCCTCATCGGCATCCATCGCCACATCCTCGTCTTCGGGATTTTCCGTCGGCCCTGCCTCGAATCCCGCCGGCGCTTCGCCTTCCAGGTCTTGATACGCCAAATCCAACCCGGTTATCAGACTGAGCGCCTCACCGGCGACACGCGCCAACTCGGCCGTTTTCATCTTCTCGATCAGCCAGGGTATGGATGCCGGATCACCGAAACAGCCGCTCCCCTGCACCACCAGTCTGGCGAGCTCCGGCCTGCCGCTGAGTTCTCTGAGCCACTGTCCGGCTACCGGCATCTCCAAGGCTCGCAACGCCAGTTCAAGCGCAGGCTCGCTGAAGGGAGAGGGTGTTTCCACGAAACCCCGCAAGGATTCCAATCCCCTGGCTTCGCCGAGTAGCGCCCCAGACCAAGCGGACCAAAAACGGCAGCCTTCATCATCATCCTGCAGATGATCGATCAAGGATTGACCCAGGTCGCGGCGGCGGATCTCCCCGATACAGCGCAGCGAGCGGGCGCGCACCAAGGGGTCAGCATCATCGGCTGCCCGGGCGATGTAGGCGCCGCAATCGACCCTTTGAATCGAACATGCGCTCAGTCCGAGCCATCTCAGCAGCGCAGCGTCGGCGTTCAGCCAGTTCACCGCATGGCCCTGCAGTTTTTCCTTTTCCACCCAGCCAAGGGCGGAGACGAGTCCGGCGCTGGTTTCGGGCGCTGCCTCCACTGTCTTTAGAACAGCCTCCAGTCCCGCTTCTCTCGCGCCATCCAAGGCCATGTAGCCGGCGGCGAACACCTCCCCTATCTCCGACAGTTCGAGCTGCTCTTCACAGATCCCCCACCCGGCATCGCCGGCAACCCGTAAACCGTCAAGATGGGCTTCGATGCGCTCCTCAAGATCGAACAGGTCCTTCAGGGTATAGTGGGGCGCGGAAACGGCATCGCTGCGCAGCAGCCAGAGAAAGGCGGCTTCTTCGGCGTGTTGGGCTAGGATTTCCTGAATCATTATCTTGTTCAGCACTGGTTAGAGATCCAAGTCGCCGCCCCACCAACCCTCTCCGTCATATTGCGCCACCAAACGGTTAGCAACGCCGAAAAGGTTGTCCCCGATAGCGTTTAGGCGATAGATGAGCACCTCCTTTTCCAAGGAGAGTTCATCATCCCGCAAGACGAACACACCATCCCTCCCACAGGCGAGATAGAAATGTTCATTCCAGTAGGTGATATTGGTAATGGTCAAATCCTCTGCTTCGATCTCAAACCAGGCTTCTCCATCCCAGCGAAACAATACCCCTGCCCCACCGACAAGTATGCACTCATCGGAAAGGCAGTGAACACAAAGTAAATTGACATTGGTCGGCAGATCGACCTTTGTCCATACTTCGCCGTCAAAGCGGTATGCCTGTCCCTCATCGCCCACGGCCATCACATTGGAACTGGAACTGCCGTGAACGGCATTTAATCTCACACCGCTCTCATCCTTGACGCTATCGATCTGATCGCCGTTTATGCGGATGCGCTCACCGTTCAAGCCGACGGTGAACGATTCGTTATCGCCGGCCGCCCAAACCGAGTTCAGTCCATCCGGTGCTTCTAAATCAATGACTGTCCATGCACCGCCTCGAAAAATATGCACCTCTCCTTCCATTGAAACAACATAGAGCGTGCCCCCTTTTGACTGGTCCATCGAGGTACACCAAGTTTCCGAAGAATAGATCTTTTTCCACTTAACATCCGGTTTGTGAGACAGGGTTACGACTACGGACAGCACCGATTCCGCATCAAACGGCTCATGATACAGATTCGCCAAGAGATGCAATTGACGATTTGACTCGCCGGTGATGCTTACCAGGCTAGTTGCATGATCCTCAACATTGTTGTTCATAGTATTCCTATTACTCCATCGCAATTCAGATGTCTACATACCACCACCAGCACCACCACCGGTATCGGAGGTCTTCGGCAGCCCCTTTCCCCGTTGGCCCGGTGGTCTAAGTTTGAACTTCGACGGGTCTTTCATACCTTCAGGACACATCTCCGCAAATTTTTTGTCTACCTCTATCAGAACGCACTCAGCTTCCCCCTCACTCAGACCAGGACCGGGGTTTTTTGCCGTCAACTGCTTTTTGGCATCATCCCGCGCATCCTTATAGGTCGGGCTCTTATCGTTCTCCCGGTAGGCTTTTCTATGCGACTTTGCATCTCCCTTCTGCATCTGAGAAACACGGCCATGGGCGGTGCTGGTATCCGTTCCGTCATCCAGGGGTATGCAGGGGGCGGCGCCCTCTGAATAACCGGGACAAACCTCGCTAAGGGTCGTGCCTCGGGGGTACTGGAGATGGGAGTTCTGAATGACGTGATGCGACTGACAACCGTCGTAGGGCGGCCCCTTCTTTTTCTTCTGCTCATTGTAGGACTCGACGGGAAAACGCACCTTGACTTCATCGCAATCGACCATGGCAGGAGGCGCCATGCCATCAACATCGACAGTCGGCACACTCCCGGTGCCGACGCTTGGATTATGATTGTGGGTGGTCATATCCAATTGTCTATCGACATTTTTTCCTTCGAACTTGACGTCGAAAGACCAGGAGATGAAATAGACCTTGCCCCGGGTGGTGCTGGTGATTATCCCCTTTTTGGGCGCGCAGCCCGCCTCATCCCCCATCGATTTTTTATAGTAAGATTTGTTCTTCAGCATCACCTCTTTGTTGCTGATCTTGACCTTTTTACTCCCCTTGGTCGTATCCGTCGACATACCAGTATTGGGATAGGGGATAGGCACCCCTGGAGGGGTGGCTGGCGTCTGGGGCGGCGTGAAACAGACATCAGGGAATTCGCAAATCGACTTTGCGTCTCCCGCCTTACAGGCGACTTCGCGGCCATTGGCAAACACTTCATTGGCCATCGCTATCACCCGTTTGCCAGGAAAAAATCATCGCCGACCGTTTACCGTCATCATTGCCCAACTGGGCGTACATCCTGCTTCCCAGGGTATAACCCTTCTCGCAAGCTGCCCGCAACATCGCTATCATGATCGCGCCCTGCGCCGCCCCCACCTCGCCTACGCAATCGGCGGGATGCCAGATATCGAACGACTCCTTGGGGGTGCGAAGGGTGCGGCTCTGCGCCAAGCTGGCCTCTTTGAAATGGTATTGTTCACCGGCGCAATCGGTAATGCGGAAATCGAGATCGCCCATCTCACAGCCGGCATCCTGCAGCGACTCTCTGATGGCGGTTGTTATGCCTTCTGCCTTCAAGGGTTCTTCAGAGTCCACATGAGAGCTCTCAACGCCGAATCCCAGCCCTAAACAGCAGAGATGCGCCCCGCTCACGGCTGACGATGACTCAAGCACCAATGCCGCACTGGCCTCGCCGGGTATGAATCCGTTGGAGTTATTGCTGGTCAATAACCGATCACTCACCTCGTAGTGAGACAGGGTATCTCTGACCAACAGGCTGTCGGTGGCCGCAACCATGACTTGCTCGATCTCAGGCTCATCGATGAATACTCCAGCGTGCTTGAATGCAATGGCGAGACTGACATGCCCCGCGGCGATAACCCGGGACTTGACGTGGAACTCCATATCCAGTTCATTTTGCAGATCAAGAAAGAACTGGTTGTCATCGTCGATCAATCTGCCTGGACGCGACTGCTCGGGCAGGCACAGCAACAAGGGTGTATTCTCAGGATCGATACCGGGCCTGTCAGCCAGACATTCTGATATCGCTGAGGCCGCCATCTTGATCAGCTTGTTTCTGCCACGCCAAGGTTTTTCAAGGGGCGCCTCGCACCCCATGATCCACTCCCCGCCTTTGTCGATAAAGCGTGTCTCCTGGAAGTTATCGATGGCGCAACGGATTGCGGCGCAACTGGCCGATGCGGAGAGCCCCACACCCGTCACCAGGCCACAACCGGTAATCGCCAGGGTGCCCATTACTCCTCAACCTCGTCGAGCAACATTTTTTTCCGGCGCGCCAGATGCGCTATCGAGGGAGCGTATTGCTTGCCCAGCTCCCGAGCCCGCCACCAGGCCTTGGTCTGTCTGCCGACAAGCACTTGCGAAATCTCGAAGATGTTGCGCTGCAAAGGCAGTGTTGCGCGCCAGGTGAGGGAAAACACACCTTCATCAGGCTCCAATACGATCGTGTCCACCACCGCCTGCATCGCGTCGCTTCCCCCGCGTTTGCGGAAAAACACCACAGGCAGTCCGAGATCGGGCAATTGGAAGCTGAGTTGCCCCTGGCGATTGAGATTTTCCAGGAACACACCCTCTCCACCCTGAGGGTAGGACATCTGCTGATCCGCCGGCGCCGCCTGAAAATGGGCGTCATCGAAATCCGCGGGCAGGAACGGAAAGGTATTATCGAGCCATGCCTGATCATAGGTGCCGGCCATCAGGCTACGCGGCTCCCAACCTCGCGCCACCGGACCGAACGACATCGGCAGGCAGTTCCCGTTAGGCATGGTCACCGCACGCTTCAACTCCTCGGTATTCGGCATCGGCGTCCCATTCACCAGGGAGCGTCCCAACTGGCGGTGAAAGCCTTTGCCAACCGGGTTTTGCATGAAAGCGCTGTGTTTCTTCTCATCCTGATGAAAGTTGTCCACACCGCCGAAGGCTAGGTCGTAGCTAATGGGCATGACCTCAAACTGACCGGCATAGCCAGGGCTGATGGCGATATTGCCCGCCTCCCAGAACCGGTCGCCGGTCACTGCAAACGACTTGAATACGGAGCCGACACGCAGACTCACCTCGACACGGGTCGCCGGTCGTCCCCCCGGGGCATAAGCGCTTCCCAGGAGTAATACGTCGCAACGCTTTTTGACAGGGGCGAAGTCGGCCTCGTAGCGAGGCGCTGAAAAGCCGGGATCGCCGGTGAAGGTATCCGCCTCGATAAGCGGCCTCTGTTGCGCCGCCAACCGGGGCGTGCCAGCTCTCTCCGGTATGGTGTAGGTCCCTTTGACCGCCACCACCAGCAGTTCCCTGCCGTCCTTTTGGGTAGCCAGGGTATAACCGGCTTGAAACTGTGTGGCGTTGAGCAGTTCCATGGTCAGTTGATCTGCACCGAGCCGCCTTTGATACGATTCACGCCGGAAGAGCGGCTCAGCAGATAGGCGCCGCGCAGAATGATCTTGCCTGTCCGTGTCAGGGTGATGCTCGCCTTGCCGCATTTGAGCACGATCTCCTTGTCCGCCGACAACACCATGCGGTCTCCATCCAGGGTCGCGGTCGCCGGCAGCCTGCTCTCACTGACCGGCGCCGGATGTTGGATGCGTCCGATAATCAGCGGATAGCGGGGATCGCCGTTTTCAAACAACAAAGCGACCTCCTTACCGATATCATCTTCGCTGAATGTCAGGGTTGATTTGGCGATAACGCAGTCAGTCTGTGGATTGCCGGAAAAGGCAACCAGCGCTCGCCGTTGGTGATCCAGTCCGGCAAGCACACCGATGACCACCCCATCCAGCCGTTGAACGGTTTGCGAATCCTGACGGGTTTCAATGATTGTCTCTGTCACTTCAACAACCTCCGAAAATCTATTTCGAGATGGGTTATGGATAAAGGGATGCTGCAACCGGATGATCAAGTGAAGTAGCTGAACGAGAGATATCGAATCGCTACCCGCTATGTATCGACAGATCCCAGTCAGGCTCAATTCTGCAGGATCTTTTTACCTTTCATGACAACATTCTTACTTGCTTTCATGTTGATCCGACCGGAACCCTTTACCGTGATGTTCTTGCCTTCGATAGTGATGGTGCCATCTTTTTTCATCGCAATCGATGCCTTGCCGGTCTTGATCACCACCGAGTCCCCCGCTTCGATGACAAGGTTTTTACCTACGCTCAGGGAGTCATTCTCTCCGACGGTTGTGGATTGCGTCTTGCCGATGGAGAGCGCGCGATCCTTGCCGATACTTTCGGTCAGACCGGAAGCGACCTGCATCGTCTTGGAGGCGCCGACCGTCTCGTTCATCCCGGCGCCGACGGTTACCTGATAACCGGCGCCGATAGTCAGTTCCTTGGCCGCGCCGATGGTCTCAGCCTTGTTGACGCCGACGGTCTCCGTCTTATTGCTGCCGATATCGACGGATCTGTTGCTACTGATGGAAATGGTCTCGTTAATGCCTACTTTTTCAGTCCGGTTAGCCGCAACGGTGATATCTTCGTTGTTGCCGACAAATTCCGTCCGGTCGTTACCGATGCTGATCTTCTCGTCATGCCCGACCGTCTCGGTTCGGTCGTTGCCGACACTGGTTGTCTCATCGTTTTCGACCACATTGTCCTGGTTCTTTTCAGCATGAACGTAGACCTGCTCGCTGCCCTTCAAGTCCTCAAAGCGGATCTCGTTGAAGTTCTCAGGCGACCCGCCTTTGGAACTACGGCTCTTCAGGCCGCTCTGGGTCATGTTGGCGGGGAGCCCGTAGGGCGGCATCTGATCGGCGTTGTAGACACGACCGGTGATGATCGGACGGTCCGGATCGCCTTCGAGAAAGTCGACAATGACTTCCTGGCCGATACGCGGGATATGCATGGCACCCCAGTTTTTGCCTGCCCATACCTGGGCCACGCGCACCCAGCAGGAGCTGTTTTCATCATTAGCGCCGTATCGGTCCCAATGGAATTGCAGCTTCACCCTGCCATACTCGTCGGTATAGATCTCCTCCCCCGATTTACCGACCACCACAGCCGTTTGCGGCCCCTGGACCATGGGTTTGGGTGTGGTCCGCGCAGGCCTGAAGTTCTCCTTGCTGTCCATGCAAGAGAAGTCGCAGCTAAACACCGGACCGGCGGCGATATCCGGCACCGATTCGAAGGCGTCCGACTGGAGCAGATAGGTTGCCCGGGACAGCAGATACTCCCGGTTTTGATCCCCCCTCGGATGTTCGATCAGGGTGAACAGCCCACCGACGCACACCCCTCGGGCATTGGCTTCGCCTTCAAGCACTTCGTGGCCGGTCTGAATCTCTTCGATACGGTGTCTGGCATAGCTATCGCCATGCGCTGTCTTCTCATATTCACCGGGATAGTCAAAGATCTCGTAGTCGGCATGGGGATGGCTTCTCGGCTGAGGCGCATTGGCAAAGAGATCCGACTTGGGTTTCGTGAAGTCGTAGTCCGTATGCGCATAGCTGCCGGGCTGCACGGACTTGCTGAATTTCCAGGCATGAACGTAGTCTTTCCAGCGGGTGGATCCCTGCTCGCTCGGCGGTACGTAGGGTATCTCGGCATAGGCCTCGAGGGGGCTGTGGGAGCTGAGATCGTCGCACAGTATCAGGGTATGCTTGCCGTCAACGTGAGTGAAGTGGTAGTAGATGCCCTCTTGCTCCATGAGACGGCTGACGAAATTGAAGTCCGTCTCCCGGTATTGGACGCAATATTCCCAGTCACGGTAGGAACCGGTCAGTTTGTCCTCGAATTCGGTAAAGCCGTTATCGCGGAACACCTCCTTGACGATATCCGGCACCGCTTTGTTTTGAAAGATGCGGCAATCGGAGGTGCGGGTAAGAAACCACAACCAGGGACGCAGGGTAGCGCGATAGTGGGCGAAATAGGCGATATGGCCGATCTGGGTGAATTGGCTGACATAGCCGTCGAAGTAGCGTTTGCTGCCTTCGACCATATCCATCTCTACCGTCATCTGCTTGCCGAGAAGATCATCCGGCGCGATGGCTTCGTCATCGCTCAGCAGATCGACGGTGAACTCGAACAGACGCCCCAACTCCTCTCTTGCCTCCATACGAAGAATCAAGAGTACATCAGGCCCCAGCGGGGTTTTTATCTGTAACTGCCGGTTACTCTGTGTGAACGCCATCCAAGACTCCTGCCCGATCAGGTAAGCATAGCAAAGAAACGCCCTCTTTCTAGTGTACTGTCTCATACTAATGGCTGATATCAGCGTGACGCCAGGCCATTAGCCGCTAGGCGCGTGGCGCCGGGAATGGCGCGCCCTTTCCAAGCCACGCAACAACGCGGATGATGGCCTGGCGGCGCGCCCGAAGGGAGGCCCGCCAAGGCCCCAATCCTGCGTTACACCGCTTGACAAGGGCTTGCCATTGCCTGCGCGGCGTGCCTTGACTTGGGGCCTTGGCGGGCCTCTGATATCAGCCATTAGTATGAGACAGTACACTAGCCCGCCCCTTTCATTCCGGACTGCAAAGCAGCAAGGCAACGGGCGCTAAGGGAAAGTTTTACTAGTGTAGTGTCCTGTACTGTTTGACGTTTTCAGCGCGACGAGAAGCCATCAGCCGCTAGGCGCGTTGCGCAGGGAATGGCGCGCCCTTTCCAAGCAACGCAACAACGCGGATGATGGCTTCTCGTCGCGCCCGAAGGGAGGCCCGCAAATGACTCAATCCTGCGTTGCAGCCCTTGTTAATGGGGCAACCATTGACGGCGGGCTGCGCCTTGTACCCCAAGGGCACTTCCTGCGGGGCGTCTTGAGTCATTTGTGGGCCTCTGAAAACGTCAAACAGTATAGGACACTACACTAAAGTATGTGTGTCAGGAGGTCTCTGGTCAATCAGATCCTTGTGAGCTATCTGAATTCGCCGGGTTGATCCTCTCGCAAAGACGCCAAGCACGCAAAGGATCATTGAATTCATTCGACAAGACACTTTTCCATCTCATTTTCTACCATTAGCCAGCTCTCCCCTTGCGTGCTTCGCGTCTTTGCGAGAGCCAATTATAATCTTGAAATACTCACAAATTTTGCTGGAACCCAAATCTAATGTATAAGCAAATATTCAAACGGTACATTCTTCATGAATGGGTTCTCCGACAAACAGGGTAGAGCGAAATGTCAGAGCGAATGAAGTTCTCGGTGGAGCTGGGGAGGCCTTCTCGCCGGAGAGGCAGCGAAGGTCCTGGCGGCGGCCCCCTCTCATGCGTCATTCTGGGAGCGTTCAGCGGCGCCGACGCGCGCCCCGCCATACATAAGGTCGATATCGACACCCTGGACACGCTCCTTGAGCGCATGCAACCGAAGCTGGATGTTCCACTGGACGGTGTGGAACAATCACTCTCTCTGCGCTTCGATGCCATGGATGATTTCCATCCCGATCGGCTGGTCAGCCGGGTGGAGGGCCTTCTCCCCTTAATCCCTGATGGCGGGTCAGTGGCGATAGCGCGGGATGATACCGGACAAACGGAACAGACCCCGGCGGAGACCGAATCGGAACAGCAGACACTGGCGCGGCTCCTCGGTCAGCAATCCTTGAGCACCGAGCAAGGCCAGCGTGGCACTGCCGCGATTGCCGACAGCAAGCAGTCCCAGATCCAGTCAGTCGTGCGTCGCCTGGCGCAAGACTCCTTGCCCCCTGATGAGAGATCCGGGCCCGCAACGGCGGATCAGGCCGATCCCGTCAAATCGGCCACTCTGTTGCGGCAGTTGCTGCGAAATCCATCCTTCCAGGCATTGGAGGCTGGTTGGCGCTCCGTTGACTGGCTGCTCAGAAACATAGAAGCGAATGGGGAGATCCAATGCCATCTCCTGGATAGCTCCCGCCAGGGTTTGGAAACGGCATTGGCTGCCTGCGAGGATCCGGCGGACTCATCGCTTTATCATTTGATTCAACGGCAGGTGACGAGGGATCACGCTCTATCAGAAGTCGATATTATACTAATAGGCGACTTCTCATTCGCCCCCCGGCAGCAAGACATCGCCTTGCTTCACGGCCTCGGCGGTTTGGCCGCGTCGCTGGACGGCAGTTTGATCACAGCCGCAGAGCAGAGCTTTTTACAACACGACGCGCCGGAGATATCTGCCTGGCATGCCTTCAGGGAGACCCCGGCGGCAGGCCGGATCTCCCTGCTACTGCCACGCATCCTGCTGCGACTGCCTTATGGCGCCGATACCGATCCCATTGAGGCCTTCTCATTCGAGGAACTGGACGATAGCTGGGAGACCGGACACCTGCTGTGGGGTAATCCCGCCTATGCCCAGGCGCTCCTGCGGATAAGGCAAGCGTTGAACGAGCACGGATCCGGGGATACCGTAATCAGCGACTTACCAGCCTACTCCTTCGAAAGAGAGGGAGAACGCCATTTGCAACCCTGCACGGAACTCCTGCTGGAAGAGCGCCAGATCCGCCTACTGCTCGATCTCGGGCTGATCCCGGTACTGGGCAGCCGAAACATGAACAGCATCCAACTGCCCTGGCATCAAACCCTGGCGCCAAGCAGTGGCTACCCGTTCGAGTAATACTGAAGGATCCCTTCGGTGGAATGCACGACGGGGGGTTGTCTCATGGCGTATAAGCATCTCCCGTACGCGGATGGGCCTAAGCTGAAATTCCCTCCCCCCGTTCGGTAATATTTCACTTCACCTGAAGCTCTTTTCATGTAGTATCAAGTACAATGGTTTTGTGCTAAACATAATCATAAACGGGAACCAGTAAAAAACCGACATTACCGCCTGGATAACGGCTGGTATCCGGGGATCCTAGGGCCTGTTAACACTAATTTGATAGCCACTGTTGTGCCTGAAAAAGCGCCAATCAAGGCACGAGGAGCGTAGTTTGGTTGTTCCAAATAAGCGACGAGTAACGCCGAGTGGCGCTTTTTCAGGCGCAACCCGAAGGGCCAAGGCCCTGTTTTCGCCCAGCGGCGTTATCAGTCGCTTATGTAGACCCAGCTACACGGCGCTCCTTCTGCCTTGCTGGACAAAAACAGGGTCTTGGCAGTGGCTATCAAATTAGTGTTAACAGGCCCTAAGAATCACAATAGAAAAAGCTGCTGGAGCGGGATAATGGAGATCACCCCCACCACAAGATCCGAACTCATATTCATTGCCACTCGACGGGGGACTCTGGATTGATGGCAAGCATTGATCTTGAACAACTGCTGAAAGCGATTTCAGAGGAGGCGCCCACCGGCGCCGATCTGGAATATGATCCGCTGTTTGGTGAAATGGAGCGCGCTGCCGAGGGCAAGGAGGAGCAGCAGTTCGGCGACACCATCATCCCCGCGGAAAATCCCGACTGGCGGGAACTCAAACAGAAGTCGCTGCAGATCCTGGCCCAAAGCAAGGATCTGCGCGCCGCCATCCACCTCGTCAGGGCGCTGGTGCATACCGACGGCTTCGCCGGACTCTCCGACGGCCTGTCACTGATCGAAGGTTATCTCGACGACTATTGGGACACTCTCTACCCGCAACTCGATCCGGATGACAACAACGATCCGACGATCAGGATCAACACCCTGCTCAATCTCTGCGACCCGATCACCCTCCTGCCCGCTGTCGGCAAGGTGCCAGTAGTCGCCTCGACGGTGATGGGTAAATTCAGCCACCGTGACATGCAGATCGCGGCCGGCATGCTGAATGCGGCCGATGGGGACAATCAGGAACTCTCCTCCGACCAGATCGACGCAGCCTTTCGTGAGTGTCCGACCGAGCAGGTGGAGGAAACCCTGTCACAGATACGACACGCCGCCGAGTCCATCGGTGCCATCGAAGGCAAGCTCAACGAACGGGTCGGCATCGATCAATCTCCCGATCTCCAGGCGTTGGGAGATCTGCTCAAGCAGATCGAAAACGAGGTAGCGAAAAGGGCCGGCGTCGAATCCCTATCCGATGCATCGGAGAATATAGACGCATCGACTCCGGCGGGACAGGCCGCAGGCGCGGCGCCGGGGACCATCAACAGCCGTGACGATGTCATTCGCACCTTGGAGCGAATCAGCCGATACTATGAGCAGAATGAACCCTCCAGTCCGATTCCACTGCTACTCGAGCGGGCGAGGCGGCTGGTGAAAATGGACTTTCACGAAATCGTTCAGGATCTTGCCCCCGGCGGCACGTCCCATTTCGATTTCCTGTGGAAGCAGGAAGACAGATAGACAGGTCAAGGTTGATGCCGAAGGCATCCGATTCGATTGAAAACCATACCGAAAGGTATCGAGACAAAATAGAGAGGTAGACCGTGGCAAAAGAGAGCAGCCAAAAGTTCGTAGCCCGCAACCGAGCACCCAGGGTCCAGATTGAATATGACGTGGAACTCTATGGGGCTGAAAAGCAGATCCAACTACCTTTCATCATGGGGGTGATGGCGGATCTGTCCGGCAAACCGGAAGAGGCCCTGCCTCCCGTCACTGAGCGGAAAATGCTGGAGATCGACGTCGACAATTTCGACGAAAGACTGAAGGCGATGAAACCGCGTTCGGCCTTCAGGGTGCCCAATACTCTGACCGGCGAAGGCAACATCAACGTCGATATCACCTTCGAGAACATGGATGACTTTTCACCGGCGGCGGTCGCCAAAAAGGTGGGGGCCTTGCGTCAACTGCTCGATGCCCGCACCCAATTGGCGAACCTGCTGACCTATATGGACGGTAAATCAGGAGCGGAAGAGCTGATCGCCAAGGCATTGAACGATTCGGCGTTGCTCCAATCCCTCGCCTCCTCCCCCAACCCTGACGATGCATCATCTGAGGAATCGACCTCAGAAGAGGAGTAAAGCATGGCTGAAACAGATACCCAACAAACCCAGGGTGGCGAATCGACCCTTGGCGTAGCGCCCGACGAATTTTCAGCACTGTTGCAGCAGGAGTTCAAGCCGAAGACCGAGCGCACCCGGGAGGCCGTGGTCAGTGCGGTGCAGACCCTGGCGGAACAGGTGCTGAAAGAGACGAGCACCATCTCCGATGACGCAGTGGAGACCATCGAAGGCATCATTGCCGAGATCGACAAGAAGCTGACCGAACAGGTCAACCTGATCCTGCACCATGAAGACTTCCAGAAGCTCGAAGGCAGTTGGCGCGGATTGCATCATCTGGTGAACAATACCGAAACGGACGAAATGTTGAAGATTCGGGTGATGAATATCTCCAAACTGGAACTGGGCAAGACGTTGAAGAAATTCAAGGGGACCGCCTGGGACCAAAGCCCGTTGTTCAAGAAGGTCTATGAAGAGGAATACGGACAGTTCGGCGGCGAACCCTATGGCTGCCTGGTCGGAGATTACCATTTCGACAACACCCCGCCTGACGTGGAACTGCTCTCGGGCATGTCGCAGATCGCGGCATCGGCCCATGCGCCGTTCATTGCCGGGGCGGCGCCGACGGTGATGCAGATGGATTCCTGGCAGGAACTGGCCAATCCACGGGACCTGACCAAGATCTTTCAGACCCCGGAATACGCCTCCTGGCGCTCCCTCAGGGAGTCCGAGGATTCCCGTTACATCGGCCTCGCCATGCCCCGTTTCCTGGCACGCCTTCCCTACGGGGCCAAGACCGATCCGGTGGAGGAGTTCGACTTCGAGGAGGATACCGAAGGGGCTCAGCACAACAAATACACCTGGTCGAATTCCGCCTACGCGATGGGCGTGAACATCAACCGGGCCTTCAAGATGTATGGCTGGACCACCCGCATCCGCGGTGTCGAATCCGGCGGCGCGGTGGAGGACTTGCCGACACACACCTTCCCCACCGACGATGGGGGGGTGGATATGAAATGCCCGACCGAGATCGCCATTTCAGACCGCCGCGAGGCGGAACTGGCGAAGAACGGCTTCATGCCCCTACTGCATCGTAAAAACTCGGATTTCGCTGCCTTCATCGGCGCCCAATCGCTGCAGAAACCCTCGGAATACGACGATCCGGACGCCACCGCCAACGCTAATCTCGCGGCCAGGCTGCCCTATCTCTTCGCAAGTTGCCGATTCGCCCACTATCTGAAGTGTATCGTGCGCGACAAGATCGGCTCCTTCAAAGAGCGCGACGACATGGAGAAGTGGCTCAACAAATGGATTCAGAAGTACGTCGAACCGAGTCCAGGCACCGCCTCGGAAGAGGACAAGGCACGCAAGCCACTGGCTGCCGCGGAAGTGGTCGTCTCCGAAGTCGAAGGCAATCCGGGCTATTACACGTCGAAGTTTTTCTTACGTCCGCACTACCAACTGGAAGGATTGACGGTATCACTGCGTCTGGTATCCAAACTGCCTTCCGAAAAGACCGCTTGATACGACGCTAACAACTCATTGGAGGAATGAATCATGGCTGTAGACATGTTTATGAAAATTGAAGGCATCGACGGTGAAAGCACCGACGACGCCCATGCGAAGTGGATCGAGATTATCAGCTTCAACCATGGGGTGACCCAACCCACATCCGGCGCAAGCGGAACTGGCGGCCGAACGGGTGGACGCGCTGACTTTGCCAACTTCAACGCAATGAAGACCATTGACAACGCAACCCCGGATTTGAATATCAAGTGCGCCAAGGGTGAGCATATCCCGAAAGTGGAAGTGGAACTCTGTCTGGCGACCGGTGACAAACACACCTTCATGAAATACACCATGGAGGATTGCATTGTCACCTCGGTGATACCGGGCGGCACCTCGGGAGACGAAAGCAAACCGTTGGAGGATATCTCCTTCGCCTACGGCAAGGTCAAATGGGAATACACCCCCATCGATCATACCGGCAAACCGGGCTCCACCACGGACCGGACCTGGAACCTGGAAACCAACAAGCAGGAGTAAGCGCCAAGCGGGATGATTGCCATACCCTGACAGCCATAGGGAGGCCCCCTCTCCTTCGGGAGAGGATGGGAATACATGACTGCCCCTCACACTTTTCGCTACGAGAGGTGGAGGATCGGCGGATTCCCAGGCTTTTCGTGGCCAGACCTCCGCTCGTCCCTACCGCTCCGGCAGAGGGTCGGCGTAGGCGGGTATGGCGCTCACCACTTGTCGCACCTTGAGTCCATAACCCATTTCGAGATGCCGTGGGGGGTCCGAGTCCGGTGTAACGTATCAATCGATCGATGCATACGTTAAACCCCACTCACGACTTGCCGCGATCACATAGCGACAAGGCGAGACAGATGCGCGCAGAAGAACTCTTACAACAAGGCGACCTGGAAGGCGCCCTACAGGAACTGCAACAGGCCGTTCGCAGTGAACCGTCGCATGCCAAATTCCGGGTGTTTCTCTTTCAGCTGTTATGTGTGCTCGGCGAGTGGGAGCGCGCCCTGACCCAATTGGATGTGGCCGGCGACCTCGACCCGCTCAACCTGCCGATGGCGCAGACCTACCGGGAAGCGATACGCTGCGAACTGTTCCGCCGACAGGTTTTTTCCGGCGACAAGTCACCCTTGGTGTTTGGCGACCCACCGCAGTGGAGCGCCTATCTCATTGAAGCGTTGCATCTCTCAGGCAGGGGTAAATACGCCCAATCGGATCAGCTGCGCAGCCAAGCCTTCGACCTGGCCCCCGGCAGTTCCGGCACCATCGATGAACAGTCTTTCGCCTGGATTGCCGACGCGGACACCCGTCTCGGACCGATGCTGGAAGCCATCGTCAACGGCCGTTACTACTGGATCCCCATGCAGCGTCTCAAGCAGGTCGATATCGATCCGCCGGAGGATCTGCGCGACATGGTCTGGGCGCCCGCTCATCTGACCTTTGAGAACCAGGGTGAAACCGTTGCACTGATTCCGGCGCGTTATCCCTCAACGGAGAGTGAGAGCGATTCAGCATTGAAGCTATCCAGAAAGACCGAGTGGCAAGAACCGTTTGCGGGACACTATATCGGCCTGGGTCAGCGGATGCTTGCGACGGACGCTGATGAGTATCCCCTGTTAAGCACAACTCAAATCCTATTTCACACAGATAGCGGCGCCGAATGAGCATAGTTTCCATCCGGCGCCATCGATAGCGTGATACGCTCCACACACCATCACCCAGGCGGAGAGACAATTGGTGAGAAATGCGGGCTAAGCATCAACAACAACTACAGCCATCGCTGCTGGACCGACTCACCGACGATGAGCCGGGGAAGACCCGTGAATCACAGGATAAGAGGGTCATTTCCATGCGCCGCCTGCGTCAGTCGGTCTTGCGCGACCTGGCCTGGTTATTGAATACCACCAACCTTTCCACCACGGAAGAGCTGGACGCCTACCCGGAAGTCGAGCATTCAGTACTCAACTACGGCCTGAGCGAACTCTCCGGTCATCTGGTGTCGGGGATGGATCTCAGCAGACTCGAACGCATGGTGCGTCAGGCCGTTCAGGATTTCGAGCCACGCATCCTGCCGCAGACGGTCAAGGTCCGTTCCATCAAGGATACGAGTCAGGAGAGCCATAATCGCCTGATGTTCGAGATAGAAGGCCAGTTGTGGGCGGTGCCGACCCCCACCCATCTGCTGATCAAGACCCAGATCGATCTGGAGGAAGGCGGGGTGACCCTGTCCGATGCCTTCGGCAGCGGTATGGAGTAGAGTAATCCGATGGATCCGCGATTGCTCAAATACTACAACCGTGAACTGCAGTACATGCGCGAGATGGGGGCGGAGTTCGCCAAATCCTATCCCAAGATCGCCAGTCGCCTTTCACTCGACGAATTCGAATGCGCCGATCCCTATGTGGAGCGTCTGCTCGAGGGGTTCAGCTTTCTCGCCGCCCGTATCCAACTCAAGTTGGACGAGGAGTTTCCGCGTTTCAGCCAACACCTGATGGAGCGGGTCTTTCCCCACTATCTCTGCCCGACGCCCTCGATGATGGTGGTGCAGTTCCAGGCCGATATGCTGGAGCCCTCCCTAGGCGACGGTTTTCTGCTGCCGCGCCACTCCACCTTGCGCAGCCGCCTCGGCAAAGGGAGTCATACCGCCTGTATCTACCGTACCGCGCAAGATGCCACCCTCTGGCCGGTGGAGTTGCAGAGCGTCGACTATCTGGCATCCCCGGCCGCGATCGCACTGGCCGGGATCGGTAAACAGGATAAGGCCAAGGCGGCTATCCGCCTCAGACTCAACACCACCGGCGATATCCCGTTCAACAAACTGGCCTTGGATCGCCTGCCACTGTTTCTGACAGGCGGTGAGACCGGCATGCGCCTGTTTGAGGCCTTGGCCGGGCATACCCTGCGCATCGCCGGGCGCGCCCCGGCAGCGAAAACCCACCGCACAACCGCCAAACCCAGACCGGTGCGGATCATGGGTTTCGAAAAGGATGAGTCCCTGCTCCCCTACGGCCCCCGTTCGTTTCAGGGCTACCGCTTCCTGGCCGAGTACTACGCCCTGCCTGAGCGCTTCATGTTCACTGAGTTATACGATCTACAGACCCTCATCAGCGGTTGTGACGAAAAACTGCTGGATCTGTTCGTTCTCCTCGATGAGGGCGACCCGGGATTGGAAGAGAGTCTCAGTGAAGCCAATATCCTGCTCAACTGCTCGCCCGCCATCAACCTGTTTCCCAAACGGGCCGATCGCATTCACTTGACCGACAGCGAAGCGGAATACCATATCCTGCCCGATCGCACCCGTCCGATGGACTATGAGGTCTATGAAGTCAACGGGGTCAAGGGATTCGGCAGCAACACGGAACAGAGTCAGACCTTCTATCCCTTCTACGCGTGCAACGACTTCATCGCCGCCGATCAGCCCCAGGCCTATTTCGCCATCCACAGGATGCCCAGGCTCCTCTCTTCCAGACAGCAGCGTGAAGGGGCTCGCTCCAGCTATATCGGCAGTGAGGTCTTCGTCTCCATCGTGGATGGCGATGAAGCGCCCTACCAAAGCAATCTGCGGCAACTCGCAGTGACGACCCTGTGCACCAATCGCGATCTGTCGATGCATATTCCGCTGGGGCAAGGCGGTTCGACATTCACCCTGGACAGCAGCACGCCGGTGAACAACATTCGTTGCATCGGCTCCCCCACCAAGCCCAAACCCACCACTGCCCAAGGGAGTGTCAGTTGGCGTCTCGTCAACCATCTCTCCCTGAACTACCTCTCATTGGCAAGTGAAGACCAGGCGCAGAGCACCGCGGCGTTGAAGGATTTCCTGCAGCTCTATGCAGACACCAACGACCCTTCGATACGCAAACAGGTGGAAGGTGTCGTCTCGATCGCTTCTAGGCCGGTCAACCGGCGTCTGCCCAGTCCGGGCCCGATCGCCTTCGGCCATGGGCTGGAGATCACCCTGACACTGGAAGAGGCGGCCTTTGAGGGCAGCGGCGCCTTTCTGTTCGGCGCAGTGATGGAGCAGTTTTTTCGAAAATACACGGCAATCAACTCCTTTACCGAGACCGTGATTGTCACACTTGAACGCGGAGAGATCATGCGATGGCCGGTAAGGCTGGGTCTGAGACAAACGCTGTAAGTCTGTTTAACAGACTGCAACAGGCGCCCTATCGCTTCGACTTCTATCAAGCGATGCGCCGGCTTGAGTGCGCCTATCCGCAAGAGCCCCGGTTGAGCGAAGCGCTGCATGCCAAGCGTGACAGGATCCGGCTCGGTCAGGATCCGACCCTGGCCTTTCAGCCCTCCACCCTCTGCTCGTTTCGTCAAGGCAAGGGGCAACTCCCACCACGCCTGGGGGTCTACTTTTTCGGTCTGTTCGGCCCCAACGGTCCGCTGCCCCTGCATCTCACCGAGTTTGTCCACGACCGCCTGCACAACGATCACGATCCCACCCAGGTCGGCTTTCTCGATCAGTTCCACCATCGCCTGCTGACCCTCTTCTACCGGGCCTGGGCCAACAGTCAACCGACGGTCAGCTTCGACCGGCCGGAACAGGACAAATTCGGCAACTATCTGGGTTCGGTGTTCGGCATCGGTTCGCCCCATTTACGCAACCGGGATGCGATGCCGGATCTGGCGAAACTGCACTATGCTGGAAGACTCGCCAACCAAACCCGCAATGCCGAGGGCCTGGAGGCGATCCTGCAGGACTTTTTCCAGCTCCCGGTGCGTATCGATGAATTTATCGGCGCCTGGATCGACCTGCCCGACAACAGCCTCTGCCGGTTGGGAGCGTCCACCGACATCAGCGCCCTGGGCGCCACCATCATTCTCGGTGACCGGGTGTGGCAGGGACAGCAGAAATTCCGCATCGTGATGGGCGCCGTCAACTTCGCCGATTACCAGCGCATGCTACCGGGCGGCGAGAGTCTGAAACGGTTGATCGCGGTGGTGAAAAACTATATTGGCGATGAGCAGGACTGGGAGTTGAACCTGATCCTGGAAGAGCAAGAGGTGCCGCCGCTGAGCCTGAACGGCGAAAGCCGCCTGGGCTGGACCAGCTGGCTTGCTCAGAAACCCCTGGGACGGGATGGTGACGACCTGTTCCTACAACCCTGTGAACTTAGAGGTCTTCAGTCATGAGCGAGATTAATCGTGCCGCCCTGTTCGGAAAATTGAACAGCCTCGGTTACAAGGCCATAGAAAGCGCAACCGTTTTCTGCAAGATGCGCGGCAATCCCTATGTGGAGCTGGTCCATTGGCTGCACCAGATCCTGCAACTGCAGGACTCGGACCTGCACCGGATTATCAAGCAGTTCAATCTCGATCCGTCCCACCTGGCGAAAGACATCACCGAAACCCTGGACTCCCTGCCGCGCGGTTCGACCTCGATCTCCGACCTCTCCTCCCATGTGGAAGAGGCCACCGAGCGCGCCTGGGTTTACGGTACGTTGATGTTCAGCGATGCCCAGGTTCGCACCGGCTATCTGATCGTGGGCGTACTGAAAACCAACAGTCTGCGCAATGCCCTACTGCGGATTTCCGACCAGTTTAAAAAGATCAGCGTCGATACCCTGACTGACCGGTTTGCCGAGGTGGTTGAGGGTTCCCCCGAACAGGCGTTGCGCTCCAGCGATGGATTCCAGACCGGTGGCGGCGCCGCGCCCGGCGAGGCCAGCCAAGCCATCGCCCCGGCCCAGATGGGCAAACAGCAGGCGTTGCACCAGTTCTCTGTCGACCTGACGGAACGGGCCAGAAACGGTGAAATCGACCCGATTGTCGGGCGCGATGAGGAGATCCGCCAGATCGTCGATATCCTCATGCGCCGACGTCAAAACAACCCCATCCTTACTGGTGAGGCAGGTGTGGGCAAGACCGCCGTGGTGGAGGGTTTCGCCCTGCATATCGCCCATGGCGATGTGCCACCGCCCCTCAAGGATGTCTCCTTGCGGGTACTGGACGTGGGATTGCTGCAGGCCGGCGCCAGCATGAAAGGTGAGTTCGAGAACCGGCTCAAGCAGGTGATCGAAGAGGTCCAATCCTCGGAAAAGCCGATCATCCTCTTTATCGATGAGGCCCATACCCTGATCGGCGCCGGTGGCAGCGCCGGCACCGGTGATGCCGCCAATCTGCTGAAACCGGCCCTTGCCCGGGGCACCCTGCGCACCGTCGCGGCCACCACCTGGGCCGAGTACAAGAAATATATCGAGAAAGACCCGGCCCTCACCCGGCGTTTTCAAGTCGTGCAGGTCGATGAACCGGACGAGGATCGGGCAATCCGTATGATGCGCGGCATGGCCTCGACCCTGGAAGCGCACCATCAGGTACAGATCCTGGATGAGGCCCTCGATGCCTCGGTCAGGCTCTCCCATCGCTATATCCCTGCCCGCCAGTTGCCGGACAAGTCGGTCAGCCTGCTGGATACCACCTGCGCCAGGGTCGCCATCAGTCAGGCGGCGGTGCCGGCCGAGGTCGAGGACAGCCGACGCCGCATCGAGGCCCTGGAGACCGAGTTGCAGATCATCGGCCGGGAGAAGGCCATCGGCATGGATACCGAGGAGCGTGAAACCGTGACCAACGAAAAGCTGGAGCAGGAGCGCAGCCGCCTGGAGCAGCTCACGGAACGCTGGGAAGCGGAGAAATCCCTGGTCGAAGAGGTGCTGCAAATACAACAGAAGCTGAAGGGACTGAATGGCGACGAGCCAGTGAGCGAGGATACCCCAGCAGCTGAAGAGACCGCTCAAGCGGGAGAGGATGCCACCGAAGCAGCCACGGCATCGGAAACAACCGAGGCGTCGGCGGAAGAACTGCTGAAACGTCTGATGGAACTCAAGTCGGAACTCAGCACGCTCCAGGAAGAAAACCCGTTGATCCTCCCCAGCGTGGATGCCCAGGCGGTGGCCTCGGTGGTGGGCGACTGGACCGGGATACCGGTCGGCCGGATGGTGAAGAACGAGATCGAAACCATCCTCAATCTCAGCGACACCCTGGCGAAACGGGTGATCGGGCAGGACCATGCCTTGCAAATGATCTCGCGCCGCATCCAGACCTCCCGCGCCAACCTGGACAATCCGAATAAACCGATCGGCGTGTTCATGCTCTGCGGCCCCTCCGGGGTGGGCAAGACCGAGACCGGGCTGACCCTCGCCGAGTCGCTCTACGGCGGCGAGCAGAACGTGATCACCATCAACATGAGTGAATTCCAGGAGGCGCATACGGTCTCCACCCTGAAAGGCGCGCCTCCCGGTTATGTGGGTTACGGCGAGGGCGGCATCCTCACCGAAGCCGTACGCCGCAAGCCCTATAGCGTGGTGCTGCTGGATGAGGTGGAGAAGGCCCATCCCGATGTGCATGAGATCTTCTTCCAGGTGTTCGACAAGGGCTGGATGGAAGACGGCGAGGGGCGGCATATCGATTTCAAGAACACCCTGATCCTGCTGACCTCCAACGTGGGTACGGAGATGATCGATAATCTGTGCAAGGACCCGGAACTGATGCCGGAAACAGAGGCCATCGCCGCCTCCCTGCGCGATCCCCTGCTGAAGGTCTTCCCCGCCGCCCTGCTGGGCCGTCTGGTGGTGATCCCCTACTATCCGCTGAGCGACGAAGTCCTCGCCAAGGTAGTGCGGCTGCAGCTGGGCAGGATCGAATCGCGCATCCAGGCGAACCATGGCATTCCGCTCAGCTATGACGAAGCGGTGGTGAAGCTGATCATCAGCCGTTGCACCGAGGTGGAGAGCGGCGCCAGAATGGTGGACGCCATTCTCACCAATACCATGCTCCCGGAGATCAGCCGTCATGTGCTGATCGAGAAGATGGAGGGCCGTCCGATTGAAAAAATCCACATCGATGTGGAAAATGATGAGTTCAGCTATAACTTTTCCTGATAACGATGCTTTCCGATAGCCAAGCCATGAAACTCAATCTCGAGGTCACGCGCATTGCGGGCACTCCTCCGGCAAGCGACATGTCGGTGACGTTTGACCAACAGGGTGGCAGTATCGGCCGCCGCGAGGAGAACGACTGGGTATTGCCGGATCCTGAGCGGTTCATCTCCGGACGCCATGCCCAGATCGATTTCAGTGACGGCGACTTCCATCTCACGGATGTCAGCTCCAATGGCGTGTTTTTGAACCGGGCCGCCAAACCCCTCGGCAAGGATAACCGGGTTGCCCTGCAGGATGGGGATACGATCAGCATCGGCGACTATGAAATCAGTGTAACCCTGCAGAAACCGGCCGTCCCATCCGCTGAATCCAAGGCCTTCGATGGGTTGGACGATCCGTTTGCGCAAATGGTGGATGAGAGCGCCGGACAGGAGTTGGAACAGGCCTTCTCCACCTCCCCCGTCGACACACTGCAACCCGAGCAAGTCCCTGAAGCAGCGTATTCACTCGAAGAGCAGGAACCGCCCAGCCTGGATACGGATGAATCCTCCTTGGAGATAGCGCAAACGGCCCCCTCTTCCCAAGCGGACCATACCTCCGACCTGAATGCCTACTTCAATCAGCCGACCCCGATACCGGAAGACTGGGACCTGGATAACGACGTGGGTGAGCGTGAGCCTGAGCAATACCCCGACCAAGCACCCGAGATCCTTCCCCCGCTCACTGACGAGCCCCTGCCTGAGCCCCAGGCATCGCCGCCTATCCAAGCAGAGAAAGCAGCGCCGCCGGTCATCCCCCAGGAATCGATCCCAAGGCCGGGGCGCAAGGCCGGCGAGTCCGCCCCCGTCCCGCCACGGCCTCCCCTAGAGAAGCCCGTGACGACCCCGACCGCGCCGAGTGACGAGGCAGCCCTACGCCGGGCGCTGGCCCAGGGTATGAACATACCTGAAAGCCACTTCGACGATCGCCCCCTGCCGGAGCTGCTGGAGAATCTCGGCCAGGTGTTAAGATCCAGTGTCGACGGCACGATGTCGATCCTCCGCGCCAGGGCGCAGATGAAGGGTGAGTTCCGCATGTCGCAGACCATGATTCAACCGGTCGAGAACAACCCCTTGAAGTTCTCCATCAACATCGAGGAGGCGTTACGGCATATCGTCAATCCAAGCCCAAGCAGCGGCTATCTCACCCCTCTCACCGCGTTTAAAGAGGCCCATGAGGATATCGAGGCGCATATGCTGGCGGTGATGGTCGGTATGCAAGCCGCCTTGCAGGTTGTGTTGCAGCGCTTTAAACCAGAGATACTGGAAAAACGTCTGGGTCAACCGGCATTGCTGGAAAAATTGCCGCTCTACAAACAGGCCAAGACCTGGGAGCTGTTCACAGAACTCTATACCGAGATCGCAACCGAAGCCGAGGACGATTTCCATCAACTCTTCGGGCGCACCTTTTCCCAAGCCTATGAAGAGCAGATTCGCCGCTTGGAATCGCTCAAACGATCAGACCCTGGTTTACCAAACTGACAGGAAGCAAGCAGATGAAAGCAATCATAAAAAACCTACTGCTCACCCTGGGGCTCCTCTACCTGTTCATGATGATGGGTTGCTCGAGTGTCTCCAGTGTAAAAGTGACCATGAATGCTGACCAAAGCGTCAATCCCGACATCAATGGCCGTCCCTCGCCCATTGTCGCCCGCATTTACGAGCTGAAATCGTTAAGCGTGTTTAACAATGCGGATTTCTTCAACCTGTTCGAGCAGGACGTCGCGCTATTGGGGGATGAGATGCTGATGCGCGATGAACTGCACTTCCAACCCGGTGAAATAAAGACCCTGGAACGGGATCTGCAACCTGACACCCGTTATGTCGGCGTCATCGGCGCCTATCGTGATATCGAAAACGCCACCTGGCGCCGATCGATCGAGATCGACGTGCACGACGAAACGACCTTTGTGATAGAGTTTGGCAAGAGCGGCATCAATCTCTTGAAAAGTAAATAACATAAGAGCCGAAATCAATGTCTTGGATGTCTAGGATCGTCTGGTCGGAGGGTATGTTCCTCAGACCGCACCACTTTCAGCAGCAGGAGCGTTTCCTGGAACATAGGCTCCAGGCGCGTTGTGCTGATCTGACACCCTACAGTTGGGGCTTCACCCATCTGAAGATCGACAGACAGGCGCTCGCACTCGGCAGACTGGCGCTGGAATCATGCCGTGGCGTCCTGCCCGACGGCACCACCTTCGACATCCCCGGCAACGACAACCCGCCGCCGCCGCTGGATATCCCCGCGGAACACAAAGGTGCGGTTGTCTATCTCGCCCTCCCCCTGTCGCGCCCCGGCA
Organism: Candidatus Thiodiazotropha sp. (ex Epidulcina cf. delphinae); assembly: GCA_025656455.1. Lineage (GTDB taxonomy): Bacteria > Pseudomonadota > Gammaproteobacteria > Chromatiales > Chromatiaceae > Thiodiazotropha. The sequence continues at coordinate 160,772 of JAHXHS010000004.1, read as the reverse complement.
CCGCCAATGTGCGCTTTGCCGACCAGGAAGAGGGATTGGAGCGCTATGTGGCGGAAGAGATCGAGACCAAAGACGGCGTCTCCGGCTCTTCCAACACCTCCACCCTGCAGGTCGCCAAGCCGACGGTCAGGCTGCTGATCGATTCATCGGAGCTTGAGGAGTTCGCCCATCTGGCGGTCGCCAAGATCATCGAACGGCGGTCTGACGACATGTTGCTGCTTGACGAGGATTTCATCCCACCCTGTCTCGACTGCGAAGTTTCAGCACGGCTAGCCGGTTATGTCAAAGAGATCGAGGGACTGTTGCACCATCGCGCCGATGCCATCGCCTCGCGCCTGGTGGACGGCGGCAAGGGGATTGCCGAGGTTGCCGACTTTCTGATGTTACAGGTGGTGAACCGCTATGAACCCCTCTACACACATTTCAGCAGCACCTCACCGTTGCATCCCACCGTCTTGTATGAAGCAGCGCTGCAATTAGCGGGCGAACTGGCCACCTTTACCAGCAGCAGTAAACGACCGCCCGCTTTCGCCATCTACCAACATCATGCGTTGCAGGAGACCTTCACCCCGGTGATACGCGAACTGCGACGTTCGCTGAGTATGGTGCTGGAGCAGAAGGCGGTAGCCATTCCCCTCGAAGAGAGAAAGTACGGCATCCGCGTCGCCACCGTGCCGGATCCTGCACTGTTGAGCGATGCGAGTTTTGTCCTGGCGGTGAATGCGCACCTTGCCGCGGACGCCCTGCAACGGCGGTTCCCCAGCCAGACAAAGATCGGGCCGGTGGAGAAGATCCGCGACCTGGTCAATCTGCAACTGCCCGGTATCGGCTTACGTATATTGTCCGTCGCCCCCAGACAAATACCCTATAACGCAGGCTTCAGTTACTTCGAGTTGGACAAAAACAACGAGTACTGGAATCTGCTTGAAACATCAGGAGGATGTGCCATACATATAGGAGGTGAATTCCCAGGCTTGGAACTTGAACTGTGGGCAATAAAAGGTAGTTGATAATGGATCATGACGACCCATTTGGGATGAAGCCCAATGAGACAGGCGACCGCACCGTGATTCGCCCGAGACCTGGCGGCAAGAGCCCTGTCTCGACTCCTCAGCCGGCGCCTCAATCACCTGAGCCGCCACTCAGGGCCGCTCCGGCGCCGAATCTGCCGACACGACAGGGCGCCAATAAACTGGAGATAGCGGCCTCATCGTTGCTCTCCCTGTTGGGTCGCTTGCGCGATACCCCTTCGCACCCCGATCCGGTGGCGCTGAAGAGCAGCATTATCGAAAAGTTCAGAACATTCGAGCATAAGGCGCAGGATCTCGGGGTGGATAAGGAGACGATCTTCTGGGCGCGCTATGTACTGTGCACAGCCACCGATGAGATGGTCCTCTCGACCCCCTGGGGCAATCAAAGCATCTGGCGCGATCAAAGCCTGCTGGTGACGATGCACAACGAGGCCTGGGGCGGCGAGAAGTTTTTTCAACTGCTGCAGAAGCTGTTACAGAATCCGGCCAAGAACATCGAGTTGCTTGAGCTGATGTACATCTGCCTCTCATTCGGTTTCGAGGGGCGTTTCCGCCCATTGCCCGATGGTTATGCCCAGTTACAGTCCTTGCGCGACAATCTCTACCGCACCATCCGTAACCATCATGACGAGTATGAGCGTGATCTCTCCGGCAATTGGAAGGGGGTCTATCTCAAACAGAACGCATTGGTTCAATACGTTCCACTCTGGGTGGTGCTGGCGGTCTCCAGTGTGCTGCTGCTGTTGATGTTCTCCGGTTTCAATCTCAGCCTGAACGTAAAATCCGATCCGGTGCATGCCGAGTTGCACAACATTGCGCGCAATGTGCAAACCGTGGTCGAGCGCAAGCCGCCGCCGGCGTCGGAGCCGGCGCTGACCCTGCGCATCCTGCTGGCGAACGAAATCACCCAGGGCAAGATCGGCGTGGAAGAGGACCATGTACAAGGTAGCGTGAGCATTGCCGGTGACGGTCTGTTCGCATCCGGCAGCGTGGATGTGAGCGATCAGTTCCTGTCCTTGCTGAATCGCATCGCCACCGCGATGGAGCAACTGGACGGTGAGATCCTGGTGGTGGGACATACCGACAACATACCTATTCGCAGTCTTCGCTATCCCTCGAATTGGCACCTCTCCAGGACCCGCGCCGAGTCGGTGGCGAAGATACTGGCGCTCGATCTCTCCCTGCCGGGACGGATACAGAGCGAAGGGCGGGGTTCCGCCGAACCCCTGGCATCCAATGACACCAAGGAGGGTCGAGCACGCAATCGTCGTGTGGAGATCACCCTGATAAAACCATAGGCATCAGCTAACAACATGCAGGCCATCCTGAGAATCATAAAAAACCGCTGGTTCGTTGCCGTGCTGGGATTGATTGCAATCTCAGTCATCATCTGGCTGGTCGGACCACTGATCGCCATCGCCGGCGCCGAACCCCTGGGTTCCGTGGCCGCGCGGCTGATCGCCATCGCGGTGGTGATTCTCCTGTGGGGGTTGAATCAGTTACGCCGTTATCTGGCGGCGCGCAAGAAGAACCAGCAGATGCTGGAGAGCGTGGTCGGCCAGAAGAGCAACGCCGGAGAAGCGAGATCCCGGGAATCTGAAGAGGAGGTGCAGATACTTGGCCGGCGCCTCGACGATGCGATCAGGATACTCAAGGAGTCAAAGGTCGGCGGCAAACACAATCGCCAATACCTCTATCAACTCCCCTGGTATATGTTCATCGGCCCACCGGGCAGCGGCAAGACCACCGCCCTGCTCAACTCAGGCCTGCACTTTCCCCTGGCGGACAAGCTGGGCAACGATGCCGTCCAGGGCATAGGCGGTACCCGCAACTGCGACTGGTGGTTCACCGATGACGCGGTGCTGCTTGATACGGCGGGCCGCTACACCACCCAGGACAGCTATGAAGAGGTCGACCGGGCCGCCTGGATGGGATTTCTCGATCTGTTGAAAAAGCATCGCAAGCGCAGACCCATCAACGGTGCGTTGGTGGCGATCAGTGTCGAGGACATCCTGCAACAGACGGAGTTGGAGCGCATCAACCACGCCAAGGCGATCCGCATGCGGGTCAAGGAACTGATCGATCACTTCGGCATCCGCTTCCCGATCTATGTACTGTTCACCAAGTGCGACCTGCTGGCCGGTTTCAATGAGTTCTTCGAGAACATGGGCCGGGAGGAGCGCAGCCAGGTCTGGGGCATGACCTTCCCCCTCACCGACAAGGATGATCAGGATACCGGCATCGGCCACTTCCAAAACGAATTCAGAGCGCTGGAGAAGCGTATCGACGCACGCCTGCTGGATCGCCTGGAACAGGAACGGGATGCCAAGCGCCGGGTGCTGATCTACTCCTTTCCGCAACAGTTCAGCGCCCTGCGCGAGGCGGCGGAGAGCTTTCTCCACGAGGCGTTCAATGCCAACCGCTTCCAGGAGACCCCGATGGTGCGGGGCATCTATTTCACCAGCGGCACCCAGGAAGGCACCCCTATCGATCGCCTGCTCGGATCAATGGCCCAGGAGTTCGGCCTCAACCGCCAGATCGCACCCGCCTTCTCCGGCACCGGCCGCAGCTTTTTCATCAATCGCCTGTTCAAGGACCTGGTCTTTGCCGAATCCCACCTGGCGGGGGTCAACACCCGGGTGGAGAGACAGCGCGCCTGGTTGCAGCGACTGAGCTATGCCGGGGCCATCTCCCTGGCGGTGCTGGCGGGGATCGCCTGGTTTACCAGCTACAGCCGTAACCAGAGCTATGTGGACCTGGTCGCGGTGCAGGCCAATGCCGCGGACGAGAAGGTGAACGCCGTGGCGCCGGATGACCTGACCCTCACCAATGTGGTCCCTGCCCTGGATTCGGTCCGACAGATCCCCGGCGGCTACGCCGACCGGGAGGCCGAGATACCCTGGCTGATGGGCCTGGGACTCTATCAGGGCGACAAACTCGGCAGCGAGGCGATCAGCGCCTACCACAACAGCCTGAAGAACCTGTTCCTGCCGCGCATCATCCTTAGCCTGGAAGATCAGTTGACCCAGCCGGGCAACAATCCCGACTATCTCTACGAGGCCCTGAAGGTCTATCTGATGTTCGAGGACAAGGAGCATTACGATACCGAGACCGTCAAGGCCTGGCTGCTGCTGCAGTGGCAGTTGAACCTGCCCGGCGCCGAGAACGCCCAGGCGCGCCAAGCGCTGGCCAGCCATCTCGATGCCCTGCTGGAAAAGATGCCGATGACGTCGACCCTGCCGCTGGACCAGACCCTGGTCGGCCGGGTGCGCAACGATCTGCTGCGGGTGCCCTTGGCGGACCGAGTCTACAACCGCATGAAGCGAACCACCCAGGGCGGCTCGATCCCGCCGGTGCGCCTGACCCAGGTGATCGGCGCGGATGCGGAGTTGGTGTTCAGCCGCCGCTCCGGAGATCCCCTGGACAAGGAGATCCCGGCCTTGTTCACCTACGAGGGCTATCACAAGCTGTTCCTCAAGGATCATCTGGCGATCGCCAATCAACTTCTGGAAGAGAAGTGGATCCTCGGACCCGATCTGGAGAAGATCATCGGCAAGACCGATCTGGTCAGACTCAGCGGGCGGGTCAAGGACCTCTACTACGACGAGTACATCCGCATCTGGGAACAACTGCTGGCCGATGTCAGGGTCAAACCGTTCAGCAACATGCGCCAGGCGGTGGAGATCCTGAACATCCTCTCGGGCCCGACTTCGCCGTTGCGCCGCTACCTGACCCTGGTTCAGGAACAGACCAGCCTCTCTCGCCTGCCCGTCCTGCCGGGCGGAGCAAAGAAGGCCGCCGAACTGGTGGAGAGGAACACCTCCGGGATCACCCGCCGGCTCGCCTCGATCCTGCAAGTCGCCCCGGATGAATCGAGCGAGCCGCAGGACGCCCTGCTGACCACGCCGGTCGATCAGCACTTTGCCAGCCTGAACCGGATGATCCAGACCCAGGAGGGCGAACAGGCGCCGCTGGAAAGGACCCTGGAAATGCTCAATGAGCTGTATGCCCACATGAGCTCCATCGCGTCCGCCGGCAACCAATCCAACCAGGCCTTCAATGTGGCCAGGGATCCCGCCGGCGGGAGCGTCATCAGCCGCCTCAAGCTGGAGGCGAAACGGCAACCGGGTCCCCTGGCGGCAATGCTCAATTCCCTGGCGGACGGCAGTTCCAATCTCACCGTCTCCGGGGTCAGGACCCATCTGAACGCAGTCTGGAACACCCAGCTGCTTCCCTTTTGCCAGCGCAGCCTCGCGGGCCGTTACCCCCTCGACCGCAGCAGCGTCAGAGAGACTACCATCAGCGATTTCGGGCGTTTTTTCGGTCCGGGTGGGATGATGGACAATTTCTTCAACACCTATCTCCAGGACTTCGTCGACACCTCCCGCCGGGTCTGGCGCTGGAACGCGGCGGGCAACCGCGCGTTGGGCATACCGACCGGCACCCTCAGACAGTTCCAGCGGGCCGCGGTGATTCGTGACGCCTTTTTCAGCGCCGGCAGCCAGGATCCCAAGATCAATTTTGAGATCAAGCCGCTGAGCATGGATACCACCATCACCCAGATCACCCTGTTGCTCAATCAGCAGCGGGTCAGCTACAACCATGGCCCCGCACGCTGGAACCGACTGATCTGGCCGGACGATTCCGGGGTCAGCGACACCAAGATCCTGCTCGCCCCGCCCGCGGGTAACAAGCCTTCAGGTCTCACGGAAGATGGGCCCTGGGGCTGGTTCCGTATCATCGATCAGGCCAAGAGCACGCCGACCGACTCCCCCGAAACAATCAAAGTGGAGTTCGATGTCGGTGGCCGAAAATCCCGTTTCGCATTGCGCGCCAGTGGCGCCCTCAATCCCTTTAAGCTTCGAGAATTGGCAGATTTCCGGTGTCCGAACAAACTCTAAACTCCATGCAAGAAGACTTCCCCGGCTTCTACGGCAAGATCCCCTCCCTGGGCGATTTCGTCACCCGCCGCCTGCCGCGGGGATTCATCGCCCCCTGGGAGACCTGGATGCAGGAGGCAATCGCCAACAGCCGTGAACAGCTCGGGGATTTCTGGCTGGAGAACTACCTCACCAGCCCGCTGTGGCGCTTTGCCCTCTCCCCCGGCATCTGTGGCGAACACGGTTGGGCCGGGATCCTGATGCCGAGCGTGGATCGTGTCGGGCGCTACTATCCCTTCACCCTGGCGGCCAAACTCGACCCCAAATTCAACCTGTTCCTGTTCATGGAGCAATCCGAGGCTTGGTTTGCGCGGATGGAGAGCCTCGCGCTCTCCTGCCTGGAAGACGATTTTCAGATGGAGTCCCTTGAACAACAGCTGCGCTCCGCTGGCCTGCCAGCCGTGGAGGTCGAGGATCCGCCCGTTCAATCAGAGAGGGGGACCCCACTGAATAACGCCTGGCATGCCCACCTGGACGATCAATCGTCCCTGCGCACCATTTACCCCCTGTTTCTTCCGCACCTGATGAAAAAGTTGCTGTTCGCCTACAGCCTGTGGTGGACCCAGGGTTCGGAACGCATATCCCCTTCCCTGCTGGTCTGCCAGGGGCTTCCCCAGATCAAGGGCGCCAGCGCCCTGATCGACGGTGCTTGGACGCAACACGGTTGGGAAGAGATCGAGACCGGCGCCTACACCATGGGACTCGCACCCTCCGAAGCCCCCCAGCCTCAATGAGCCAGAGCAGCTACTACTGGGTCTCCGCTCATCGCACCGACAAAGGCAAGGTGCGTTCGATCAACGAAGACGCCTGTCTCGACCGCGCCGATCTGGGAATCTGGGTGGTAGCGGACGGCATGGGCGGCCATGCCGCCGGCGATCTGGCGTCAGGGATGATCGTCAGGGAGCTCAAATCGACCATTCCCGGCGAATCCCTCGGCCACTTGGCCGGCGACGTCGAACAGCGCCTGCAGCAGGTCAACCAGCAACTGCAACTCGAATCGCAAAAACGCGGCGGTGAAATCATCGGCTCCACGGTGGTGACCCTGCTCGCCTATCAGGGCTACTGCATCTATCAATGGGCGGGAGACAGCCGTATCTATCTCTATCGTCGGGGAACGCTCAAGCAGCTCAGCCGGGACCACAGCCAAGTCGAAGAGTTGATCGAACAGGGCATAGTCACCAGCGATCAGGCAGAACAATCCCCCATCGCCAACTACATTACCCGCGCGGTCGGCGCCGGAGAGGCCCTGGAACTGGATGCGGAGATTTTCGAACCCTGCAACGGCGACCTGTTCTTGCTTTGCAGCGACGGCCTGAACAAGGAGGTCACGGATGCCGAGATCGCCGAGATCCTGGGCCGTTACAACTTCCAGGAAGCGATACAGCAACTGATAACCCTGACGCTGGACCGGGGCGCCCGGGATAATGTCACGCTGATTCTGGTACAGGCGCGATCCACCAGTGTTGCCGCGCCCGCCGAGACATGATCTGCTATATTGACCAGAGCGATCCTGTCCGTCTGATAGCCGGTGGCGTCAGATGCACTACCACGATCTCACTAATACCGCCCGACATCCATGTGACTGATTGTTGTGGCCGATTACTTAAAGGACGATAGTCATGGCAATCACCAAAATCAAAAAAGCGCCTCCCTTCTTCCACAGAGAGAAGGTCAGGATGAAGGAGTGAAAACAATCAAGACATTGGCTTTTCAACGCCCCTCACCCAATGCTATCCCTGGGGGAGAGAGGGGTAATCGGACAGCAGCACGCTGGAATCCAACCTGTTTACTATGAGAAAAATGCTGTGAAAGATGTAAAGAAGGTAAAAAAGGACACCCCAAATTTCGTCAAGATCCTCATTATCACTGTTATCACCCTGAGTCTTTCAGCCTGTGAGGGCTTAGGCCCACGCCAACAGCCGGAACCCGTCGTCACAGAGGAGCCCAAGGAAGAGGTGGTGGAGACCATCCCGCCACCCACCGACTCGCTGACCCCCTCGCAACGGGTGCGCAAGGCGCTGCAACAGCTGGAGCAAGGCGACTACGACAATGCCCACAACCAGCTCACCTGGGCTTTGCAGGAGAAACCCACTCTGCAGATTGCCACCAACCTCCTTGAGCAGATGGACGCCGACCCCATCGAGTACCTCGGTTTAAAGAACTTTTTCTATGACGTCGAGCCGGGAGACTCCCTGTCGATCATTGCCAAGAAGTTTCTCAAGGATCCACTGAAGTTTGTCATCCTGGCCCGGTACAACAAGCTGGAAAACCCCAGCAAACTAGCGCCTGGACAGCGCATCCGGGTGCCCGGCGAGAGGCCAGTGATCAAAAAACGCAAGCCGAAGCCCAAGCCAAAAACCACCGCCCAAGAGCCACCGCTCGCAACGCAACCCATGGCAGAGACCCCGGAAACGCCAAGCATCGAGCCTGAGGTCACGGAGAAACCCACTGAAACAACGCCAGACCTACTGATTGAAGAAGCGTCTGTCACTCCACAAGCGATAGTAGAAGAAAAACCTGTGGAGGCCCGACCAGCGACCGTTGATGAAATACTCAGCTCCGCCAAGGGGCTGCGCAGCGAAGGCGATCTGGGCGCGGCAATCTACCTGCTGGAAAGCGAAGGCAGCCATCATCCCCAGTCTAAGAAGATCCCGTCGCTACTAGCCGGCTACTATAACGAGCACGCCGATCAACTGATCAGCCAGGGCAACATGGATGACGCACGCTCGATCCTGGAAAAACTGATCATCCTCGACTCCGATGAGGCCGCGATCAACAAACTGATTCTGGTCGAGGATAAGATCGAGGCGCAGAAACTGTTTCAAAATGCGCAGGATCAGCAGAATGTGGGGAAATTCGAAGAGGCCTATCAAACCTATACGCAGGTGCTGACATATGACCCGGATAATGCCGAGGCAAAAGAAGCGCAACTGGCGGTTCGAGACAGATTGACCGATGGTTATCATCGGCAGGCAATGCAGTTGTTTAGAAGACAGGAATTGGATGAGGCTATCGGGTTTTGGGATAAGATTTTAGAATTAAACCCCAATCATTCGTTGGCGCCCGGGTATAAGGCGCGAGCGTTGGAGATGAAGCAGAAGTTGCAGAAGATTGGGCCTGGGGGGTAGTTGGAGACGCTACAATAACATTATGAATCTGAAGCATGTTGAAGATGAAGTCATTCATCTATATATGTCTTCAAATCCCTGAATATTATAGACAAAGTAGACCAAGGGCAATGAGAAGAATTACCCTATATTGCCTAGCTGCTATAATAAGTCATCAATTAATTATATAGAGATTGACTTATGGATCTCTCATATCGTGTTCTTATCGTTGATGACGTTCCAGACAACATTCAAGTTGCCATGAACATCCTCAAAGAGGAAAACTATTACTTCTCCTTTGCAACAAATGGGGAAGAAGCGTTAACAATTATCGAAAATGACCGTTTTGATCTGGTTCTTCTTGATATCATGATGCCGGGTATCGATGGTTTCGAGGTCTGCCGCCGCCTGAAGGCCGATGAGAAGACGAAGGATATCCCTGTAATTTTTCTTACCGCCAAGGTCGATGCGGACTCGATTTCCAGGGGCTTTGTAGAGGGAGCGGTTGATTACCTGACGAAACCATTCCATCCGACTGAGCTGCTGGCCCGCGTCAAAAACCACCTCGAACTATATACCGCAAAAAAGGTGCTCCACCAACATAATCTTGAATTGAAGTCAAAGGCGAGGTTTGCTGAGAAGCGTATGTTAAGCGAACTGGAAGAGAGTCAAAAAGAGATGATCTATGCAATGACAGGCTTGATAGAATCCGTATCTGATGAAACAGGCCAGCATTCACGTCGGGTTTCGGAGCTATCATACCTGTTGGCCCATTATCATCCGAGTTTAAAAGAAGAAGACGCAGAGACAATTTATCACGCAACACCTCTACATGATTTGGGAAAGATGGCCATCCCTCCCGCAATCATCCAAAAGCCTGGTCGCCTTACTGATGAAGAATATCTCATCGTCAAAGGGCATTCGGCAGAAGGCCATAAGATACTCAAGCATTCAAAGAGAAAAACATTAAAAACCGCAGATATCATTGCCTATGAACATCATGAAAAATGGGATGGAAGCGGATATCCTAGAGGCTTAAAAGGGGAAGAGATACACCTCTATGGCAGGATTGTTGCGCTGGCTGATGTTTTTGAAGCGATCACCCACAAACGAGCCTATAAAAAAGCTTGGAGTATAGATAAGGCGGTAAGTTATATAAATGAGCACAGAGGAAAACAATTTGACCCGCAATTAGTCGATATATTTATGGAACATCTTGATGAATTCGTTCAGATTGTCCAAAAAACATACGTCCGCTGAATACTTTTTTCAGCTCTTACTCCTACTTTTAGTTGCCGTATCCGGATTTTCCGCCGCCTCTGCTCCATCTTCGGAACTGACCGTTGAGGAGCATCTCTGGATTAGTGAACATCCTGTCATTCATGTTGGTGTGGAATATGACTGGGCCCCCTTTGACTTTATTGATCCTGACGGAAAGGTATCAGGGATATCACATGACTATCTGAAGATTATTGCCGATCGATATGGATTTGAAATCGTCCATCACAAAGGGAAATGGTTCGAGCTTTTAGAGGGGTTTCGCCAGGGTACCATCGATGTGCTTCCAGCGGCCCTCTACTCCAAAGAGCGTGAATCCTTTAGCCGCTATACCCAGTCTTATCACACAATCTGGGAATATATCTTCATCAGAGATGACCTGGATATTTCCGCAATTGAAGATCTGAACGGAAAACGCATAGCAATACCCAAAGGCTATGCCAGCGCGATACACATCAGAACCAATTTTCCCAAAATCACCCTATTAGAAACCGACACGCTTGACAGTGCCATATATGCGGTGCTTGAAGGAAGAGCGGACGCAATCGTAGACAGCTATGCCGTAATCAATCATAAGTTAAAAGAGCACTTTGTCTCTAACATCAAACCATTTAAGCCTATGCCTGGATTTAGACACGATGCACTACATATGACGGTGCATGATGACCAGGCGCACTTACACACAATTTTACAAAAAGGTCTTGAAAGTCTTACGACATTACAAAAGCAACGGATTGAGCAAAAGTGGCTAACATTCGAACACATACCTACAGCCATTGATATTGATCTAAGCACAAAAGAGAAGGCGTGGATCGAAAGGCATCCCAAATTGGTATTTGGGGCTGACTTCCAATGGGCGCCTTTTGATTTCGCTGACAGCGAAGGCGGGCATACCGGAGTTGCGTCGGAATATATACGCATTATCCAGGAACGTACCGGCTTGCAAATTGAAGTGAAACCGGATGTCTGGTCCAAGGTTATGGAGCAAATGAGAGCGGGGAAGCTTGACGGACTGGCCAGCGTGGTAGAGACGCCGGAGCGCCAGAAGTTTCTTCTTTTCAGTAGTCCGTACCTGACGGTTCCAACCGCTATTATCATCAATAAAGAGCTGGAAGGAATCCATATAATCGAGGACCTGTTTGGCCTTACAGTATCGGTGAACAAAGATTCATACATGCATGAGTGGCTAAGAAACCGCTACCCTGAGATTAACCTGCATCTTTCAACCTCCAACGAAGCGTCGCTGGAGGCCGTAGTATATGGAAGCGCGGATGCCTATGTTGGTAATCTGGCTGTCGCCACTTATACAATTAACCGAAAAATGATCACCAATCTGAAAATCGTTTCAAAATTACCGGATATGGAGACCAGTGTCTCTGTTGCGATCGCAAAAGAGCAGACACTACTTCATGGCATCATTGAAAAAGTACTCAAGAGTATTTCCACTGAAGAGCATAACGAAATTCGAGAACGATGGAAGACTCTATCATCAAAGACCGTCATACAGCTGAATCAAAAAGAGAGGAAATGGGTGAAAGAGCACCCTGTGGTCGCTCTTGCCGGTGACCCGAGTTGGCCGCCGGTCTCCTTTTTTGACGAATCAGGAAAATACCGCGGTATCGCACCCGATTTTTTTAAACTACTCGAAGCGCGGAGTGGTTTAAAGTTTACGATTCAAAAGAGCAACAGTTGGGGTGAAGCGCTGCAATTGATGCAAGATAAAGAGGTGAAGGTTCTTGATGCACTGAATTACAGCGATGAACGCGCCAAGATAATGGACTTTACTGACCCTTACCTGAAGATGGATTTTGTCATTGTGACACGCAATGATATCAGTTTCGTCAACGATCTGGATTTTTTCAAAGATCGTAGCATCGCAACGGTAGATAGGTATATATCCCAAACATATATAGAACAAGATTATCCACACTTGAACCTTATGCTGTTTAAAACGGCGGAAGAAGGGTTGCGCGCTCTTTCGCGTGGAGTCACAGACGCATTTGTCATAGATATTGCGACATTTGAATATTTTGCTGAACGCCTCGTTCTTAGTAATTTGAAGATCTCCGGTGGAACGCCTTATAGCTACAACCTACGTATTGGAGTGAGCAAGGAACATCCCGAGTTACGTTCAATTTTTAACAAGTCACTGGCAACCATTACACCGGATGAAGCGAGTGAAATCTATCGCAAGTGGGTCTCACTGGCAAAGCCCTTGGTCGATTACTCACTGGTGTGGCAGATTGCTGTTGTGGCATTAGTTATTATTGTCGGCGCACTTTTCTGGAACCGGAAGCTTTCTCGTGAAATTGCACGTCGAAAACAATCTGAAGCCTGGTTACACAGTTCGCAGCAGCAATTTAAGTCTTTGGTGGAAAACATTCCGGGTGCGGCATACCGCAGCGTTCATGACGACCGGCGCACGATGCTGTATATCAGTGACGCCATCAAAGAGATCAGCGGCTATGATGCGGGAATCTTTATTGAGAATAAAGCCACGTCCTATTCGGCAATCATACACCCAGAAGATAAAACACGTATCGAGCGTGAAATCACTACTGCACTAGAAGAAGAGCGAAACTGGTCAATGGACTACCGCATAGCCCACAAGAATAACGGCATTCGTTGGGTACACGAAAAGGGTCATGCTGTTTGTAACGAGGATAATGAGATCAGTTACCTTGATGGATTTATCTTCGATATCAGCGATATGAAAATGACAGAAAAGGCGCTGAAAAAAGCCAAAAAGAGCGCCGAAATGGCAAATAAGGCCAAATCAGCCTTTTTGGCCAATATGTCGCATGAAATCCGCACCCCAATGAACGCGATTTTGGGTTTTACCGAATTGCTCGATGAGCAGATTACAGACAAACGACTGCATGCGTTTGTTAAAACGATACGTTCCGCGGGCAATACATTGATGATGTTGATCAATGACATTCTGGACCTTTCAAAAATCCAGGCCGGTAAAATGGAAATCGACAAGCGCCCGGTCAATCCACATGATCTTTTCAAGGATATCGCCGATATCTTCACGATGAAGATCCGCAATAAGGGTCTTGAGCTGGTTATTGTAATCGATCCCAAACTGCCTGAAGCGCTATTACTGGATGAGACCCGCATCCGTCAAATTGTCTTTAACCTTCTAGGTAATGCAGTGAAATTTACAGATGATGGTCATATCAGGCTATTTGCCAATAAACTTGCACGCGAAGGCGACAGCAGAATTGACCTGATATTCGGTGTCAAGGATACCGGCATCGGTATACCAAAAGATCAGCAAGAGCGTATTTTCAACCTCTTCGAGCAGCAAGAGGGGCAAAACAGCACTAAATTCGGCGGCACAGGGCTGGGTTTGGCTATTACCAAACGCCTTACCGAAGCGATGGACGGCGAAATAAGCATTACCAGTGAGATCGGCAAAGGCGCAGAGTTTACAGTACAACTTCATGATGTTGATGTCTCAAGCGAAATGGCTGAGATGGCAGATGAAGCATTGTTTTTTGACCCGAATGCCATTGTGTTTGAGAATGCTGTTGTTCTGATCGTTGATGATGTGAAAAATAACCGGGACCTTGTCAAAGAGAATTTTGTAGCAACCAATATTCAAACGATGGAAGCCGAAAACGGCCAAATCGCGGTCAAGATGACAAAGACACATCCAGTGGACCTGATACTGATGGATATTCGCATGCCCGAAATGGACGGTTATGAAGCAGCAAGAACGATTAAAGCGTCCTCGGAAGTTCCGATCATTGCATTGACTGCATCGGTGATGAAAGATGAACACCAACGTATCCGTAGCGAAAATTTTGACGGTTATTTACGGAAACCGGTTTTGAGAACGGATCTTTTCAAGGAGCTTGCCCGATTCCTTGCACATAAGGAGATAGAGCTTGGGACAGAACAAGAAAAGACCATTATCCTCTCTGAAAAGGCTAAAGCAGCGTTGCCGAAAATACTGCAAGCACTAGAAAACACTATCTACGGTAACTGGGAACTTGCGAAAAAGAGCAATAACCTATCGCACATTAAAGATTTTGCAAAAGATATCGGTAAAATTGCGCGTCGCTACGATATTATGCCACTCGATACCTATGCCTCACAGCTGATTGAGCGGGTAGATGTCTTCGATATTGTTGGCATGCAACAACTACTGAATGCTTATCCTGCCAAAATCGAACTGCTTAAATCACTTTGTGATGAACTGTGAATTGACGATGGTCTTGTACTAACCTACGTTCGGGTTAGTAACTAAAGTTTCGGAGTTCATATGCGCAGGTTTTACCAAACGCAGTGGGATGGAAGCGGATTATGTCTTAGCGCCTGTGTGCGATTCGGTACTTGATGCTGGTACACAACTGCTGTTTTTCGCCATTTTGAACTCCGAAACTTGAGTTAAATGGATGGCTCTTCATGCGCCAGATCAGTTTCGCCACAATGACGCAGGATATCCTGACGCGAAGCATTGCGCAGTTTCACGGCAATCGCCCAATCACTTTCAGTTGTTTCTTCTGTTACCGTTTCCGGATAGATGGGCTGGCCAAAGTTTACCGTAATAGCGCCATGATGAGGGAACCAGGCGTCAGCGCGCAAAATGGAGCGGGTGCCGCGAATGGTGATAGGTACAACCGGCAGACTCGCCTCGGCGGCGGCGACAAAGGCCCCCATGTGAAAGGGGAGCAGCCCGGACATGCGGGTGAAGGTGCCTTCGGGAAAAAACAGCAGTGATTGTCCTTGCCGTGCTGCTTTGGCCAGGCGATGGGCGTCGGCAATCCCCTTTTGCTGATCAAACCGCTCAACGAACTCCGCCTGGATACGATGCAAGAAAACGCGCGGAATCAAGCGTTGCAGTAATTCGGCCTTGGCGACAAAACTGAATGGCCGGGTTAGCGCTGCCACCAGGACTGGACCGTCAAGATAACTGGCGTGATTTGCCACAAACACGCAGGGCTGTCCGGCCGGCGGCAGATGCTCCAAGCCCTGGACCCTGAGCGGCGTGCCCGAAGCCCATGCCAGCAGGCGAGCTCCCGCGCGTATGGCGGCCCAGCGCCAGGAAATTCGTGGCAGTATTGCCGCCGCCAGCCAGACAACAGGCGCATGGATCCAAAACAGCATGCGGGCATAGAGCCCGTAGAATATGACTGACAAGGTCTGCCGAGTGCGGCGCAACTGTGGGCCGATACCTGCCAACGCCAGCCGGGTCAGTTGCCAGGCAAATGATTTTTGTCGCTTGCCGACCCGACCGCCTTCGTAGACTTCCCGGCTTGCCGCACGCCGAATCTTGCCGCTCGATGTCTTGAGCACGGTATTGGGTGGAGCCAGAACCACCTCATCGGGCGCTGTCTCAACCAGGTCTGTGGCAATCATGTGAATCTGTAAGCGTAGCTGCTCCAGAGACTCGGCTGCTTGTTGCCGGGTTTCCGCCATCAACACTAACCGCTCCGTACCTGAAGCGGGATCACTGCTGGCAAAGACCGCCACACGCCCTTTTCGTATCCCGGGGATATTACCCACGGCTTCTTCCAGCTCATCAGGATAGATATTCCGCCCGGCGCGAATGATAATATCCTTGCTGCGTCCGGTAATATACACATCCCCACCCACCATATAGGCCAGGTCTCCCGAATTCAGCCATTCTCCATCAAACAGCCGGCCGGTCTCCTCAGGGTTGCGAAAATATCCGCTGGTGGCGGATGGCCCGCGAAACTGGAGTTGCCCCTCCTGGCGATCAGGAAGTTCGTGACCCGTCTGGTCAATAATGCGGATTTGATGGCCTGCCAGTGGCTGACCACTGGCCACAAAGTGCTGTGCCTTGGCATCGGCCGCGTCGGCTGGAATGGCGCGGCCGGAACGCATAAATGGTTCACGCTGGATTCGATCGATGACTATTCCACGTCCCAGGGGGGGAAAGGCTAACCCGACCGAAGCCTCCGCGAGCCCATACACCGGCATCAGTGATTCCCCTCGCAGCCCGTAGGGTCCGAACCGTTTATGAAAGTTCAGCATGGTTTCGGGGCTTACTGCCTCAGCCCCATTGAAGGCCGCCCGCCAACTGGCAAGATTGAGGCCTTCAAGGTCAGCATCACTGATCTTGCGCAAGCAGAGTTCATATCCGAAGTTTGGAGCCGCCGAGAGCGTTCCGCCGTAGCGATGTATGGCCCACAACCAGCGTTGGGGGCGTGATAAAAACGCAAGTGGCGACATAACCACAAACAATGCCGCATAGTAAAGGCTTCCCAGCCAAGTCCCAATCAATCCCATGTCATGATAAAGGGGCAACCAACTGACAAAGACATCGGAGCTGTCGACCCGCATCGCAGCACCCATGACGCGGATATTGGTCAGCAGGTTGGCATGGGTCAAGACCACACCCTTGGGATTCCCGGTGCTGCCTGAGGTATATTGTAAGAATGCGATGTCCTGCGCCCTGCGCACAGGGATGGTCAACTCACCCGTCTCGCTTGACAGCTCCTCCACGGTGACAATGCTGCGTAGTGTATCCACCTGGCTTTTAAGCAGCCGTACAACATGTCTGGCTTCAGGGACTGTGATCAGCATGATGGCGAGACAATTGGACAATATGCCTCCATGGCGGCGCAGATGCTCCTCGATCTGGCTGCGCCGTACTGGCGGATAAATAGGAACCGGGATTCCCCCTGCTAACAGGATCCCGAAAAAGCTGAAGAAATACGCCTTGCCGGTAGGCAACATGATGGCTACCGTCTCGCCTGCCTGCAAGCCACGTTGCTGCAACCCGACGGCTATCTGCTCTGCACCCTCCCATAACTGCAGATAAGTCAGGGTTTCGCCTTCATCGTCATCACGGTATAGGCAAATATGAGGGCGATGGGGATGCGCCAGCACATGCCAATGCAGGAGCTCAGCCAAGGTCTGCACACTATGTGGCGCGGCCTCTGCCTCGCCCAGGTTTATTTCGCTTGTTTCAGATAACGCAAAAGACTTACCGGCGGCACCCGCACTGAGAACAGCCCGCAATAAATCACGGGGCGTTTCCGCTTCTGCAAACAGTTGCTCTGGTATGGAGATCTCAAAGCGTTGTTCAATGCGGCTGAGCAATTCCACCCTGGCCAGACTGTCCAGGCCAAGGTCCCGCGCCAGTGCACTATCAAGTGTTATGGCCTGGGAGGAAATTTGGCCAGGACGGATCTCAGCCGCTAGCTCCCGTACGGTCTGAAGCAGTATCGCAGAGATGTCTGAATTTGCTTCCATACGGTGTCCTTCACTTGAAGATGCAATCACTGGCTATCGGCGTTTCTCGTAGGTCCCAATGAGTTCTGTTTGCTCAAGAATATGTCCCCGCATAGCCGTCTCAATATCCGCCTTGTCTGGTTGATCCATCCCCTCGAGCACCGTATCCAGGGCATAGAGCTTATGGAAATAGCGATGACGGCCAACCGGTGGGCAGGGGCCGCCATAACCGATCTTTTTCCAGTCATTCAGACCTTGTTTTGTACCGATGGGAAGCGTTGCAGATATGACGCCATCGGCAAATCTCGTTACGTCCGGCGGAATGTTATAAACAATCCAGTGGACCCATGTCATTCTCGGGGCTTTTGGGTCAGGCGCATCCGGGTCGTCAACAATTAAAACCAGACTGCGGGCATTCTCGGGCACACCCAGCCATTCCAGTGACGGTGATAAATCCATGCCTTCACAGGTGTATTGTGACGGGATTTCACCCCCATGGATGAAGGCGGTCGATTTGAGTGTCAGTGTCATCTTCTCCTCCACAGTCTGTTAATTATTGCTTTAAGCGTGATTCAGAGATTGTAAATATGATTTTATTGCTGCGGATAAATGGGGAGTGGTTGCCCCCTTCTTGAAAAGAGCACCCAGCTCTTTTGTGGTGAGAAATTCGCCTTGCTCACTATGTTCAGGGTTTAAATCGGGGATTTTATCGGCGAATGTCTCGTAGATCATAACCATCTCGTTCTCTATCTCATCTTTGACCCTGGTTTTACCGATCTGGCTGAGCGTGGTTGCTAAACCAAGAAACCCTTTTAGGGCGTTTTCTGCGGCTTCCCCATATTGTCGTCCACTTCTTACATGTTCACCCACTGAGGTAGTCCAAACCCCGGGATAGAGTTCCAGGTCAATGCTTCTTTTTCTTACATAGATTTTTCCTTCCCGATTAATGACCAGAATATGGACTGCACGGTGCAGCAGTCCCAATTTATGAGCTTCTTCACTCTCCATCTTACCGATCACTTGGTCGTCTTCGCTGACTAGATCCAGGATCATATCATAGTCGCTCATTGGTAACTCCCTCAATCCAGGCAGTTATATGGGAGGCAGCAGCCGAGGTCCTTGTTGAACATGAATTCAGGCCTCTCATTCCGCCAGCGTATCTCAACAATTGGCGAACCGGTCAGGGGGCACATGGTGTTCAGGGAAAAAAAGGTTACGGCCCCGTATTCTCCACTGCCCCGCTTTTTTTCAAAAATAGTAGGCGCATAGATTTGATGGCCGAATATTTTGTCAGTCTCCTGCCCTTCATTCACTGTATAGAGCAATTCCCACTGGCCAATGATGGTCTCGTCTGACACAAAGCCCCTGAAGGCCGCCTCTTTATCCCTGTTGTTGTCCATGGTCGGATTATTCTGGGTTGATACGAAGAGATAATATTTACCGCCTCTGGCGATCATGTAGGGAACTTCCAGTTGACGATAATGCTGGGGAAGCTTTAATGGCTCCTCAAGTTGCCAGTTCATCAAAGTGTTATCCGTGGCAATGGCATGGCCGACGGTTGGCCGGATTGTTCCGCAGGCATCTTTTGATTTGGCGGAGAAGAACATATGCCACTTCCGGGTGGCCGGATCCTGGATAACAAAGGGGTCCCGCCATGCCATGATGATGCCGTCATCATTGGTAATATCATAGCCTAGCTTGGTCACTTGCTCAGTGGGCGGTAAAATAATCTGCGGGGAGGTAAAGTGATGGCCATCCTTGGAGGTGCTGACTCCGATGCTTTGGTTCATTTCATCATTGTTTTCTTCATTGCGGCCGGTGATAAACATTAGAAATTGTTTTTCGCCATCTACTTCCCTGATCATCACGCTGCTGGTCCAGATGACCTTATCCGGCCAGACGCCTTTTTTACCGCTTGGCTGGATAGCCGGCCCCATATCCTGCCAGGTGACCCCACCATTTTGTGATATGGCATGGCGTACAAAGGCATGCTGATGACGTTCATTGGGCGTAAGTTTGTCAGAGGGTGCTGAAAGGGCGTAACGATGAAGAGTCCCTTCATCTTCCACAATCCAGCTATCCCAGATGTACTGGCCCGCAACCGCATACACCCCTACAGGTTCTATTGGCGCATGATGTTCTTTACCGATAAAAAGTTGTGGGGAATGGGCGGTGCAACCATAAAGGGTTAGCAGGGTAAATAAAATATATATTCTCAAGAACCTGGCTGGTCCTTTCATAAGATGTTTCCTCCTTTCAGATTTTGTGTTAAGCGGGATAGCCAGTAAAAGGCCCTTGGTTAAAGTGAAATGGTTGAATTTCCTATCATCGGCTCGTTTGCTTTTCGCGCTCCAGCACGCCCCGCGCGAGGATTGATCGCACGCCCCCGGCAGCCGCCGCGATCTTTAGCCGCTTGTGTACCGAGGCGGCATTGAGGAACTCGCGGTTGAGCCGGTACGCCTCGCGGACGTGTTCGGGATCTGGGGCCCACTGCCGCTGATCGCCCGCCATTGGCACACCGGGCATGGGAATGAAGGGGACGAAGCGGGCGCAGTCGGGCGCCGTTTCCACCGCAAGACTAAGGTTACGCTGGCGCATGGAGGCGTCTTCTCCGGGAAGACCGACAATGAAAGAGGCAACCGAGAACATACCCAATTCGCGCATGCGGTCGAACACAGAACGATAGGTTTCCGCGGCAATGGGCTTGCCTGCGGCGGCAGCCAGGTGCGGGTCAAGGGTTTCCACGCCAATGGCGATCCTCAACATGTTGGCCGAGGCCATGGCCGGCAACAGATTCTGGTCTGCCGCCAGGTCGTCGGCGCGGGCAGAGACCATGATCAGGGGTGGTAGCGGGCCATCGCTCAGCAGTTCGCAGATGCTTCGCACCCGCCGTCGGCTGGCGGTGAAGTTGTCATCGCAGATGTGGATGATCCACGCGCCCTGCTCTTCCAGCAAATGCCGGGCCTCTTCGACCACCCTTTCGGGAGACTTGTAACGCCAGCGGCGGCCGAAGAAGCGAGTCGTCTCGCAGAACTCGCATGCATGCGGGCAACCCCGGCTGGTCTCCAGCAGGTGGACATCATCCTCCGGTGGCGGCATGAGATGCCGGGCGGGAGGCAATAAAGCATCCAATGGCGCTACCAACGGTGCTGCCGGCCCTGTACAGAGTCTTCCGTCCAATAGGCAAGCGGTGCCTTCCATGCCAGGGACGAAGCCTGTGCTCAGAATGCGGCGTAAGGTGATCTCACCCTCGCCCAGCACCACCAGGTCAGCGCCTGCCTCCAGTAATGGCTGAGGCAAGCCCGTGGCGCCGTGGCCACCGGCCATGAGCAAGGTTTTTCGGTTTGCATGCGGATGTTTGCATAACTGGCGCAGGAGGGTGCTGACGGCAAAGACCGAGGTTACGCCCATGGTGGTGATTCCCAACCAGTCGGGCCGCGCTCGCCAAGCGATATCCGTTGCCTCTTCCAGGGGCATACGGGTGGCATCGAGGATCCTCACCTCGACGAGATCCTGCACCGCGGCTGCCAGCACACCCAGGCTGAAGGCGCCGAAGTTGAAATCGGAGCTTTCCGGCGGCTTGATCAGCAATAGGCGTTTCATGCTTCGACGTGCAGATCCACGAGTCCTGCCAGCAGCGCCAGCAGGCGCTCTGGTGAACGTTCGCGCAATCCATTCACTAAGCGTACCGCGGCGTGGGCATCGGCGCGCATGAAGTCGCAATGGAGCGCGAAGGGGGCGCCACCGCCAGAACCGAACAGTTCCGCACAGGAGAAGCACGGCCCGCCGCACAAGGGAGCGGACCAGCAATTGCGGCAGTCCGGACGTTGCTCATAGGTACGCCCAACACCCTGACGAAAAGCCTTCAAAGAGGCACCGTCGGGTCCGGATGCGATGTTGCCGAGGCGGTACTCGGGCAGACCGACAAAACGGAAACAGGGATAGATATCACCTTCAGGACCGACACCGAAGAAGTTGCGGCCAGCCCCGCAGACTACCCGCTTGACGTCATAACCCATGGTACGCCGGGCAGCATTGGTCAGCCGCACCAGCTCTGCCGGCTCCGTACCTTCCGGCGTAGCCAACCAATCATCCACCCAGGCTTCGGTAAAGGCACGATAGCGCGCCAGATCCTTCCCGTCAGGGAGGATGTTTGGGTCGGAATGGACTACCGGCACCAATTCGATACGTCTAACACCCAGTGAGCTGATACCGTCAAACACGGCCTGTGGATCGTTGCCCCGGCATAACACCGCGGTGACACTGAAACGATCCGGCATACGCTTGGCCAACGCCTCTACTGCCTCTGCTACCTGACCGTGAGTTCCTCGGCCGGCTGCGGTGACACGCCACTGATCGTGGATCGCTTGGGGACCATCCAGACTGATCTTTACATGCCAACCCTTGCTTACCAGCCAGTCACGTACTTCGGCGTCTGCAAGGGTTCCGTTGGTGGTGAGGAATACCTCGGGGGGAACCTGGCCGGCTTGCCGGAGACGTTCCAGGCGATCGGCCAGATCCTGTAGCAGGGGCATCGCCAGCAGCGGTTCGCCACTACCCAGACGTATGCTGCTGCCCTGTCGGGGGATGCCATCCGGTATCAGCCAATCCCAAGCCTTCGCCAGGGTATCGGGCGACATGAAAGGTCGATGATGAGGCTGGCTGGCGGATTCCGCACAATAGCGGCAAGCGATGTTGCAGCGTCCCGCCAAGTCCAGGGCCAGAGCCATGACCGGGCGATCGTGTTCCTGCCATGGTGAGGCTTGGATGTCCGCCGGATCGAACCCCGGTGGCGGCCGATCAAGAGGCAATTCCAGGTTCATGTAATGCCTGCCAATGGCAACAACGCTGTCGGCCGTTCACGAAACTGATTGTAGATGGTCCGGGCCACCCGGCAGTTGTGCCGGATCAGGTCGCATTCGTCAGAACCGCATACCGACAGCATGGCCGGGCATCCACCACCGCAAAGCGGAAGGGCCTCGCAGTGCGAACATGCCTCGCGAGGTCCGTGGGCCTCCCGCCAGCGTTTGCCGGCCTCGCGCCAGATGGCAGCGGACTCGGAGACATGGCCCAAGCTGCTGCCAGGCTCTTCCTGTAACAGAATGCAGGGACGAATAGCGCCGTCAGGGGTGATGCCGAAGATGCTATCACCGGCGCCGCAAAACCTTTCCCTGGATTCTCCTTTGAGCAATTGCAACACCCGTGCGGAGTAACGATCATCAAGGGGCTGACGTCCCGCTTCCAAGTCTGCGATTACCTGCTTTCCCACGGCTGTCAGATCCGCCAGATAGGCTTCCTTTTCGGCCGGCTGCAGGGCGAAACTGCTGGCATCGGCAACCCGCACCGCCTGGGCCTTAACCACATCCACCGGAAGGGTCCGCAGGTAGGTCTCTGCTTCGCCTAAGCCCCAGCCATGCCTGACCACGGAAGAGCCCCTGATCCAGCAGTCAGTACGCTCTCGCAGCTTGTGCAGAAAGCGCAATACACGCTCATGAGTGGGGACACCGCCTGCCGTACGACGACACTGATCGTGGATCTCTTGCGGACCGTCGATACTGAGAATGACCTCGAACCTGGCCTTTCCCAACAGCTCGATCACCTCGTCGGTATCCACTGTTCCGTTGGTGGTGACCGCGAAGCTGAAACGCCCGGCCGGCATGGCCAGACTTCGCTCCACCATCGCCCTGACAGCGGGCAAATTGGTTAACGGTTCACCGCCATAGAGATGCACACTGATAGTTTCGGCATCGATAAGCCCCTTATCCAGGGCATCGATAACCTGTTTCGCGGTCACCGGCGTCATCCGCTGATTAGCGCCTACGAATGTGTGGTCCTGAACGAAACAGTAACTACAGCGAAGATTACAATCCCAGGTAGTGGCAACCAAGACCTCTGCGCGGCCAAGGTCACTCTCAGGCAATGCCGCAGCCTCCACCTCCCGTGGCGCACAGCAACTCGTCAGCAAGACCGGATATCTGCCGATCGATGCCCTTGACCATAGCGAGCACCAGCTTGACCTCATGCGCCTGAGTGGTACTGAGCTTCTTAACCTTGAGCGCACTCGCCGGATCCTTGCTCAACTCCCGACGAAATCTGGGTTCGGTGAGTGCGCGTACGACGAGTTCCTTGTTCACCCTTTTGTCAGAACGTTTTTTGGCCATCTTCTATTTCTCCTGTAATTACGGCTTTCAGCCGCTCCTGTAAAGCCACCTTTGCACCGTCACTGATTGCGTCAGGTAGTCCTATGATGTTGGCGTGAACTTATAAGGAATTTTTAGCATATCGAGAAGGAAATAAAAGGGTGAACCCGCAAGCAAAAAAGGCGTACCAATGCCATCTACCCATTCCATGGAAGCGGGAGCGATGCCTAGCCCGGATATTTCACCCGGCCGCTGACACAGCCGAAGGCTGACCCGAAGGGGGAATGACAAGGATCTCATTCGTAAAACCCGCCCCTGAGCAACGAACTCGGTACGATCATCACCTTCCCGGGTGAAAGATCCGGGCTAGAAGATAAGGCGGGAAGCTTTTCCAACCGACGAACCAGCCTCGCAGAAACTCTCAAAAAGAGTGCCACGAGGCTGTATTGGCTGCAGAGAGCGCCTCGCATGTGCAAATGATCATAAACCCTATTTTTTGTCAGGTTTTTTTACACCTCTCCCATTTAATCATTATAACCGCCAATAAAAGTGATTTATGGTTTAAAAACAATTTATTACACATCAATTGATTGAGGAATTCCAATACAAGCCCCAATGACGAAAGGAGCTGATGGCTAATAAAGAGCTAGCAGTTCAGGAGAAAAAGCGTCTATTTCCATACATTTTGTCAGGATATTTGACACTATTTTGTCACAAGCATCGCTCTCTTCATTAACAGATTGATTAACAATCACTTTCTCAGCATGGTACAAAACCGGTCATGTCTTCTTCTATGAAGGCACAGACGGTCTCTCCTTCAATGTGATCTTTGGAAGTGTAACGCCGGATTTCGATCAGATCAGCACGGTACACTGGGACATCCATGTCAACGGGAGCACCACAGATCCCAGGGTAGTTGTAGCAGATGATCCTTCAGAATTGCGTGAGATCGGCACTGATTTTCTTGATGCCAATTGGCGTTATGTAAACTCTCTCGGTGATGGCGGTGTAATCGGTGAAATTGGCGGTAATAGCTGGGATATAGTCATCGATCCTGTGCTCTACACCGGGTTTAATACCTCTCTGGCAGCTTATGGGGCGACAGGTACATCTCTGGCCTTGGATATCAATACCAGCGAAGCGATAGTATTCAGAGTCTCCTCCGTGCCGGAGCCTGGAACATTGGCGCTACTGGCAATCAGCCTGGTCGTGCTTTCACGAAGATATAAACGTACCGTATAATCAACCGCCAGTTAATCAAAAAAGCCGTAGACAAGTCATCATCTGCTGCATCTTTATCCAGACATCCATCTGAATGGATAAATAATAAATTACGTACCTGTGTATGTGGTCACAAACTGAGCAAAAACCTGTCAGAACCTGTCAGGACACCCACTTTAGTATGTTGTCAGGTTGTTTTCGATGTGACAACCTCACTCTTACGCTCTATATCCTTATTCGATATCAAGGAGAGATATCATGCCAAAACCACGTAAATCACTGATCTCCCTCGAAACCACTCCCTATTACCACTGCGTTTCCCGTTGTGTGCGAAGGGCCTTTCTCTGCGGCGAGGACCCGGCTACCGGAAAAAACTTCGAACACCGACGTCATTGGATTCGAGACAAACAGTTTGAACTCGCTACAATCTTCGCTATCGATGTATGTGCCTATTCGGTGATGAACAATCATTACCACCTGGTCTTATATATAGATAGGAAAAAAGCTGAGAGATGGTGCAGCCGTGAAGTCATCGAACGCTGGCAGAGACTGTTTCGAGGATCGTCGTTATCACAACGTTTCCTCAAAGGAGAGTCTTTGTCGATTGCCGAGCAGTCACTCCTGTCAGAACAAGTGATGCTCTGGCGCACCCGTCTGATGGAGATCAGTTGGTTCATGCGTTGTCTCAACGAATCCGTTGCCCGCGATGCGAATCGAGAAGATGATTGTACTGGGCGATTCTGGGAAGGGCGCTTCAAATCCCAGGCGCTATTGGATGAGAAGGCGCTGGCGGCCTGTATGGCCTATGTGGATTTCAATCCAGTTCGTGCTGGCATGGTTCAATCCCTTGAAGAATACGAGTTTACCTCCATTGCGGAACGCGCTGCAAAAGCGGAAACCACTGCTTTTCCTGATGAATCATCCAAGCAGCCACCTCATCTCCTCCCTTTTGTCGGAAACCCGAGAGAAGAAATGCCTAAGGGCCTGCCTTTTCGCCTCACCGACTATCTGGAACTATTAAACTGGACGGAACAGGCTATGTTTGATAGTAGACAAGGGTTCATACCCGCACGCCGACCGCCTATCCTTGAGCGGTTGCAGATCGATACCAGTCATTGGCTCTACATGACTCAGCACTTTGAGAGTAAGTTCAAGGGACTAGTCGGTGCTGCCTATAGGCTGAAAGCCGTCTGTCTGAAATTAGGCTATCGGCGAATACCTAGTATTACAGTCTGCCAACGATTACTCACCTAGCAAGTCTTAATCATCCAAAGCAGACTTGACAATCAGGGGTGCCTGAGAATCTCTTATGCATGCAATTCTCCTGCATGCCGTTTTTTCTCCATCACTACACTATTTTTTCTTGAGATCTCCACTTGAATCTTGCCTTGAAGGTTAAAATTACTTAGCCGAAATCTACCGAGTTGGCTTTTTTAAATATAAATAAATGGATGTCCTGATTAATCTCCAAAAGGTAATTTAAAGTTCATTGCATTGTAAAAAAAATGTACTACTATTTCGTCTGTCATGGATGATGTCTGAATGTTTTTTGATGTTCAGCATTTCAGATTTTTAGCAACTCCTGACGTTTTATTTTTTTATCCACCTTGGGTATAGGGTGCGTTATGAGTTGGCAATCATCTTACGCTGTTATCATTAAGATCTCTGATTACTTTCTCCTCACTCATGCCCAGACAATGCTTTTGAAGAGGAGATTATTATGAAAACCCTAGGCACATCAAAAATTGTAACAATGATTGCTGGAGCTGCTGTTTTTGCTTCGATGGCAGCCCAGGCTGTACCGCCTCATCTACCTAATCTGGTTCAGGGCGGAAATCGTTGGTTAATTACCTTTTATGACGACAGTAGTTTCACCCAAAATCGTTGGGCGACTCAGGGACTCTGTTTTTATCAGGTTGGAAATGTAGGCACCCATACCCGTTATGTCTGGTTTTCTGATACATATCCTGATTGGAACGGCCGCGCCACTCAGGAGGGAGATCAGATCTTTATGCATGGCGACTATGCGGCTGATGTCGGTCACGACGGTATGGAGTGGGAAATTGTAACCAACTCCTATAAAAATGAGGGCGCCGGACACTGGAAAGAGTGGCGTGAAGATGGCGGATTCGGCACGACCATCGGATTTGGTAATGCCAAATTCACCCGGGTTGGTAATTGTCTACATCCAGATACGATCAGTCAGGGTTTGGCAGATAAGGTTCAGTTGATTGATAACCTGAGACTTGAATATGCTGATATTCCTTTCCCAACTTCAGTGGATGGAAAAGAAATTGTCATACCCTCAGGGGATGGCTTGAGCAATGATCCCGAAAGCGTTATGACGACGCGTTAAGCCTTACTTAACTAGTCCATGATCCCCCCCGGCTTTGCCGGGGGAAGTTCGTGTCTATACCGAAATGATAGTGACATGTTTCTATCGAAGAGTATGAAGGATAGTTGCTAGACACAAACATATTCACCAATTTACCACCCTCGAAACTGGTCTCAAGACCCTGTGTCATGCTAGTCTCTCCAGGCGGACACCCATTTTTTATTAACCGGTCACGAGTATTGCATGAAGAGACATATGAGCTGTGCCGGCTGCATTTTACTAACCTTAATTCTGATGTTTTCGCCAATGATTGCCATCGCTTCCTCTGGCTGGACGGATTATGGCTCAGTGACTGAACTTACACCCTCTATTCATGGCCGCTTCATCGTGGCAATCAATGTCGCTGAGAATCCAAGTGGTTGTAAAGAGAAGCGTAAGTTTTATCAAGATTACAGTGTTACCGGGTCACGGCAAATGTTCGACACGCTACTCAAGGCAGTCACATCAAGGAATAGGGTCCGTGTATTTGTAACAGGTCGATGTGAACTGAATGGCTACGCAGAAATATCATCAGTTACAATCATACCCTGAGCCATTCTAGCTGGAAACAATCCCTTTACCTTATGGGAGAAAGCGATTATCAGCTACTAATAATATATTAATTATCAGTATATTACAATGTATTTTAAATGTATAATATGATCTATTCGATATTTTCCAAAAAGCCTCGGCTGCCAACGGCTATTGGGCTTGTTCTTATTCTAGGCGCATGCGGTGGCAGTAGCTCTGACGACTCGGATACTCCTTTGCTTAGCGATGATCGCGACAACGACGGTTTGACAAACCAACAGGAAGCGAGTTTAGGCACTGATCCGAATAGCGCCGATACCGACAATGATCGTATTTGGGATGGAGAGGAGGTGAATATGTTTAACACCAATCCTACGCTTTCCGATACAGATGGTGACAACATGACAGATGGAGCCGATCCACAGCCGGCCCTGGCCAATGTGACTCCTGCGGATCCCAATTCAGGTCTTTTTGTGGAATATGGTGTTTTTACCAATAACGCTACCGGAACATCCCCTGTTCGGATCACGAATACGCGGTTTGAAGAGAACCATCTGGTCTACGCTCCGACAACTGCTACAGAAGAGCCGTTTCTGATTTATCAGACCTATATTGACGATACAAATGACGACACGCTTTTCAACGAAGGCGATTTACCGGGCAGCGCCATTGCCATAATGAACACTGACGGCTCCAGGCCAAGATATCTAACCGATATTGATGCCACTACCGGTATGATCAGCAATAATGATTCGGTTGACGCCACTCCTGAGCCATCACCAGACGGTAAATATATCATTTTTGTAAGTGACCGTGATAATCCGGGCAGTTTTCAGTTGAAACTCTATGTTATGGAAATTGACGGAGAAAATCCGACTCGGGTGAGTTATGCATCAAATGCGCCTGCAGCCGATGAGATCGATGCCGACCCTTTCTGGGGAGTGGATAACAGAATAACATTCAAACGCCAGCGATTCAGTTCAGGCACGCCTCAATTCAGTCGCGTCTATACGGCAACTATCGATACTGCGACGATGATGCTTCACGATGTTACCGAAAGAACATCGGGTTCGAACCTGCCACTGGCTACGGCAAATGGCCCCGGTGATTTTGATCCAAAGATTTCACCCAATGGGAGTTTTATTGCAAGCTATCGTCATCTATCGGACTCCGTAGCGCTTTTTGGTGATTATGATATCTGGGTTGGTCAATACACCGATCCCGCGCAACCGGGGTCATCTTCCATTGTGCTACTTGACCAAGATACCCAGGTCGCTGACTTATTTCCCAGATGGAATATTACGGGTAATAGACTTGCCGCCTGGCAACTTGATGGGTTGGCCCTCAGCGCTGGCATGGATGCCATAGATATAGTCGTCTACGATCTGAATGTACAAACGTCTCCCTTTTCCATCACCGCCACAAAAACTAATATCACACCAGATAATGATGGCTGGTTTGAGACCATGCCGTCATGGAATACGGATCCCGGTAGAGCAGATGAGCTAGTCTATTCAGCCTCAAGACAATTTTAAAGATACTGATTGGAATAGGAAGTATGCGCTACATCGTCTGCATATTCTGAATCCGTAAGCGGGTCCTTTTATCTTGTGGATCAAACTTGAGCGCCTGTTCCCAGTATATCAGGGCCTGTTTCGGTTCTTTACGAGAGCTTCTCACGCCCTTGATGTACAACCCTTTTGCAAACTCCTTGCGCGTCTTGGTGATCGTATTGATTTTTGTTTTATCACCACTTGCTGCTTTTTCCGCCCTTTCAAGATGGTTCAGGGTGTCGTTATATTTCCCTGCCCGATAGCTCTTTTCCGCTTGCCCCATGAGCGTTTTTGACAACAGGCGTCGCAATTCCTGGTCGCGCGGATATTTCTTAACGTGTTTTTCGAGTTCCTCAATGAAGGCTAGGATATTGGCGGGCCTGTCACCGGCTTGAAGGATGGCTTGGCGTGAATAAGTGTAGGCCTCCTCTTCATATTCATGCGCACTCCCTTTCTGTCGCTTTCCCCTCCTCTTACTGTTCCGTTGTGAAAGCGTGACCTTTTTCTCCATGGAGCGCTTAGAACTCCTTTCATCGAGTTTGCGCAATGCTGCCAGGGCGGCCTTATGGTTCGGATCCAGACTCAATGTTTCAAGGTAGCGCTGGCGGGCTCTGCTGAGCTTACCCTGACGCACTGCCTTCTTGCCCAGCTTCATCAACTGTCGGGTCTTTTCGGCTATGTGCTTTTCAAGCCGACTGATGGCCCTGTCAATCGCTGCATCCTGTTTGTCCAACGACCGGGCCACTCGGTATTCGAACAAGGCTCGCTGTAGATCACCCTGCCGTTCATGTGCTTCAGCGGTACTGATCCAGATTGCGGGATCTGCATAGGCGCCGGAAGCTCCACTACCTCTCCTTTTGTCATGGGCGCATCCTGAATCGACAAGGATGATGACAACACACACAAATAGGGATAACAGGCGTATCGGTTCCTTCATTACTCTATTTTTTCCGTGACTTATACGTCACCAGACTGGACTTGAAAACATCCATATCCCGATCACCGAAGATCATGGTTCTGTGAAGCAGGTAGGGGTAGGAAAAGGCAGCGTTGGCATGGGGTTGGACAGTCAGTCCCAGGAGCAAACCGTTGGCCTGCAATTCCTGAATAACCTGATCGTTGGCGTCACCAAACGGATAGGCGTAAAAACGGGGCTTTTGTCCGAGTTGCCCGGCCAACTTTTTTGTCGGAAACGTTACCTCCCGACGTATCCTACGCTGGTATTGCTTGTGGTCTTCGCCATGCCGCCTAACGGCCAGGTTACCATGGCTCTTTGAGTGGGGCTGAATGCTGATCAAACCGCTCTCAGTCATTGCAGCGATCTCATCTGTCTTCAGACCGCCGTTGTTCATATAATCGGTGTAGATAAAGACGGTTGCCGGATACCCGAACTCCTTGAGAATCGGAAACGCCTCCCTGTAGATAGAGCGATGGCCATCATCGATGGTCAACACCACAGATCGCTTTGGCAGGGCTCGTTCTCCCTTGAGGAACCCCAACAGATCCGCAAGGGGGATTACCCGGTAGTCGTTCTCCTTGAGATAGTTCAGTTGTTCTCTGAACTGCTCTGACGAAACCTCCAATCGGTCGCCCCGATTACCGAAACGGTGGTAGCAGAGGATGGGAACGGTCTGATACCCCTCATAACCGAAGCCGGTTGGATTTGAGTCTCGCAGTGGAATAATGATCACGTTTCCGGGTTCGACGGGATGGGAATCATTGGCGTCCTCGATTACCCAATAGCGAGCTTCATCGCCGAAAAAGCGTTTTGCCAGGGTTCGCGCATCATCATTCCCGACACGCAGTACAACGAACTCGTTATCTTTGGCAATGACCTGACTGGGACCTGCATCCCCCTCCGTCATGTAGAAACCACGCGAGGAACAGCCAGTGCCTAGGAGTAGGCAAAGTATCAGCGCGATACGGATTTTCACGGCTTATCCATTCTGGGCGGCATGATCCGGGTAGCGTCGTCCATTTCTCCTTCCGGCGTCTGCCGGTCGCTTTCCTTCATAGCCGCCTGTTGAGTGACCTCCTGTGTCGATGTGATGTCTGTCGCCTCATCATCGGGCGCCGGCATCAGAGGCGCCTCCTGAACCGCCTGCTGTGCCTCCTCCTCTAGCTGCAGCAGCGAATCCGCCATACTATTGTATTCCACGAATAACAGGCCCAACTCATCGTTACGTTCCTCTTTGATCCGGTAACCATAGTTGCCATGACGAACATGGGTGATGGCCCGTCTGAGTATTTTCATGGGCACGGTAATACCGGCTGCCAGAAGATAGGCGACGATGACCACCGTGAGGACCACCGCCACCAGCAGTCCCAGCATGGTATAGAAAGTGAGGTCCGCCGCGGCAATGAGCGGCGTTTGTGACAGGCCGAGTTGAATGCCGCCTATGTTCTTATTCTGAAACATCAGGGGAGCCTGGAAATCGAAGACCATCTCGTTGTTCCACTCCCTTTCGGAGATGACGATCCCTTCCTCTTCCCTGAGTATCCGCATGGGTTCTGCGCTGTCCAGGGTTTTACCCACCTCATCGGGAGAGGTGCTGGCGCGCAGGATCTTCCGGTGATCGAGAATTCGCAGATAACTGATCTGTTGTCGCTCTTTGACCTCATAGACGAAGGTCTCCACGGCGACCCAATCCTGTACCAGAACAGCTTCCGCGCTCTCAATGGCGATGAACTCCGCCAACGATCCACCGGAATCCAGGGCCAGCTCGATCATCGCGTCCACCTGTTTCTGATAGACCAGGTAGGAACCGAGGATCATCGCCACGGAAACCACTACCGCCATAACCGCGGTCCACTTGATGCGTAACGGCAGTATCTTGGCTTCGCTGACATGCTGCTGTTTTTCATCGATTTCATGCACGACGCTACGCAATGCCGTGGCCAGTTCCTTGCCGGTCTGAATGCGCTGTTCAGGCCGCTTGCTGAGCAGTCTCTCGATAATCTTTTGCAGGCTTTGCGGAATATCCGATTTCTTGGCATCGATGGGAACCGGATCTTCCTGCACGATCTTCATCAACAAGGAGGTCAGGGTCTCGGAAACGAACGGTTTTTCGCCCGTAATCAATTGATAGAGGATAACACCCAAGGAGAAGAGATCGGATCGCCCGTCGACCGGCTGACCTTCGACCTGCTCAGGAGACATATACTGGGGAGTACCCAGGACCGCGCCCATCATGGTGCGATGTTCCTTGTTGGGCGAATCCACATGGGCAATGCCGAAATCGGTGATGCGTATGGTATGCCCGTCATCCGGGGAGATGATGTTGCCCGGTTTCACATCTCGATGCACGATACCGCGGGCATGCGAGTAGTCCAATGCCTCAGCCAGCTGGATGCCGTACACCACGGCTTCCCGGGTCGATATCTGGGTGTCGGAATCCATCATCTCCTCGAGTGTCCGGCCCTCCAGAAACTCCATCGCGATATAGGGTCCCTGATCGGCTTCGCCGACATCGAAGATGGTGACGATATTGGGATGCGTCAGCTTCCCGGCGGCCTTCGCCTCCTGCAGAAAACGGTAACGGTATTCGGGGTCTGCGGCACACTCCCCACGTAGCAGTTTAATTGCCAGAGTGCGATTGATTTCTGGATCGAATGCCTTGTAGACAATCGACATGGCCCCCTCACCGATCTCTTCAATGAGGCTGAATCTACCGATCGACTCAGGCATCGGTTGCTGAATATCCAATTGTCCGTCCCCCTCCTACAACTGTAAGATTATCACTCGTATTTCTTATGTCATGTCTATGCCATCCCTGATAGAGTGTAGCAAATGGTGATATAGTTATTAACCCGGCAACTAAGTATGTCGTGTTCAGGGCTTCAAGCATGCACTTGATCAAGACGTGGCTCGCCGGCAAGGGTGATTCCCTTGTCAAGAGCCACAACGCCGAGCAAGCGCATGCTTGAAGCCCCTAACCAATTGATATAAAAAGACAGGCCGCTGTGTGCCTGCCTACAGACTGCGTTATCAAAACTTGCTGTAGGCAGGCACACAACGGCTGAACACGACATACTTAGTTGCCGGGTTAATAATAAATCACATTGATGCTAACCTCTTCTTTAATCAGCTTTCACTGGGCAGGCGGGGTTCGAAACCAACACCTGCATGATATATTTGGCTTAATAGATATAGTGGGTGGGCCGGCAGATGAGTGACACATTCGATATTCCAAGACTTCTTGAACTACGCAAACTCACAAGGTCGATCTCGGAACGGATCGAAACCGACCTGAAGGCCTATCTGTCGACGCTTGGCCCCCTGTTCTCACCGCTGTCGATATTGGGAGAGCACATCCGTGGCGGATCCAAGACACCGCTGAAAGGGGCTGAAAAGGCGTTCCGGGACCTTAAAAGCAGATTTCAGTCCATCGCGGGACAAAAACCTTTCTCGTTGAACACGGAGATCTCTTCACCGCTGGATGTATTTGCGGCAACCCCAGCCCTGACGCCGATCGAGTACCCTTACACCGCCACCCTGGATAGCAAATCCGCCCATCTCACGGTGACTTCGCCTTTGAAATGGGTGCTCTCCTACCCCGACATGCAGCCTAAAAAACTCCTCGATCTGTTGAATGGCAATCGCAATCAGGTCAGGGATGAGTTGTCCCATGCCCTGCTACAGTGCCTGACACTGGAACTCGTGCTCGAGAACAGACCCGGCTTGGTGAGTCTCCTTGAAGGACTGCGTTTTCGCCTGGAAACTACACGTCTGGAGGGTTTGGGAGAACTCTCGGTGATATTGATCTCATGCCCTGTCTCAACCATGCTGCCATCGGATGAGATCATCATTCAAAATACTGAAATCTCTGGCATTCCCTCCTTCGAAGAGATTATCAACATCAGTGATATCCGTGACATGTCGGATCCATTGCAACAAACCATACTATCGATCACGCAGAAGGTGAGTCCGGATATCCATAGGGAAATCACCCAAGGGTGATTCAGGGCCGAATAGGGCATTAGACTGGCAGCAGGACATAACTTTTCTCCACCTACAACCCAATCAGGATAAAGATCATGTCGACAATCACCCTTGAAGGAAACACGATCAATACCAATGGCGATCTCCCCACAGTGGGCAGCGTTGCACCGGCATTCTCACTCACAGCGGCAGACCTCTCCGACGTCTCGCTCAGCGACTATGCCGGCAAGAGGAAACTACTGAACATCCTGCCCAGCCTGGATACAGAGGTATGCGCAACATCGACCATCAAATTCAATCAGGCCATGGCTGACAAATCCAACGCTGTTGCCCTGGTCATATCTGCTGATCTGCCATTTGCGCAAGGCCGCTTCTGCAGCGCGGAGGGGGTTGAAAACGTGATCCCCCTCTCGATGATGCGAAATCGCAACTTTGCCAAGGATTATGGCGTATTGATCACCGATGGACCGCTGGCTGGCATTTGCGCGCGAGCTGTCGTGGTGTTGGATGAAAGCAACAACGTGCTCTACACACAGCTTGTACCGGAGATTGTTCAAGAGCCGGACTATGATCCGGCCTTGGCGCATCTCGAGTAAAAATTGGTTGGCTGTGAATGAACGCTGCCAGCCCTTAGCACGGTGCGGCTGGGCCGCACCCTACGCCTTGAATCCTTGTTTTCCTCAACTAGCCGGGAAAGCACAATTTCTCTCGCCAAGCTCGCAAAGTGCGCCAACAAGACATGGCCCGAGGGTACTTTGCGGACTTTGCGAGAGTTTCTTTTCATCTTAGGCTCTCAACAAGGGGCCAGTTTCAACCTCCCTGCCTGAACCTGTCAACCCATTGCACCCTGGCACGGCAGAGCCTCTTTGTCTCTCACCGCCTGAGGCGGTGGTTTACCTAGTATAGTGTCCTATACTAGATTGAATTAATTTGCGTTTATTCGCGTTCATTTGCGGACCAATTCACCTTGAATTCGCTTGATACGCTCTACTTTCTATCCGCCCCAGTCTCAAGGCCTGGCATAGGGTGAGTAGCCTCTTGCCGGCGGATAAGCGCCATATGGATGGTAGGCCGGTCCACGCCAAGGGCGTTGATAGACAGGAGGCCGGGGGGGAACCATGGCTTCCTGCAGCTCTCGTTCAGCCTGCATCAGATTGCGCATGGCCTCCATTTCCGCCTTCGCTGCATCACGGAGATCGTCAAACTCCTTAAGTATCTTGCTCACGGATTCCGCATGCAACTCACGCATGGTCTGTGGCGCCTGATCCCCCTGTGTTTGAGCAACGGATCCCGCCGATGAACCGCCGTAATAGGCCTGCGTGGATGGGGGCGCCACCCCCTCCTGTGCCGTCGCGGATTCAGTTGTTTTGCTCTCCGCTGCTGCCTCGCTCGCTTCATCGGCAGTAGCCGGCTCACTCGGAATGGCCTGGAGGGTCGGTTTCCCCTGACTGACGCTCAAACCGGAAACCAAGCCACGGGATACCTCCGGGTCACCGGTGGCGGAGGCCTGATCCTGTTGTGAGGTCGCACTCTCCGTGACAGCCGGCTCACTGTCGCTATCCGTATCGGATAGGGACAAGACAGTGGTCTCGTCTGTATAGCCACGCTCCTCCGATCCTGGATCGCTCAATGAAGCCGTCTCTTCATGCTGCACTTCCGCTGTGGAAGCCGCGGATTCAGTGGACGGATTCTTTGCCAGTGATCGGATATACATAAAACCAAGAATGATGATGACAAGCCAAAAGATGACTTTTAACCAAAAGCCACCCGCACTTTTTGAATCGGTTGACATCGACGGTTCCTCCGGGGGGTTATCTTTTTTAATCTGAGCCTGAATGATGACATCTGAAGAGGCAGTCTGTTCAGATGTTGAGGCTGGTTTGGTTTCGACAGGCTGGGACTTGGATGACATCGCACTCGCAACGGCAACCGTTGTCGGCGCCGCCGCCTTGGGTTCTGACTTGGCTGCTTCTGGTTCGTCAGGTTTGGCTCCCTGCCGCGGAGCATCAGGCGGCGTCAAGTCCGCCACAGTCGCAACCGCTGCAGCCCCCTCTGTACCGGTTACCTTATCGGCGACCGCCTTCTTTGCTGGGGTTTTCTTCTTGGCAACGGCTTTTTTCTTGGTTGTAACCCGTTTCTTAGCGGCTGCTTTTTTCTTTGCCACCCGCTTCTTCCCAGCCGCCTTCTTTTTTACTGTGGCTGTTTCCACCTTCGGTTGATTTTCCACCCTATCTTCAGAGTTAGTCGTCTCGTCAGCCATGGTAATTCCCCTTCAGCACGCAGATAATCATTCGAATATTGTACCCTATACCCGGTAATTTACTGAATTCCATGCCGAAAGACATCTCGGCGTCAGTCTGTCTTGTGTAGCAGCGCTACTAGCAGCATCTTCACCTGCTCCATGCCGCTGATAAGATTTTTTTCGATTTCCTTCATGCTGATGGGAGATTCCTGCTTACCCGCCGCCCAGTTCGAAATCACCGAACAAGAGGCGTAGCTGAGATTGAACTCCCTCGCCAGGGCTGCCTCTGGCATGCCGGTCATGCCGACAATGTCACAGCCGTCACGCTCCATGCGCACAACCTCGGCGGCCGTCTCCAATCTCGGTCCCTGGGTGGCGCCGTAGACACCCCCAGCCACCGAATCGACACCACTGATCCGACCCGCATCGATAAGCTGCTGCCTGAGATCCTCGCTGTATGGGTAGGTAAAATCGATATGGGTGACCTGGCTCAGGTCGGTTTCATAGATCGTATGATCACGCCCGAATGTATAGTCTATGATCTGATCGGGTACGACAATGCGCCCCGGCGCCATTTCGGCGGTAATACCGCCCACCGCCGCTACGCCGATTATGGTCTCTATGCCCAGATGCCGCAGTGCCCAGAGATTCGCCCGGTAGTTGACGCGATGGGGGGGAATCATATGCGAAGCCCCGTGACGAGGTAGAAAGACAACCTCACGGCCATCGATTTTACCATGGGTCAATGCGGCGGAAGGCTCACCGAAAGGTGTATGACAGACCTCCCGGTGAGTGATTTCAAGGTCCTGGATTTTATCCAGGCCCGTTCCGCCTATGATGGCCAGTCTCATCATTATTCTTTAAGCCGCGTCGGTTCCTTGCTAATCATCTACTACCCGCTCTGTGGTAGTAGATGAAAGCCCCCAAAGGGGCTATGTTAGGGTCACATCCCGCTTTTCCGCCATTGAATTACGACATTGTACCCGGTAAAGAAAGGCAGGAAAATCGATTGATTGAACTATAAACCTTGCGCATGACCGGCCAGATAATCGGCTACACCTTGCGGCGTGCCTTTCATGCCGTCGTCGCCCTCTTGCCAACCGGCGGGACAGACTTCCCCATGTGCTTCGTTGAACTGAAGGGCATCGACCATGCGCAACATTTCATCGATATTTCGTCCTAGGGGCAGATCATTCACCAGCTGATGGCGCACCACACCGGCCTTGTCGATGAGAAAGGAACCGCGAAAGGCCACATTGCCGTCCGGGGTTTCCACATCGTAGGCCTTGCAGATGGCATGGTTCAAATCGGCCACCAACGAATAGCCGACAGGGCCGATGCCACCTTGGTTGATCGGCGTATTACGCCAGGCATTATGGGTGTAATGGGAATCGACGGAACACCCGATGACTTCCACATTGCGTCTTTTAAACTCGTTCAGGCGGTGATCGAACGCAATCAGCTCTGAAGGACAGACAAAGGTGAAATCCAGCGGGTAGAAAAACAGCACTGCGTATTTGTTTTCTATCGTCTTTCTGAAATTAAAGTCATCCACGATCGATCCATCACCCAGCACCGCCGCTGCAGAAAAATCAGGTGCCTCTCGGCCGACAAGTACGCCCACTTAGTACCTCCTCAGGGAAAATTGAATTGTTGAATATAAGTTCCAGTGGGGTATCTTAGAGGTTCTTTTACAGAGATGCCATGGCTGATCATTAGTACTCCTTCAACATGATAATGATGAGTTCAGTTGGTCTGTCAGCGTTCAGGACAAGGCGCGCCTCGCGGTGAATGGCCTGAGTCCTTTACAAGAGGCGCAACGCGGTCATGGACGCTGACAGACCAACCCTTCGGGCGCTCCTGTGGTGTCCCGCGGCGGCGTTGCAGTGCTTGACAAGGACTCAGGCCATTCCATCCTTCGGTCCGTAAACGGTACATCCATGTGCCACTCCTGCCTGCGCACTGCGCCTTGCCGCGAAACACCACAGGAGCGCTGAACCCATCATTATCATGTTGAAGGAGTACTAGTCCGTATTTCTCGCCAGACGGAAAAGAATTTGTAAAAAAAAGGGGGGCAAGAACGCCCCCCCTCTACACTTTTCCTCCATCCATCCTGATGTTTATACCGCCCGGGCAAATACCCCGGACTTTTCTAATGTGGGAATCAGGATCGTCTCTTCACGCTGTATCCGGTCCTCGATCATGTCGAAGACCTCAAACGTATCAGCAATGAATTCATCAGTGAAGTTGAAATCACAGTTCTTCAACCACCTGCCGTGGTACTGGTCAAACTGCTTTCTCATCGGCTTTTGGCCGTTCAGGAAGCCCCACGCCATCGATTTCAGCTTCGGATCCTGATGGGTCAGCAGATCGGGGTAGATGCCTCTATCCTGTTCTGACATATGAACTTTCATCTTTTCCGCCAGATCACAGATCATTTTATGCGCTGTCATGGCGTTTGGACGTATGCTCAACTGCTCCCTGGTCATCATAGCTCTGAGATCACTGATGATTTCCTGCATATCAGTATGACTGCCTTTCAGGCTTTCTAATGTACTCACTCTCTACCCTCCTTAAATGACTCGCCCCTGGTGTATAAAACAGAGACAAGCGTATGCTGCTGTAATCAAAGTGCCGCTTGGTCTAAGCCAAGTTAAGCACACTATGTTCAAGCTTGTACCATTAATCGGGAAATGGCAATAGACACTTAATTTTACTAGTATTTTTATAGAAAATTACACTCGGGATTACCCTTGCGTAGCGGCAAAATATATAAGGGAAATCACTTACCTTCCTGCACCGCGAAGATGCCGGGTGCGTTTCTATGGTATCCCTTGAAGTCCATGCCGTAGCCGAAGACATAGCGGTCTTCGACCGTCAGGCCCACAAAATCGGCCACGAAACCGTTCCCCTTTTCATGCAGTTTCTCGACCAGCACCGCAGAAAAAACCGCCTTGGCGCCGGCCTCTCTGCAAGCGGCCACGATGGCCGAGAGGGTCACCCCTTCATCCAGAATGTCATCAACCACCAGTACCGTCTCCCCCACCAGCGAGGTACTGGGTCGACCTATCCACTCCAGCTCGGCGCCTGAGGTCCCTCCTCGGTAGCGAGTGGCGTGGATGTAATCGTGACGCAAGGGAAAATTCAATCGCGTCAATAGATGACCGGTGGGTATCAGGGCGCCGTTCAACACGCATAGCACCAATGGATCTTCCCCCGACAGTTTTCCGGTGATCTCAATCGCCATGCGATCAAGCGCCTGCTCCACCTCGGTCTGTGAATAGATTAAATCGGCTGTCGCCAATACCTCGGCCGCCTGTTGTTGCGTAATGCTCATTGAGTTCCTTTGATTGCTACTCAAGATCCAGGTCGAGGCTGGCCTCTTCCGGAACGATTGACAGCCTGTTGACTGCACTTTTCCAACGTGGATCGAGATGGACTTGTTGTAAGGTTGTATGTTTTCGACC
This sequence comes from Candidatus Thiodiazotropha sp. (ex Epidulcina cf. delphinae), assembly GCA_025656455.1. Classification (GTDB taxonomy): domain Bacteria; phylum Pseudomonadota; class Gammaproteobacteria; order Chromatiales; family Chromatiaceae; genus Thiodiazotropha. The sequence goes on along the minus strand of JAHXHS010000004.1, from coordinate 120,734 downwards.
ATGCATTCTCACCAGCCGCACATGGGCTGCAGGATCCGTGTAATCTGCGAGTCGCGCCAGTATTTCCAAGGCGGCGGGACGATTATTGCATATCAGTATCATGTCGCAACCGGCTGATAGGGCTGTCGAAGCGCGATCCCCATAATCCCCGGCTTCTTCCGCCGCCGCCATGTTGAGATCATCGCTGAAGATAACCCCTTGAAATCCGAGTTGTTGACGCAACACCTTACGCAGCCAGAAACGGGAGAAGCCCGCCAGATCCCTATCAATGTGCGTATAGATGACATGCGCCGGCATGATCGCCTCCATCCCGGCATGTATCATGCGTTCGAAGGGGCGCAGGTCTTCCATTTCCAGGTCCTCAAAACGCCGCTGGTCCACCGGCAACGCAAGATGGGAATCTGCCTCGACACCGCCGTGACCGGGAAAGTGCTTGCCGACCACGGCCATGCCTGCGCTGTGACAACCCTGCATCCAGGCTTGCGCCAGCCGGGCGACTGTTTCGGGGTTTTTCGAAAATGCGCGGTCTCCGATCACTTCGCTAACCCCGTACCCCAGATCGAGAACCGGTGCGAAACTGAAATCAACCCCGCAAGCGCGCAGCTCCGAGGCCATCAGCCAGCCTCCCTGCTCAGCCAGTCTCAGGCCCTGTTCCGGCTGATTCTGATACTGCTCGCCATACCAAGCCGCCGGCGGAAGGGGCGAAAACCCCTCTCTGAACCTTTGCACCCGCCCGCCTTCCTGATCTACCGCGATGAGCAAGTGAGGATTTCTGACGGCATGGATTTCCGCGCACAGATCGGTCAACTGCCTTTGTGACTCGAAGTTACGGGTAAATAGGATGACACCGCCAACCGCCGCATGATTCAGCAGCCGTCTCTCTTCGGCGCTGAGCGCCGACCCTTCCAGATCGAGCATGACGGGTCCCAAACTCATGCACTTCGCCCCATTCAATATTTCCTGCAGTATGCCGCAAACATAGATGAAGTGAAAACCAAGGTTGTATGCAATAGGGTTGTTGCCATGCGTTTATCCCGGATCTTATTAACCCGACAACTAAATATGTCGTGTTCAGCCGCCGTGTTAATATTTGCAATGCTGATGCTTTTTGCTCCATTGTCGCCGGCTGAGGATGAAGTTGCAGATGGCGTTGAAGTTGAAGAGGCCAAAGAGCCGGCGACGATCAGTTATTATCAGATCAAACCCGCGCTGGTTGCCAATCTGGCGACAGGCGGAAAATATATCCGCTGCGACATTCAACTGATGACCGACGACGAGGGCTTTCTCGAAGCGCTCAAGCTGCACGGCCCGGCCATTCGCCATGCCCTGCTGTTACTGCTGTCGGAACAGGACGGCAATTCGGTCAGGACCCCTGCCGGCAAAGAGGCGCTGCGCAGGAAGGCCCTGTCAGAGATCGGCAGGCTCATGAAGGAACTGAGTGGAATGGAGAACCTTAAGGCGCTTTTCTTCACCACCTTTTTCGTTCAATAGGCACGCATACGAATATCGAGACGATCCCGCAGACGATCACCCATCAGGTTGAGTGACAGCACGACCAGCATGATCGCCATCCCAGGAGCCAGCACCATATGGGGCGCCATCAGCATATAACCGGCGCCGTCTCGGATCATGCTTCCCCAGGAGGCGTCGGGAGGCTGCACCCCTAGCCCGAGAAAGGAGAGTCCCGCCTCGGCGATCACCATCCCGGCTATGCCGAATGTCGCTTCCACGATCAATGGGGCCAGCAACAACGGCAACAGATGCCGGGTAAGGATGAACCACTGGGAGCTGCCCAGGGCGATGGCTGCCGCAACATGATCACGTTCTCTGAGCGACAGCACCTGGCCTCGGCTGAGCCGTGCGTAGCCCACCCATCCCACAACAGAGAGGGCGATAATCAAATTATCGATCCCCGGCCCCATCACCCCCGCCAGGGCGATCGCCAACAGGATGCCGGGAAAGGCGAGAAAGACATCGATCACCCTCACCAGCAGCAGATCCAGCCACCCGCCCCGATAGCCGGCCACCAGGCCGACGGCGGTGCCGAACAAGGCAGAGAGGCTCACTACGCCGATCGACACCAGAAACGAGGTCTGGGCGCCCGCCATCAGACGCTGCAGGACCGGACGACCCAGATCGTCGTAGCCGAGCAGGCCGGATGGATCGGGAGGATGAAGAATCCTCTCCAGATCGATCAGGTTGGCGGATGTGCTCAACCAGCCGCCGGTCAGGGCGGCCATCGCCCAGAGCGTGAGCGGCAAAAAGGGTAACCAGCGGCGGATCACCTGGATCATGCGCCGGCTCCGTCACGGATACGCGGATCGATCAGGCCATATAGGATATCGGTCAGGGTATTCACCAGCAGATAGGCAAGACTGATGAACAATACACACCCTTGCACCAGCGGATAGTCACGTGTCTGAATGGCTTCAATCATCAGCGAGCCGATCCCCGGCCAATCGAACACTACCTCAGTGACCACCGCCCCGCCCAACAGCGCTCCGAATTGCAATCCGAGCAGAGTGACCACTGGCAGCCAGGCATTGCGCATCGCATGCCGCCAGATCACCCGGGGTTCATCCACCCCCTTGGCCCTTGCCGTACGTACAAAGTCCTCTCCCAACACCTCCAGCAGGCTGCTGCGCACCATCCGCGCCAGGATGGCGGCAAAGGCCGTGCCCAATGTCACGGCAGGCAGAATCAGGCTGGCAGTCCCCTCCCGGCCACTCACCGGGGTCCAGCCGAGCCAGAGAGAGAAACAGAGAATCAGCATCGGTCCCAGCCAGAAGTTGGGGATCGAGACGCCCAGCATGGAGAATCCCATGGCGCCCCAGTCCCAAGCCCCTCCCCGTTTCACGGCTGCGACTATACCCAGGGGGATGGCGATCAGCAGGGCGCATGAGATTGCTGCCAGCGCCAATTCCAGGGTAGCGGGGATACGCGCGGCAAGCAGTTCGGCAACCGGTTGCTTGGCGTGTAGGGAAACACCCAGATCCAGCACGGCAAGGCCCTTGAAATAGTGACCCAACTGGATCGCCATCGGTTGATCGAGTCCGAGACGGGTGCGCAGCGCCTCCCTGTCGGCAGGCCTGGCCGACTCCCCGAGCATGACGTCCACCGGATCCCCGGGCACCAGGTGGATGAGTAAAAACACCAGGCAGACCACCCCCAGCATCACTACCAGGGCGCTCAGCAGGCGTGAGATCAAAAACGCTCCCATCACTCCACAATCTCCACCAGGGTACCTCTCTCGACCCGGTCGAAGAGCGCCACAAGGTCCCGATTGCGCATACGGATGCAACCATGGGATGCGGGAGCACCCATCGGCTCCTCGTCCGGTGTGCCGTGGATATAGATAAACCGGCGCAAGCTATCGACCCGCCCCCCCCGGTTCTTTCCCTGTTCGAGTCCGGTCAGCCAGAGAATCCGCGTCAGAACCCAGTCCCTGCCAGGCTCCTTTTCCGCCAGTTCCCTGCTGTAGCGCTCACCGGTGGCGCGCCGCCCGACAAAGACCGTATTTTCTTCACACCTTTCGCCGATCTTCAATCTTATCCTATGCCTGCCTCGCGGCGTGCAGCCGCTGTCACTCTGCTCCCCGGCGCCGTTTTTCGCCGTCGAGACCGGGAAGCTATCGGTCACCCGGCCGGCTTCGATACAGGAGAGCCGCTGGAGCGACAACTCAATGCGCAACTGCAGATCGGGCATCTTGCGGTTCCTCTGTTTGATATAGACTCACCTGCGCAAGTCCGTCGTAATTGCCATCCGCCATCAATCGATACCCCCTGACCCGTTCTCCCTGGGCAGACACCTGGCCCTCATACCAAAGAGAGACATAGGGTAGATCCTCATGGAGCTGCTGCTGTATCCGCTGATAGAGGACGGCCTGCTTTGGCAATGCTCCCGCCGCCTCTGCCCGTCGCAGCAGATCGTCCACCAAGGAGTTGGCATAGCGCCCCCGGTTGGCCCCCATCGGCGGCAAAGAGTCACTGGCAAAGATATACCTAAAGCTGTCCGGTGTGCGAAGACCCACCCAACTCAGACTATAGAGCTGAAAATTGCCGGCCTTGATATCGCCAAACAGTGTGCCCCAATCATAGCTGCGCAGATCGACCTCTATCCCCACTGCCTTGAGTTGGCTCTGGATGATAGTGGCAAGACGAATCCGGTAGGGATCGCTGGAGGTTTTATAGACCAACCGCAACGGATTTCCAGCGCCGAAACCCGCTTCCGACAACAGCCGCCTGGCAGTAGCGGGATCGTAGCCATGCGCAGTGAGTTGCCCCGATCCCAGCCAATGCTCCGGCGGAAACAGGGCCTCTGCCCGACGCGCGGCGCCAGCCATTACCCGATCGATGATCGCCTGTCGGTCGATGGCATGGGCAATGGCGCGGCGCACCCTCGGATCACCCGTGTGCGGATCCTGCAGATTGAAGCCGATATAGGTATAGTTGCTGCCAAACCGCCGCTGCAACTCGATACTGCTCTTTGATGCGAGGTATCCGATCAGTTCAGGGGAGAGATCGTTTTGCAGCAGATCGATCTCGCCCCGCAGCAGTTTCAGTACCCTGACTGTCGGATTCTTCACTTCCAACAATTCGATCAGTTGCCGGTCGTTGCGTCGCTGTAACAGCAATTTGCCTGGCTCCGGCCAGGCATGCAGGACAAAGGGGCCGCTACCCACGGGTAGACGTGCGAAATCGTGTGACTTGGCGAGCAGATCGGCGGGCAGAATATCAAGGGTGAGATAAGCGGGAAACAGGGGGTCGGTCCGGGAGAGATGGAAATCGACCGTCAACGCGTCAACTTTGCTGATCGACTCGATCAGGGTCAGGGTGGTGCGTCTCGGAGAGACTTTGTCGGGATCGAGCACATAGCGATAGGTGGCGATCACATCATCCGCATCGACCCGTCGACCATGCATGAAGGGGCCTGCCCGTGCATTGAGTCGGATGCGGTAGTGACGCGACGTCAATCGCTGCCAGTCGGCAATCCCCGGCGTCGGCATGCTGCGCGCATCGAACTCGATCAGGCGCTGATAGAGCAGCCGGTTGATTCGCTCGGCAGTGGCATCGACCGTGTAGCGGGGATCCAGGTTCAACGGCGCAGACGCAAGGCCCATGCGCAGGATCCGATCCGCTGGCTCACCGCAGGCGGTGAGGAGCAATAGGAGCGTCGGCAGAATAGCGTGACTCCACCGTTTCATAAGCCGTTACCAATCGCAGAAAGGATGGTTTACCAGGCTGGCATTATAGTAGCGGGTATCCGTCGAGACCTCCTCCCCCGCCCAATCGGGCATTTGGAAGGTCTCCTCTTCGGAACTCAGCTCCACCTCGGCAACCAGCAACCCTCGGTTGGCGCCATGAAACACATCCAGATCCCACAGGTGGTCGCCGCATCGGACCTTATAGCGCACCTTGTCAATGGCTGCCCCGGCAACCAGATTGTCCAACATCTCCTGGGCATCCTCCAGCAGGATGGGATACTCGTATTCACTACGGCTGAGCCCCACGGTCCTGCTTTTGATATTGAGGTTGGCCTCCTCGCCAGCCAAGCGCACCCGGATACTGGCCTTTGGCGTCGTTGCCAGGTAACCCTGTTTTATGGCCACTTGACTGACTACATGCTCTTTCCAATTATCATTAATAACTAGATATTTACGCTCTATTTCTAAAGGCATATGTCAACTCTTTGCAAACAGTGCGATCGACTCCACGTGGGTGGTATGGGGAAACATATCCATGACACCGGCACTGATCAGCCGGTATCCGAGGTCGTGTACCAGGATACCGGCATCCCTCGCCAGGGTGTCTGGATAGCAGGAGACATAGACAATACGTTCAGCGCCGACAAACGGTAGCTGATGCAGAACTTCCTGAGCGCCGCTGCGCGGCGGGTCAAGCAACACTTTATTGAAGCGCCGCTGCAACCAGGGTTGGTTCTCCAATGTTTCATAAAGATTGGCGGTGTAGAAGCTGGTGTTGTCGATACCATTTCGCTCGGCATTCTCTCTCGCCCTGGCGACCAGGCCGGCATCCCCTTCGACCCCGGTGACGCTGCCTGCGCCGCGGGCGAGCGGCAGGGTGAAATTGCCCAATCCACAGAACAGATCGAGTACTTGATCATCCCCGTTCAATTGCAGCATGGCGATTGCGCGATGGACCATTTGCCGATTGATGTCGCTATTGACCTGGGTAAAGTCGCTGGGCTCGAAATAGAACCTTAAATCAAACGCCGGCAAGTCATAGGTCAACGCCACCCCTCCCCCGCCTAGCGGCCTGATACTCTCAGGCCCGCCCTCCTGAAGGTAGATCTCCAGCTGGTGCTGATGGGCGAATCGATCGAGTTTCGACAAATCGTCATCGCAAGGTGTGGAAAGGACGCGAAAAATCAATACACAGGTTTCATCCCCCATGGCCATTTCGATCTGTGGCACTTGATCACGAATAGAGAGTTGATCAATCAGCAGGCGGAGTTGCGGCAACAACTCACCCACTCTGGGATGCAGGATATGGCAATGCTCGATATCGGCGACAAAAGAGGAGCCTCGCTCACGAAAGCCGACCAGGGCGCCGCCCTTCTTGGGTACGAAACGCACCCCCAAGCGGGCCTTGCGGCGGTAGCCCCAGGAAGAACCGCTGACCAGCGGCGGGAGCACCTCGCCAGGCGTCACTTTGCCGATCTGTTGCAAGGCATCGAGCATCGCCTGCTGCTTATTCACCAACTGGGCCTCGGGGTCCTGATGCTGCAGGCTGCAGCCACCACAGACGCCGAACTGATCACAGCGAGGCTCTACCCGCTGTGGCGAGGCGTTCAGTACCTCGATCACCCTGCCCTCGTCATATTTGCGCCGGCGCCCGGAGTAGCGAAAACGCACCCGCTCTCCCGGCAATGAGCCATGGATAAAGGTTGCCTTTCCCTCGATATGCGCGACCCCTTTGCCGTCATGGGTCAGGGATTCAATCTCTGCCTCGACCGGTTCAGCGGGAAGTTGCCTGCGTCTACGTCTGCGGCCCATGATCAGCTGGCCGGAAAGACATCGGTGGAGAGATAGCGATCGCCACGATCGCAAATGATGGTAACGATCACGGCATTTTCCACCATGGTGGAGAGTTGCAGCGCGGCAGCCACGGCGCCGCCGGAAGAGATGCCGGCAAATATGCCTTCGCTGGCGGCGAGTCGCCGCGTGGTCTCCTCCGCATCCTCCTGCGAGACATCGATAATCCTGTCCACCCGGCTGGCGTCATAGATCTTCGGCAGATAGGCCTCTGGCCAGCGCCGAATCCCGGGAATACTGGCCCCCTCCATCGGCTGTACGCCGACGATCTCTATCGCCGGATTCATGGATTTGAAATAGGCGGAGCAACCCATGATGGTGCCGGTGGTGCCCATGGCGCTGACGAAATGGGTCACCTCGCCCTCGCTCTCACGCCATATCTCCGGCCCTGTTCCTGCAAAATGAGACTGCGGATTGTCCTGATTGGAAAACTGATCCAGAATCACACCCTCGCCCGCGGCCTCCAACTCCCTGGCCTTGTCGATGGCGGCCTCCATGCTGCCCGCTTTCGGCGTCAGCAGCAATTCGGCGCCGTAGGCCTTCATCACCGCACGGCGTTCAAGGCTCATGTTCTCCGGCATAACCAGAATCAGCCGGTAACCCTTGATCGCCGCCGCCATGGCCAGGGCGATGCCGGTATTGCCACTGGTCGCCTCAATCAGGCAATCCCCCCGCGCAATGGTGCCGCGCGCCTCGGCAAGGCGGATCATACTCAGTGCCGGCCTGTCCTTGACCGATCCGGCCGGATTGTTCCCTTCCAGTTTCACCAGCAGGGTATTGGCACTGCCGCCCGCTAGCCGCTGTAACCTGACCAGAGGGGTGTTACCGACAAAGTCTTCGATGGTTTTATAGTTCATGGCGTCGATTTTACCCTGTTTGGCGCACAAAGATCAGCACCCATTTTCTCTGAACCTTGAAGCCTTCTTGGAACGCTTCTGGTTCATGGCTAAGAGCGACAAGTTCGCCAAGCTGGTATGATATTCTATTATTCATTAGAGGCTCTGAATCGATCAGAGGCGATGCAAGAACAATAATCGTTAAGGAGGAGCAGGTATGCGCACAGTCAACCAACTACTACAAAGTAAAGGTTTCGATATCGTAACCATCGATAGCGATGCCTCGGTTTTCGATGCATTGACGCTGATGGCCGATAAAGGCATCGGCTCACTCGTAGTGCTGGACAAGGATCAAACCGTAGGTCTCTTTACCGAGCGAGACTATGCCCGGGACATCGCCTTGCAAGGACGCACCGCGAAAGAGACCCGGGTGGCTCAGATCATGACCAGCCATGTAGCAGTGGCCAAGCCAAACCAAACCATACAAGAGTGCATGGCGATCATGACGGAAAAACGTGTCCGCCATCTCCCGGTGATAGAAGATGGAAAACTGCTCGGCATCATCTCCATCGGCGATCTGGTCAAGGCGATCATCGAAGATCAACAGTTTGTCATTGAGCAGCTTGTCAGTTATATCAATGCTTGACTAGTACTCCTGGTGAGAAATGCAGGCTAGCATCGATATTGAGCGGTTGCAGCATACCCAGGCAGATATCATCCATCGCCAGGGTTCGGACCGGCAGGTCCTCGAGCATGAGGGGCTTCGCTGGGTCAGTCTCAATGACGGCCCGATAGCGTCGGTGATGCTGTTGAACGAACCCGCCTATCCGCTCCTCGAATACATCAAGGGTCTGCTCTGTTGCCTGCTGCTTATGCAGCGTCCCGGCAGCTTGCTCAACCTCGGCCTGGGTTGTGGAGCCATCGAACGCTTTGTGCTGTCACACCTTCCCGATATCGCTCTTGTCTCGGTGGAGATCGATCCGCAAATGATCGAGCTCTCCAGAGCGTTCTTCTACCTGCCCGTATCACATCCGGTAGCTCTCGACGCCGCTGAGCGCTTCCTGAAAAAGAACCGGCGACAATTCGATATCATTCTGTGTGATATCTATTTGAAACGGGACTCGGAGACGCCATTGCAAACCGCATCGTTTTATCAGGATGCGGCACAGACGCTTAGCAAAGGGGGCGTTCTGGCATTGAACCTACTACCATCAAACGAAGCCGAAATGGTCGATATTCTGCTGAAGATACGCCGTGTATTCCCTTGGGTTGTATTATTCGATGTAGCGGCGGTTGAGAATATCGTACTCTACTGTTCAGCCTCACCACTGCCCAATAAATCAATCCTGACATCCCGTGCGGAAGACCTGCATCAAATGACAGGTGTTGACCTGTCGCCTATCTGTAAGCAGTTCATTTGGCTGCCAGAGCGCATGAGCAAGCCATGAAGCCGAAGCTGATATCGCTATTCGATCCGCAGGCCCTGCTTTAGCCGCAAATGGACGCCAATCACCGCAAATACTCGCAATTTACTATTATTACTCAAGTTTCGGAGTTCATCTTGTTCCCATGTTCTACGAGCTTCGTAGGATGCGGCCCTGCCGCATTGTAACTCGAAGCTCTGGAACCCAAGGTATTGGGTCAGGGGGGGCGAAGTAAAGAAACACGTCATAGCAAACAGGAGCGCAACCCAGCATGGTGCGGCAGGGCCGCACCCTACGCCCTGTTCATATCATGCGTTCCCATATAGAACATGGGAACGAGTTATTAACCCGGCAGCCTAATATGATGTGTTCATTTGCGGCATAATCGCTTCATCTCTCTCACCGCCCGGTCCAGACCGGTAAAAAGCGCGCGGGATATGATTGAATGGCCGATATTGAGTTCCATAATGCCGTCGATGGCGACAATGGACTTCACATTGTGATAATCGAGGCCATGCCCGGCATTGACCTGAAGACCGATACGATTGCCATAATCGACAGCCTTGATGATGCGTTCCAGTTCAGCATGCCGGGTCCGGTCGGATGGCGCATCGGCATAGTGCCCGGTATGGATTTCCACCACTGGCGCACCTGACTCCTTGGCGGCCTCCAATTGCTTTGCATCGGCATCGATAAACAGGGAAACACGTATACCCGCATCACTCAATTCGCTGCAATAGTCCTTCATATAGTCAAGATTGCCTGCCACATCGAGACCACCCTCGGTGGTCAACTCCTGACGTTTTTCCGGCACCAGACAACAGTCATGAGGCCGGAAACGGGTAGCGACCGCCGCCATTTCTGCAGTAGCCGCCATCTCCAGATTCATTCGCGTCTGCAACATACCGCTTAGAATCTCCACATCCCTGTCTTGAATGTGGCGCCTGTCTTCGCGTAAATGGAGGGTAATGGCGTCAGCGCCTGCCTGTTCCGCCGTCAGGGCGGCTTGGGCCGGTTCCGGGTAGCGAGTCCCGCGCGCTTGGCGCAAGGTCGCCACGTGATCGATGTTGATGCCAAGTAGTATCTCGTTTTCAACCATGTCTGTGCCTATTAACCCGGCGACCTAATATGTTGCATTCAGCCGATGTGTGCCTGCCTACAGCTTGCGCATCAAAACGCCACTGTAGCACTCCTACAGTTAGTTTTGATAACGCAGTCTGTAGGCAGGCACACATCGGCCTGTCTTTTATTAAATCAATCTGTTAGGGGCTTCAAGAATGGCCTTGCTCCGCGTTGTGGCTCTTACCAAGGGAATAACCATTGGCTGCGAGCCACGCCTTGATCAAGGCCATTCTTGAAGCCCTGAATGCAACATATTAGGTCGCCGGGTTAATATTTCAAGGATTGAAAGAGCTCCCTGCTCTTGAGAGGTTTATCGCCCAGATAGAAGCTGATGATACGACGCATCAGGCGTTTTGCCTCGAACGCGCCTTGCTCATCCAGCCGCTCCCTATTATCCAGGCAAATCAATGTTCGTCCATGTATCCGCACATCGGTTTGCTCCCCGACGGATCGCACCGGCCCCAGCTCGATGAGATAGTCATAGACCTGTTCAGGTTCTACCGGCTCGCCGGTATCGGCGGTATGATCCAGTAACAACCCGTAACCCAGTTCCTTCATCAACTGGATCTCAAAATCCCGCAGGCACTGATCCGCCGGTTCCTCCGAGGCGAGCCGTGCAAGCTGTTGATGATACAAAAGATAGAGAGAGGGATAGGGATCCCTTCGCTCCAGAAGACGCATCAGCAATTCATTCAAATAAAATCCGCTATAGATCTTCTCGCCGACCAAGCGATAAGGGCGTCCATCGGCCTCCACACCAACAACACGCTTTACCTCGCCCCGACCACTGAGTGAGACCAGCAAAGGGCCGAAGGGCTGTAGCAGCATGGCGCGGGATGAACGTCCCGATTTGGCTCCCCGGGCGATGGCGGGCAATCTGCCATGGTCGGGCGTGAACAGCTCCAGCAGAAGACTGGTGTTGCGGTAGTCCCGCCGATGGATGACGAATGCGGGGATCAGTTCAAACCGCGACACGGGGGATGTCTCATTGGTTTCAGGCGTTATTCACCATAGCCCAGACGCACCAGAGCAGCTTCATCGCTGGACCAACTCTTCTTCACCTTCACCCACAGTTCAAGATGAACCTTGCAATCAAAAAAGCGTTGCATGGCCTTTCTTGCCTGGGTGGCCACCTCTTTCAAGGCCAGCCCGTCCTTACCGATGATGATACCCTTTTGTCCAGGTTTCTCCACCCAGACTACGGCATTGATGCGATACAGGCCGGTCTGCTCCTCAAAGCGTTCAATCTCGATAGAGACGGCGTAGGGTAACTCCTCGGCATATCGCCGCGTGATCTGCTCACGAATCAACTCGGCGGCGAAAAACTTTTCCGGCCGATCGGTCAATTGATCGTCAGGATAGAAATTCTCGCCCTCGGGCAGGTTCTTCAGCACCAGATCCTCGAGGGTTTGCAGGTTACGGCCGCTCTTGGCCGATATCGGCACGATCTCCAGGAAGGCGTGGCGTTTCGACATTTCGGTGAGATAGGGCAGCAGGGCCTCTTTCTGCTTCAACCGATCGACTTTATTGACCGCCAGGATAACAGGCGCATCACACTGTTTGATCTGATCCAGCACCTTTTCATCCTCACGGGTCCAGCGCAGTGCCTCGACCATGAAGATCACCAGATCCACATCCGCCAGAGCCGTTTTGGCGGTACGATTGAGATAACGATTCATGGCATTGTCGCTGCGGTCGTGAATGCCGGGGGTATCCACATAGATCAGCTGGCCGGCCGCCAGGCTCTTGATGCCCAGGATGGTGTGACGCGTCGTCTGCGCCTTGTGGGAGGTTATCGCCAACCTGACACCCAGAAGACAGTTCAGAAGTGTCGACTTACCCACGTTCGGACGCCCGACAATGGCGGTATAACCACAATGGTTGGCGCTTTTATCCATGCTTTAAGACCGTTAACATTTGCGACGCGGCCTCCTGCTCCGCCTTTCTCCGGCTGGTGCCCTGACCAATCGTCCGTTGTTCAAGTTCCGGGACCTCGCAAAGCACGCTGAATACCTGGTCATGAGGGTTGCCGCTGACATCCATGATCTCATAACCGGGCAAACCAATCCGCTTCGCCTGCAGGTACTCCTGAAGCTGGGTCTTCGCATCCTTTTGATGATGCTCCAGACTCAGTCCCTGAAGACGCGGGGTGAATATCCGCTGAATCACTTCGCGGCTTGCCGAATAACCGCCATCGAGGTAGATGGCCGCCAGAATCGCCTCGACACCGTCCGCCAGAATGGAGTCCCTACTCTGTCCGCCGCTGCGCAGTTCGCCCTGCCCCAGGTTGAGATAGTCGCCAAGGTTGAACTCACGCGCTATCCTGGCGAGGGTGTCGCGTTTGACCAGGTGCGAGCGCAGACGGCTTAACTGCCCCTCGGTCGCCTGTTTGAAATGGTGATAAAGCGCATCGGCTATGACAAATCCCAAAATGGCGTCGCCAAGGTATTCCAGGCGCTCATTGTTCTTGCCCCCTGCGCTGCGATGGGTCAGCGCCTGTTCAATCAATCGGGGGTCATTGAAACGATAGCCCAAATCCCGGCAGAGCCTATCGACTTCCGCTTTCAATTGGCAATCAACTCGACGGTTTCATTGAAGGTCATGACCAGCGAGATATTCGCCACGATCGGCCGACGCACTTCATAGGCGATATTGATAGTGGTGTCGCCGCTCGCACGCTTGATGGAGATATGGTCCTTCTTGACATGGCGTATGCTGTTGATATCCAGGCGCTTCATGATCATAGTGCGCAATTCCCTGACCGGTTTGCGCGCAGCGAAGGGTTCCTGCTTGACCGATGCCAAGGTTGCTTTCACTGCAAAATGGTCAAGATAGACGGGAGTAATCTTGATTCCGACCATCGCCAGAAAACCGGCAACGATCAGGATGACCAGCCAGCTGATGAAGGTGAGTCCACGTTGTTTCCGTATAGCGTACATTCGAGCTACCTCGACTAAGTTATTATTAACCCGGCACCCTAATAGGTTGCGTTCAGCCGCTGTGTGCCAGCCTACAGCTTGCGCATCAAAACGCCGCTGTAGCACGCCTACAGTAAGTTTTGATAACGCAGTCTGTAGGCTGGCACACAGCGGCCTATCTTTATTAAATCAATCTGTTAGGGGCTTCAAGAATGCCCTTGCTCGGCGTTGTGGCTCTTGACAAGGGAATCACCCTTGCCGGCGAGCCACGCCTTGATCAAGGGCATTCTTGAAGCCCTGAACGCAACCTATTAGGGTGCCGGGTTAATATTGCTCAATCAATACCCTTGCCGATCCTCTCCCAGGCAATGGGAGGAAAGGCATTGATATCCGAATCCCAATTCATCCAGATACCAAAGGCCTTGCCGACCAGGTTCTCTTCAGGCACCAGCCCCCAACAACGGCTGTCATTACTATTGTCCCGGTTATCGCCCATGACGAAATAATTTCCCTCTGGAACGGTGATCGGTCCGTTTCTCAACACCCGGCACCCCATCGGCAGATCCGGCGCCAGAGGATTGATCAATAATGTGTGTTCCGTGCCGTCCAGGTTCTCCACAGCCATCAGCGCCCCGGTCATGCGTTCACCGCTGCCGACACCGGTGTATTGTCCCAAGGGTGTCTGCGGCATCGCCTCCCCGTTGACGTACAGGGTCTTGTTCCGATAGTAGATGGTATCACCCGGCACGGCCACTACCCGCTTGATATAGTCCACCCAGGGCTGCTTGGGATAGCGAAATACGACCGGATCGCCACGCTGAGGCTCTCCCAGATCGATGATCTTCTCATTCAACACCGGCAGACGAATGCCATAGCTGAACTTATTGACCAAAATGAAATCTCCGATCAGCAGTGTCGGCATCATCGAGCCGGAAGGGATGCGAAAGGGCTCCACGAGAAAGGAGCGCAGTATCAGGACTGCGAAAATCACTGGAAAAAAAGAGCGTGAATATTCAACAATCAGAGGTTCCTTCCGGGCCGCCTGAACATTATCCGTCTCGCCACCTTCATCGGCGGCGGCAACCTTACGCCGTTTCGGAGCGAATAAAATGCTATCCAAGAGCCAGATGCCACCGGTCAGGGCACTGGCGACAACAAGAAATGTTGGAAAATCAAAATTCATGGTTTATGCGTATCCTCTCCCGTACGGGTTAATTATCCTTACCTACCTGCAGCACGGCAAGGAAGGCATCCTGCGGGATCTCGACCTTGCCGACCTGTTTCATGCGTTTTTTACCCGCTTTCTGCTTTTCCAGCAGTTTGCGCTTTCGGGTGATATCGCCACCGTAACATTTGGCGGTGACATTTTTTCGCAAGGCCTTTACCGTTGTGCGAGCAATGATTTTGCTGCCGATGGCAGCCTGAATGGCAACCTCGAACATCTGTCGTGGAATAATCTCCTTCATCTTCGACGTCAAATCACGGCCTCGGCTCTGTGCCTGATCCCGGTGCACGATCAGCGACAAGGCATCCACCCGCTCACCGTTAATCAGGATATCCAGCTTCACCAGGGGCGATGCCTGAAAGTGAGTGAATTCGTACTCGAACGAGGCATAACCACGGCTCACCGACTTGAGACGGTCGAAGAAATCGAGCACCACTTCATTCATCGGCAGTTGATAGCTCAACTGAACCTGTCCTGCCAGGTATTGCATATTCTTCTGTGCACCACGCTTCTCGATACAGAGGGTGATTACATTGCCCAGGTAGTCCTGGGGCACCAGAATCGTTGCCACGATAATCGGTTCGCGCACCTCCTCGATCTTACCGGGATCGGGCAGCGCCGCGGGATTCTCGATATGAATCAGCTCCCCATCATTCTTCAACACCTCATAAACAACCGAGGGGGCTGTGGTGATCAGGTCGAGGTCGTACTCACGCTCCAAGCGCTCCTGCACGATCTCCATGTGCAACATACCGAGGAAACCGCAGCGAAAGCCGAATCCCAGGGCCTGGGATGTCTCGGGCTCATAATGCAGCGCGGCATCGTTGAGGCGCAGTTTCTGTAATGCATCCCGTAAATCCTCGTAATCGTCCGAATTGACCGGATAGAGCCCGGAAAAGACCCGGGGATGCATCGCTTCAAAACCGGGCAGCGGTCCATCCGCCTGACGGTTCTCCAAAGTGATGGTGTCGCCGACCGGCGCACCGTCGATCTCCTTGATGCCAGCGATCACATAACCGACCTCACCGCTCCCCAATGCCGGCCTATCCAGTTGTTTAGGCGTGAATACCCCCACCTTCTCCACCTGAAACACCCGTCCGGTGGAGATGATGCGCATCTTGTCCTTTGGCCGAATGATGCCGTTCATGACCCTGATCAATGAGATGACCCCCACATAGGGATCGAACCAAGAATCGATAATCAGCGCCTGCAGCGGCGCATCGCCATCACCGCCGGGCGGCGGTATGGTGGCCACCAGTTGCTCGAGCAACTCATCGATGCCCAACCCTGTCTTGGCGCTGACACGAATGGCATGCCCGGCATCGATACCGATGATCTCCTCGATCTCATTGATCACCCGATCCGGTTCGGCTGAGGGCAGATCGATCTTATTCAACACCGGCAGGACCTCCAGGCCCTGCTCAATGGCGGTGTAACAGTTGGCAACACTCTGCGCCTCCACGCCCTGGGCCGCGTCCACGATCAGCAGCGCCCCTTCGCAGGCAGCGAGGGAGCGGGAAACCTCATAGGAGAAATCCACATGGCCAGGGGTATCGATGAAGTTGAGTTGGTAGGTCTCTCCATCCTCGGCGTGGTAGTCAAGCGTCACGCTCTGCGCCTTGATGGTGATGCCCCGTTCACGCTCCAACTCCATGGAGTCGCAGACCTGCTCGGCCATCTCGCGTTCACTGAGACCACCGCAACGCTGGATAAACCGGTCCGCAATGGTCGATTTACCATGATCGATATGGGCAATGATCGAAAAGTTACGGATATGTCGCAAATCAGCCATAAAAACCCTTACCGATAAAATGAGAAACGCCCCGAAACGGGGCGTTTCAACTGTCGCCAGACGCACAAAGGCGGAATAATACCAAATCACGCGCCCTGCAAATAGCTCAGTAACGTGGCCTGATCGAGAAAATGCTCACTCAAGCAGAGGCCCTGAGCGCTCTCGAGGACCGGCACCCGGGCATGGTACTTTTCGCGTATCTCGGGCCGCTGATCGATATCGACCTCTATCAGCTCAAACTCCCACTCCCTACGCAGGCGCGCCAGATCCTCCAGCATGTCTTCGCACAAATGGCACGCATGGCGATAATAGAAGTGCAGACAGATCACTCTTCAGGGACTCTCAGGGCGAGAAAGATCGGACCCGTATTGCGATGCACCAGCAGGGCTACGGTCTTGTCGGCCGGTAACGCCTTGACCAGTCGATTAAAGTGCTCGACACCTTCGACCTCGCGGTTGTTCATCATGGTAATGACATCGCCCTGTTGAATCCCTGCCTCCCGTGAAGCCTTTCCCGTGGCGGACTCAACCACCACCCCCCGACGCGAAGACAGGTTCAACTGCTGGCGTAATGGCTCGCTGACCGAGGAGACCATCAGCCCAAGGCGGTTTTCCGACACCTTCGGCGCCTGGTTGCCGGCAAGCTCCAGGGTGTCGTCCGGCGGCAGTTCGCCGATATTCACTTTCACCTGCTTGACCTTGCCGTTACGCAGGATCTTCAATTCAGCCGGTTTGTCCACATTGCTGCCACCCACCAGCGGAGGCAGTTCGGAGGAGGTAGCGATCTTTGTTCCATTGAACGCCAGAATCACATCACCCACCTGCAAACCGGCCTTCTCCGACGGACTATCAGGCAATACACGGGCGATCAGCGCCCCTCGCGGGTGATCCATATCGAAACTGTCGGCCAAGTCATTGGTCACGTCCTGAATCAGCACCCCCAACCAGCCGCGCGTGACGCGCCCGCGGGTCTTGAGCTGCTCAGCGACATTGATCGCCACCTCGATGGGAATGGCGAAAGAGAGTCCCATGAAACCACCCGAGCGACTGTAGATCTGGGAATTGATTCCAACCACCTTGCCGTCAAGATTGAACAGAGGACCGCCTGAGTTGCCGGGATTGATCGCCACATCGGTCTGAATGAAGGGAACATAATTCTCACTCGGCAGATTGCGACCTTTTGCACTGACGATACCCGCAGTGACCGAATGGTCGAAACCGAACGGGGAGCCGATGGCCAATACCCATTCCCCCACCTTGAGCTGTTCTGAATTACCGATCTCAACCACGGGCAGGTCATCGGCATCGATTTTGATCAGCGCGATATCGCTGCGCTCGTCCTTGCCGATCACTTCGGCAACGAACTCCCGACGATCATTCATGCGCACCAGGATTTGATCCGCCTCGTCCACGACATGGTTGTTGGTGAGGATATAGCCATCCTCGGAGATGATGAATCCTGACCCCAAAGAGCGCTTTTCCGGCCCCTCTTCAGGTAATTGGAAGCCATGATTGCCAAAAAACTTTCTCATCAGCTCACCCAACGGGCTGCCTTCGGGAAAATCTTGCAGATCGGGGATATTGAACGGCTGTTTATGCCGACGAACCAACTGTTGCTTGGTGCTGATATTGACCACTGATGGGGCATTCTGCTCAGCCAGGCCGGTAAAATCGGGAAGCTCGCGCGCTTGCAGAGGCAACATGAAGAAGAGCCCCAGTATCATTGCTGCGAGGATTTGTATGGGGAATTTAATGTCTCTCATGAAACGGCTCCTGGAGGATACTATTGGATCTAACGCCGGATATGCCCTGTTTGGCTATCGTCAGACAAGTTGCACAGGGGTGGCGTCTGCCTGGCGTAGAATGACGACTTGATAACCCGGCTCACCGCTCTTGCGTCCGGCGAGTCGTCTTAGCAAAAGTAGCCCGGCAATCAGCCCCAATAGACCGCCGACGACCGGTGGGAGTTCCCCGACTTGCCAGGCAAAACGGGCAGCCAGCCACTGCATCAGGATCGCTGCCATGATCATACACACGAGCGGAAGCAGGTAGGCCAGCACCGAGACCTTGAGCAGCGCCTGCTCCCGTAATCCGATGATGACCCGCTCCCCCGGTTTTGCCTGGATGGGATTGAGCACCTTGAGTGGGTTGTGACGGCGTTTGAAAAGCCCCGCCAGCACTGTGGTACTGCAACCGTCGGCACGCTGGCATGAGCCGCAAGCAGCACGTTGCTCCGTTACCACGACGGCGTATTCCTCATCCAGGCTGACGACGGTGGCGGGCTCTTCAATCATTTTCGGGTTTGAGCCGCATGCCCTGAACCACGCCGAGAATCGTCACCGCCGGCACTTCACCAACCGCCGTCACCTGATAGCCATGGACCTGCCCGCCCCAGGCGTTGATAGCGCCCAATCTGGAGACTCCCCTGAATGCCTCTTCCCTTGTATCAGGCTCGACAAAAACGGAGAGCGAACCCAATCCGTCACTGAAGACATACTGCTCGATGGGCGCTTTTCCCACAGGGTCATGGAGCTGATGCTGCATACTCAACCTGAAGCCGCTCGGCAGGCGCAGAAAATCCCATTTGCCGGATGGCTCCCGGGGCATCGCCACCGCTTCGTCGCCGTGATGCTTCAACTGGTAGGTAAAGAGCGACTCTCTATGGTGCAGTTCGCTGATTTCGGCGATACCGATTTGCAGATCGGTGAACATGGTCTGTTCGACCGGTTCGCCCCGTTCGTTCAACAGATCGGATTTCAGCGGCAATCCGCTCTCGTTGTCGAGAAAGAAACGATAGCCGTAGCGCAGTCGATCCCTAGGCATGATCACCACCACATGGGCCTGCCGATCGGCAATGCGGGCCGTACCAATACTCTGAAAGCCGTAGTGATCCTCCAGCTGGGCCAGATCCTGGGGCAGGAGATGCAAGAATTTTTTGCTGGGGGAGCGCTTGTCCACGGAGACTTCATGCGACTCAGGCAAAACGCAGGTAACCGATTCCTCATCGCGTATCACTTCACGCGGCGTGCCATTGAGGGACATCAGGCTCTCTCTCACACGATTGCCTTCGACGGCGTGAGCGATTTTCATGGTTTCAAGCTGATTGTCGTGCAAGTAGATGAAGGTGCCCTGATAATTCAGCGTCTGCACCGCCTCCATCATTCTTTCCAACCAATCCTTGGGAGAAAAACCGTCATTACCCATGGCCGGCTGGCAGAGCGACAGAAAGACACAGAGGCCCAGGGTAAATCGATGGCGGACGCTATTGACTGGCGCTGGACTCATTCCGCTTGCTCTTCCTCTCTGTACCGGTTACTGCTTGTTTTCGTCATAACTGACAAAGGTGGCAAACGGCATGATACCTTTGATATTGCTCGAGGGAGAGAACTCCTGATGATTGACCAGATAGGCATTGAGCCGCGACTCGACCTTGGGCTTCTTGAGCAGCTCCCAGCGGGTTCCGTCTTCGGCCACATAGAGGGTCTTGGTCTCAGGGGGCCGGTTGACGGCCAGGGTCTGTTGCGGGGCCTCGGAACCCTCCGGGTTGATCATCTGCGGCGCCATCACCACCGCCACCGCAGCCAGAGAAGCCGCCACCGCCAGTCCGGTGAGCGCCCTTTTCCTCGGCCGCGCCGAGCGTTTCAGCGCGGCCGGCGCCAACACCACCGGCTCATCTTCCAGTCGGCTGCTGATGGCCTGGGCAATACCGGTGTGGTGAAGCGTACCGAGTTCGCTGCGCATCGCATCGCCGATCAGGTGGTAACGAGACCAGATATCCCGGCTTGACGGATTTTGCGTCAGCTTGTTGATTTCACCCAAAATTTCGCTTTCCGGCAGTTCATCGTCCACCAGTGCGGACAACCTTTCAAACTCTTGCTCAGTCATTTGCTTATGCCTGATATTAAGGTTTTAACAACGGGCTCAGTTTTTTATCGATCGCCTCGCGCGCCCGGAAAATGCGCGAACGTACCGTGCCCACGGGGCAGGACATGGCATTGGCGATCTCTTCGTAGCTCATACCTTCAAGCTCTCTCAACACAATGGCGGTACGGAGGTCCTCGGGCAGGTCGTCGATAGCCTTCTGTACCGTCAATGTAATCTCTTCGGTCAATACATGGTTCTCAGGTGTGCCTGTCTCCTTTAGACGCACGCCCACATCCATTTGTTCAGCCATTTCGGCTTCCACGTCATCGGAGGGGGGACGGCGTCCCTGGGCCACAAGGTAGTTTTTCGCCGTGTTGATGGCAATACGATAGAGCCAGGTGTAAAACGCACTATCGCCACGGAACTTGGGAATCGCCCGATAGGCCTTGATGAAGGCCTCCTGGGTCACATCCAACACCTCGTGAGGATCCCGGATATAGCGGGAGATCAGGTTGGTGATTTTCTGCTGATATTTGAGCACCAGCAGATCAAACGCCTTTTTGTCACCCTGTTGAACCCGTGCTACAAGTTCCTGATCGATTAACCGCTCGCCCATCCGGGCCGTTACCTCCTCGCGACGGGCACGTCCTGTGCACAGTCCCATTGACACTCTATTGTTGGATAAGTTCTCGCAACTCCCGCTTCTATTGATCTGGGGCAATGTTTCATGGCTGGTTCAACGAAACTGTAATATAGGCTAGGATGCATTTCATCTGGATGCGCATTATCACCATTACGACCTTGCCCCGCAAATTATTAACCCGGC
>JAHXHS010000004.1:0-99574 GCA_025656455.1 Candidatus Thiodiazotropha sp. (ex Epidulcina cf. delphinae) | reverse complement strand
GCCGGGTTAATATGACAACAGACCACCTCCACGACATCCTCATCATCGGCAGTGGCGCCGCCGGCTTGAGCCTGGCCCTGCATCTGGATATGCGACTGAAAATCGCCGTGATCTCCAAGCGGGAGTTGGAAGAGACCAACACCTACTACGCCCAGGGGGGTATATCGGTGGTCCTGGACGAAGAAGACAGCATCGCCTCCCATGTCAAGGATACCCTCATCGCAGGCGCCGGTCTGTGTGACGAAGAGACGGTTCAGCTGGTGGTGGAAAACGGTCCGGCGAATATCGACTGGCTACTTAAGGGTGGCGTCAACTTCACCCGGGATGACGCCTCATCCTCAAGCGGCGGCTATCACCTGACCCGGGAGGGGGGACACTCCCACCGCCGGGTGATCCACGCCGCGGACGCCACCGGAAAAGAGGTGGAGAGCACCTTGCAGGCGCAGGTCATGGAGCGCTCGAATATCGAGGTCTTCGAACACCATATCGCCATCGACCTGATCACCAGCAATCGCTGCCAAAGCAAAAAACAGAAACGCTGCTATGGCGCCTACATCCTCGACCACGAGAGCCATCAAGTGGAGACCTTTCGCGCTCGCTTCGTGGTCCTGGCGACAGGTGGAGCCAGCAAGGTCTATCAGTACACCAGCAATCCGGATGTCTCCACCGGCGACGGCATTGCCATGGCTTGGCGGGCAGGTTGCCGGGTCGCCAACATGGAGTTCATCCAGTTCCATCCCACCTGTCTCTACCACCCGGAGGCCAAGAGCTTCCTCATCTCCGAAGCGGTCAGAGGGGAAGGGGGACAATTGAAACTGCCTGACGGCAGCCGTTTCATGCACCGTTTCGATGAGCGTCTGGAGCTGGCGCCCCGGGATATCGTCGCTCGCGCCATCGACCACGAAATGAAGCGCATCGGCGCCGACTGCATCTATCTGGACATCAGCCACAAACCGGCCGAATTCATCCGCGAGCACTTCCCTACCATCTATCAGCGCTGTCTCGACTTCGGCATCGATATCACCCAACAGCCGATCCCGGTCGTGCCGGCCGCGCACTACACCTGCGGTGGCGTGATGGCGGACCACCGCGCCCGCACCGACATCTACGGTCTCTACGTGATCGGCGAGAGCGCCTACACCGGCCTGCACGGGGCCAACCGCATGGCCAGCAACTCCCTGCTGGAGTGCCTGGTGTTCGCTGATCTCGCTGCCGACGACATCCACGCCGTGGAGGCGGAAACCCCTGAGCCACCCTACCTCGCCCCCTGGGACGAAAGCCGGGTCACCGAACCCGATGAAGAGGTGGTGGTCTCCCACAACTGGGACGAACTGCGCCATTTCATGTGGGACTATGTGGGGATCGTGCGCAGCAACAAGCGTCTGGTGCGGGCGCGCCGCCGAGTCGACTTACTGCAACGGGAAATCGTTGAGTATTACAGTAACTTCCGCGTCAGCCTGGATCTGCTCGAACTGCGCAATCTGGTCGGTGTAGCGGACATGATCATCCGTTCGGCCCAGTGCCGCCGTGAGAGCCGCGGTCTGCATTACACCATCGACTTTCCCTATCAGGATGACCGGGTGCAGAAAAAACCCACGGTGCTGATACCTGAGAGCTACTGCCCTTTCTGATTAAACTCGCCGTAATTCAACAGGATCCTCAACCTGCGCGCCTGCTCTTTCGGCAATGCATCCCCGAACAGCACCAGGGTCGGCCTGCGCCGCCCTTGTCCGAGATCGAATCGTAAAAGAATAAGCCAGGGGGTGATGAGGCTGTCCGGTCTGATCCTTGCGACCAGACGACGCCCGTCTTCCAGGGTTAATCTTGACCTGCCACTGCTTGTTATCCTCGCCTCGATCACCCGTCCGCCATTCACTCCATTTCTGTGTCGAAGCCGCCACAAGGCGTATAGCGCCAGCAATGACAGCAACAGTAGTCTATCCGGCAGCGCCAGGGGTGCGAAAACAATGACCAAAAACGCCGCGGCATGGGTCGTCAGATGCCAAAGAAGAAGTTGGCGTGAAGGAGCCGGTATCAGCCTGACGGCAGGAATTTTGTTTTGCATCCTTGCCGCCTCCCTGCGGCCCTATCAAGGCGTAGATATTAACCCGGTACCCTATAGGCCATGTTCAGCCGCGTCGTGTGAGGGGCATGCTTGAAGCCCAGAACATGGCCTAATAGGGTACCGGGTTAATAATAAGGCCGGTTCCTTACTCATTTCAAGGTCGTTGGGCGCGTTGCTGCCGGTGCCGTAGCTGCGCGGCAGAGAGCTCTTCGGGTGTTACCTGGCCGTTTCCATCGCTGTCGATGGCAGAAAAAGTCGGCGCATTGGGCAGGTTCCTCATCAAGTATCCCTGACTTGCGCGTTCACTGATACGCTGGGCGCGCACCTGATCGAATTCAGCTTGCACCAGCACCCCGTCCCCGTTCAGATCGAATGCGCTAAACGGGGGCGGACCGGGTCTATTGACTGGCGGCTGAGCTATGAGCAATCCGGGAATCGCTATCAGCATTCCCAGCACCATCGTCTTGTTCAGCTTTTTCATGGCTAGAATCCTCTTCAGCGAGGTGTTGTGGAGTCAATCCCTGACGCCTCCCACACAACCGAGGGTCGCCTCCTGCCACCCACCTGTTTTCATTTTAGAGAGAGAGGCTGAATTCACGCTGAAAATCCCATCTCAATCCATAGGCCCCATTTCTTACCAGGGGCGGGCGGGTGAACTGAGGCGGTTCACTCAAGCGACAGGGGCTTCCATGGGTAGATGCTGTTTCAGAAAAGCAGGAAAGGCATCGAACGGCATTGGCCGACCGAAGAGATAGCCCTGGACAAAATCGCAGCCGCCGTCATGCAGAAACTGCCACTGCTGAACCGTTTCAACCCCTTCCGCCACTACCTTGATACCGAGATGGTGGGCCATGGCGATGATTGCCTCGCAAAGGGCCGCATTCTCTGGATCATCGGTCACGTCGCGGACAAAGGAGCGATCGATCTTGATGCTGTCCACTGGAAAACGCTTCAGATAACTGAGTGAGGAGTAGCCTGTGCCGAAGTCATCGATGGCGATACGTATACTCTGCTCCCGCAACCTATCCAGGCATTTGTCCGGCTCCCCCCGTTCGTCCATAAACACACTCTCGGTGATCTCGAGAAAGAGACGAGATCTCAAGTGGATCTGGCTCTGCAGCAACTCCAGAATTACATTGGTGAATCCCTTCATCCGGAACTGGAGCGTGGAGACGTTTACCGAGAGGCTGCTGAGAGCCAAGCCGGCTCGATCCCACTTCGCCAGGTCGGCCGCCGCCCGCTGCAGCACCCATTCCCCCAGCGGCAGGATCAAACCACACTCCTCGGCCAGAGGAATGAACTCATCCGGTCCCATCAGGCCCCGTTCCGGCGACTCCCAACGGATCAGGGCCTCCGCCCCAACCAAGCTGTCGCCGGAGGCATTGAGGATGGGCTGGTAGTGAAGTTCAAGCTCCTCCCGTTTCAGGGCTCGGCGCAATGCCGACTCCAGGAAGAGCCGGCCCTCGGCCGCCCGGTTCATCTCCCAGGTGAAATAGCGATAGATATTGCGTCCCTCCGCCTTGGCGCGATACATGGCGGTATCGGCATTTTGCAACAGCATGCCGGGATCTTCACCGTCCTGAGGAAAGATAGTGATGCCGATGCTGGCGGAGAGATGGACCTCCTGTCCGTCCAGTTCAAAGGGCTGCGACAAGATCGCAAGTATATTGGTGGCAACCAGGGTGGTGGAGATCTCCTCGGCAATATCGGGCAGGATCACGGTGAACTCGTCGCCGCCCAAACGGGAAACCGTATCCATCTCCCGCACACAAGCCTTGAGACGCTGTCCCGCCTCCTGCAACAGACGATCGCCGACGGTGTGTCCCAGGGTGTCATTGACATCCTTGAACCGGTCCAGATCGATAAACAGCAACGCCAGTCGATGTTCCTGTCGATGGGCGTAGGCCAAGGCGCGATCCAGCCGGTCCATGAAGAGATTTCGGTTGGAGAGTCCGGTCAATGCATCGAAGTTTGCCTGGCGCCAGATCCGTCCCTCGTAGCCTTTGCGTTCAAGGATGCGTTGTCTACCGCGCTTGCCGACGAGCCAGATGCCTCCGATACCCACCGCCCAGACCATACTCAGCCCGGCCCAGAGACTCTGTTTTCGCTTGGCGCCCACGGCCAGATAGCCGGCCAGCGGCACGGATACGCCAACCCCCCCCCGGATATCCCCCACCTTGTGCCCCTGATGAAGATGGCACTTGAGACACCCCTCCTGGGTCGGCATCGGGCGAATCAGGCGTAAAAACGCCTGGCCGCCGGTCTCGGTCACTTCGAACCGTTCCTTTTCACCCTTTGTGAAGGCTACGAGCGCCTCCCTCTCCCAATCATCAGGCGCATTGCGGGGATTTAGAGGTTTCAGACTGGTGATCCTGCCCTTTACCCCGTAGAGTTCGTTATAGTCATCCATCATCTGCCGCAGCATGTAGGCAGGATTCATCAAGGTCAGCCGGCGACCGGAGGGAGTCACCAGATCGCGCTCGGGAATATGGCTCAAATAGGGACTCGGCGGGGTGCGTTCGCTGATCGGGACATAGACGCCTCCATGTGTCGTGGCCCATACCCGAAAGGCCTGATCCTTGTTGAAGTTGGCTATCGCCTCCTGGCGGGCCAACCCCAACATCTCACTGTCCACGCTCCTCTGACTCCATAGCAGTATCGATGCCACCAGCAGGGTCCACACAAAGACCGCCACTAAAAGCTGGATATGTAATCGCCTTTCATCATGCCGTGTTTTCTGGTGAAGCGTATCCACTGCGCCAGCGGTTGTCACCGGCTTTAGAGACGAGAGATGTATCGATCGGGTCAGACGAGTCAACGACGGGCGGGAACTCGTTGCTGCATCGCGGATTTCCAACGGACCTTCACTGGCCATGATGAGCCCCTCCGGCATCCTATTTGCCCTGAGTTAACACGCTTTTTCGTCAAGAACCATTTATTGGAATGCGCACCCGCAACCTGCTCAGCGGACACCGTCAGGCAATCGGTAATGGTTTAGTATATACGATTCTCAGAATTCAATAGTCACTTTCGCGCCAACGCTGTTGACATGGGCGATGGGTATTTCCTCTTCTGTTTCAAAGAAGATCGCCATTATCCGCGACGTCAGTGAGAAAACGGTCAGACAACAGGCCCACGCAATATACCGCAAGGCAAAACTCAGCGGCCGGGCCGCTCTCTCTGCCTACTTTCTGGAGGGTTTGCTTCTCCCTGCAACACTCCCGGATAGATGAGAGCCATCTATTTATATACGCTTACAACCGGTTCAAGATTACTGTTACACGAAGCCCATGCAGCTCGGGCGAACGGTCAAAATCGATTTGCCCTTTATAGAGTTTCACCACGTCATAGACGATCGCCAACCCCAGACCATGGCCCTCGATGCTCTCATCCAGACGACCGCCGCGTTGTGTCAAACGCACCATATCCTCATCCTGAAGGCCGCGGCCGTCATCCTCGACAGTCAATTCAAACCGCTCGCTGCCTGCAATACGGCACCGCACCCTGCTATCGGCCCATTTGCATGCGTTGTCCAGGAGGTTCCCGAGCAATTCCAGCATGTCTTCCCGGTCCCCGAACGGTTTCTGATCACTCGCAACATGCGCTTCAAAGGTAAGCCGTTTTTCTTTATAGATCTGTTTTAACACACTCAGCAGATCCTGCAGATCCTGTTGCGCATCGAATCGCTGGCTGATTGTGCCACTGCCCGCCAAGCGGGCGCGTTTTAACTCTCTCTCGATCAGCAAGCGTATTCGTTCAACCTGCAGACTCGCTTGCTGGCCCTCCTTGTCATCGAGTTGCGCTAATCGCCTGTCGATGAACCGGGTCAACAGATTCAGGGGGGCCTTGAGCGCATGCGCAAGATTGCCCAGGGCGTTGCGTGATCGCTGATTACGCTTTGAGAGCAACTGCAGCAAGTGATTCACCTCGCGCACCAGCGGCGACATTTCACTGGGCACATCTTCGCTCAGCAGTTGCTCATGCCCGGTAGCCAGGCGTTTCACATCCTCTCTCAAGGGTTCGAGACGGCGAAAGGATCGTCGTACGACCATCCCCTGCACAACCAGTAAGACAATAAGACCTGTCAGGGCCAACAGGGCAAAGTCGCGCAGAAAAAGATCGCGCTGTTTCTTTATCGGTGTCAAATCCTCCGCGACAGCCACGGTCAATTCTTGGCCCTGTTTTCTGAATCCTGTCACCCAAACCAAGAGTTGCTGCCCTTCCGGACCCGCCAGGCGGAGACGTTGACGCTTGCCCACAGCCATCGACGGCACCTGGAGTTTGAAATCCCATAGCGAACGGGACGTAACCTCGCTGCCACCGGCCTGCCGAATGAGATAGTAGTGGCCCGAATAGGGTTGGAGATAGATCTGGTTGACGCGCGCTGGGCGAACCTTCAACCCTGGTCGATTCAGGATGGTGGCTCCCAACAGGGCCTCACCATCGTGTTCCAGCCGGGATGCGATAAAGTCCTCGGTCAGACGCTCGAGGGAGCGCGCACCGAACAGCCATAACAGACCCATCAATAACACAAGGCTGATTGCCAACCCGATATGCAAGCGATGCTCGAGGGAGTTAACCTGCATTTCTCACACCCCTCCTACTGCGGCGGCCCAATGGCACGCCCTGTCTGGCGTTCGCTCTGTCAGGGTGCTCGACATAGTGTCGGCTATGCCTGCGCGCCCTTCGGTCGCGACAAATCCGCCGGGAGCGGATTTGGACAGCTTTGCTGGCCCGAAGGGCGGAGGGCAGGACGCCCGACACAAAGCCAGCCAGGACGCACCCTTGAACCGCCTCGCTACGAACGGGTGTGAGAAATGCAGGTTAACGCTCAACGCCGACATAGATATAGCCTTGACCGCGACGGGTTTCGATGACCTGCTTACCCAGTTTGTCCCGCAGACGTCTGATATAGACCTCGATCAGATTGCTGTCGCGGTCGAAATCCTGTTCGTAGACATGCTCCGTGAGGCGGGTCTTGGAGAGAATTTTGTCCTTGTTAAGCATGAAGCAGCGTAATAAGCGAAACTCCGTACCGGTGAGATCGAGCCGCACCTGATCGGGCAGGACCACCTGTTGCCGCTCTTCGTCAAGTGCCAACCCGCCCGACTGCAACCCCTTGCCGAGCATATCGTGACTGCGCCTGACCAGCGCCTGGAGCCGCACCACCAGCTCTTCCACATGAAAGGGTTTGCCGAGATAGTCATCCGCCCCGGCCTTGAACCCCGCGACCCGTTCATGCCAAGCGTCACGGGCAGTCAGAATAATCACCGGCGTCGTATTACCCTCGGCCCGCCAGTTCTGCAGGACCTCGATGCCAGACCGTTTCGGCAGACCCAAATCAAGAACGATGAGATCGTAGTCTATTTCATTACCCATAAACTCCGCTTCGACACCCTCTTTTGCCAAATCGACGGCGAAACCCTGCTGTTCCAGGTCGTGCCGCAAAGGGGCGGAGAGGAGCTCGTCATCTTCCACCAGTAGCAGTCGCAATGCTCAATCCTCCAGTTCCCGTTCCACGATTTCACCACTGGATGCATCAATCTTGAATTCCCACACAGCGCCCTGCCTGTCAAGGATCTCGATCTCATACAGATATCGTTTACCCTCGCGTTCGAACTCCACTTCCAGCACACGCCCGGGTTGTTCTGCTTGAATGGTTTGCAACAGGGTTTGCAAAGAGAGAATATCGCCCGCCTCCGTCAACCGTCGTGCCTGCTGATAACCCTCCTCCGCCGATAGACGACCGTTCATCGGCAGGATTGCCAAGAGCAGTAATAAGACAAGGGATTTCACCATCGCTCAATCATCCCAGCGCCCGATGCCAGGTATGCGGATCTCATGTTCATCGTAGGAACCCTGCATCGCTCGGGTATGGCAACTGTCGCAATTACTGAAAGCGATAGGCTCACCTTCACCTTCCAATAGTCGCGGCGGTATCTCCCGATGTTCATGCTGAAAAAAGGCCGTCTCTGTAATGCGTTGCGGATTCGGTATGTAACGTAGGGACCACATCACCTTGTTGGGTATTTCCCGATCGACGACACCCGCTGAGTTTGCGGTGAGATAACTCAGCAGACGCGCACGGGTCTCGTCGGAGAGTTCGGCATCCTCGCCGAAATGGTCCGCTAGTCCACTCATCATAGCCTGCCAGGAAGCCGCTGGAAGGAATCCAGGCTGAAAGGGGAAATGGCAACTTCCGCACTCCTCCTGATAGAGCCGGCTCTCCTGGTTGTTGAATACCATGAAATCGGGCTTGAACCAACGGGAATAGAATCTCTCGCCTCCCTCGTCGTTGTCACGATCGGCCAACGCCACGCCTATGCCCAAGATCGCCAGGACAGTCAACGACAAGAATAACCAATAGGACTGAATTTTCATAATCTTCTCTCCTCACTGCTGTTGCAAGTAGCGCAGCAGATCACCCTTCTCCTGGGCAGTGCACTCCCTTCCCCAGGTCCATTTACAATTGCGCTTGAACCACTTCTCTATCTTTTTCGCATCGCTCAAGCGTTCCAGATTGACGGATGGCGCCATGGGCTCGATAGATTTTCCGGTCTTGGCATGACGCCCCGCCTTGGTCAGATCGGAACCATGGCAGTCGCCGCAGGATCTGGGCTGACCGCTTTTGGCATGAGGGACAAGCCGTTTCCAGGCCTCAGCGCCCTGTTTCGCGGAGAAGTCCCCCGCTCCGCCGGCCTGATATCCTTTGATCAAGCCATCCACCACATCCGCCTGAAGCGCTATCGGCAAAAAAAACAGCAATAGCGGGGCGATATATTTCATCGTCATCTCATTTCACTCCTCTCGGGTCACGCCCGTTTCGTACCGGTCACCATCGAACGCACCAGATTCTCCCTATGGACAAGGGATCCGAACCCCACCCCAGCCAAGTGGACCAGCACCAGCAAGAGTGTGAAATTGGCGAAAAACTCATGGACCTCTTCAAACAATTCACTCCCGTATGCCGCCTGTGAAAAAAACATCACCGCCATCGGGCCGGCCCCGGTGGCGCCATGGGCCAGCATCCCGGTGAGTGTCGTGATCAGCAGCGACAGCAGCAGCGCGACGATCATCGCGCCGCCGGCGGGATTGTGCCCGATATAGCGTGTTGCTCGTAAAACCATCAGGTCTTTGAGATAACCGACGATGTTGGAAGGTGATTTAACAAAGTCGCTGAAGCGGGCATAGCGAGTCCCGATCAGCCCCCAGGCAAGGCGAATCAGCAGCAATGAGCCAATCACATACCCGGCATACGCATGCAGTGCCATCCATTCATCTTCCGTCAGCCAGGCAATGGCGAATGCGCCAACCAGGCCCCAATGAAACAGGCGCACCAACGGATCCCATACCTTTATTTCGTGTTCATCTCGCATTTTCCACCTCACATAAATCCTGCCATGAGGGAGAGCTTGGCAGAGAGAGATGAAATAAAGCTGAAAATCATCATCCCGCTGGAATCGGGTTAATGATGTGGAAGAAGAATTGGCCGCAAATCAACGCCAGTCACCGCAAATATTCGCAAATCCATTTTATGGCTCTTCCCCTGATCGGGTGGGTAGATCCTACCAATCGCAACAATTCAGTTCGCCGACTCAGGATTGATTGTCCGCGAATAAACGCAAATCAACGCGAATGCGAATTTCCCATCCTGCACGACGCCTTGATGGTTTTCAATCACTGGCCAGGCATGCACTATTTCTCTCACCAAGCTCGCTAAGTACGCCAAGAAGGCATTGTCTGGGAATCCTTTACGGGTTTAGCGATCTTTGCGAGAGTCTCTTTTCGTCGTAGGGTCTCAGCGAGGTATCAGTATCGAGCTCCCCGCCTGGACCGGCCACCCGGCTGTACGCCGGCACGCCGCCAAAGGAGGTAATTGACGGGTTCAGCGCCACTCAGTAGAGCGTCCCTCTCATCACCCATTCAAATCCCAGGTAATTTTGAGTGGATGTCTGTTTAGAGTTTAGAAACCCGTAGGTCACGTTGCGCAGCTACGTGACACCACCATTGAGTCAGGTAGCCGCTCCGCGTCAACCTGACCTACGACTTTTTTCACCCACTCGAATTGGGGAAGAGCCCATTTTATTAAAAGTGGCCGCGAGCGAAGCGAGCACCACAATTCAAAACTCATAATTCAAAATTCAAAATTTCACAAACAAAGGCCCCTGCCCTACCAGGCAGAGGCCAAAAATCGCTAACTGAATCAAGCTGTCAGGTCACGCGAAGCTGCAACATCTCCTCGCCCGCTTCATCCGAAAGATGAACCGCGCAGGCGATGCAGGGATCGAAACTGTGAATGGTCCTGAGAATCTCCACCGGTTGCTTGACGTCCGCTAACTGATGATTATCCTGCAACGCCGCTTCATAGGCGCCCGGCTGTCCCGTGCTATCCCGCGGACCGGCGTTCCAGGTACTCGGCACCACGGCCTGATAGTTGGCGATCCGACCATCCTCAATGACGATCCAGTGACCCAGCGCCCCACGTGGCGCTTCCATAAAACCGACACCCTTACACTGCTTAGGCCAACTGGAGGGCTCCCATAACGCCTCATTGAAGGTCCTGGTATCGCCGGCCTTGATGTTGGCGATCAACTGGTCATACCAACCCTGCATGGCATCGGCAAGGATCTTGGTCTCCAGGGTGCGGGCAGCCGTCCTGCCCAGGGTGGAGAACAGCGCCCGGGTCGGCAGTTCCAATTTGCTCAAGGTCATGCCAACCAGCTCCCGGGTCTGCTCATGCCCCTTGGCATACAGCATCAGCACCCGCGCCAGAGGCCCTACCTCGACGGCCTTGCCCTTCCATCGCGGCGCCTTCAGCCAGGAATAGGAGGCTCCCACGTCGAGCTGCTCATAGGGTGGTTCGGGACCGGTGTAGTTGAGGGTCGTTTCACCGTCATAGGGGTGCAGTCCCTGCTCCTTGCCGGCGCTGTAGTCATACCAGGAGTGCGCGACATGCTCTTGAATTTCATCCGCGCTATTGAGATCCAGAGGATGTACGGTGGAGAGATCGCGATCGAGAATGACACCGGGCGGGAAGAAGAAACTGTCTGGATCATCCATCGAGGTCGCCGGCAGGTCACCGTAACAGAGGAAGTTGCCGAGGCCCTCTCCCCGCTCACCCCAATCTTTATAGAAGCCCGCCACAGCCAGCGTGTCCGGCACATAGACCTGATCAGTGAATTCACGCATCTTGTCGATGACGTTCTGCACCTGGACGAGCCGCTTGCTGTTGATGGCGGAATCGGAGTTGAGATCAATGGCCGACGCCACGCCCCCAACCAGGAAGTTGGGATGGGGGTTCTTGCCGCCGAAGATGGTATGCAGCTGCACCACGTCACGCTGCCAAGCCAATGCCTCCAGGTAGTGCGCCACCGCCATCAGGTTAGCCTCCGGTGGCAATTTGTAGACCGAATGCCCCCAATAAGCCTTGGCAAAGATACCCAGCTGCCCCGCTTCGACAAACCCCTTGAGTTTCTTTTTCACATCTGAGAAATAGCCCGGCGAGGCCTTGGGCCAGTGACTGATCGACTGGGCCAGCGCCGCTGTCTGTCCGGGATCCGCGGAGAGCGCAGACACCACATCCACCCAATCGAGGGCATGCAGATGATAGAAATGCATGACGTGATCATGGATGTACTGGGCGCCGATCATCAAATTACGGATCAGTTGTGCATTCGGTGGAATGGGATAGTCGAGGGCATCCTCCACCGAGCGCACCGAAGCGATGCCGTGCACCAGGGTGCAGACGCCGCAGATGCGCTGGGCAAAGGCCCAGGCATCACGCGGATCCCGACCCTTGAGTATGATCTCGATACCGCGAACCATGGTGCCCGATGAATAGGCGCCGGCTATTCTGTCGCCATCCATCTGGGCCTCGATGCGCAGATGACCCTCGATTCTCGTGATCGGATCAACGACGATTCTGTCACTCATTTTTCTCGTCTCCTACCAGATGTTCCGCAATCATTTCGGTCAGGCCAACCACCGGGATCTCCATACGGTACTCCTCAAGGCCCTCTTCTATGATCAGACGACAATTGGCGCAGGCGGTGACCAGGGTATCGACATTGAGTTCCTCCAGTTGGGACTTCTTTCGCTTGAACACCTTGAGACGAAGCGCCTCGGCCCTTTCAATAGCGCTGACGCCTCCACCGCCGCCGCAACACCAGTTCATCTCCCGGTGATCGTTCATTTCGACAAAATCGCTGGCCACCATATTGAGCAGATGGCGGGGCTGCTCGAGAACACCGCCTTTACGTACGATCTGGCAAGGGTCATGGAAAGTCAGACGGGCATCTTCATACCCTTCTGTCTTTAATCGACCGCTGCTGCGCAGCTCCTCCAGCAACTCCAGGATATGCACCACCTTGAAGTTGTAGGGACGACCAATGAGGTTTGGGCCTTCCCAACGAATCGCGGTATAGGCGTGCCCGCATTCGGGGCTGATGACATACTTGACCTTGAGTCTCTCCGCGGCCACCACGATCCGGTTTACCAGTTCCTTGGCAATATCCGAGGAGCCGATCTGTATCCCTGAGTTGGTGGCCTCGAAGGCCTCGGAACAAAGCGTCCAGGTAATACCCACCTGCTTGAAGATACGCGCCAGGGCCGCCATGTACTCGGGAAAGTTCATGATCTCCATCGATGAGAGTAGCGCCATGTAGTCCACGCCCTCGACATCCACCGGGATGGTCAGGCCGGTATCCGCTTCCACATGCTTGATCTGCGCTGCCAGGGCAGGAAACTTGACGCCCATCGGGCTACCGATGGTGACGGCTCGCCGGCTGGCGTTCTTCATCCCGTCAGGCGCGTAACCCGCGGCAACGAACCCCTCTCTGGCGCAGCGGATCATATAACTGATGTCATTACCCACCGGGCAGACCATGGAACAGCGTCCGCACAAGGTGCAGCCGTCATAGACCAGGGGCTCCCAGGCTTCCAGCAATTCGTCATCCACCGGTTGGCTCAAACCCAGCCAGGATTTCACCCTGCCCCAAAGGGTGTATTCCTGTTCCCAAATGCGCCGGAAAGGCTCTAGTTTATTGATCGGGGTATATTTCGGATCGCCGGTCTCGGTATAGAAGAGACAGGCCTCGGCGCACATACCACAGTTCACACAACTCGAGAAGAATGACGCAATGGGCGCATTCATCTGTTCACGAAAGGCCTTCAGACCTCTTTCAAGTGTTGCCTCGCTCATGACTGAACTCCTCTGCGACCCGCCATGGCGCCGTTGTACCATCGTGCGATGATAAAGGTGAACGCATGCATCAGCTTGGTGAAGGGAAACACCACCATCAGAATTTCAACACTGAGTATGTGCAGCCCCAGCACCAGCGGATAGGGATCGATCATGCGATGGTAGGCCAGATAGCCCGTCATCACCGGCAAGAAGGTCACCAGCCAACTGAGGTAATCCTCGGGACCGCTGAGCAGTCGCTTCACCGGATGGGTCAGGCGACTGAACAGCATGGCGACCAGGGTGACAAGAGTGACCGCCGCGACCGCATCGACCAGATTGCTGGCGATCCCTGGCCAACTGAGGCCGATGGTGGCATCGATCAACTCGATATGCGGCACGAACAGGAACAGGCTGATGAAAAAACCGATATGCCAGATATAGCCGCCGACCACGGTGAAGGGCGAGCGTTTAAAGGTACCCGGTTCTGGTAGGGTGCGGGTCAACAGGGTGCGCAACCCGGCACCCAGCTCACCCCCCCGGGGTTCGGCATAGTCGGGCTTGCGGCCCAGAATCAACACCTCAAGCAGGCGGATCAGGATACCGATAATGAAGACGACCAGTGCGATATCGAAACCCGGCCCTCTCACCCACAGCAGAAAGTCAACGGGGGTACTCATGGTCTTTTATCCAAATCGTCAATGGTGACTGGCTCATGCTCTTCCCGGGCCCTGGCCTGTTTGCTGCGGTTGACCGCTCCGGCGACCGCACCCAGGGCGACCCCCGCGCCTGCCACATAGACCGCCTGCCGGGTGATGTCGCTGTCAGGGATCGAGAGTGCGTTGTAGAAACCGCCGGCATCCCAGAAATCGGGTTCGGAACAACCCAGGCATCCGTGCCCCGACTCCACCGGCCAGCTCGTGCCCCGGTTCCATTTGGCGGTGGCGCAGGCATTGTAGGCCATGGGTCCCTTGCAACCCAGCCGGTAGAGGCACCATCCCTTGCGCGCCCCTTCGTCGTCGAAGGTCTCGGCATACAACCCCTTGTCATAGAAGGGGCGGCGATAGCAGCGATCATGGATACTCTTACCGAAGAACGCCATGGGTCTGCCGAGTGCGTCCAGTTCCGGCAACGAACCGAAGGTCAGGAAGTGCGCCAGCACACCGGTAATGACCGTCGGGATGGGAGGACAACCCGAGACATTCACAACCGGCTTGTCCTTGACGATCTCCGATACGGACACCGCCCCGGTGGGGTTGGGTTTGGCATGGGGAAGACCGCCGAAAGCCGCGCATGTGCCCACTGCCACCACCGCGGCCGCGCCGGCAACCGTCTCTTCCAACATCTGCAGATTACTGATCCCGGCGATGGCGGAATAGCCAGGATTTCCCAACGGTATAGAACCGTCCACCACCACGATATACTGCCCTTTGTTTTCGCGCATCGCCGCCTCGCGGGCCGCTTCCGCCCCTTCGCCGGCAGCCACTTGCAGGGTGTGATGATAATCGAGGGAAATATAATCGAAAATCAGGTTTTCCACCGTCGGCGAATGGCTGCGGGTCAAGGATTCGGTACACCCGGTACACTCCTGAAAGGAGAGCCAGATCACCGAGGGACGCTTCGCCTTCCCCAGCGCCTGCGCAATCGCCGGCGCCATGCTCGGCGGTAGCGCCATCATCGAGGCGGTCGCCGTGCAAAACTTGAGAAAGCCACGTCTGGAGACACCGCTTTCCCGCAGGCTCTGCGCCAATGTTTTTCCCATGCCTTTGCCTGTTTCAGCCATTACTTCGTCCTCCCGTTACCTGCTCCCGGTAGCATTCGGGTTAAGCTGCGTATCGAGCCGGACTATCGCATCCGAGATATCCTCGTCTTGCGAGAGGACGATCTCGGGAATCCGGTTTATCTCGATCTGTAAGGCGATGCGCTCGCCTTCGGCGTTGTGGTGATCGATAAGCCAGACGCCGGGATAGGCGGTCTCCCAGATGCTGCTCTTACCCAAAGATTGGAGTTCTATGCTGACCTCTCCCCGGCCTAACAGATGAAGCAGTTCCTCCTCATCGCCGGGGCCAAAGGGGATTGATTGCAAATCGATAGTGGCGCCTTCACCCTCTTTGCGAAGGCGTTGCAATGCATGAAGAATCTCATGCATGATGGGCAGTGCATTCGAATGGTTGAGTTCAGCACCATCCACTGCTTCGACCCGTACAGCGATGTCCTGCAATTGTTGCATTACAAAGACCTACATGAGAGGCTTATAATGAAGAATATCATCGAATGCTGATAAAGGTACTGACCTGGATCACGATAGCGCACACTAACAACTCCATTTTTCGATTTCTTCTTAGGGCCTGTTAACACGAATCGGATTGTCACTGCCAGGGGCCATTTTTTACCCAGCAAGGCAGAACGAGCGTGGTGTAGCCCGGCTACATGAGCGAGTGATAACGCCGCTGGGTGAAAAATGGCCCCTGGCCCTTCGGGTTGCGCCTGAAAAAGCCCCACTCGGCGTTGCTCGTCGCTTATTTGGAGCGACCAAACCGCGCTCCTCGCGCCTTGATTGGGGCTTTTTCAGGCACAACCGTGGCAATCCGATTCGTGTTAACAGGCCCTAATCCTGTGAGTTATCAGACTGGGACGTAACGCCCCACTTCACCAGTATAGACACAATTTCCGATATGCCTTGCTCAATTGCCGGCTCCACCGTTTGGCTCAGCGCCTCGCCCCAATCCAACGCCTCAGGCTCGATGCCCACCAGACAACGGCGCCGCGGAAGGGTGTCGGAGAGACGGGCGATATCGATGAGATCGCCAAGGCTCACCTCATGCACGCTGGAACAGCTAGTGTTCAGATAGCGATCCATCTGTTCGTCGTGAAAGAGCCGCAGCGTGCCGGGCGCTTCTCCCATCCGGGCCGCATCGGCCACGATCAGCCCATCCGCCCCAGCGATCGGTGCCGCCAGGGTGAAACTGAGCGTGCCGCCATCCAGAAACGCCACACCGGGTATCTCCCCGACCCGTTGCTGCATGCGATTCACCAGATGAACGCCTATTCCCTCATCGCTCAGTAGGGTATTGCCGATACCGAGGATCAACACCGATTTGATTGACATGTCTACTCCTTGCGAGAATGAATCCCTGCGCAGCCAGGGAAAAGTGGAAATCCTTGAGATTAGGCCCTATTTTACCTGGACTCGATACCCGAAAAGAGAAGATTACACCATGTGTCTCGGCATACCTATGCAGATCAAAGCGATCGATGGCTTTACCGCGCGCTGTGAGGCGAAGGGGATTCAGCGTGAGGTCAGTCTCTTCATGCTTCAGCATGAAGAACTGCGCCCCGGCGATTTCGTGGTCGTGCATGTCGGTTACGCCATCCAGAAGGTCACCCCCCAGGAGGCAAGGTCCGCCTGGGAGATCTATGACGAAATGCTGGCCCAAACGGAGCCGCCAACGGATGCATGAACTCTCGGTCTGCCTGGCGATGTTGAACCAGGTGAGCGATATTGCCGAGCGTGAGCGGGCCGCGAACGTCACCCGTATCGTGATCCGAGTCGGACCTCTCTCCGGGGTGGTGCCTGAACTGTTGCAACAGGCCTTCACCATCGCCCGCGCCGGCACCATCGCCGAGCAGGCGGAACTGTTGACCGAGGAACAACCGATCCGGGTACAGTGCCTCCGCTGCGGCAGCGAGTGCGAGGCCCGGGCCAACCACCTGGTGTGCTGCGAATGCGGCGACTTCCACACCCGGCTCATCAGTGGCGATGAACTGCTACTGGCCAGCGTGGAGTTCAATCGCTAATGCTGAAAATGGGTTCTTTAGCACAACAAGCCATAGCAAGCGGGATTTGTCCGCAAATGAACGCGAATAAACGCAAATGCGGACAATCAACTTTTGAGTTGAAGCGCAGAACCCTGATGATTGGTATGACCTACATCGCCGGATCGGGAAAGCGCCAATGAAACGATTACCAAATGGACGTGAACGATCCTGACTACAATGGGAAGAGACCCAGTCCGAATATTGACCTCATAAAGGAGCGATTCAGACATGTGTGACACCTGCGGCTGTAATGTCACCCACGGCAACCGGCATCTCATCGAAGCAGGAGGAAAACACGCGCATACCGAGGATGGCGGCGAGGCCGTGGAGGTATTGCAGAATCTGTTGAGTGAAAACGATCACCAGGCCGGTCACAACCGGGAGCACTTCGCGCGTCACCAGGTACTGGCGATCAATCTTATGTCCTCTCCCGGCAGCGGCAAGACCCGGTTGCTGGAGAGCACCATCGATGCACTCCAGGACCGCTACCGGATCGGGGTTATCGAGGGGGACCTGGAGACGGAAAACGATGCCGAGCGGATTCGCCGGAAAGGCGTCCAGGCGGTTCAGATCACCACTGGCACCGCCTGCCATCTGGATGCCCATATGATCCACCAGGCCCTGCACCGGATCGATCTGGATGAGTTGGAGATCCTGTTCATCGAGAATGTCGGCAATCTGGTCTGTCCCGCCAGCTTCGATCTCGGACAACACCTCAATGTCACCCTGCTCTCCGTCACCGAGGGCGATGACAAACCCGCCAAATATCCGGTGATCTTTCGCACCGCCGACCATGTACTGATCACCAAGTCCGACCTGTTGGCGGTATTGGATGACTTTACGCCGGCAAAGGCTGAACAGGCCGTGCGGCAACTCGCTGTGGAAGGACCTGTCACCCTGATCTCGGCAAAGACCCGTGACGGCTTCGGGCCCTGGCTCGAATGGCTGGGGCAACAGCTCGAACGGATGACTATCAGGCAAAACGACACCCAACCCGCTGCAAACCTACGCTGAAGATGGCGCTGAACGCAAAGGCCTGGCTAGGGCAGTTGCACGCCTTGCCGCTGCATCGACCGGTCAGGGTGATGAACGTCTGCGGCGGTCACGAACGCACCATTACCCAGGCCGGCCTGCGCGGCGCCCTGCCGCCGCTGATAGAACTGATCCCAGGTCCTGGCTGTCCGGTGTGTGTCTGTCCCGAAGAGGATATCCATCAAGCGCTGCAGCTCGCCCTGCATGAACCGATCACCCTGGTCGCCTTCGGCGACATGTTGCGGGTGCCGGTGAATCTCCCCAAGGGAGAGCCCCGCTCCCTGGATCAGGCCCACGCCGCGGGCGCGGATATCCGTCCCATCGCCTCGCCCCTGGAGGCCCTGCAAATCGCCCGTGATGCGCCCGCCAGGCAGGTGGTGTTGTTTGCCGCCGGTTTCGAAACCACCACCGCACCCGTTGCCTCCCTGCTGGTCCAGGGCGTGCCCGACAACCTCTCCATCCTGCTCTCCGGCCGCCTCACCTGGCCAGCGGTTTCGATGCTGCTCAATAGCGACACCCCCGGCTTCGACGCCCTGGTGGCGCCCGGCCATGTCGCCACGGTGATGGGACCGGAAGATTGGGAATTCGTCATTGAACAACATCACTTGCCTGCCGCGGTAGCCGGGTTCTCCCCGGAGAGCCTGTTGGCCGCCATCTACTCCGTACTTAGGCAACACCTGGATAAGCGCCGTTTTCTCGATAACTGCTACCCGGAACTGGTCAGGCCCGGCGGCAATCCCAGCGCCAAGCATCATCTGCGTCAAGCCTTGGATGTGGTGGATGCCAATTGGCGGGGTATCGGCATCATCCCCGCCTCCGGATATGCCCTGAATCAGGACTATGCCCAATGGGACGCCCGTAAGCGCTTCCCCGACTATGACACACCCGAGCGCAAACGAGCCGGGAAGATGCCCCCCGGCTGCGACTGCGCACAGGTGGTGTTGGGACGCAAATACCCCAACCAGTGCCGGCTCTACGGCGAGGCCTGCACCCCGAGGAGTCCGATCGGTCCCTGCATGGTCTCGGATGAGGGGGCCTGTCGTATCTGGTGGAGTGGCGGGATTCGAAACCGCGCCACCGGCTGAGTCCGGCCGATCTTTCCAGCCAGTACTCTTTCAGAGTGATATTGTCGGGTTCAGTCGTTGAATTCCCTGGATCCCGGCATGCGCCGGGATGACGTGGCTTGTCTTGGCGCATTTGGGTGGCTCTGAATGTTACAGAATCTATGACGAGGTACACTAGCTTGTGAAAATCACCACCCTGATCATCCGGCTCAACTGTAATCTTAGAAATGCTATATATTCTACTGTTTTTATTAAGTATCTTGATCCAATAAAGCCCTATCGTCACACTGTTTCCCTACATGGTGAGAACGATTCGCCACGCCACTTCCGATATCCCTCAAACATCTCTTTACAGCGCTAAAAAAAGCGCCTCTCCCATCCACTTTTACGCTTTGGTCGAAACTCACCCACCATAAATAAGGTCTATACTTGTTGTATATAATACACACTATTTAGCTGGGTTATGAGGATGCGTAGAATTGGTCAGAAAATCCTGCAATGGATCGCTGAATGGTTGAGTAAAGAGGGTCCGCCTTCGACGTCACCCCTATGCGATTTCAACCGGCTTAGTTATGAACTCCGCCCTGGCGATGTCCTGCTGGTTGAAGGCCGCAGCCGGGTCAGCGATGTCATCAAGACCATTACCCAAAGCACCTGGACCCACTCCGCCCTCTATATCGGCCGCATCTACGATATCCGCGACCCGAAACTTCAGCAGCGGGTGCGCATGGCCTACCAGGGCGATCTCGGTGAACAGTTGATGGTGGAGGCCCTGTTGGGTGAAGGCACCATTATCGCCCCGGTCGCGAAATATCGCCGGGATCATCTGCGCATCTGTCGACCCAGCGGACTGGAGCCGGAGGATGCCCACAAGGTGGTTGCCCACGC
This sequence comes from Candidatus Thiodiazotropha sp. (ex Epidulcina cf. delphinae), assembly GCA_025656455.1. Lineage (GTDB taxonomy): Bacteria > Pseudomonadota > Gammaproteobacteria > Chromatiales > Chromatiaceae > Thiodiazotropha. The sequence continues at coordinate 79,527 of JAHXHS010000004.1, read as the reverse complement.
CATCAGCCACCTCGGGTTCGACTATGATGTTCGCCATCTGCTCGACCTCGCCCGTTTCTTCTTTCCCTGGACCATTCTCCCGAGACGCTGGCGCTCCAGCCTGTTCGAGCACAATGCGGGCACACCGACCCGGGCAGTCTGCTCCTCGCTACTGGCCTCCGCGTTCAACAACGTCAACTTCCCAATCCTGCCTTTCATCGACCGTGATGAAGACGGTAGTCTGCGCTTTTTCAAGCGTAACCCCCGCCTCTTCACGCCAAAGGATTTCGACTATTCACCCTATTTCGACATCATCAAATACCCTTTTCTCGGCCTTGACGACCTGGGTGTCTACCGTCGCCTACCCTGGTGTGACGAGGCCATACTCTACAACGATAACGAACGCGCCTTTGTGGCAGCGAACCGGGGCGATTCCGTGCCCTGTCTGGATGACCGGACCATCTCTCGCCTGGAGCCGAAGAAGAGTGAGGCAACCCAAGCCTCCGATCGGGATGATGAGACGTCGCCAACCATCAACCCCGCCGTGCGGGAGGCTGACCAATGACCATCCTCGGACTTTTTTTAATTATCCTGGCCCTGTGGGGACTGGCATACGGATCGGCGCGGGCCATTGTTTGGATCCTGTTACCACCCGTACTATTGACCAGCCTGCAACTGGCCAATCTTCTGACCCCTGCTTGGGCCTTGCCCACCTGGCTGCTTTTCGCCGGCGCCCTGTTCTTCTACCTGCTCCCGGAGCAGCGTCGTCAATGGATCACCCGGCCCTTGCTGAATGCCTTCCGCGAAGTCATGCCAGCCATGTCTTCGACAGAGAAGGAGGCGCTGAACGCAGGAAACGTCTGGTGGGACGGAGAGCTCTTTTCCGGACAACCCAACTGGCGGCAACTGTTGCGTCAGCCGAAATGTCACCTGACTGAGCGAGAGCAGGCATTCCTTGACGGCCCGGTTCAGACGCTTTGCGAAATGCTCGATGATTGGCACATCACCCACGAGGCCAAGGACCTGCCGCCCAAGACCTGGAAGTTCATCAAGCAATCTGGTCTGTTCGGCATGATCATCCCCGAATCCTACGGCGGCCTGGGCTTTTCCGCCTACGCCCATTCACAGGCGGTGATGAAGATCGCAAGCCGCAGTATCACCGCCGCCGTCACGGTGATGGTGCCCAACTCCCTCGGGCCGGCAAAACTGTTGCTCCACTACGGCACCGAAGAGCAAAAGGAGCGATACCTCAGAAAACTGGCAAGCGGTGAAGAGGTCCCCTGTTTCGCCCTCACCAGCCCGCAGGCGGGCAGCGATGCCGGCGCGATACCGGATAACGGGGTGGTGACCTATGGCGAGCATGAGGGCCAACAGGTGCTGGGGATCAGGCTCAACTGGGAAAAGCGCTATATCACCCTCGCCCCGGTGGCAACCTTGATCGGGCTGGCCTTCAAGCTGGAGGACCCCGAGGGTCTGCTGGGCGACGACCCCTCCCCTGGTATCACCGTGGCGCTGATCCCCCACGACACACCTGGCGTCGAGATCGGACCCCGGCACATGCCTCTCGATATCCCCTTCCAGAACGGCCCGACCTACGGACGGGATGTATTTATCCCGATCGACTGGGTGATGGGCGGCGCTGACGGCGTGGGCCAGGGCTGGCGCATGCTGGTCGAATCCCTGTCTGAAGGGCGCAGTATCTCACTGCCCGCGCTCTCCACCGGTGCCGGCAAACAGGCCAGCCGCTACACCGGCGCCTATGCCGCGGTGCGCAGCCAATTCGGTCAGCCCATCGGTCATTTCGAAGGCGTCGAGGAGGCCCTGGCAAGAATCGGTGGCCTGACCTATCAGATGGACGCCGCCCGCAAACTGACTCTCAGCGCCCTGGACAGCGGTGAGTCGCCATCGGTGATCTCAGCCATCGTCAAGTATCACCTCACCGAACGCTATCGTCAGGCAATCAACGACGCCATGGACATCCAGGGCGGCAGCGGGATCTGTCTCGGACCCGACAACCTGATCGGCAAGGCTTATCAGGCGACGCCGATCGCAATCACTGTCGAAGGCGCCAATATCCTCACCCGCAGTATGATCATCTTCGGCCAGGGCGCGATCCGCTCCCACCCTTATGTCCTCAAAGAGTTCGAGGCCGTGGAAAACCAAGACGACGATGCCGCCCTCTACCAGTTCGATGAGGCCCTGTTCAGCCATATCGGTTTCGTGGTGACCAATTTCGCTCGCACCCTCTGGCTGGGCATCAGCCACGGGCGGCTCTCCGAGAGTCCGAAGAGCGGACCGTCACGACGCTACTTCCAGCGTCTGAACTGGATGTCAGCAGCGTTCGCCCTGACCACCGACATCGCCCTGATGACCCTCGGCGGATCACTCAAGCGCAAGGAGCGTCTCTCTGCCAGGCTGGGTGACATGTTGAGCAATCTCTACATCGCCAGCGCCAGCCTGAAACGCTATGTGGAAGAGGGCGAGCGGCAGGAGGATCTGCCGTTGATGCAATGGGCCTTGGACGATTCGCTCGACCGCATCCAGCATGCCCTCCGTGGGTTGTTGCGTAACATGCCGGTGCGCCCACTAGCCTGGTTGCTGCGGGTGGTGATCTTCCCGACCGGCCTGCCCTTCCACAAGCCCACTGACCGTCTCGACCATCAGGTTGCCCGCATTCTGCTGAGTCCCGGCGAAGTGCGCGATCGCCTTACCCAGGGCATCTACACCACAGATGACCAACAGCACCGGGTAGGCCAGTTGGAGCGGGCGTTGATTGCCGTCGCTGCCGCCACTCCCCATGAGAAGACCCTGCGTCGCGCCAAACGCGCAGGCCAACTCAAATCCCGGGATATCCAAAGCCTGATTGAGGAGGCGATCGGGCTTGGCATCCTCAGCGACAGCGACAGAGAGGCCCTGGAAGAGGCTGATCGGCTGCGTAACCAGATCATCCAGGTCAACACCTTCGAAAGATTGAACGGCTCGCAGTCCGGCAAGCGAAAAGAGAGCGCCAAGGTATCCAAGCTGAACAAACTGGGCGCTGCCTAAAGCTAGTGTAGTGTCCTATACTGTTTGACGTTATCAGAGGCCCACAAATGACTCGAGTCGCCCGCAGGAAGTGCCCTTGGGGTGCAGGCGCAGCCCGCCGTCAATGGTTGCCCCATTAACAAGGGCTGCAACGCGGGATCGGGTCATTTGTGGGCCTCCCTTCGGGCGCGACGAGAAGCCATCATCCGCGTTGTTGCGTTGCTTGGAAAGGGCGCGCCATTCCCTGCGCAACGCGCCTAGCACCCCAAGGGCACTTCCTGCGGGGCGCGGCTAATGGCTTCTCGTCACGCTGAAAACGTCAAACAGTATAGGACACTACACTAGCCCGCATTTCTCACCAGGCGGACCGGAAGAACGAATAAAAGATCTTTAAATCGTTGCAGAGAGGAGTGATTTATGGTCAAGGAGAAAACAGCGGCAAGGCCTGTCTTTGTGGTGGACGGCAGCCGCACCCCTTTTCTCAAGGCGCGGGGAAAACCCGGTCCTTTCCTGGCATCCGACCTGGCGGTTGCCGCAGGTCGTCCTTTATTGGCAAGGCAGCCTGTTCCGGCGGAGGCCTTGGATGAGGTCATCCTCGGCTGTATCTCACCGGGCCCGGATGAGGCGAACATCGCCCGGATCGTGGCGTTGCGGCTGGGCTGCGGTGATCGGGTGCCAGCCTGGACGGTGCAGCGCAATTGCGCCTCCGGGATGCAGGCGGTGGATAGCGCCGCCCTCAACATCGCCAGCGGCCGGGCAAACCTGGTCCTGGCAGGGGGGACCGAGTCCATGAGCCACCACCCGGTACTGGTCAACCCGTCGATGGTGGCCTGGCTGGCGGACTGGAACAGGGCAAGGGGTTTTAGCGCCCGCGGCCGGCAACTGGCTGCCCTGCGCCCGCAACACTTTCAACTCATCATCGCCCTGCTGCGGGGATTGACCGATCCCCTGGTCGGCCTCTCCATGGGCCAGACCGCGGAGAAGCTGGCCTGGCGTTTCAATATCGACCGGGAGGCGATGGATCGATTCGCCCTGCGCAGTCATCAACGACTCGCGGACGCTCTGGATGGCGGACGGCTCGATGAGATCGAACCCATTTATGCCGACGACGGACAACTGTTCGCGTCTGACGACGGCCTGAGACGAGAGGGCAGCGTGGAGAAGCTCGCCCAACTCAAACCCGCCTTCGATCGCCCGGTGGGCAAGGTCACAGCGGGTAACAGCGCCCAGATCACCGATGGCGCCGCGATGCTCCTGCTGGCCTCGGAAAAGGCTGTGGAGAAGTACGGCTTAGCGGTCCTCGGTCGTGTGGTCGATTCGCAATGGTCCGCCTTGGATCCTTCGCAGATGGGCCTGGGCCCTGTCCACGCCATGGGCCAATTGCTGCGGAAACACCAGTTGAGCGGTGACGATATCGATTACTGGGAGATCAACGAAGCCTTCGCGGCCCAGGTGCTGGCCTGTCAAGCCGCCTGGCAGGATAGCGACTATATGCAGCGCGAAGTCGGTCTGGACGGTCCGCTCCCGCCCATTCCCGATGAACGCCTGAATGTGGATGGCGGGGCCGTCAGCATCGGCCACCCGGTCGGCGCCAGTGGCGCGCGCTTGGTACTCCACCTGCTCAAGACCCTGCATCAACGCGGCGGCGAGCGGGGGATCGCCAGTCTCTGCATTGGCGGCGGACAGGGCGGCGCAATGTTACTGGAGGTGGCAAAATGAGCAGGCACTGGCGCTTGGAACAAGACCAGCGGAACATCGCCTGGCTTCACTTCGCGCATGCGGACAGCCCGGTGAACATACTCTCCCAGGCGGCCTTTACCGAGCTTAGCGAACGGCTCGATGAACTGGAAACGACACAACCCAAGGGCTTGATCATCCTCTCTGACAAACCGGGCGGATTTATTGCCGGGGCAGACGTCAACAGTTTTCGCAGCGGCATGCAACAGGGCGAGGCGGAATCGCATATCCGCCAGGTCCATAACCTGTTTGATCGTATCGAGGCCCTGCCCTTTCCCACCCTCGCGCTGATCCACGGTTTCTGCCTCGGCGGCGGCTTGGAATTGGCGCTTTGTTGCGACTACCGCCTGGCCCGTGACGATGAATCGACCCGGCTCGCCTTTCCCGAAGTCAAACTGGGCATCTTTCCCGGCTACGGCGGCACGGTCCGCGGCATCCGCCTGATCGGCGCACTGCCTGCCATGCAGTTGATGCTCAGCGGTCGCAGCATCAGCGGACGCCAGGCGAAAAAGATCGGCCTGGTGGATCAGGTCGCGCCGGAGAGACAACTCAAGGCGGCCGCTATGGCTATCATCCAGCGACAGGCCCCGTCCCGTGGCCCGGGTGTGATGCAGCGTCTGGCAAACAGCTACCCCGCCCGACAAGCGATCGCGCCCTACCTGACCCGCGAGACCGCGAAACACGCCCGCCCCGAACACTACCCCTCCCCCTACGCCCTGATCGAACACTGGAAGCGGCATGGCGGCGATCCGCAAGCCATGTTCCGCAGCGAAGCCAGCGAGGTGAGCAGATTGCTGGTGGGCGACACGGCACAGAATCTGATCCGGGTCTTTTTCCTTCAGGAGCGACTTAAATCACTCGGATCCAAGGATGATTTCAACCCCCGGCAGGTGCATGTGGTGGGCGGCGGCATCATGGGAGGCGATATCGCTGCCTGGTGCGCCCTCAAAGGCTTGCGGGTCACCCTGCAGGACCGGGAGGCGAAGTTTCTCAGCAAAGCGGTAGCCCGGGCTCACCGGCTGTTCCGTCGCAAACTGCGTAAACCGCGACTGGTTCAAGCGGCGATGGATCGCTTGATGCCGGACCCGAACGGCTACGGCGTAAGCCAGGCCGATGTCGCCATCGAGGCCATTTTCGAGGATGTGGAGGCGAAACAGGCTCTGTTCCGGGAGTTGGAGGCCGGCATGCGGCCCGATGCCTTGCTGGCGACGAACACCTCGAGCATCCCCCTGGAGACCATCGGCGAGGCCCTGCAGGCCCCTGAACGCCTGATCGGTCTCCACTTCTTCAACCCAGTGGCCAAAATGCAGTTGATCGAAGTGGTGCATGGCGAGCGGACAGATCCTGACCTGATCCACAAAGGCGCCGCCTTTGCCCGGGCCATCGACCGCCTGCCGCTACCGGTGCGGAGCAGTCCAGGGTTTCTCGTCAACCGCATCCTCATGCCCTATCTGCTGGAAGCGCTCAGACTGGTCGACGAAGGCGTACCCGCACCCGCCATCGACCGGGCGGCGGCGGCCTTTGGCATGCCCATGGGGCCGGTGGAGCTGGCGGACGCCGTGGGGCTGGACATCTGCCTGGCGGTAGCGAAAAAACTCGCCCCTCTGTTCGATCTCAGAATCCCCGATAAATTGGAACAACGGGTCGAACAAGGGCAACTGGGAAAAAAGAGCGGGAATGGTTTCTATCGTTACGACAAAGGCCGGATGGTAAAACAGAAAGTGGCACGAGACTATCAACCACCGGCCGATCTGGCCGACCGGATGATCTTCCGCCTGCTCAACGAGTCAGTGGCCTGCCTGCGGGAAGGGGTGGTCGAGGATGAGGATCTGCTGGATGCGGGGGTCATTTTCGGCACCGGCTATGCGCCTTTTCGCGGCGGTCCCATGCACACTATCCATTCCGGCGGACTGGAGCAGCAACGCCAGCAGCTGGAATTGCTCGAACAACGCCACGGCAACCAGTTCCATCCCGACGCGGGATGGGCTAAGTTAGGGGGAGTGTGATGTTATTCTTCAATCATCCACGCCAGTCAGACCCATCAGATGCAAAGGATGGGAGGGAAACCGATAACAATGACAACGAGAGCATGAATACACCGAACACCGATTATATCCGTCTCAAGGATGCCGACACCTTGGCGGGCATCTTCCAGGAACGTGTCAAACGCTCCCCCGATGCCACCGCCTACATCCAATATCAGGAACAGAGCGACACCTGGCAGGAGACCAACTGGCGGGAAATGGCGCAGCTAGTGGCGCGTTGGCAAGGCGCCTTCCAACGCGAAGAGCTCAAACCGGGGGACCGGGTCGCCCTGATGCTGCGCAATTGCCGCGAATGGGCCACCTTTGACCTGGCTGCTCAGGGACTGGGCCTGGTCACGATCCCCATCTACACCAATGACCGCCCTGAAAACATCGGCTACATCCTGCAGGATGCCGGGGTGCGTCTATTACTCCTGGAGAACGACGAACAGTGGCAGGAACTCCAGCAGATCCGCAACCAGCTCGCCGGTCTCAACCGCATCGTCACCCTGCAGCGGGTCGATCCCATGGGACTCCAGCCCCGCCTGGCCTATATCGAGGATTGGCTGCCGCAAGCGAGCGACGATAAAATGCTGGCCCTGGATATCCCCAGCGAGAGCCTGGCCTCCATCGTCTACACCTCCGGCACCACAGGCCGGTCGAAAGGCGTCATGCTCAGCCACCGCAACATCCTTTGGGACATCGAAAGCGGGCTCAAGATCATCGATCTCTACCCCACTGACACCTTTCTCTCCTTTCTGCCCCTGTCGCATACCCTGGAGAGGACGGTCGGCTACTATCTGGCAATCGTTGCCGGCGCCACCACCGCCTATGCCCGTTCGATCCCGCAACTGGCCGAGGATCTGCAGATCATCAAGCCGACCATCCTGATCTCGGTGCCGCGGATCTTCGAACGGGTGTATGCCAAGATGCAGGAGAAACTGGCCGAGGACTCCGGCGTCGCCCGCGCCATCTTCAATCTGGCCGTGGAGACAGGCTGGCAGCGCTTCGAGTATCGACAGGGGCGTGCTGGTTGGTCGCCTAAATTCGTCTTGTGGCCGCTGTTGGAGAAACTCGTGGCCGCTAAGATTCAGGAGAAACTCGGGGGAAGGCTGCGAATAGCCGTCTCCGGCGGCGCTCCCCTGGCGCCGGAGATCGCCAAGGTTTTCATCGGCCTGGGGATTCCCATCCTACAAGGTTACGGCCTGACCGAAACCAGTCCGATCATCTCCGCCAACATCCATGAGGACAACATTCCGGCCAGCGTAGGCATCCCCTTCCCAGGTGTAGAGATCAAAATCAGCGAAAACGAGGAACTGCTCTGCCGCGCCCCCAATGTCATGTTGGGCTACTGGAACAACCGGCACGCCACCGCCGAGGTCATCGACGAAGAGGGATGGTTCCATACCGGCGACAAGGTAAAGATCGAGGATGGCCATATCTTCATCACCGGCCGGTTGAAAGAGATCATCGTCATGGCCAACGGCGAAAAGGTGCCCCCCGCCGACATGGAGATGTGCATCGCCATGGACAGCCTCTTCGAGCAGGTGCTGGTGGTCGGCGAGGGCAAACCCTACTTGAGCGCCTTGGTCGTTCTCAACCCGGAGACCGGCCAATCCATGGATATAGACGCAACAAATATCGACGAACAGCAGGAAAAAGAGTTGCTGAAGCGAATCAACGGCCATCTGGATAACTTTCCCGGCTATGCCAGAATCATCCGCATCGCGGTTATCCCGGAACCCTGGAGCGTGGAAAACGGGCTGATCACACCGACCCTGAAACTGCGCCGAAACAAGATACTCGATCAATATGCCGATGATTTAGCCAGGCTCTATACAGGACATTGAAGGCTATTCCAACCCGACGGGGAAAGCAGTAAAGCGTATCAAGCAATATCAAGCGGAATTTGTCCGCAAATGAACGCGAATAAACGCAAATTCGCCTCGAAGCGTTGATTCAATGTAGGTAAACCACCGCCTCAGGCAGTGAGACACGAAGAGGCTCTGTCGTGCTGTGTGGTGGCAGATTCAGGCAGAGAGGTCGAAACTGAGCCCTCACTGAGATGATAAGACGAAAAGAAACACTCGCCAAGATCGCAAAGCCCGCAAAGGATCCTAAGATGAATGGCACTTACTTAAGATCAAAACCACCGTCATCCCGGCGAATGCCGGGATCCAGAATCACCAACAGGCGTCATTTCCCTGGATTCCATCCTTAGGTCCGTAAACGGTGCATCCATGCACCACTTCTCCGGCATTCGCCGGAATGACGCGGTTACTGGAATGACGAGTAAGATCCAGGCATATTCACCTTAAGTAAGCGCCATTCATCCTAGTGTGGTGTAACGTATAAACTGTACCAATCAGAGGCCCGTCAATGCCTCAAGACCAGGCGCAGCGCGCAGACAATGGCAGCGCCCTTGTTAAGCGCTGCAACGCAGGATTGAGGCATTGACGGGCCTCCCTTCGGGCGAGACGCTAAGCCGTCATCTGCGTTGTTGCGTTGCTTGGAAAGGGCGCGCCATTCCCGGCGCAACGCGCCTAGCAGCTAACGGCTTAGCGTCTCGCTGATTGGTACAGTTTATACGTTACACCACACTAGGGCCTGTTAACACTAATCGGATTGTCACTGTTGCGCCTGAAAAAGCCCCAATCAAGGCGCGAGGAGCGCGGTTTGGTCGCTCCAAATAAGCGACGAGCAACGCCGAGTGGGGCTTTTTCAGGCGCAACCCGAAGGGCCAGGTGCCATTTTTCACCCAGCGGCGTTATCACTCGCTCATGTAGCCGGGCTACACCACGCTCGTTCTGCCTTGCTGGGTAAAAAATGGCACCTGGCAGTGACAATCCGATTAGTGTTAACAGGCCCTAATGTCTTCTTGGCATGCTTTGCGGTCTTTGCGAGAGAAATATTGCATACCTGGCCGGTTGTGGAAAACCAGGATGACAGAGTGCAGGCGTAGATAAAGTGAGAGGTAGCCCTGACATAGCCCCTTTCGGGGCTTTCATCATACTACCCGCTCTGCGGGTAGTATGTGATTTGCGTTTATTCGCGGACAATGACACCTGAGTTAGCAAACTGAATCGCTGTGATGGGATTTAACTCTTGCAGAAAGTCCGGTAGACCCATTCAACACCCGGTCCGCCCCAGCCGTTGGTCAGACGCCTGTCGGCGGAGAGTTTGACCAGGTATGAGCAGGGATCCCAACTACTCACCGTAGTGGCGATGGAGCCGTTGCCGCCATGGAAACTGAGGCTTCCGCCGTAGTCCTGGTTAAGCGGGATGGCCATGTCGACACCCTGCTTCTCGATCTCGATCTTGAACCAACTGAGATGAGGGTGATCGGCGGTGTAGTTTGCGGTCACCGTATGGGTAATGGGCCGGCACAGGTTGGTGGAGGGCGATACGAACTCATTGAGTTCCAGCCACAACAGGGTTCTGGCATTGTTGATCACCAACGCCTCCATGGTCTGGTCATGTACCGTGCCCCATCCCGTACCGGTGTCCTCCTGGAGCTGGAACCGCAGCGCGAACTTGCGCTCCTGGCGCGCAGGCGAGGCTGGCGGCGCATTGCCGGCGTTTGGATTCGGGGCTGGATTTCCATAGCTCTCGTAGGGAGTCAGCTTGGTAGAGATCAACTTCAGCAAATGCTTGCTCGGGGTGAACATGGCATGCTCTTCCACATCGATCCAGCCGCTCGTATCAGGATCATGGTTATGGATGGCGCCGGCGTTGTTCACCCACACGGGCTCCAGGGTCAATGGCGACAGGGCGGCAATGATATTGCCCACCTGAGTCTTGGCGATCATGTCCGCGGTGAGCGGATTGGTCGGGGTGGGTGGGGTGATGCCGGTCCACTCGGCATACAGAAACCGATAGCGCAGGTGTCTCGCGGCATCGGCCTTCCCGGTCTGGCCCCGCATCGTCATGGTCGAGTAGAAGGCAAGGTCACCACGACTGTGGTTGGTGTAGCCCTCACTCCTGAAGTCATGCAGACTCGACCCATCGGGAATCTGATATTGGCCGATGTGGGTCCATACAGGGACCTCGTCCGGATCCTGCACCGGCAGTTCGACGCAGAGATGAACGCAGAAGCAGTTAGAGATATCCTCCCGGTCCGGCTGGCGACCACGGGAACGGGGCTCGTCCAGTAACGTGATAGGGTTGCCGATGGCATCCTTTCCCTCGATCTGGAAGTAGACATCCGGACCACCGATCCATTCGAAATTCAGAAATGGGGAGAAAGGGGTGCGGGTGAAACGTGCGCGGTCGTAGAAGAAGATAAACCACCCGGTATTATCGGTAACCGCATCGCCCAGGGGATCGTCCTGGACCCAGTCGACATCAAAGCCCCTCACGGTAACGTTACCGATCGGTTGCGCGGGTTTGGCGCAGGTAGTGACTCGGCCGCAGATAACCCAGATGTCTTTCTCTCTCAGGTAGGCGCACCAACGGCTGGCTGAGACCGCAAGTTCCGCGGCATGCACCAGGCCCTTGTCTGTTTCATCCCACTGGGGGCGATAGAGAGCGACACGAAAATGTTCGGGCTGCTCCAGTTTTCGTTCGTCTCCGGGTATTTGAACGAAGCTGACCACCACCTCGATACAACCACCGTCATAGCCTGTCTTTTCGCCATCAAACGACAATTCAACGGAACCATCGCCATCAGTTGAACCACTGACCAACAACTGTTGCTCCATTTTCTGCAACGTTTCGTCGCTGAGTTGAGCGAAGGCCCCCTTTAGTTGCGGTTGTTCCGGGCAATCCTTATCGGGTGCCTTGTACAAGGCCACCTTGGTATTCGTAAAATGGACGAGACAATCTTCACAAACACGTCCGGCCAACTGCGCACTGTATTGATACCTTTCATTCATCGCCACACTCCTATTGTCGATTGACTACCCATGAACGGTAGCTCTCCTCTGCTCAGGCAAGTCGGGCCTGTGGCCGCGATGGGCCATTGCCGCTTTGATTGGGATGAATAAGTGAAGCACCGCCATCCCTGGAATTGCCTCCACGCACTCGAAATCGACCAAGGAAATGAAGGTCTTTCAGATGCGCGTCAGGTGCGGAAAGCCCCGAACAAAGAGATTAATTCCTACGCTATCTATAGCTATAGCACAGACTCATTGGATCGGCGTGCCGGCATCGGCAAAACAGCGATAAAAATTCGCGGTCGTCTGCTCGGCGACCGCTTCAGGGGTAAGCCCCTTCAACGCCGCCACGCACTCCGCCACTTGGCGTACATACAGGGGCTGGTTGGGTTTACCCCGATAGGGCATAGGGGCCAGGTAGGGTGAATCGGTTTCGATCAACAAGCGTTGCATCGGCACCTGTTTCACCACCTCCCTCAGTTGTGCTGCACTGTTGAAGGTGATGATGCCGGAGAACGAAACATAAAAACCCATCGCCAGGGCCTGTTGCGCCATCGGCCAATCCTCGGTGAAGCAGTGCATCACACCGCCTACCGCACCAGCCCCCTCTTCCCGCATGATACGCAAGGTATCCGATTTTGCGTCCCTGCTATGGATGATCAGTGGTTTTTCGGCGGCCTTGGCCGCACGGATATGACGGCGAAAACGGTCACGTTGCCAATCCAGATCGCCCTTGCCGTGGAAATAGTCCAAACCGGTTTCGCCGATCGCCACCACCTTGGGTGTCTGTGATAGCGCTACCAGCTCTTCAGGCGTCGGTTCACGCCGTTGTTTGTCGTTGGGGTGTACGCCGACCGATACCGAGATCTGAGGATAGTCCGCCACCAGGGCAGCCATCACCGGCCAGGATTCCAGATCGATGGAAACGCACAGCATGTGGCCGACTCCGCTATCCAGGGTGGCGGCGATGAAGCATCCGAAGTCATCTTCATAGGGTTCCAGGCCGACGCGATCGAGATGGCAATGGGAATCCACTAGCATGGTAATAACCTGTCGTTTTCCGCTACATCGGAATCAGATACTACCCGCGGAGCGGATAGTATGATGAAAGCCCAAAGGGGGCTTTGTTAGGGCCACATCTCACTTTTCCGCGCCTGCACTCTACCATCCTGTTTTGACACGGTGCGGCAGGGCCGCACCCTACGCCTTGAATCCTTGTTTTCCGCAACCGGCCTGGGATGCAAAATGTCTCTCGCCGAACTCGCTAAGTACGTCAAGAAGACATTGTCTTAGGATCCTTTGCAGGCTTGGCGGCTTTGTGAGAGTCAATTATAGTCTTGAAATACCCACAAGTTTTGCTGAAGAGTCGCATTTTGCTATCCATCCGAAGCGTGGAGAAATTTGCGATTCTTTGCGGTGATTGGCGTCCATTGGCGGCCTATTCATGCGCTTTCTATTGCCCACTTGATCAGGGGAAGAACCGAATTAAGGAACTGGATAGTGTTAGAGGGTATGGGTCGGGCGATCGGATTTCAATGCGCCAGCGAGATAGGTCTCGATCTTATTGCGCGCTGCGCCGCCGTCCTGATCGCTGAACTGAACGCCTATCCCCGCGGCCCTGTTGCCCTCTGCTCCCACTGGGGTGATCCAGATGATCTTGCCGGCCACGGGCAGGCGTTCGGCTTCGTCCATCAGCGTCAACAGCATGAAGACTTCGTCTCCAAGACGATACTGTTTAGTGGTGGGTATGAAGAGTCCGCCGAACTGAACAAACTGCATGTAGGCCGCGTACAAGGCGTTTTTGTCCTTGATGGTAAGAGAAAGAATGCCTTGTTTGGGTCCACCAGCCATAGAGTACCTATAGATTCCCTGCTATGCCGCCTGCCGGGAGCAGGCGCGCCATTCAATGAGTAGTTTTTCAAGGGTCAGTTGCGGGTTCAGATTGCTGTCCACCAAACGCCTCGCTTGATAGATGCGGGTTAGATACCGTTGCAACGCCCTTGAGTTTAACTTGTCGGCCATCATCTGCAAAGCTTGAACATGATCCCGATTGAAGAGTTGCGGGGAAGGGGCGCCGGATTTCAGGCGCAGCAGGTCGATCACCCAACCCGCCAGCCACTCCAGCAGCAGGGATCTGTCGAACGGGGTCCATTGCCCGGCCAGTCTCACCGGATCCCGGCGATCCTCTCCAAGGGCCAGAAAATCGCTCAGCATCTCGCCACGGGATGCCAGCAACGCCGCATCATCCAGGGTAACGGCCTTCAGCGGGGCGCCATTGGCGAGCGCAAGCAGCGCCCCCGGGTCGGCATGAGTGACCCTGTCACTCAGCCAGGCCAGGGCCTGCTGTTTGTCGGGAGGCTGGAACAACACTTGCTGACAGCGACTCCTGATGGTGGGGAGCAACCTGGCGGGTTGATCGGTCAGCAGCAGCATCACTGTCCCTGGGGTCGGCTCCTCCAGGGTCTTGAGCAGGCTATTGGCCGCCGCATGATTCATACGGTGCGCGGGCTGGATGGCGATCACCTTGTGGCCGCCAGTATGGGAGGTCAGGGAGGCCCCGGCGGTCAGCGCGCGGATGGCCTCGATCTTGATCTCCCCGCTCTTGCTCCCTTCTTCCGGCCTCACCCATTGCAGATCGGGATGATTGCCGCTGTACATCAGCTGACAATGACGGCAGACACCGCAAGGACGACCCGATACGTCCCGATTCTGGCACAGGCAGGATTGGGCCAGGCTGAGGGCGAAGCGCTCCTTTCCCAGGCCCAGGGGACCGGTGAGGAGCAAGGCGTGGGGCAGTCGCCCTTGCGCCATGGCCTGCTGCAAATAGCGCCACTGTTCATTCTGCCAAGGAAAATGTTGATAGCGCTGTTCATCCATCGTGGCTCTCCAGATAAGCCTGTATGACATCTGCGATCTGTTGCTGCACAACCTCCAGGGCGGGAGAGGCATCGATTACCCTGACTCTCTCCGGTTCCCTAGCGGCTATCCGCAGATACCCCTCTCTCACCTTCTCGAAGAAGCTCACCTCCTCACGCTCGAAGCGGTCGGGCTGTGAGCGATTCCCGGCACGCTCCATGCCGATCTCCACCGGCAGATCAAGCAGCAGGGTCAGGTCAGGTCGCAGTTCACCCTGTACAAACCGTTCCAGGAGGGCAATACGATCATCGGCTATTCCCCGCCCAGCCCCCTGGTAGGCAAAGCTGGCATCGGTAAATCGGTCGCAAAGAACCCAGGCGCCCTGCTCCAGGGCAGGCAGGATCTTGCGCTGCAGATGTTCGGCACGGGCGGCAAACATCAACAGCAGTTCCGTATCATCCGCCATGCCGGTGTGCTTGTGGCCCAACAGGAGTTCACGGATCGCCTCGCCGAGCGGCGTGCCACCGGGTTCACGGGTGAACAGCACGCGCTTACCCGCCGCCTCCAGGAGGGTCTGAATAAATGCCAGGTTACAGCTCTTTCCAGCACCCTCACCCCCTTCGACGGTGATGAAATGGCCTTGTTCGGTGGTTTTGCTGTTCATCATCGCTTCAACTGATACTTGCGTACCGCCTTATTGTGCTCTTCCAAGGTAGTGGAGAAGTGGTGGCCACCATCGCCGGTGGCGACGAAATAGAGCTGATTGCCATCCTCGGGATGGAGGGCGGCATGGATCGCCGCCCCACTCGGCAAGGCAATGGGGGTCGGAGTCAGTCCTTTATGGATATAGGTGTTGTAAGGGGTGTCCCGCAACAGATCGCGCTTGCGGATATTGCCGTCGTATGCCTCCCCCATGCCGTAAATGACGCTGGGATCGGTCTGCAGGCGCATGCCGCGCCTGAGCCGCCGGACAAACACCCCGGCAATCTTCCCCCTCTCCTCGGGCAGGCCTGTCTCGCGCTCGATGATGGAGGCCAAAATAAGCGCCTCATAGGGTGTCTTCAAGGGTAATCCCTTATCCCGGCCCCGCCAGGCCTGCTCCAGGGTCTTTTCCATGCGTTGATAGGCGCGCTTGAGAAACTCGGCATCGGTGGTGCCCAGGGGAAAATGGTAGGTATCGGGATAGAAACGGCCCTCTGGGTGCAGATCGTCCAGCGCCAGGCGTTGCATGATCTGCTCATCCCTCATCTCCTGCAGCGTCTGCTGCAATGCGGGATGGCGCCGCACGGCAGCCATCATCTGTTTGAACGTCCAGCCTTCGATAATGGTCAAGACGTGCTGCACTACCCGGGATGAGGTCAGGATATCCAGCAATACCCGTGGTGTGGTGCCCTGAGGAAGATGGTACTCGCCGGCTTTCAGTTCACCGGCCTGCCCGCTCCAGCGTGCGATGAATCTCAGTAACAGCGGCTTGTCGAGGATCTCCCGTTGCCGCAGATCGTCCGCCAGTCCCCTGATGGTGGCGCCTGGCTCGAGGACATAATTGATCCCCCCTTGCGGCAAGGTCATAGGTCTGGTGATGAAACCCTCATACTCCATCCACCCCCAGGCCAGGAGGATGCTCAGGACAAAGATCAGGATTCCGAGCAGTCTATTCAACATGGTTCCATTCTAGCGAAAAACAACGCCATTGGATGCGGGTTAGCCCGCAATGGCTAGTGTGGTGTAACGTATAAACTGTACCCATCAGCGAGACGCTAAGCCGTTAGCTGCTAGGCGCGTTGCGCCGGGAATGGCGCGCCCTTTCCAAGCAACGCAACAACGCAGATGACGGCTTAGCATCTCGCCCGAAGGGAGGCCCGTCAATGCCTCAAGACCAGGCGTAGCGCGCAGGCAATGGCAGCGCCCTTGTCAAGCGCTGCAACGCAGGATTGGGGCATTGACGGGCCTCTGATTGGTGCAGTTTATACGTTACACCACACTAGGGCGTCCTGAACCGACTGTCGCAGTACCGCGGGAATCCCCTCAACGGCATAGTGCCGGTCGTCCAATTCGGCCACCGGGCAGAGTCCCATGACTGAGTTGGTTATAAACAGCGCATCGGCGAGCTTCAAATCAGCCGGGGCCAGTTCCGTTATTTGGGTGACTATACCGAGCTGTCGGGCTCGCTCCAGAACCAGCTCACGCACCACACCGGCAACACCCGCCCGACTCAGATCCGGGGTCAACAAGACATCACCCTGAACGATGAACAGATTCGATTGCGTGCCGGAGATGACCTTGCCACGCTCGTCCAGCATCAGGCCTTCGGCAATCGATTGATCCCGCCACTCATTGCGCGCCAGAACCTGTTCCAGTCGATTGAGATGTTTCAGCCCGGCCAACCGTCTATTGTCACTGACCCGAGTCTCGCAGATACGCAACCGGATACCCTGTTTGTACCACATCCCAGGATAATCGGGCCAGGGATGGAGACTGAGGATACGCCGCGGGCTGGCTACCGCCGGCGGTTGATAACCCCGGCCACCGCTGCCTCGGGTAAGTATAATCTTCAGCACACCACGTTCGCATGCCGCGCAGAGTGCGCGCGCCTCTTCCCAGAGGCGTTGCTTATCCGAGACGGGAAAACCCAGCACCTGCTCCCCGGCTTGCAGACGCGCCATGTGACGTTGCCAAAGGCCGGGTCGCCCATCCGTCACGGCAAGGGTTTCGAAGAGTCCGTCCCCATACTGCAAGCCACGGTCCGAGAGCGGAACCTGATCGCCGGGTATGCCGTCTATCAGCAACGTGAATCCACCCTTTCAGTTTTTTCCCGGTTGGTGATTGAACGGCTGTCTGAATGGATCAAACCTTGAACGAGCAAACCGGCATCCGTGACGGCCGGATACCCGTCTCAGGTGAACCGGCGAAACGCCAGGGTGCCGTTGGTGCCGCCGAATCCGAACGAGTTGGAGATCGCCACATCCAGCTTCATCTCCCGCGCCGTATTGGGCACATAGTCCAGATCGCATTGCGGATCCTGATTTTCCAGATTGATGGTCGGCGGAACCACCTGATTGTGCAGCGCCAGGATGGTGAAAACCGCTTCAGCGCCACCGGCGGCGCCCAGCATATGTCCGGTCATCGACTTGGTGGAACTGACGCAGAGTTTATGGGCGTGATCGCCAAAGGCCCGCTTCACCGCCATGGTCTCCGCCACATCACCCGCTGGCGTGGAGGTGCCGTGGGCATTGATGTAGTCGACCTCGTGCAGATTGATGCCGGCATCCTCGAGGGCCAGTTCCATGCACTTCGCGGCGCCGGATCCGTCAACGGACGGCGCCGTCATATGATAGGCATCGGAATTCATGCCCATGCCGATCAACTCGGCATAGATCTTAGCGCCACGCGCCTTGGCCTGTTCATACGCTTCCAGCACCACCACACCGGCGCCGTCGCTGAGGACGAAACCGTCTCGATCCCTGTCCCAGGGGCGGCTGGCCGCTTGTGGGTCATCATTGCGCCGGGAAAGCGCCCGGGCAGCGGCGAAACCGCCCAGACCGACCGGCGATGTCGCCATCTCCGCGCCACCGGCAATCATCACGTCAGTACGGCCGTGACGTATCATCATCGCCGCTTCGGCAATACTGTGAGCGCCGCTGCTACAGGCTGAAACAATGGAGTAGTTGGGCCCCTTCAAGCCATACATGATGGAGAGATTGCCAGACACCATGTTGATAATGCTGGAGGGTACGAAAAAGGGCGAGATCTTACGCGGACCGCCATCCAGGTAGGACTGATAGCTGTTTTCGATGCCTGTGATGCCGCCGATGCCCGAGCCGATCAGGACGCCGATGCGTTCGGCATTCTCTTCGGTAACCTCCAGTGCTGCGTCCCTGATCGCCTGAATTCCCGCCGCCACGCCGTAATGGATGAACTTATCCATCTTCTTGGCTTCTTTCTTCGGGATGTAGTCGGTAACTTCAAAGCCATAGATCGGACCACCGAACTGGGTAGAGAATGATTCGACATCGAAATGGGTGATGGGTTGGATTCCGCTTTTTCCGGCGAGAATATTATCCCATGCAGTAGGAATATCCAGACCGACAGGCGCTACCATGCCTAACCCAGTAACGACAACCCTTCTTGCAGTCATGTACGACTACCCCCGATTTCAGTGGTGTTGCTGAAAAGCAAAAGGCCGCGCCCTCTACTACGGAGCTTTACGGCCTGAATCAAAAAAACGAAACTTGGCGTATAGATCAACTGTGTGCGTTGATGTAATCGACAGCCAATTGCACAGTCGTAATCTTTTCAGCCTCTTCATCGGGAATCTCGGTTTCGAATTCCTCCTCGAGGGCCATTACCAGCTCCACTGTGTCGAGAGAGTCTGCGCCAAGATCATCAACGAAGGAGGCTTCGAGAGTGACTTCCTCTTCTTTAACGCCCAGTTGTTCTACGACAATTTTACGAACTCGTTCTACGACATCGCTCATGTTATTAATTTCCTCTGGATTATCCGACGGCCTCGAATAGGACCGATGCGGTATTGTAGTAACAAAAAACACTTGAGAAAAGCGTAATCCTCAGATGAGCCCCACACTGCAAATCAATCATTTATATGCTTGATAATAACAAGTTAAGAATTAATTTTAAAGTTACTTGGTAGGTTAAGACACCTCTCGGAACCCATCAACACATGTACATTCCACCATTAACATGGAGTGTCTCGCCGGTAATGTACCGCCCCGATTCACCGGCGAGAAACAGTACCGCGCTGGCAATATCTTCCGGCTGCCCCATTTTTTGCAAAGGAATCGCCGCCTCGAGACTCTTGCGTTGCGCCTCGGGAAGTTCCTTTGTCATGTCGGTCTCGATGAACCCGGGAGCGACCGAATTCACCGTAATCCCCCTCGACCCCACCTCCCTGGCCAGGGAACGGGTAAAGCCATGAATTCCAGCCTTGGCGGCTGCGTAGTTGGTCTGCCCGGCATTCCCCATTACGCCGACCACTGAAGAGATATTGATGATGCGGCCCTTGCGCGCCTTCATCATACCGCGCAGCACTGCCTTACTGAGTCGATAGACCGATGACAGGTTGGTATTGATAATACTCTCCCACTCATCGTCCTTCATCCGCATCAGCAGATTATCGCGGGTGATCCCCGCATTGTTCACCAGGATGGTCGGATTGCCGAACGCCTCGGAGAGGGTCTGGATCAGGTTATCGATCGAGGCTTGGTCGGCCACATTCAGCACCATGCCACTGCCTTCTCGCCCTGCCCCCTGTATACGTGCCTTGATCGCCTGGGCACCCGCTTCAGAGGTCGCTGTGCCGATAACCTTCGCCCCCGCCTCGGCCAAGCCGTCGGCAATAGCGGCCCCTATTCCTCGACTGGCGCCTGTCACCAGGGCAATTTCATTCTCCAGACTCATTTCAATCTCTCCAAGGCCTGATGTAAACTTATCGGGTCGAACACCGCTGAGCCGGTAAGGCCGCGGTCGATTCTCTTGGTCAAACCGGCGAGCACTTTACCCGGACCCGCCTCCAGCAAATCAGAGCAGCCCGATGCGGCGATCCTCCGCACCGTCTCCACCCAACGCACCGGATGGTGCAACTGGGCGGCGAGAAGATCACGGATGGAATCCGCATCCCCCGCGAGTTCCACATTGACATTGTGCAGCACGGGAATCGAGGGTGACGCGATGGGAATCGCCGAGAGTTGCTCGCGTAAGCGTTCCGCGGCCGGCTCCATCAGGCTACAGTGGGAGGGGACACTCACAGGGAGCGACAAAACCCGCTTGGCGCCCGCGGCCTTGGCCAGATCGCAGGCCCTGTCCACAGCACCCTTGGCGCCAGCAATGACAACCTGACCCGGCGCGTTGAGATTGACCGCTTCGACCACCTCACCCGATTCAGCCGAAACACAGACCTCGCGCACCCGCTCGTCATCGAGCCCCAGTATGGCGGCCATGCCGCCGGTTCCCTCCGGCACCGCTTCCTGCATGAAACGCCCTCGTTCAGACACCAACCTTACGGCATCGGAAAATTCAATCGACCCGGCGCATACCAGCGCCGAGTATTCACCCAGGCTGTGGCCGGCCATCAACTTTGGCATGGCGCCTTCCTGTTCCAGCCAGACACGCCATACGGAAACCCCAGCGGCAAGCATCGCGGGTTGAGTCCTTGCGGTCTGATTCAACGCCTCCAACGGTCCGTTTTGCACCAGTTCCCAGAGGTCGTAACCCAGCACATCCGTTGCCTCGGCATAGGTTTGCGCAACCACAGGATAGGCTTCACCGAGCGCACTCGACATACCGATGGCTTGAGAGCCCTGGCCGGGAAATACCATACTGAAAGATGAATCACTCATAAGCCGCCATCACAGGATCAAAATTTCGCCAACACAGAGCCCCAGGTAAATCCACCGCCGAAGGCCTCCATGAGAATGGTCTCGCCCCGTTTGATGCGACCGTCCCTGACAGCCACATCCAGCGCCAGCGGAACAGATGCCGCTGAGGTATTACCATGCTCATCGACAGTCACCACTACCCGTTCCATGGGCGTCTGGAGTTTTCTCGCGGTTGCGTTAATGATGCGGATATTGGCCTGATGAGGGATCAGCCAATCGATATCGGATTTTTTCATACCGTTTGCGGCCAGGGTTTCATCCACGATCCGCCCCAAAGTGGTCACGGCGACCTTGAATACCTCATTGCCGCGCATCTCCATGAAGGCCGACCCCTCCCGCAACTCATCGTAACCCCGCGAAATGCCAGTCGGCACCCGCAGCAGGCTTTCATAGGCGCCATCCGCATGCAGATGGGTGGAGATGATACCCGGCACGTCACTGGCCTCGATGACCACCGCGCCAGCCCCGTCGCCAAACAGCACACAGGTGTTTCTGTCGCTCCAATCGAGGATGCGGGAAATGGTTTCCGCACCCACCACCAAGGCCTTGGTCGCCGACCCTGTGCGAATAAAATTATCCGCCACCCCTAGGGCATAGATGAACCCCGTGCAGACCGCCTGGACATCGAACGCGGCCGGGCCGCGAATGCCGAGACGCGACTGTAGCAGGCAGGCGGTGCTGGGAAAGATCTGGTCAGCGGTGGTGGTGGCTACCACAATGAGATCGATGTCACTGGCCTTCAGTCCGGCCATCTCCAAGGCCTGCAGGGCAGCCTGCTCAGCCAGGTCGCAGGTGTATTCGCCCTCTTCCGCAATATGCCGCTTGCGGATACCGGTACGCTCTACGATCCACTGATCGGTGGTATCGACGATCTGTTCCAAATCGTGATTGGTGACAATCTTCTCCGGCAGATACCCGCCTGTACCCGTGATACGCGAATAGATCACGCGATTTCCCTTTTGTCCAGGTGGGCTTTGACCTGCTCGGCGATACGCCCCGGCACATCGCTCGAAACCTCTTTACGGGCGATGCTGATGGCATTCATGAAGGCCAGCTTATCCGCACCGCCGTGACTCTTTATCACGATCCCGCGCAGCCCCAACAGGCTGGCGCCGTTATAACGCCGGTGATCGATGCGCTTGTGCAATCTACGCAGCACCGGCAGGGCAATCAATCCCACCAGGCGGGTCAGCAGGTTCTTGCCAAGCTCCAGCTTCATGAAGTGGAGGATCATCTTCGCCACGCCTTCGCTGCTCTTGAGGGCGATATTCCCGACAAAACCATCGGCAACCACCACGTCCGTCCCCCCCCGATAGATATCGTCCCCTTCCATATAGCCGACATAATTCAGGGAACTCTGCAGCAGCAGTTCATGGGCCTCTTTGACCTGCTCGTTGCCCTTGATCTCCTCCTGACCGATATTCAACAGAGCGATTCTCGGCTTGTCCGTGTCCGTCACCGCCGCTACCGTCTCGCTACCCATCACCGCAAACTGGAACAGATGTTCGGCACTGCAATCCACGTTCGCTCCCAGGTCCAACATGAAGGTCTGCCCCTCGATAGAGGGTAAGGCGGTGATCATCGCGGGCCGGTCGATATTCGGCAACATCTTCAATACGAACCGGGATATCGCCATCAGGGCGCCGCTATTGCCCGCGCTGACACAGGCGTTTGCCTCCCCGGACTTGACCAGGTCGATGGCCACGCGCATGGAAGAGCCCTTCTTGTTGCGCAGGGCCTTGGAGGGTAATTCGTCCATACCCACCGCTTGCGAGGCATGCTTGATGCGCAATCGGTCGCCGAATGGGTGTTGGCCCACTGTTTCCCGGAGGATTTTCTCATCGCCAACCAGGATCAGCGCGGTCTCCTTGTCTTGCTCGAGATAGTCCAGGGCGGCAGGCACAACCACCTCCGCGCCGATATCCCCTCCCATCGCATCCAAAGAGATTGTGACTGGCTTGCTCATGCGTTAGTAAATCGCCCATATACGAAAGAACCCGGCAAAGGACGTCGCCCTGCGCGGGTTTTCAAACAGTAAAAAAACCGGAGAATCGAGCGATCACTCGCTCTTGGTATTGATGACCTTGCGGCCTTTGTAGAAACCATCCGCGGTTACATGGTGGCGCAGATGAGTCTCACCCGAGGTGGAATCGATGGAGAGGGTTTCATTTGACAGGGCATCGTGGGCGCGGCGCATGCCACGCTTGGAGGGAGTCTTTCTGTTTTGTTGAACAGCCATCGCTGATCTCCTGAATATTCTTCGAATTAACCAATTAATGCTTACCGCGCTTGAGTTCCGTTAGAACTGCAAACGGGTTGTCTCGTCGTTGCTCGCTGTCCTCTATCGTCGCCTCATCCGCTGCCGACTCAAAGGATGCGGAACATACCCCTGAATCATGCATGGCCACTTGGGGCAGCGCCAGAAGAAGCTCATCTTCAATCAAATCCCTGAAGACCACCTGATCCCCATCCACCAGACAAGGATCCAGCGATTCCTCCAGCTGTTCAGCTTCCTCCGGCCCGCGGACAAACGCCACTGACAAGCGGGCATCGACCGGATAAACGACCTCTTCAAGGCAGCGTTGACACTGCAACGGCAGATCCGCCCTGATCCAGCCGTTGAGAACAGCCCGCCGTTGACCGTCACGATCCCTGTCATGACCAAAGATCAGTTCGAAGCTGACCCTGCCAGCAGGCCGCAGCAAACATGCGCTCAATCTTGGAAAGACGTCCAGCGACAACTCTCCGCCGAACTCCTTACCGAGATCAGCGAAACGCCACGGATCCAACCGATCGGGAAAGCGCTTCGACATAAGCGGGCAATAATATTATGAGTGTGGCGGTGATGTCAAAATGACATTGGCGATCCAATCAACCGCCAACCAAGGCCAACAGGATCCCGGCGGCAACCGCGGACCCGATAACGCCCGCTACATTCGGCCCCATGGCATGCATCAACAGGAAGTTGTGATGATTGGTTTCCAATCCGACCTTATTCACCACACGGGCGGCCATAGGCACAGCGGAGACCCCGGCGGCTCCGATCAGCGGGTTGATCTTCCCCCCCGTGACCCGATACATGATCTTACCCATGATGAGCCCGGTAGCGGTGCCGATACAGAATGCAAAGGCGCCTAGGGCCAGAATGCCCAAGGTTTCGATGGTCAGGAATTTATCCGCGGAGAGCTTGGAGCCCACCGCTAATCCCAAGAAGATCGTGACGATATTGATTATCTCGTTTTGCGACGCATGGCTCAGCCGTTCTACCACACCGCACTCTCTCAACAGATTGCCGAAGGTAAGCATGCCGATCAGCGGGGCCGCCGACGGCAGGAAGACGATACAGAGCAACAGCACGGCAAAGGGAAACAGGATCTTTTCCAGCTTTGTCACATGCCGCAACTGCTGCATCACCACATTGCGCTCGGTTTCAGTTGTCAACAGACGCATGATAGGTGGTTGAATGATCGGCACCAATGCCATGTACGAGTATGCCGCAACGGCAATCGCGCCCAGCAGATCGGGAGAGAGTCTCGAGGCGAGGAAGATCGCCGTCGGCCCGTCCGCGCCACCGATGATGGCAATGGCGGAGGCATCCGCCAGGGTAAAATCAAACCCGGGAATGTAGTTCAGCGCCAATGCGCCCAACAGGGTGACGAAAATGCCGAATTGGGCAGCCGCGCCCAGCAACAGGGTCCAGGGCATGGCGATGAGCGCACCGAAATCGGTCAGTGCTCCCACGCCCATGAAGATCAGCAAGGGAAATACCCCGGTCTCTATGCCGATCGTGTAGATATAGCCTAATATGCCCTCGCTCCCGCCGATACCGGCCAGCGGTATGTTGGTCAGGATTGCGCCGAAGCCGATCGGCACCAGTAGCAGCGGTTCGAATTTTTTCACCACCGCCAGATAGATCAGCAGGCAACCGACGCCCATCATCAGCGCCTGCCCCCATTCCAGATTGGCCAGCCCGGTGGACTGCCAGAGTGGCTCCAAACCTAGTTCAACCATATCAAGACAGACTCAGCAGGGGGGTTCCGACCTGGACGGCTTCACCCTCTTTGACCATTACCTGGGCTACCGTGCCCGCGACGTTTGCGCGCACTTCGGTCTCCATCTTCATCGCCTCGAGCACCATCAGCACATCCCCCGCGGCGACCTGCGCTCCCACACTGACCTTGATGGCATGGATACTCCCGGACAAGGGTGCGGAAACCGTAGAGCCTCCCTCGGCGGAGGGGGCGGCGGCCGGAGGCACGGCGATAGGTTCGGACGCCTGAGCAACCGATGAGACAGTCCCTGCCGGAGATACCTTGACGTTGTAGGTAACGCCGTTGACCTCGACCTGGTATGACTCCGGCCCACCACTGGGTGGCACGGCCGGTGCGGTTGCAGGGGCCGGCTGTGCAATGCCCGGCGCCGGCTCAAAGGCATCGGGATTGTCCCGGTTGTTGAGAAATTTCAGCCCGACCTGGGGAAAGAGCGCATAGATGAGAACATCGTCGACCTCGTTATCAGCCACCTTGATGCCCTGCTCATCGACAAGCCCGTTGAACTCAGCGGTGAGCCTGTCCATTTCGTCATCGAGCAGATCGGCGGGGCGGCAGGTGATCGGCTCCTCTCCCGGATCGAGAACCTTTGCCTGGAGTTCGCTGTTCACCGGGGCCGGCGTGGCGCCATATTCACCTTTGAGGACACCTTCGGTCTCCTTGGCGATACTCTTGTAGCGTTCGCCCATCAGCACATTGATAACCGCCTGAGTGCCCACAATCTGCGAAGTCGGCGTCACCAGGGGTATATAGCCTAGGTCCTTGCGCACCCTGGGAATCTCCTCGAGAACCTCGTCCAGTCTGTCGCTAGCGCCCTGCTCCCTCAGTTGATTCTCCATATTGGTCAACATGCCGCCAGGCACCTGAGCCACCAGAATGCGTGAATCCACGCCCTTCATCGAGCCTTCGAATTTCGCATATTTCTTACGAACTTCCCGAAAATAGGCAGCAATCTCTTCCAGCAGAATGAGGTCGAGTCCGGTATCCCGGTCGGTTTCCCGCAGAATGGCGACCACCGATTCGGTTGCTGAATGACCGTAGGTCATACTCATCGAAGAGATGGAGGTATCCAGCATGTCTATACCCGCTTCAGCCACCTTGATGTTGGTGGCCGTGCTCATGCCGGTGGTGGCATGGCTCTGCATGGCAATCGGTATCGAGACGGTCTGCTTCAGACGTGTCACCAGCTCATACCCCACATAGGGATTGAGCAGTCCCGCCATGTCTTTGATGCAGATTGAGTGGCAGCCCATCGCTTCCAGACGCTTGCCCATATCGAGCCAATAGTCCATGTTGTGGACAGGGCTGACGGTATACGACATGGTGCCCTGGGCATGTTTGTCGACCTTCAGGGTGGCCTTGACGGCCGTCTCGAGATTGCGCAGGTCATTCATGGCGTCGAAAATGCGGAACACATCCACGCCATTGACCGCCGCCCGCTCGACGAACCTCTCCACTACGTCATCGGCGTAGTGCCGGTAGCCGAGGATATTCTGGCCGCGAAACAGCATCTGCATCGGCGTCTTCGGCATCGCTGCCTTGAGCGTGCGAATACGCTCCCAGGGATCTTCGCCGAGAAACCGGATACAGGCGTCGAAGGTGGCGCCGCCCCATGTCTCTAGCGACCAAAAGCCGACCTTATCCAGTTTCTCCGCGATCGGCAGCATATCCTCGATGCGCATTCTGGTGGCAAATAGGGACTGATGGGCATCGCGCAGCACGACATCAGTGATTCCAAGTGGTTTCTTTTCGCTCATAAACTAGCCGCCGTTGTCATGTAAACAGCCTGGTTTCGGTTGTTAAAAATTTAAGGGGAACTTGTACTGAAATTTAACTATGGGTCATGCGGTACCGGTTAATCGCGGCCGTAATGACTGCAATCAGATCGCCCCTGATGCCGACCTGCTCCCGCCCCCCGACCGAGGGTTGTGATGATAACGCCTCAACGCCCCCCTGTCGCTGCGTAACCAGCAGCGCCAGTTTAGACATGCCCTTCATGGTAAAGACCAGGACCAGCAGAAAGGTGAAAACGATTCCCATTCCGATGGCCATGAGATTGACACCCGACAGTAGCAAGTCTGTGATTGGCATGTTTTATTGTACTCTTAGTAGTTATTTTCGCCTTTCTACGTTGGGTCAGCGCCTCTTGTCAAGCTAAGAGTCTATTACGGATCCTTACTATCATCCTGTTTCTAGCGGAGAAAAGCAGCCTGCATTGAGAATATATATAGTTTGTATTGAGTATATCAATGATTATTCCATTTTTCCCCATTTAGATACTCTAGTGTGGTGTAACGTATAAACTGTACCAATCAGCGAGACGCTAAGCCTGTCGATAGTTCAAACTATTGGCTTTGCGTCCATTGCGATTCTCTGCGCGCCTTGCATTATAATGGGCTGTCTATGGATGGAACTAACGTCTAGTGCCCGTCCGGTAAGAAAAACTCTCGCAAAGACGCCAAGATCGCCAAGGAAAATCAAATAAGGCACAACAAAACAATAAGTTATAACTTTGCGATCTTGGCGTCTTTGCGAGAAAAATTATCTTGCTGCTGGACGGACACTAAGCGCATTCCATCTGAGCAACATACCTGTTCCCTGTTACCGGACTCCGTTTATCATGCCGTTCCCCACCTCTTCACAACACCCACCGCTGATCCTGGCATCCAGTTCGCCCTTCAGGCGGGAATTATTGAGTCGACTGGGGATGGAGTTCGGCAGTGTCTCCCCCGCTGTGGATGAAAGCCCTCTCCAGGCGGAGTCGCCCGAGCAGCTTGTGTTGCGCCTCGCTGAAAGCAAGGCGCGGGCTGTTGCGGAATCTCATCCCGATGCACTCATCATCGGCTCTGACCAGGTCGCGACGGTGGATGGCTGCATCCTGGGTAAGCCGGGAACTCATCAACGGGCGGTAGAGCAGTTACTGCAGACCGCCGGCAAACGCGTCACTTTTTCGACCGGTCTCTGCCTCTACAACAGCAAAACCGGTCGACTTCAGTCGTGCTGCGAGCTTTTTCACGTGGTATTCCGTCAACTCGATCGCCAGGAGATTGAGAACTATCTGAACAAGGAAAAGCCGTACAACTGCGCTGGATCATTCAAGTCCGAGGGGTTGGGCATCTGTCTCTTCGAAAAACTGGAAGGCGAGGACCCGAATGCACTGATCGGCCTGCCGCTGATTCGCCTGATCGGCATGCTGCGTAATGAAGGGGTTGATGTGTTGGCGGGCTAGCCCGGATTTCTGCGTCTGCACTTTGCCATTCTGTTAGGCTCTTCCCCAATTCGAGTGGGTGAAAAAAGTCGTAGGTCAGGTTGACGCGGAGCGGCTACCTGACTCAAGGGGGGTGTCACGTAGCTGCGCAACGTGACCTACGGGTTTCTAAACTCTAAACAGACAAACTCTAAACAGACATCCACTCAAAGTTAACTGACCTCCGGCGCTACGCGCCATGGAGAGCGAAGCGAAGGCGCGTAGCGGGCGAGGAGTTCGATACTGATACCTCGCTGAGACCCTACGACGAAAAGAGACTCTCGCAAAGATCGCAAAGGATTCCCAGGCAATGCCTTCTTGGCGTACTTAGCGAGCTTGGCGAGAGAAATAGTGCATGCCTAGCCAGTGATTGAAAACCATCAAGGCGTTGTGCAGGATGGGAAATTCGCATTTGCGTTTATTCGCGGATAATCAACCCTGAGAATTGTTGTGATTTGTATGATCTACCCACCCGATCAGGGGAAGAGCCCTGTTTTATATGACCTGCCTACCTGATCAAGGGAATAGCCAATGCTGGTTAGAAGCGCTTAAAAGAGCGCATCCTCGACCTTCTTCGTCTCCTCATCCAAGCCGGTCTCTCCCTCATCCCGCTTGAGCCTGGAGAACGCCTTGATAGTGGAGCGATCGACGCTGGCCAGGGGATGATCGGAATCCTCATGGGCGATGATATTCGCCGCCTGGACGACATCGACATAGTTCACTGGTTCGTCACCCGGATCGCGCTTCAGATCTTCATGTTCGGCCGCCACGTCGATGACATGCTGATCGAATTTCCACAGTTTGAGAATGCTGCCCCCTAGCTGGGGGTGTAATTTTTGCAAAACCTTGTCCAGATAGTCAGGATTGTCAATCAGTTCCTGGTAGCTGCACGCCTTGATCAGCAAGGGGATGTGCCCGATGTCATGCACCAGGCCTGCCACCAGCGCCACATCCGGATCGAGTCCCGGTTGCCCCTTGGCAAGCATCGCCGCCTGCGCGCCGACTTTCACGGAGTGGGTCCATAATCGGTCCATACGTCTTTCGATCTCCTTGACCGAGGTGCGAAAAACCTCTTTCATCGACACCGCATAGACGGCGTTTTTTACCCGCTGAAAGCCGATTCTGGTGATCGCCGGCCGGATCGAGGCAATCGTGTTGAGTCCCCGGTAGAGCGGACTATTGGCGTATCGAATGAGTCTTGCCGTAAGGGCGGCGTCCCTGGAAATGACCTTCTCGAGATCGGCAGCGGAGCTATCCACGTCGTTGATCACCACCAACGCCTCCAACGCCAGCGCCGGCAGGGTTGGAAGATAGATCTTATTCGCCCGGAGATCCTCTCGAACGGCATCCACGAACGCCTTGGTCGTCGAGGCCTCAAGCTCTGATCGCTCGCGCTCGCGTTCGGTTTCAGGATCGACCGGAGCGCCATCTGAAAGAAAAAAGACTGATTTGGTCATTTATCCCTTTGACTACTCTGAAGTGCTCTACATCGCTTTAGCGGCAGGTTGTCACAAAAACTCCAGTACAAATTTTCCGCCCAAGCTAATTGAGTGAAAAGTTTGCGTCAAGGATCACATTTGTCGATTCCGTTGCAGAATCCTCCGATGAATCGACGTTTCATGATGCAAACCGAGACTCAAAGGTGCAATCTTAATACCTAAGTGTAGTGTCCTATTACCGCTCTGCGTCCGTAGTGGACGCCCCATATCGAAATGCAGCTGATGAGCGAAACTTTTCCTAACTCTGCGGAAATCGGCCGAGCAGCGAATGATTAGTGATGCATCTCTCACAATTTCCATTCCATATCTTCTTAGGATAAAGAATATTAATCTTTATAAACAGCATGTTACCTATTATTTTTAGTAAACTGCATTAATAAATACCGGCTCAAGATTTCCTCTAATCAGTCGAAGCTAAAGGTAGACCCGATTTACCCATGCTCAAGCAATCAAGAATCAGACGGAATGGCGGAACAAGCATTTAACAGCTTTGCTCATCATACCGGCGAAAAGCCAGTCGTGCTTATCGCGGACGATTCTCACGTGGTGCGGGTTTCCCTGAAGAACATCCTGGCCGATAGCTGTCAGCTGATCGAGGCGGAGGATGGCCAACAGGCCTGGGAACTGCTCTGCGAACATCCGGCTATCGCACTGATTTTCAGTGATCTTTCCATGCCCAGACTGGATGGCAGGGGATTATTGGCCAAACTCAGGGGCTCAGAGAGCGAGCATCTCGCCAATCTCCCATTTATTGTCGTAACCGGGAACGAAGAGAGCCTCGACATCGTTCAAGAGCTGCAACAGCTTGGCGCGACCGGCGTTATCAACAAACCCTTTGATGCGTCGAAGATCACCGGCTTCATCGCCACACTAACGCAAGAGCAAGCGGAAGGACAGGAAGAAGCGTCCCTCTCATCCCATGTCATCGAAAGTCAATCTGAATTCCTGACCGACGTGGCCGATAAGGCCCACTTCATGGAGTGCGCCAGCCGGGAGCTCTCATTTGCCATCCGCAATAAGAATGAGCTCGCTATCACACTGATCAAGATCGACCAGTTCGCCGAAATAGCCAACCATTACAGCGACCCGGCCATCGAGCACATACTGCTCACCCTGACAGAGATCATTCGGCAACACATCCATCCCGACGACACCCTCGCCTATTTCGGCGCGGGTCTTTATGCCGCGTTACGCCCAGCCTCCAATGCCATCGGCACCCGCTATATCGGTCGAAGAGTCCTCGAGGATCTGAGCTCCAAACAGTTTTATCTGGGTGAATCGAATCGGATTGTCAGCGCCAGCATCGGCATCTCCGCACCTGACATCAAACCCGGCATCCGTCTGAGTGATGTGCTCTCCCTGGCTGAAGGACGATTGAAGGCAGCAATGGACAGCGGCGGCAACAAGGTTGTCGACAAGGGCAATGAAAATCTTACCCCTGTGACGACTTCATCGGACATGTCGGCGTTGAGCAACCCGACCAATTTCAGCGTCAGCCCTACCTCGGACAGCAGCCTCTCCCTCAGCCGCAGTCCGACCGAAATCCATCGCTTGGCCGCCGAGCATGTGGCCCAAATCAAGGCCAGATATGGCAATGACCTGGAAAATCATAACGAACAGCAGAACGACCTTGGGTTGCAGAGGCAGGCGATCGAGCGTCTGACCTCCGAGAACCAGCAACTGATTGAAGAGGTGGAGCGCTGGCGAAAACAGTCCGCTGAATCCGAGCATCTGAGAAGGCAGCTTTTCGAAGTCGAGAGCCAGCAACAACATCTACAGCTCAAACTCAATGAGCTGCAGGCCGCAAACGATACCCTCCAGCAGCGAGCGGAAGCGGCTGAGTACGAGAACCATCGCCTGATCAACGAAGAGGAGGAGCGTACAGCGGCGCTGAGACAGGCGCAGCAGTTTGTCGAGGAGGAGAACCGGCGCCAGGAGAGCCAGATCAGCGAACTCGTCAACCGCGCCGAAAAGGCAGAACTGGCAAGCCGTAAGTCCGATCAACTGGTGGGTAGTCTGCGGGACAACATCAAGCTACTTCGCATGCAGCTCGATCAAATGCAACAACAACTGGCCGAAACACAAAATACCCAGGCGCAACAAATTCCAGACAGGAAAGAAAACAGTGACTCCGCCAATCGGCAGGAAGCCGTTTCCCAACCGCTGGTTGAACCGGAGATCGTCGGCGATCCCCAGGACAGCGATCTTTCCCTCAGCGCCATGCCCAGTGCCGCCCGATCCGATCAGAGCACCCCCCCAAGCGTCCATCTGTTTCCTGAAAAGGACCAGATCGAGTCGAAAAAGCAGGTTTCAGAGAGTCGCTCGATTCCCCCTTTTCGCGTTGAACCTGAGCCTTTACTGTTCAAAAACGGCTTCAATCTCTCCTCATTCACCATCGCCAGCATCATCCTCTGTGTCATACTCTTCGCTGGCGGTCTCTATCTCTATCTGGTGATCGGCGTAGATCCCAACCCTGAGATGACAGCATCGAGCCAACAGCTCCCGGCCGATAGCAAGCCAGCGATGCCAAGCAGGTCACCGGATAAGCCTCATGCCGGACCTCCCCCTGTGAATCAAACGACGAACGGGATCGCAGCCATGCCGGCGCCTCCCGCAAAAACGGTCAATCAAGACCATAACTCAAGGACCAGGGATCTGCCCGTCTCAGACGAAACCAGGCTGACAAAGGAGCTGCTGTTGCGCCAAATCGCCGAGGAAGAGTTCAATCGCAAAGCGCAACAGTCACCCGTCGCCACCCAGGCAATCGACCCTAGGCCGAACCCGATAACGATCGATGGCATGCCGTCTCAGGCAGACAGGCGTAGCGCCTTCACACCCACCCTGCCCACCGTGACAATGCCAGCAGACAATCCGGAACCTCAGAGCGACAACACATCCCCACCTCTCGAATTTCCCGCCGACCAACAGGGAACCCCCTGATCACTCCACTGGCGCTCCCTGCTGAAAAATGCTCGCATGCAGCGGCCACCCGGACTCATCGATCACGAATACCGTCCACTTCCCTACCCTGTCCGGATGCAGGCTTTTTACGGAATAGGCCCGCCAACGCGGCCCTTTCACATCGATTTCAACTTCGCTGACGACTTTGCCCTCAAACTCCCAACGGTGAATGACCGTGCGACCCTGGAGATTTCTCAGATCGGTGAAGAAGATGACCTTTGTCGCCTGCTCGTCAAGGCTGACGACCTGATCGACAGGCTCTCTATCGACGATGTCGGTGGTGAAGATCGCCCGGGCCACGTAGGCGTCCGGCACAGGGGATTCCTCCATCTCTTCCGCCCTGAGACCCAATGAACAGAACAGGGCCGCGAGTATGGAAAAAATCTTAAGATATAAGCCAAATCCTTTGTAATGACAGGTCATTTCCTCTCCCCAAAACCATCTAGCCCGAATATTTCACCCGGCCGCTGATATTGTGAATTAACTTATTGATTTAACATGTAATGTCTAGAATATTAGCAAACTACAAAGTGTTACCCGGCAACGCTGAACGAGCTCGGCACGATCATCACGTTCCCGGGTGAAACATCCGGGCTAGCGTTGTTATCGTTTCAGTACACGCATCCACTGCCAGAAATTGAGCAGCCCCGCCAACGAGGCGGACAGGTAGGTCAATGCGGCCGCCCACAAAATCCTTTTTGCCCCGGTATGCTGCTCCGGTGTCAGATAGCCGGTTTGGAGAATGGGCAGGGCCTTTTTGAAACTGGCGTCCAACTCCACCGGTAGGGTGGCCAGTTGCAAGAGTACATTGCTGCCTATCACCAGAAACCCGGCCAATAGACTTATCATGCCGACAGACGGCGCCCGCGAGGCGATGGAGAGTATCGGTGCCGCAAACAGCAGAAAAGAGCCGAGCCGCTGGGCGCCCATGGCAAACGTTCCAAACCGGGTGCGCCAGCGAAACAGCGGTTCATCACCGGCATCCTGCAAGGCGTGCCCCACTTCATGGGCGGCCAACGTAATGGCTGTCAGCGTTCTACCCTCCAGCTTGTCCTTAGATAGCCTGACGGTTTTAGCCACCGAGTCGTAGTGATCGCCGGTCTCTGTTGCCTCAACCACCACCTGATGCAGCGTGAAGTGATCGAGGAGATGCCTTGCCAGCTCACCGCCATTACCGGGGAAATTCTCTTCCGGGTATCGATTGTATCGGGCCATCACCCGCTGGACCCAGAGTTGCGGGCCCAGTATGAGCAACAGCAGCAATGCCAGTAACGACAGATAGACCATCGCCGACTAGTCGTAAAGGCCGCAACCACCTCCCTGGCAACAGCCACCGGCGGGACAGGCGGGCTCGGGGTCTGAGAGCGTCCCACTGCCAATGACCGCCGTGGCGGAAATCAGTTTCCGCACCGGCTCATCCCCAGCCGTATCGCCAAGCGGTCTGTTTACCCGCTCACACAACTCGCCCCAGTTGCGAACCGTCTCGCTCATGGGATGGAAGACTTCAATCTTCTCGCCGTTGGCATCACAGAAATAGTCATAGGTCGGCATGTCAAACTCCTGAATCATGATTGTGCTATGACCATTTTAACGGATTGTGTCGACCCAACTCCACACGAGCGGCGCAGCACCTATTATTAACCCGGCACCCTATTAGGGTGCCGGGTTAATACTAACACTAATATGTGACAATCCGGGGCAGCTGTTTGGCTTCATCCACCCATTTCACGACAGCGGAAAGGCTGGGAGCCGCACGCACCAATTTTTTCGCCTCATTGACCTCAGCCATTTTCTTATGCAGATTTTCCGCCTTCCTCTGCGCCAACTCAGGCACGGTATCGACGCCTGCGGCCTCCAGAAGGTCCGAGTATTGCTCGCCGATACCCTTGATGCGAAACAGATCCGCCATGTTGATCCACCTGAGGACCAATTTACTGCTGATGCCTGTGGTCTCCTCAATCTCTTTACGACCCTTTTTCGTACTCCCTCTATCCAACAATTTTTCCAGGGTGGCGATGTCTGCCGACTGCAATTTCGTTGCATAAGTTTGGCCGATACCTTCGATCTCAACAAGCTTGGTCATGGATTTCCCCCCCTTTAGGCAGGTTGCAGGATTGAATTCTCTTTTCGAGTCTGTTGTACGCGCGACAAGGACTTGCCATTGCCAGTAACGACTCGCGTTGCTTCCCAAGAGCGCGACTTGAGGCTCTGGCGTGCTTCTGATATCACCGAGTTAGTTATGAAACACTACACTGGAACTGGCCAAAAGCCATGATTTTAAAAAAATTGTAAACTCTTTATCCCATCCAGGGCCCATGAGACAGCCGTCACCGGTCAACTGCTGCTATCGACGATCTGACTCACCAAATTCTTCCGCCGACGGTCCCTTCTGCGACGCTCTCCGGGAAAAACGATCGTCTTATCCAACTGTTGCCGACGACGATCCCGTCCCGTATAGCGCTGGACATAGGGATGCACGCGCAGACGTCTCCCCTTGACGCTGGTTGCATTCAACCAGCCGATCACGGAATGGAGCATATTCGGGGGTTTGATATAGACCAAACCATGGTACTCCCGCGATTCGGATCCGGTCTGCAGGATCTCGAGAATCTTACTGTGTGCTATCCGGACGCCATTGACAGGCAATACAAACCAGGCCGGCCTGAAATGTCGGTTGACCAGCTTAAGTAGATCTCTAGCCTTGTATTCGCTGGGAATCCCCTTGATAAACACCCACATATTTCGCCCCGATGCTCGGTTCTCATATAGCTCAACTATAGCAAAACCAGCAATACCGGACGCCTCCGAAAATAACTCGGATCATTTAGGGTTGGTTTACCTACTGTTTACTGCGGATCAGGCGATAGTGACTTGGTCGCTCAGATAGACCTCTTGGATGGCGTGCAACAATTCGACGCCCTCCGCCATCGGCCGCTGGAATGCCTTGCGACCGGATATCATCCCCATGCCGCCGGCCCGTTTGTTGATGACAGCGGTACGCACCGCTTGCTCCAGGTCACCCTCACCCGATGAAGCGCCCCCCGAGTTGATCAGGCCCGCGCGCCCCATGAAACAGTTGGCCACCTGATATCGCACCAGATCGATCGGGTGGTCGGTTGTGAGATCCGTATAGACCTTTTGATCCGTCTTGCCGAACTTGATTGCCATGTAGCCGCCGTTGCCCACGGCCTGCTTCTGCTTGACGATATCGGCTTCGATGGTTGCCGCCAGATGGTTGGCCTGGCCGGTCAAGTCCGCCGCCGCGTGATAGTCGACACCATCGACCTTGAAAGAGGCATTGCGTAAGTAGGCCCACAGCACCGTGACCATGCCCAGCTCGTGGGCATGCATGAAGGCCTCTGATATCTCCTGGATCTGGCGCCTGGACTCCGCGGACCCGAAATAGATGGTAGCGCCCACCGCGACCGCCCCCATGTCGAACGCCTGGTCTACCGAGGCAAACAGGGTCTGGTCGTAAAAGTTGGGATAGCTGAGTATTTCGTTGTGGTTGATCTTGACCAGGAAAGGGATCTTATGGGCATACCGGCGGGAGACCGAGCCCAGCGCACCCAGTGTGGAGGCAACAGCGTTACATCCCCCTTCGATTGCCAGTTCGACGATCATGGCCGGATCGAAATAGATTGGGTTCGGGGCGAAGGATGCACCACCCGAATGTTCCACCCCTTGATCGACCGGCAGAATCGAGAGATAACCGCTACCGCCAAGGCGTCCTGTATCGAAGAGTGTCTGCATCGCTCGCAGCACGCCGGGCTTAAGGTCTTTGTGGGCTAAAACCCTATCGACATAATCGCGCCCTGGGAGATGAATCATCCCTTTGTCTATCGTCTTGCAAGTATGGGTAAGCAGGCCCTCCGCCTCCTCACCAAGCAGGGATACAATATTGGTCATACCGAGTCTCCTTAAAAACCCCATCCGCCATCTCATCGTCCGGACCCGAAAAAGTCGCAAGGTATGACGAGCAGCGAAAACCAGGATAAAACGCCATCTTGAAGTATAGTTTCGTAACGACTTTATGTAAGAGGTGTAATGCCGATTTGTCGGTTAAGGAGCCCTACCCTGACAAACGCGGATTCAGGTTGCATTTATCCCGGCACTCACACAAGCTAGTATCAACCCCAGTTTAGATGGTGTTCCGGAGATGCAGAGTGAAAGCGGGAACGAAACCGATCAGCTATTCGTAGACATCGCCTGTCTCGACCGGAAACGGCTGAGGGCGACCCTCGTCTCCACCATCGGCAGCCACTGTGAAGTGTGGCGAAGCAGTAAACGTCACGAGGTCACGGCGAACGACAAACGAGAAGGAATCTATACGGAATTCGTCATCAAATGGCCTTTCGCCGACTATTCCCAGACCGAGGCCAGACTGTTGGCCCGCCACTACCGCCAACTCAAGGAAACCCTCGACGAAATCATACCCGATGCGCTGTTCGTGGTAACCAAGATCAACGACAAACCGAATGTCATCGTGTTGGCCCAGGCGGTGAATATCTGGTTCAACATCGCCAATCAGCAGAACGAAGAAGAGGCCATGAAGTTGTTATGCGCCTATCCCAAGGCGCGTATACAGTTGGCCCGGTTCGTCGGCGCCGCTCACGCCTGGCGAAATTCAGACAATCCGAAAGTGATCGATCTGTTCGGCATCGACAATCTGATCATGGATACCAACCGGGAGATCTATTTCCTCGACAGTTTCTTTGTATTCTTTTTTGAAGACATCTTCCATCTTCTCGATGGGTGTGATGAGGATCTGGAACTGAAGGAAAAGGTCAACCTATCCCTCAAGCGCATGAGTTACCTGGAACGGCTGCTTGCAGCGGTGAAAAAGCACTGTAAATAACACCGGCGAAGGGAAAAGGCTCTATATCACCTATCCCGCGTCTGGGAAGGCTACCGACACCAGCAATCCACTCTGATCCGTGCGGTTGCGCATTTCGATGGAGGCGTGATGCAGGTCCACGATGCGTTTAACGATGGACAAGCCCAGGCCGCTCCCTTCGGTATTAGTGCCCTCGCCACGTCGAAAACGCTGATAAAAGCCCTGCTGCTGCTGCTCGGGAATACCCGGGCCAGAATCCACCACCTCAAATCGCACGCCACCCGCGATCTCTTCCAGACTCACGCTGACCTGCCCTTTGGCAGGCGTATAGCGAATCGCATTGTCGATGAGATTTCTCAGCAGTATCTGCACACCTGGGGCATAGCCCGACACCACAACGGATTGCGCCGCACCTTCATAGGAAAGGTCGATATCCTTTTCAAGCGCCATTGCCCCGATGGATGAGAGGATATTGATGGTCTCAGCGTGGAGATCGACTTTTTGTGACTGGGATCTGTCGATCGAATGGCTGTCCATGCGCGCCAGCGTCAATAACTGCTCCAGCAAATGGGTGGTGCGATCAACGCCATGAATGATCTGATCCAGGAAACTGCGATGCCCGTTGCTCTCATCGACCAGCAATTTTGCCTGGGCCAATGTCTTGAGCGCAGCCAGCGGAGTTCTCAATTCATGGGCGGCATCGGCGGTAAAGCGCCGTTCATTTTCCAAGGCGCTCTGCACCCGGCCGAACAGACGATTCAGGGACTCCACCATCGGCACCACTTCGAGAGGCACGCCTTGCGATGAGATAGGCACCAATGAGTTGGGATCCCTGCCTTCGACATTGCTGGCAATCTGCTTGAGCGGCTTGAGACCGCCTCCCACCATGACCCAGATGATCAATCCCATCATCGGCAATAGGACGAGAATCGGCCACAAGCTGCTGAACACAATCTCGGTGACCGTCTCCTGACGCACCGACATCAGTTCACCGACCAGGACGAAGAACCTTTCCCCAGGCTCCGTAAGGCCGAACATACGCCACTCCCTGCCATCCACCACGATGTTGTGGTATCCCGCGGTAAATTCATTGAATGAGGTCGGAAGATTGGATCGCAGATAGGTCTTGCCGCTGATTCCCTTGATCAGAAAGGCGATCTTCGCCTCATAGCGATGGCCGGTGATACGATCCCGGGGAACCAGCGTCAGATAGTCCTTTTCACTCTCGTCGGCCATATACTCATCAAGCAAATGCCTCAGCAATGGGGACTTTCCTGCCACATCCCCGCCTAATTCAGCGATGAGTTGCTGCAGGTTTTCTTTCACCTCCCTGTCCTCATCGATTTCGTGAGACATCAGGGTGGCGAGGATACGGGATTGTTGCGCCAGGGTAGCGTCGTATATCTCCTCGACCTCGTGATAGGCGGCGCGATAGACAAAGAACACGGCTATCAGCCACAGTATGACAATGGTCGAAATCAAACTGATCAGAAGCCGTCTGCGAATCGAAGCGTTAGCCTGCATTTCTCACCAGGGTTTGGATTGTCGGGACAAGCTGGCAACGTCTGTTAGATGTCATGAGGCTTTCAATTCATCCGCTCCGCCTGGTAGAGAAACGGGTTTGTTGGCCGTTGCACGGACGCATCTCATGAATGAGCCAGTTTCTGAATGGTGTAGCCGATCCCGCGAACGGTTCTGATCAGATCCTTGCCCAATTTCTTGCGCAAGT
Source organism: Candidatus Thiodiazotropha sp. (ex Epidulcina cf. delphinae) (assembly GCA_025656455.1). Lineage (GTDB taxonomy): Bacteria > Pseudomonadota > Gammaproteobacteria > Chromatiales > Chromatiaceae > Thiodiazotropha. Next base: position 40,319 of record JAHXHS010000004.1, on the reverse strand, counting down.
GGTGGATATAGACTTCAACGGCATTGCTTTCCACACCTTCATCCCATCCGTACAGAGACTCTTCCAATGACTGGCGGGACAGAATCCGTCCCTGATGGGTCAGGAGATACTCCAGAACCGTAAATTCATTGGCTCCCAGCTTTATCTCCTCTCCCCCTTTCGTCAGACAGCGGGCGGCAGGATCCAACTCCAGGTCCGCATACTTGATGACAGGTGCGGCGCGTCCTTCCCGACGCCGGGTGATCGCCCGTAACCGGGCATTGATCTCCAGCAGGTCGAAGGGCTTGACCACATAGTCGTCCGCGCCAAGATCGAGCCCTTCGATACGGTTCTCCACCGTATCGCGGGCGGTGAGCACCAGCACTGGCAGATCCTCGCCGCTGTTTCGCAGCTTTCTCAGCACCTTCAGTCCATCCTGTCCGGGAAGCCCGATATCGAGTATCAGGGCATCGAGATTTTCTGTCGACAATGCCTGTTCAGCCGCCACGCCGTCCAACACCCAGTCCACGGTATGGCCCAGCTGCTTCAATCCCAGACTGAGTCCCTCACCCAGATGTCGATCATCTTCAGCCAACAGAATACGCATCTTCCCGTTCTCGATTCGCCCTACTATATAACCCGGCAACCTATTAGGTTGCCGGATTAATAAAGCGGGCTGACTATTTCAATTGCTCCCTTGCCTTGGCCAGGGCGGTCTCTATCTCTGCCATGCGGCCGGCATCAGCCAGCGGCCGGTGTATTCTGGGCGTCGCCTGCAACGCCTTCTCAAAGGCCTCGACGGCAGATGGATACTGTTTGCTCTGAAACAGGAAATCACCATAGAAAAAGTTGGGATCCATACCAGTCGGATTGACAGCCAGCGCCTTGAGCAGATAATCGCGCGCCTTGTCATCGCTACCAAACCCAATCGGCCAACCCGGAACTTGATAGTATAGACTGCCGAGAGAAGTATAGATCGAGCCATCCAGTGCATCCGGGTCGATGATCTCGGCCCGTTCCAGCAGTTTTTTCGCCTGTTTCACCAGGGAAAGGGCGCCAAACCCCCCTTTCTCACCCGCCAGGGTCGAAACGATAACCGCCTGCCAAATCAAAGGCTCCGCCCTATCCGGATCGGCAATCACCAGTCGCTCCGCCTCAGCGGCGAGTTTTTCCAGCGCCTGCACGCGCTCATTTTCCGCTGTCCCATATTTGATTTCCGCCCAACGCTCACTCAGCTCGAGCAATTCGGAGGACATCTCACCTGACGATATCACCGGCAGGCATAGCATCACTACGAGAAAAAACAGTTTTATGATATTCATGGACGCCCCCCCTGTTTGGCAAATTCCATCATTTTCGCATTTTGTTTACGCATCGCCCCATCCACCAGGCGCGGCAGCAAGGCATTGACACGCACGAACAGTGATTCCGGAAATCCCAAATAGACCTCCTTTCGGTCCTTGCGAATCGAATCGGCGATACGCTTCGCCACCCAGTCCGGTTCATCCATATTCATCTTAACCGCCTCTGCCATACGGTAGACGGCGCTGGTATTGAACCTGGTCCTGACCGCCCTGGGTGCAATATAGGCCACATCGACACCTGTCCCCTGCAACTCCCTGCGCAGGGCCTCGGAGAATCCCCGGAGGGCGAATTTACTTGCAGAGTAGGCGGCGAACCAAGCAAAGGCAATGGAACCGAAGGTCGAACCCACATTCACGATACGCCCGCTGCCGCGCCGGATCATGTCGGGCAGAAGCTGTCTCGTCAACTGCATCGGCACCAGGGTGTTCAGTTGATGAATCTGCTCGATGACCTCGGGCTGCTCTTCGGTAAAGGGACGAAAACTCGCCATGCCCGCATTATTGATGAGCACGTCAACACCGCCGAATTGTTCATTGACATGCGCCACCGCAGCGTTGCGAGCCTCGGCATCCAACAGATCGACGGCCTGGGTCAGCACCTGTCTGGAATCCTTCCGCAATGAATCGGCCAGTCCTTCCAGCCTCTCCCTGTCACGGCCCAGCAGCGCCAGGCTGGCGCCTCCGGCAGACAATGTCCTGGCAACCTCCATGCCGATCCCGCCGGCAGCGCCGGTGAGCAGAATACGTGCGCCCTCAAGTTTCATGAATCACCTCCCCCTTGAGATAGGCCGGCTCAGATATCCCCTTGCGCATCCTTGCCGAGACATCACCTGTGGTGGTGATCAGATCTCGCTGAAAACCTTTGTCATCCGTCAGGCTCCGGTTCGACAGCAAGCTGTGCGTCACGCCATAGACAACAGCGGAAAGGGTTACCGCCATCACGGCCATGATAAGATAGTTGAGCAGCGCCAACAGGGTTTCCGGGACGAAAAACCAGAACGGCATACCGCCTGAGTGGGTTACTATATCCATCGTCTTCTCCTGAGTCAGGCGGCCTGACTGGCTGGGTTGAGCGATATCGGCAAGGCGCGAAAGATATCGCCATAGAGCTTGTAGAATCGTTTTGCGGTGTGGATGACGAAACGGCGGTCCGCTTCATCCGATAGTCGATTGACCAATCCGGTGTAAAACGCCATGTGCGAGATATCCAAAGCGCCATGGCTGGTCAGGTAGGTAAAGGCCTGGTCAGGCAGGCCGAGATGCGTCTTGGTATTCCGCGCGGCCTCCGTAGCCAGCTTGATACTGGTTCCCTCCAGCACCAACACCATCCCAAGAAGGCCCACAGGATTGCGACGCTGCACCACATCATAGGCGTAGGCGCACATCAGTTCCGTTGACATATCCGGTGCGGCGTTTCTCACTGCATCCGGATTTCCGCCGCATGCCTTGATATCGTTGAGGATCCACTCCTGGTGTCCCAACTCCTCCTCAATGTAGTGCGCCATGGCGTCGCGTAACCACTCCATCTGCTGAGGCACACGGGAACCGCAAGCCATCAACAGCGGTGTGGTGTGTTTGACATGATGGTAGGCCTGGTTGAGAAAAGCGACATAACTCTCCAGTGAGAGTTCGCCACGCACCCCGTGCTGAACGAAAGGAATGGCAAGCAGCGCTTCCCGCTCGGTTTCGGTCTCTTGGTTCAAGCAGGTAAAAAAATCGCTCATGAGACATACTCCTGCTGATAAAAGGCCGCCATGCGGCACTGATAGTGTTGATGGACCGCCTGACGGCGTAACCGCCCGTTAGCGGATAGCTGACCATTGCTGACGCTGAAGGGCGCATCGGCCGACAACCACTGGGCGACACGGGCATAATCCGGGAGTTGCCGGTTCACCCGTTGCAAGGCTTGTTCGATAGCCGTCGTGGAACTCCCTGCCGCCGGGACGATAACCGCCAGGTTCCAGGGACGCGCCTCGCCAAACAGGGCAGCCTGGGCAATCGCCGGTTCCAGCACCAGCTCCCTCTCCACCCATTCCGGGGAGACATTGCGCCCGTGAGCGGTGATAAACAGATGCCGTCTGCGTCCGCGCAGATAGAGAAATCCCTCGTCATCGAGATGACCGATATCGCCGGTATGCCACCAGCCCTGTGGGATAGCCGCTTGCGTCTCTCCCAGATAGCCCAAAAAGTGGTCGTTTTTAATCAGTACCTCACCGTCTTCCGCAATGCGCAGCTGCAGATGTGGCAAAGGCTTGCCCACGGATCCAGGACGCATACACCCGGGACGATTAAGGCAGGTCACTGAGGCCGCTTCCGAAAGGCCGTACCCCTCAAAGACCGGCAGGCCGACGCGTTCCGCCCTTGCCAACAGGCGCCGTGACACCGTCGCACCGCCCACCGCGACAAAACGCAGCCTGGCGTAAAAACCCTGGTCCCGTTCAAGAAACTCGACCGCACCTTGCAACATCTGCGGCGTGAAGATGGCTGTGGTGGCCTCATACGCCTGCAGGCTCGACATCATGCGCTGCGCATCAAGTCCGGCCGCACCCAACAACCCGGTCTCGCCCAGGGACGGCAATGCGGCAGTCGCACCGCACCAGAGAGGCACATACAAGCCGGCGACATTCTCCAGCAGGATCGACAGCGGCATCAGACAGAGGTGGCGGTCCTGATACACGACCTCCACGGCATCGGCCAGGGATGTCACCACCGCCTCGATCTGCCGCCAGGCCAGCATCACCCCTTTGGGTTCCGCTGTGGTGCCCGAGGTAAAGGTCAGCTTGACGGCCTGTTGCGGGATCCGCCTTGCGCCATACCTCGTACGCAAGGCGTTGATTTCAGTCCCGCACAGCTCCATCGACACGGCGGGGTCGCTTTGCAGATCGGCTAACCTATGCAACATACGCTCAGGGCAGTCTGTCAGAATCAAATCGACCCCGGCCTGGCTCAGACAGTGTTCCACTTGTCGACTGGAAAAGAAGGGGGGGATCGGCACCAGACAGATACCGGCCTTCGTGGCGGCGAGATCAAGCAGCGCCCAAGCGGGTCCGTTGTCGAGATCCAGGGCCAACACCCCAACCTGCAACGCTTCAAGCTGTACGGAAAGCTCGTTGATGGTAACGGCCAAGGTGTGGTAATCGATGCTCAGCCCGGAACCCTGCAGGGCAAGGGCCTGAGGTTGTATGGCGGCAAATCCTGCGATGCGTTGAAATAGATTCATGCCGACGCTCTTCCCGCGGCCACCGCGGCAGACCACATATTCATCAATGCAGCTTCACGTTTGCAGAGCTGCCACAGGGCCAGGTGTCCCTCCGCGATGCTGCCCGCCATGACGCGCGGTCTCTGTTCATAGTAGCTCCCCCATTCACGCCGCTGACTCTCAGCAAGCTTGCTGGGATCCGCTTCACCGAGATCGACCAACGAAATACCCAGACGTTTGAAGGCGTTCTGCAGGCCAGGCCCGATCGTGAAAACAACCCATTCGTATCGGCTTGCACTCAGATAGGCGGTAAGCGCGGTAATCAGCCAACGACCGCCCCCCGGCGTACTCACCGCCAGATGCCCGACCTCCATCAGCAATGAACGCTCCACCGGCGCTTGAATCGATGAAGCAAGCGCCTGTTCCACGGGACGATCAAGATAGGTTTCAAGAAACAGTCTCTCTTCACCTGCCGGACGCAGACCCAATACGGCTTCAAGTACGCCCTCAACGGAGCTCAACCCCATCAGCAGCGGCATGAATCGTTTAACCTCCGCTGCGTAGCATTGTCTGAAGCAATGCTTGATAAACTGTTCCGCGGCATCCCTTTTGAGAGAACCGGAAACCGTTGTGTGCACATTCGTCGGCAGTCTGGCAGCGCCCCGTGTACTCATTCTTGCTGATCGCATTTGCTTCGTCCCTTATGGAGATGGTGAAACGTTAACCATGCTTTCTTAATGGGAACTTAAACGGAGGGAAAAGCTGAGAATGAAATTCTTTTAAGTAAGATTTTAACGTACTGCAGGAGCGCATCGGCGAGGCGTTTTATCATTAACCCGGCCCCCTAATAGGGGGCCGGGTTAATAGTCAACGCATACCGTTAAAAGATGGATAATATATAGAAATTTTTATAGGCCGATAAAAGTCACAATCCTGCTGATTTTGGGACTAATAAACCACATTAATTAAAATCTATTTCCTAAAAAAATCATTTGCATATTGTTTTCTCAGGCGTATGATTTCTTGCACGCTATGAAACAGACCCATACCCGCTTCCCCATTTGAGTAATCATGCAGGTCGAGAATCGGCATCCTTCGGTTTCCAAGCTGAATAAGCATGGTGGAAAACCATGTATTTTAGTGTTCATGGTCTGTCTGGCAGGTTTTTAACATGGGACCGTCAGACCCTGGACTTGAATATTTTTTTCTTAGGAATGTATATCAATGACTAAATTGTATGTCGGCAACCTGCCTTGGTCTGCCACAGAAGATGATCTCCGCGAGCTTTTCTCCAGCATTGGCGAGGTTCACTCAGCAAACCTGATTCTGGATCGTGAAACCCGACGCTCTCGCGGCTTCGCCTTCGTGGAAATGAGTCAGGCCGATGCAGAACGCGCCATCTCTCAACTCAACGGCAAGGACTTTCAGGGCCGTGACTTGAGGATCAATGAAGCTCAGGACAAGCCGAAGCGCAGCTCTAGCGGCGGTGGCCGCTGGTAAGCATCGGCTTACCTTTCTGCTGATTAAGCAGTAAACAGAATTATTTTCGACGGCCGGCGTTCTTAAAACCCCTTTATATCAAGGGGTGTTGTTCATCTGCCGTTGAAACAAACTGACTATTCGATGCCCTGCGGGTTACTGCAGGGAGTGGTGGTTTATCGCCTTATTTCTTAACTATCGTCTCTTTTCCCGCAAAGCGCACCTAATCTCCAGACGTTGCATCCCGTCCTATTCACGCGTCCTTCAGCGTTTCAAGCGCTGCGATGCGTGTTTCAAGGGGAGGATGGCTGGCGAACAACTTCTGCACTCGCCCGGCGTTAATGGCAAATGCAGCCATCTCATCCGGCATGGCGGCAGGAGCATGGGCCTGTTGCAGCCGTGTCAATGCCGCAATCATCTTTTGTCGACCAGCGAGTTGAGCCCCGCCCCTGTCTGCGCGAAACTCGCGCCAGCGGGAAAACCACATAACGATGGTCATGGCCAGGATCCCCAGCACGAACTCAGCGATCATCGACACGATGAAAAAGCCGGGACCATAACCACGCTCGGTTTTAAACACCAAACGGTCAACCGTATGTCCGATCACCCGGGAGAGGAACACCACAAAGGTATTGACCACCCCCTGAATCAACGACAGCGTCACCATGTCTCCATTGGCCACATGACTGACCTCGTGCGCCAACACCGCCTCAACTTCATCCCGGTTCATCTGCTGTAGCAGACCGGTGCTGACCGCAACCAGGGCATCGTTTTTGTTCCAGCCCGTCGCAAAGGCGTTAGGGGAAGCGTGATCGAAAATTCCCACCTCAGGCATGCCGATGCCGGCTTGTCGTACTTGCCGTTCAACCCTATTCACCAACCAGCGTTCAACCTCATTGCTTGGCTGTTCAATCACCTTCACCCTCATGCTGCGTTTCGCCATCCACTTGGAGATAAACAGCGATATCAACGAACCGGAAAAGCCGATCACGGCCGAGTAGACCAGCAAGGCATTGATGTCCAGGTCAACGCCGTTGCGCATCAGCAACCCATCGATTCCAAGCAACCTGAAAGTCATGCTGATCAAGGCCAGGATGGCCAGGTTTGTTCCAAGGAACAGCGCAATTCTCATCATCTCTGTTTCACCCTTTATTCAACCTTTCACACATATTATCTGCTTCAGGGTATGCACAACCTCCACCAGGTCGGACTGGTTGCTCATCACTTGGTCAATATCCTTGTAGGCAGCCGGAATCTCATCGACGACACCTATATCCTTTCGGCATAGCACGCCATCGGTTTGGGCCGTCAAATCCGCTTCAGTGAACGCTGCTTTTGCCCGAGTGCGCGACATGCGCCGGCCGGCGCCATGGGCGCAGGAGCAGAAACTCTCCGGGTTGCCTTTACCCCGAACGATGTAAGAACGCGCTCCCATGCTGCCAGGAATGATGCCGAGATCTCCCTCCCTGGCCCGGATGGCCCCTTTGCGGGTAACCCATACATCGGTGTTGTAATGGTGCTCCTTCACCACATAATTGTGGTGGCAGTTGACCACTTCAGCGGTGACTTCAAAAGGCGGCAAATGACGCGCCAGCGCCGCCAGCACTAAATTCATCATCTGGTCACGGTTCTCGCGGGCATACTCCTGGGCCCAGTGCACCGCCTCAACATAGTCATCGAAGTGCTCCGATCCTTCTGGAAAATAGGCCAGATTCTGATCTGGAAGATGGATGAACCAACGTTCCATGTCGCGTCTGGCGATATCGATGAAATAGCGGCCGATAGCATTACCGATTCCCCGGCTGCCGGAATGGAGCATGATCCAGACCCGATCGGCTTCATCCAGACAGACTTCAATGAAGTGGTTGCCTCCCCCCAAGGTTCCCATCTGGTAGATCCAGTTGGAGGAGCGCCCATAGGTCTTGAGCAACTGCGGGTGCTTTTCCATCATCCGCTTGAGTCGCGCGCTGAAGGGTGTTGCGGCATCGACCAAGGCACGCTCCTCCCTGTGCTGACCTCGACCCACCGGTACATCACGACCGATCTGGCCAAACACCTTTTTCAGCGACTTCTCATCGATATCGCCGGCATTCAGTGAAGTGCGAGCTGCGCACATGCCACAGCCGATATCCACTCCCACGGCAGCGGGGATTATAGCCTCATGGGTAGCGATGACGCTCCCGATCGTGGCCCCCAAGCCATAATGAACATCCGGCATGGCCGCAACATGGTGGTGGATGAAGGGCAGGGTGGAGAGATTGGCCAACTGCTCCCGGGCGCCGCTCTCCACCTCATCGGTCCAGACCTTGACCGGCTTGCCGCCCGCTTGAATCAACTGTTTTACCGGCATGTTCCCTACCTCGCTATTTACACAAGGAAACTCCTGATTTCATTATAAACAAGGGGCTCTTCTCCTGATCGAGTGGGTAGAAAAAAGCACAGTACAATCCTCTCCCAGGCAATATGGTCCGCAAATGAACGTGAATTAACGCAAATGGTTTCACTCTCTAATACCGTGCATGCTCGCCCGGTTGGCAATCGATCAGGTTGCAGGAACCTATGTAGCCTGGGAGTTCTCCCATATACCGCCTTGATTCGGTAACAGGCAAGCCTTTCGCTAGTGTAGTGTCCTACACTAGCCATCCGAAAGGTTGAGAAATTTGCGGTCCTTTGCGGTGATTGGCGTTCATTGGCGGCCTATTCATGCGCTTGCTAATACCCACTTAATCAGGGGAAGAGCCAATAAAAAGGGTTCGAACCAAATCCTGCCTCTCCGCCGGATAAATAAGGAGGCATGCGGGACTCCCAGCTTGGAAGCCAACTGCGGGGCAGGGATTGATTCGCCTTCGGCTCACCCCTACGGGGCGCCTCCGCTGCGCTGCGGCGTCCTGCGTCGCTTCGCTCCTTGTCGAACGAAGGGCTCGAACCAAATCCTGCCTCTCCGCCGGATAAATAAGGAGGCATGCGGGACTCCCAGCTTGGAAGCCAACTGCGGGGCAGGGATTGATTCGCCTTCGGCTCACCCCTACGGGGCGCCTCCGCTGCGCTGCGGCGTCCTGCGTCGCTTCGCTCCTTGTCGAACGAAGGGCTCGAACCAAATCCTGCCTCTCCGCCAAATAAAAAGGGGGCCAGCCGGCCCCCTTTTTATTTGGCGGAGAGGCAGGGATTCGAACCCTGGGAGGGCTACTAACCCTCAACGGTTTTCAAGACCGTCGCATTCAACCGCTCTGCCACCTCTCCGAAGGGGCGCTAGAATACACTAACCGGCCTTGAAAATTCCAGTACAATCACCAATTAATAGTAAGTTGACCTTTTTAGCCGGCACGGTATCCTGTGCTGAACGTTTTGGGACAATGACTGTCTCACCAATCAGATTGATTATAGGGAACAAATCAGGAGATTAAGCCAATATGAATCGTCTAGATTTTACTGCAACCCGATCAGTTGAATCCGCTTTAACCACCAACAAACTGATCAAGAACACCTATATGCTGCTGTCCGGCACCCTCGTCTGGAGTGCGTTGATGGCAATCGTTTCGATGGCTATTGCACCATCACCCATGATCTCCCTGGGCACATCCCTGGGGGCGCTGGCGCTGCTCTGGTTTGTGCTGCCCCGCGCAGCTAATTCGGCAAACGGACTCTGGGTCGTGTTTGCCGTTACCGGGATGCTGGGGTTCGGTCTCGGCCCAACTCTGAACTACTACATCGCCCTCTCCAACGGCTCGCAGATCGTCGCTACCGCGTTCGGCGGCACCGGCATCATATTCCTCGGCCTCTCCGGCTACGCCCTCTCTACGAAGCGTGATTTCAGCTTCATGGGCGGATTCATCTTCGCCGGCATGCTGGTGGTGTTGGTCGCCTCCCTGGCCGGGCTGTTCCTGAATATACCGGGACTCCACCTGGCAATCTCAGCAGTAGTGATTCTACTGATGTCCGGCTATATCCTGTTCGAGACCAGCCAAATGGTCAACGGAGGCCAGACCAATTACATCATGGCCACCGTGAGTCTCTATCTGGCCATTCTGAACATCTTCACCAGCCTGCTGCACCTGCTGGGCGCCCTGGGTGGTGATGACTAATCAGACATTTTGTCACTAGAACTTTGTAACCCCGGCCTTGCCGGGGTTTTTCTTACCTGGAATATGACATGGACTGGCTGAAGGTCTTCTCCGCCATTCTCATCGTGGGATGGATCATCTTTATCTGGCCTCGCGCCAAATATTGGCTGAAGAACAGTCCCAAGGCGCAACAAGGCGACTGGCAGGCCGCTATCGTGCCGATCGCACTCGTGGTGGGATTTGTCATCCTTCTGATCATGATGGTATGACCCCTTACTCCTATTTCACACCATGCCTGTTTAGTTTCTTTACTTAAGCTATAACTTGAGAATAGATATATAATTAATTAATATTTAAAGTTATTTAACTTGTCTGATAAGTGAAGAAAACAAAGGCTCTTCAGCAAAATTTGTGGGTATTTCAAGACGACAATTGACTCTCGCAAAGCCGCCAAGCACGCAAAGAATCATTATGTGCATTGTTGAGTTTTTCAACACACTTGAACTCAATAACAGCTCTTTTCTCAACGACAAGGTCGGCCCGGAAGCCTTCATCAAACCTGAGCCCAAGGTATTCAATGGGGATGGCAACCTGCCGTTCAACCTGTAAAGCCTCGTTGCCGTAACGGATGCGCAAGGATGGCCTCATAGACTGTTTCCAGCAATCCCGCTCCCGCCTCACGGTGAATCTGAACCGCGCCATCGACAATCTACTTTCCAATTTCATTTTCTACCATTAGCCGCCTTTCCCTTTGCGTGCTTCGCGGCTTTGCGAGAGTATCAATCCGGCGAATCCAGATCGCGCTTGTGTCAGGTTATGTCCAAGCAAAACTGACACTCAGAAATTCACGGTTGTTTTGTTACCTTCCTGGCCACAAAACTCACTTCAGATCATACACTTGATCACTTATCTGCGTCGAGCCCTGCCCACAGATTTCCCTGAGGACTCAAAATAAAGAACAGCGATCTCTCGCACACTTTCAGGCGTAATGAGTCCGCAAATGAACGCGAATTCACTGCGCATTTCCTCATGCCATGGTGAATCCCTGTGATATTTTTCCATCGTCTCTCAAGTATGCTCTTTAGATCCTCTCTTTACCGCCCATATAGGGGCGCAGTACTTGGGGAATGACAATCGAGCCGTCTTCCTGCTGATAATTCTCCATCACGGCAACCAATGTCCTTCCTACGGCCAACCCTGAGCCATTCAAGGTATGCACCAGCTCTGGTTTGCCCGTGTCGGGATTACGCCAGCGCGCCTGCAACCGGCGGGCCTGAAAATCGCTGAAGTTGGAGCAGGAGGAGATCTCCCGGTATTTGCCCTGCCCTGGCAGCCAGACCTCCAGGTCGTAGGTCTTGGTGGATGAGAAGCCGGTATCCCCACTACACAGGGTCACCACGCGATAGGGTAGATCAAGTTTTTGCAGGATCGCCTCGGCATGCCCCGTGAGCTCCTCAAGCGCTTGCAATGATTCATCGGCGGGCACTGCCTGCACCAGCTCCACCTTTTCGAACTGATGTTGACGAATCATGCCCCGGGTATCCTTGCCGTAGGAGCCGGCCTCGGAACGGAAACAGGGGGTGTGGGCCACCCACTTGCGCGGCATATAGTCGGCATCGATGATCTGCTCGCGTATCAGGTTGGTAACCGGCACCTCGGCGGTGGGAATCAGGTAGTACCCTGACTCGCCACAGAGCTTGAACAGATCCTCCTCGAACTTTGGCAACTGCCCCGTACCGCGCAGGCTGTCTGCGTTAACCATATAGGGAACGTAGGCCTCGGTATAGCCATGTTCCGTGGTATGGGTATCGAGCATGAACTGAATCAGCGCCCGGTGCAGCCTGGCCAGCGGACCGGCCATCACCGCAAACCGGGAGCCGGTAATACGCGCCGCCGCCTCGAAATCGAGCAGGCCGCAGGCTTCTCCAAGATCCACATGGTCCTTGGGCTCGAAATCGATCGTCCGCGGCTCGCCCCAACGCCGCTCTTCACGATTATCCGCCTCGTCCCGGCCATCAGGCACCGACTCATGGAGTATATTCGGTATCCCGAGGGTGATTTCGGCAAGCTCTCCCTGAACCCCGCTGAGCTGTTCCTGCAGCGCCTTCAGTCTATCGCCCAATTCGGCGACATCAGCCAGTAGCGGTTGGATATCCTCTCCCGCGGCCTTTGCCTTACCGATCGATTTGGATCGACTGTTGCGTGCATTTTGCAGTTCCTCTGCCTCGACCTGCAGCCGCTTGCGCCGCTCTTCCAGTTCACCGATTTGCCCGGTATCCAGCCGATAGCCCCGACGCGCCAGCTGCCGGGCGACCTCGTCCAGGTTGTTTCTTAACAGTCGCGGATCCAACATTGATCATTCACCCATATTGACGTGTGCGGACCAGCTCACCACATGGCCCGGTTCTACCCATTGATTCAAATCGTGCAACACCTTCTCCACCCGTTCGGGCTGATCGAAGAACTCGATCACCAGGGGAAGATCCATGGAGATATCCAGCAACGACGCCTCATGGGCCTTGCCGGAACGACCGAAACCGGCGATACCGCGGAATGCCGTCACGCCTCTGACCTGCTCGTCACGGTGCAAAAAATCGAGCAGCTTGCGCAGTTGATGATCGCCTTCGGTCAAGTAGATCCGCACCAGGGTCACTTCCGTCTGTCTCATAACTGCCTCCCAAGCACCAGACCGAACCAGCAGGCCAATACACAAGCGCTCACGCTGAGCAGGATATTCAATCCGGCCTTGAGCAACTCTGCCTGTTCGATCAAATTGAGTGTCTCTATCGAGAAGGTGGAAAAGGTGGTAAAGGCGCCGAGAAACCCGATCAGCAAGGCGCCGCGCAGCTCCGGTGAAACCGTGGTGCGCTCCAATAACAGCACATACAGGAACCCCATCGCCAGCGACCCCAGGACATTGACGGCCAGGGTGCCATAGGGGAATCCACGACCCAACAGACCATACACACCATTGGCTACCCAAAAACGGAACAGTGCTCCGGCAGCGCCACCCGACGCAATGGCTATTAGCTGGTTCAATCTCGATTCCTACTGTTTAGAAACCCGTAGGTCACGTTGCGCAGCTACGTGACGCCCCCATTGAGTCAGGTAGCCGCTCCGCGTCAACCTGACCTACTAAACCTATGGATTCAGGTTTTACCTGCACAAAGGTGAGATTATAACCACTGTTACAGAATTTTTGGTTAGAAATCTATGAGCTCTTGCGAAGAAAACAGGATTCTCCAGGCAGCAGGTCGGAATAGCGGTTTTAGTTGCCAAGTAGGCACGCTGCGCAGCTACGTGACACCCCCATTGAGTCAGGTAGCCACTCCGCGTCAACCTGACCTACGACTGAGGAGTCGAGATAAATATTAACCCGGTACGTGTTTGAATAGGGGGGTTCTGGATTCCATCCTTTGGTCCGTAAACGGTGCGTCCATGCACCACTCCTCCGGCATCCGCCGGAATGACGAGGTTATAGCAGTGGTGGCGGTCGCGGACAATCAACCGGTATTCAGAAATCCCAGCGATAGCCGGCAAAGATGAAATAGTCGGTAAAGTTGGTCACTTCATCCATACCGTCATCTTCCTCGAACCAGTTCAATCCCCCCTCCAATTCAAAGGTAAAGTTCTTGCGGAACCGGTAATCCATCCGAATAAACGGACTGACGGTCAAACGGGTCCCGTCATTGTCGTCGTTTTGACGGTAGGAGAGATCCAGTCGGGGATTGATTCGCCAGACATTGGTGATGGGATAGCGACTGCTGATCCCGATTCTGAAGGTATCCGAGGTATTGGAATCGGAGTAGCGCAGACTAAAGATGCCGATATCACCCTGCTTCAACAGATCGTTCTTAATGACCTGGAAGGTGTAGAAGAACTCGTTGTCGGTCGCTTCCGTGGCCAGCACGCCACCCGAGGCTGGTGTTTCACCTGTTTTACTCACGGTAATGTCGCCGCTCAACTGCAGCGTCTCCGAAAACGGCCGCGTTGCGCCGAACGACAGGGTGGTGGTCTCTGCCGTACGATCCAGCGCCAGATCGTAGATCTCCTCATCAGTGTAGAAACGCTGCAGCTCCTCGATCGACTCGATCGACAACTGGGTGACCGGGTCAAGCTGTCCGCTCAGCGCATTGGAAGTGCTCAAAATCGGGCTGTTCCGATAATCGAAATTCATATACAGACGGGTTTCGTCCTGTAACCGCCAGTTTCCCTGCACCATAAAAATGCCGAGCTGCTGGTGAAAGATGTCGTAGTCGAGCAAACCGAACAGGGATTTCTCAGGATCGAAGTAGCGGACCTCACCACCCAACGCCCGCCTGTCGACCAGATCGTCGACCCGCTGCTCAACCAGAAACAGGCTGAGATCCCAGTTCTCGAAAATACTCGCTATATCGCCGCTAATACCGGCAAATTGCTTATGTTTGTGCAGGAAGGTGTCACGGGAGCGCTCCACTGGCAGGCCAGCGCTGACCCTGATATCGATATCCGGGGTTACTTCATAGCCCAGCACAAGACCGTCGAAACGATTCAGGATACCGCTGGAGCGTAACCGCTGACGCCCAAAACGGGCGCTGGCGCGGGTCTGCAGATGCTCCACGTCCAGATAGGCGTCGCTGAGCGTCGAATCGTTGCCATCGCCATCATCCAGCAAGTCGTAGACATAACTGCCGGTAAGTTTCAGGCGCATGTCGAAATCCTCACTCTTGCGCCGGGTATTCAGGTCGATGAAGCTCTCTATCTCGGAACGGGAGACACTGTCTTCATCCTCCACAAAGGGACTGTCGATGGTATCCCTGCGGTAGTTCTGGGAAAAGCTGCCATAGGTCTCCCACACCGCCGCGGGACCCTCCTCTCCCGCTTCACCCTCCTGCTTCTTGCGTAGGGGTTCCCGGGGCCGCTGCGGCGCGGTCTCCAGTCCGAGCAGGCGTTGCCAGACACGATCAGCATCCTCTCCCTCGGGATACTTCTCCAGATAGAGGCGGTACTCTCCCTTGGCGTGGGCGATCTGGCCATTTCTTTCACGGGACAACCCAAGCAGCTCCAAGGCCTCCTGGGAGTAGATATTATCCGGCTCTTCCAGCAGGGCTTCGAGGAGCCGGACCGCCTTGGCGTAGTCGCCTGCCGTGATCGTGCGCCGGATCATCTCCATCATGTCGGTCAAACGGGGATCCACATCCAATATTTCAGGCTCATGCAGGGGTTGAACGTCAAACTCCTGTTCTATGCCCCGGTCGAAAAAGGCCTGGCGACGCTCAGCGATATCCGCTGTATCGACCCAGGCATCCGGATAGAAGTTTTTCACCGCCTTCAACTGCTGCCTGGCCTCCTCCTTGGTTCGAAAGAACCCCAAACGCAGACGGTGCCAAGTATGATCGTCCACCGTCGACTTGGTTGTGTAGAGCAATTGATTGTCGCCCACCGGCACCGGGGCAATCTGTGAGAAATCGATGGGTTGGGAATCCGCGCTGAGGTTGATGACATAAATCACCAGCGGCAGCGACTTGAAACTGAGGGGCGCACGAGCCTCCGGGACAGCGATATCCATGGCTCGCCCTATCGAGTCTGCTTGATCCCCCCCTAACGGCGCCTGCGGCAGGATGAACTCCATGACATAAAAATCACGTCCCTGGCGAATCGTGAAATCCTTAACCGGTGTTGCGAAAGAGACCAATAAGGTGGATGTGCCGATATTGTTCCCCTGAAACGCCACTTTATCCAGCGGCACGGCGGCTGTCGGGTTCCAGGTCAGTTGATCGCTTTCCACCAGGTCGCCGAGCTCCTCATCGCCGGTCTTGCCGATCGCCTCCTCAGTGGTCTGACCGATTTTCAGTTGCACGCCGACTTCACTGTTGGCTTCATTTATCAGGTGGGAGACATAGCGCACTGGCACGTTGAAATAGACGGAGATGACATTGGCATCGCCCTGGGTCTCTATTTCGATGCGATCAAGCACCCGGGTCGCCGTCGCCGCACTCGCCTGCCATGAAACCAGCATCAGCATCAGCATCAGCAGCCGAGGGTGGATCCTAGATTGAATATTGACCTGCACTCTGTATTACCTGATCAGTATTGTTTATTTAGCTTATGTCATTTCCTGATTCTGTTGCATGCAACCCGAGAAAGCATAGCGCCAACCCCTCCGTGGGCGCCGGCACCCGCTGTCCATGAACAAGTCAATCGAAAATGTTTATGAAAAACCACCTAGGGCCTGTTAACACTAATTTGATAGCCACTGCCAAGACCCTGTTTTTGTCCAGCAAGGCAGAAGGAGCGCCGTGTAGCCGGGTCTACATAAGCGACTGATAACGCCGCTGGGCGAAAACAGGGCCTTGGCCCTTCGGGTTGCGCCTGAAAAAGCGCCACTCGGCGTTACTCGTCGCTTATTTGGAACAACCAAACTACGCTCCTCGTGCCTTGATTGGCGCTTTTTCAGGCACAACAGTGGCTATCAAATTAGTGTTAACAGGCCCTAACAACAAGGGTCGTGGAAATCAATGATTCAGACCCAGGATTCCGCCAGGTTCTTTGTCGCCGTTCACTGCCCGGCAAAGGGCGCCGGCCAGACCATGCCACCCCTGCCGCGATCAATCCCAATTACGGTCGCTAACCCTGTGGCATCCACTGGCTCCGCAATTCCGGTCATTACTCAGGCCGTTGTGATCACTCTCTCCCGAATCGTAGTCATTGGCATGACAACCCGCGCAAGTCCTGGCGTACGCCGCGAAAGGCCATGGCACCGACTCACTGTTACTGGTATGACAGTCGTTGCATCTCAGACTAACCCGGTGATCACCCGGATAGTCGCCGGAAACGTGCCGATAGTTGGTCACCGGCAACCAGCCGCTGGTGGTATGGCAGCTATCGCACTGTTCGGTGGTGACGAAATGCCCCTGCGGCATGCCGGTCGCCGTGGTGCCGTTATGACAGGAATTGCAGTTGCCCGTCGCACCGGAATGATCAAACGTGACACTGGACCAGTTGGAGGTGGAGGTATGGCAAGTATCGCATTGGGCTGAGGTCTGCACATGCCCGCCCGGCATACCCTCTGCAAAAGTGCCGTTATGGCAACTGGAGCAGGTGCCGGCCACATTGGTATGGGTAAAGTTCACGCTTAACCAATTGCTCGTCGAGGTGTGGCAGGTATTGCACTCCCCGGTGGTCGGTATGTGGCTGCCCGGCTTACCCGTCGCCAGTGAGCCGTTGTGGCAACTCGAACAGCCGGTGGTGATGCCTTGATGGTTGAACTGAACGTTTCCCCAGTCGCTCGTGGAGACATGGCAGGTATCGCACTGAGCCAATGTCAGGATGTGGTTGGCATGCTTGCCCTCCGCCGTCACGCCGTTATGGCAACTGGAGCAGGTGCCGGCCACATTGACATGGCTGAATCGGACATTGCTCCAGTTCGAAGTGGAGAGATGGCAGTCATCGCACTGGGCGGTGGTTGGGATATGGCCGGGGTCCTTGCCCGTCGCGGTGATCCCATCGTGACAGGAGGAACAGTTGCCTGCCGCGTTGCTGTGATCGAACTGCACCGCCGTCCAGGTGGTTTGCGAGGTATGGCATACATCACACTCGGAATTGGTCTGGACATGATTACCCGGCTTGCCGGTCGCCGTGGCGCCGTTGTGACAGCTTGAGCAGACGCCTATCGCAACCGAGTGATCGAAGTTGACCGCCGTCCAGGTGGTCTGGGACGTATGGCAGATATCACAGGCCGCGTTGGTCGCCACATGACTGGCGGATTTACCCGTCGCCGTGGTGCCGTTATGGCAACTCTGGCAAGTGCCGGTTACGGTGCTGTGGTCAAAGCGGATCGATGTCCAGTTGACGGTCGACGTATGGCAACTGTCGCATTGTCCGTTGGTAGCGATATGGCCTGTGTGTTTACCCGTGGCTATCGTGCCGTTGTGACAACTCGAGCAGGTGCCGGTCACACCGATATGGTCAAACCTGCCGGTGCTCCAGGTCACCGTGGTATGGCAATTTTCGCAGGGTTCGCTGGTCGGAATATGATTTGCCGGTTTACCGATCGCATCCACATTGTTATGGCAGGATTCACAGCCCGTCGTAATGTCGGCGTGATCGAATCTGATATTCGTCCAGGTGGTATTGGAGATATGGCAGTTATCGCAAGGCGCATTGGTCTGCACATGATCAGCCGATTTACCCGTGGCGGTTACGCCATCATGACAGCTCTCACAGGCGCCGCTCACCACTGAGTGATCGAATCTGATCTGCTGCCAGTTGCTGGTAGAGGTATGACACACCTCACAGGATGCCGTGGTGGCCACATGGGTGGAGTGCTTGCCAGTGGCCCGAACCCCGTCGTGGCAGGCGTGACAGTTTGCGGTCACACCCTCGTGGTTGAAGTTGGTTACGCTCCAACTGTTGGTATCGTGGCAAGTATCGCAGGAGGCATTAGTCAGAACATGCGACGGAAGTTTACCGGTGGCGATGTCGCCATTGTGGCAGGACTCGCAACTGCCGGATACGACCCCCTGATGATCAAATTGCGCCAGCGACCAATCCGCGGTGGTATGACAAACATCACAGGATGAGGTGGTCTGGATGTGGGTTGCGTCCTTACCGGTTGCGATCACGCCATTGTGGCAGGATTCGCAAGCGCCGGTCACGCCTTCATGGGAGAAGTTCGAGATATTCCACCCGTTGACAGTATGACAGGCATCGCATTCCGCATGGGTCTGGAGATGATCGGCATGTTTGCCCGTGGCCCTGATGCCGTTATGGCAGCTGGAACAGATACCGGCAGTCTGCACAGAGCCATGGTCGAAATTGACTCTGAGCCAGGATGTCAGGGAGGTATGACAGATATCACACTGTTCGGTGGTGGTGATATGTTCGGCATGTTTACCGGTGGCGGTCGCGCCGTCATGACATGAATCGCATACCCCTGCCGTGGTGACGCCGCTGTGGTCAAAGCTGGTGTCGGTCCAATTCAGCGTGGAGAGATGGCAGGTGTCGCATTCAGCCGTCGTCTGAATATGCTGTGGGTGTTTACCCGTAGCCCCGGTTCCATCGTGACAGCTTGAGCAAACACCCGCTACCGCTATATTGTCATGGTTGAAATTGATATCCGTCCAGCTGATCGTCGATGTATGGCAGGCGTCACACTGCGCATTAGTGGGAATATGGGTTATCGTTTTACCCGTGGCTATGACGCCGTCGTGGCAGCTCGAACAGGCGCCGGACACGCCCGCGTGATCGAAGGTGCCGGTGCTCCAGGTAACCGTAGTGTGGCAGGCTTCACAGGGTTCGCTGGTCACAATGTGATTATCCGACTTGCCGATCGCATCCACATTGTTGTGGCAGGATTCGCAGCCAGTCGTGATATCGCTATGATCGAATCTGACACTTGTCCAAGTGACATTCGAAATATGGCAGTTATCGCAGGGTGCGCTGGTCTGAACATGGTCAGCCGATTTTCCCGTGGCGGTGACGCCGTCATGACAGCTTTCACAGGTGCCGGTCACGACCGAGTGATCAAAAGTCAGTTCCAACCAGTTGCTGGTGGAGGTATGACAGGCTTCACAAGCGGCGGAAGTCGCCACATGGGCGTCATGCATCCCGGTTGCCCGGACCCCATCGTGGCATGACTGGCAACTGTTCGTCACCCCCTCATGATTGAAGGTGCCGATGGCCCAGCCGCCGGTATTGTGACAATTATCGCAGCTGGCGTTTGTCGGGATGTGGTCCCCGTGCTTGCCGGTGGCAATGCTGCCGTTATGGCAGGACTCGCAGGCGCCTGAAACGCCCTCATGGGTAAACCCGGTAAGCGACCAGTCCGTTGTCGAATGACAGGCGTCACAGGAAGCGGTGGTTGCAATATGATCCCCATGCTTACCGGTCGCCACGATGCCGTCGTGGCAGGACTCGCAACTGCCGGAAACGCCTTCGTGCGAGAAGTCCGATATGTTCCAGGCCGTAACCGTATGGCAGGTATCGCACTCGCTATTGGTCTGGAGATGGGTGGCATGCTTACCCGTGGCCCTGATGCCGTTATGGCAGGTTGCGCAGACGCCGGCGCTTTGGATCAAACCATGGTCGAAGCTGATATTGGACCAGGAGTTGGTGGAGTTATGGCAGGTATCGCACTGGACGTTGGTCTCGATATGGGTGGCATGCATACCGGTCGCAGCCGTGCCGTTGTGGCAGCTGGAGCAGACGCCGACCGTCTCCACGCCGCTGTGATCGAAGCTGGTGCTGCTCCAATTGTTGGTGGAGTCGTGGCAGGTATCGCACTGGGCATCCGTCTGTATATGCTGCCCATGCTTGCCGGTTGCCTGCACGCCGTCATGGCAGGATGAGCAGACACCCGTTGTCTGAATGTTTTGGTGGTCGAAACTGATCACATGCCAGTTGGCCGTTGTGGCATGACAGACATCGCAGGATTCGTTGGTAGTGATATGGGTGTCATGTTTACCCGGCGCCTGAACCCCGTCATGGCAGGTCGCACAGGTGCCCGCTACGACCTCACTGTGATCGAAACCGACCGATTCCCATGACTCGGTGGAGATATGGCAGGAATCGCACTCAGCGGTGGTGGCGACATGGGCGTCGTGTTTGCCTGGCTGGATCACACCATTATGGCAAGTGGAGCATTGACCGAAGACCTCCTCGCCGTGCACGAATGTGACGACCAACCAGGAGTTGGTCGAGGTATGGCAGAGTTCGCAGGGCTCATTAGTAGCGAGATGACCGACATTTTTACCGGCTGCACTGATCCCGTCATGACAGCTTTCACAATCATCCCGCACGCCGGCATGGGAGAAATTATCCACCCTCCAGCCATTGGTGGTATGACAGAGGTCGCAGGGTTCCGCGGTCTGGATATGGGTAGCCGATTTGCCGGTTGCGCTAACCCCGTTATGGCAGGTCTCGCAGGTGCCGGCGGCGACGTCGCCATGATCGAAATAGACCAACAGCCAACTGTTGGTGATATGGCAGGTTTCGCATGGGGCGTTTGTGAGAATATGGCTGGGATGTTTGCCCGCTGCAATGCCTCCGTTGTGACAACTCTCGCAAGTCCCCGTAACCTCCGCATGATCCACATGGCTGACCCGTCCCCAACTGAATGTGGAGTGGCAGAACTCACAAGTGTTCGACGAGTGAATGTGCTCGCTGTTCTTGCCCTGCGCGGCGCTGCCGTTATGGCATGCAAAACAGTCACCCGAGATTGTCCCATGGTCGAAGCGAGCCACATGCCAGCCCACCGTGGTATGACAATCGTCGCACTGATCGTCACTGCGGATATGGCCCATCGATTTACCGCCCGCATCGGTATCGTTATGACAGCCATCGCACAACACGGGAGTCCCGACGAACTGGCCTTTGTCATGACATCTGTCGCACTCGACAATACGATGCTCGCCGGTCAAGGGAAAACCGGTGGAAAAATGGTCGAATTTGCCGCTGGCCGCCAGCAAAGGATTACTCGATACACCACCAATGAATAATCCGAACAACAGCACCAGCCAGGGATAATACCTTGCGGCCTGGCTGAGTCGTATGGTGTTGGTTTGAATGGTATTCATGATATGGCTATCCATGTTGAATCGGTAGTTAGAGGACACACTAGCGAATCTCCGGTTCTTCGAACGTTTCGCTGCTGTGGCAGCGATCGCAATGGCGCCCGAAGCCCCCGCGGTGAATATCATCCCCTCGATGGCAGCCGTAGCAGTGATTCGGCGATTGTTTGTGCTCAGTCAAATCAGCCCGGTGGCAGGCGTGGCAGAAGATTTCATTGTGTCTGCCTTCCAGGGCGAAATCGGTCTGGGTATCGTGATCGAAGGTCCACAGCAACCAGGCATTCGGATTGTGGCAATTGCCGCAGTTTTCACCCATCCGGCCTTCGTGGATATCTTCAGAACCGTGGCAGGAGAGACAGGCGATATCGGTTTGTTGATACTCCGCGTTCAGATGACAGGATTCACAGGATGTGACGCTATGAATGCCGATCAGGGGAAAACGGGTGATATCGTGTTCGAAAAAGACCTTCTCGTTCCAGCTGTTTTCGTTATGGCAATAGCTGCAGTTCTCGCCTTGCTCGCCTTTATGGACATCGATCGCGCGATGACAGGTAAAGCACTCGGCGTCCTTGAGGTCATCCATTGCCACAGTGCGATGGCAGGCATGGCATACCAGATCCCTGTGCTTGCCCTTCAGTGCAAACTTGGCGTCCTTCTCATGATCGAATTTCACCTTTTTCCAATCCTCGGCACGGTGACACTCCTCGCATTTCTCACCGTTTCTGCCTTTGTGTTCATCGTCCTTCTCGTGGCATGAGAAACAGATCTTAGAGGGCTTTTCCTCATACGGACCCTTGCTATGACAGGTATCGCACGGAACATCCTTGTGCCTGCCCTTCAAGGTGAATTCAGTATCCTTGTCATGATCGAAGACCAGCTCCTTCCACTCCTCGCTGGCATGGCATTTCTCGCACTCCTTACCGTACCGGCCATTGTGGGCATCGTTGATCAGATGGCAGCCGATACACTCTTTCGGGGTGTTTTTATAGTGCTCGCCAGCGTGACACAGCTTACAGTCCAGTTCCTTGTGCTTGCCGATCAGCTTGTATTCCGTATCGACATCGTGATCGAATTTCTGCTCCTGCCAGCTCTTTTCACTGTGGCACTTATCGCACTCCTCACCGAGTTTTCCCTGGTGAGAGTCGTCGGCCTCGTGACAATCGAAGCATACAGAGGGGGCTTGACTGTATTTCTTCAGTTCCTGAGTGTGGCAGAGTCGGCAGGCAGCAGGCCGATGCGCACCCTTTAATTCGAAATCCGTCAGGCTGTGATCGAAAGACTCCGTATCGAAATTCACGATATCCTTATCCCGCCCCTTGTGCTCGGTGTGACAACGCTTGCATTCTGCCACCTGGTCCTTGTCCAGCCTGCCGTGAAAACCCTTACCCTTTTCAACATCCTCAGCCACATCGCTGTGATCGTGACAGGAGAGGCATCGCCGCACCTGATCGGCCTTCTTCAAGGTCTCATGACAGCTTTCGCATTTCTCCTCGAACTCGGCATGACCGGCGATCACCGGCCCGGGCATCAGCAGCAGATCGAGCTTGCCCGCGAATACAGGAGAAGTCGCACAAAACATCAGCAGGAACAGATAGAAGACAAGGCAGCCATTTCGAATCATCGCAAACAAAGAAACGCTTGCTAGGAAATCAGTAGGCATGCACGGCATAGACATGCACAAAACCGGTGATCACCATCATGATGAACAGCGGCATATGCAGCACATGCCAAATTGCGAAGAGTCTCTCGTAAAAATGGAGTTCGAGAATCTGCCGAACCGTACTCCGGTGAGTCAATAACATTTGTCGGATGCGCAGCTGGTTGCGGCGCACTTTTGCCCTGTCCCAGCCCTTGGTGTAACCCACGGCCAAGAGTTTCGTATTCAGGGAACGCATGACCGTAGGATAGAGCTTGGCGGATAAGAGACGCATGGTGAACCAATGCCTGGCGCTGGCGACCATGCCTTTCGGCGTCTGCATAATCCGCTGTTCATACTGCTTGAGCATCTCCTTGGACTTGGGCTGCAGTTCGAACAGGCGACTGAGCCGCTTCTTCAGCGCCTCCGAGTCGGCATGCAGGGAAGCGAAGGTGGCCTTTCTGCCATACAGACCATAGTGGATGCGGGTGTAGAAGTAGCGTCCGATCAAACCGCTGATGGCTACGATCAACATACTGAACAGGGCGACACGGCCGTTCAGTGAACCAAGATGGTAGCTTGAGTGCATCATGATCAGCGCCGGCCCGAGCACCCCGAAGACCATATGCAGTCGAAACCAGAATTTGACGGTCAACCAGTTTGACATGCCACGGATGCGTTTGCGCATGGGATAGAGCAGCAGCAGCAGCATCAGGCTGCCGCCGACGAACCCGAGCCAGTATCCCCAGCCAGCTTCAGCCGTCCAAACCGCCTCGCTGCGGTTGAGCCAGCCCATATAGAGCAACAGCAGCGAAAACAGGGTGAACCCGGTCGTGGCCAAAACACCCGCCCAGCGTCTCCAAATGGAGAGGAGGCTCTCCAATAATGTACTGTCGACACGATCTACATTGGGCGATAGTGCGGCTGTTTCCATCTACTCACCTATAATCTGCTATAAAATCAATTACTTTAAGTCTTTTTCCGTTGCGACCGAGCATTGCAACCAGGTTCTATTCTACTTGTATTTATAGATTATGTTGGGATAATTTTCCCATCTTTGAAGGGCTTCACAAATTATCACACTCTAGGATGATTAAGTTATCGGCGTGGGGGTCAGGTTTTTAATGCCTGTGTAGAATTTAGGCTGAATATCCCACAGAATGCGCGCGGCACTATCTAAACATAGATCAGGAAATGCAGTACACCTTAGACCTCTATCTCATCTACCTAATACCCATCGCATTAGTGTGGATAATATATCTCCTGCATAGAAAACGGAAAAGCAGGCGGAATCTCGCCCTCAAGACGGAAGAGTTCGAAGCCGGCCTGACCGAACCGGCATCCCTGCATCCCATTATCGATCCGGCAAAATGCATGGGGTGTGGGACCTGCGTCAGGGCCTGTCCCGAGCAGCTGAATCACCCTGTTCTCGGGCTGATCGACAACAAGGCGGAACTGATCGCGCCCACCAACTGTATCGGCCACGGGGCCTGTAAAACCGCCTGCCCGTTCGATGCCATCACCCTGGTCTTCGGCACGGAGAAGCGGGGCGTGGACATTCCGCTGCTGGAACCCAATTTCGAAACCACCATGCCGGGGATCTTCATCGCCGGCGAGCTTGGCGGCATGGGGCTGATCAGGAATGCCATCGAGCAAGGCTATAAGGCATTGGACTATATCAGCGAAGTGGTCAAAGACAAGCAAGCCGCCCCCCTGGATGTGCTGATCGTCGGCGCCGGCCCAGCCGGCTTCTGCGCCTCACTGCGGGCCTTGGAAAAGAAAATCCGCTACAAGACCATTGAGCAGGAGTCCCTGGGCGGCACCGTGTTCCAGTTTCCCAGGGGCAAACTGGTGATGACGGCCCCGGTCAAACTGCCCCTTGCGGGAGAGATGAAGTTCACCGAAACTACCAAGGAGAAGCTGCTGCAATTCTGGCAGCAGATAGAAAAGAAAACCGGCGTCCAGATTAATTATCACGAACGGGTGGAGAAGATAACACCGAGCGATAAGGGGGGCTATGAGGTCAAAACCAGCAAAGACCGCTACCATACCCGCACTGTGCTGCTCACCATCGGTCGCCGGGGCACACCGCGAAAGCTCGGGGTGCCGGGAGAGGATTTAAGTAAGATCACCTACCGTCTGATCGATCCGGAACAGTATCGGAACCAGCATGTCCTGGTCGTCGGAGGTGGCGACAGCGCCTTGGAGGCCGCCACCAGTATCGCCGCAGAACCCGGCACTACGGTTACCCTCTCCTACCGAAGCGGCGCCTTCAGCCGGGCCAAGAAGAAAAACAGGGAAAAGGTCGACAATGCCGCCAAGACGGGAGAAATCAACCTGCTTCTCAGTAGTAATGTCCTCGGGTTCACCAAAGAGACCGTCACCATAGACAATAAGGGAAAACAGATTGAAATTCCTAATGATGCAGCAATCATCTGTGCCGGCGGCATACTCCCCACGGGCTTTCTCAAAGAGACCGGGATTAGCGTGGAAACAAAACATGGCTCGGCCTAAAACACATCAAAACATGGACCCACACCGTTGCCCGATCCTATTTCTATTACTCGCCATCTGCCTGACCATACCGCTTCAGGCAACGGCAACCCCCCATGACGATGCGCAAGCGGCGATACGCCTCAGAGACTTTGAGACAGCCGCCGAAATCTATCAGTCGCTGGCTCAGCAGGGTGACCGGGAGGCGCAATTCGCCCTCGGCGGACTCTACCGTTCCGGGCGTGGGGTAAAGAAAGACCACTCGCAAGCCTTCCATTGGTTTCTGCAAGCCGCGCAACAGGCGCATGCGAATGCCCAGTACACCACCGGCACCATGTACGAGAACGGTTGGGGGGTGAAGGCCGATACGGCGCAAGCCAGCGCCTGGTACGAAAAAGCGGCGGCCCAGGGACACAGGCTGGCTGAAAAAAAACTTGAGTATCTGGCCAGCTCCTCCCCGGCGACAGGCCTGGACGCCGACCAGGCAGCGGAACTGCTGAATCGCGCCGCCGCCGCCGGCAAGTCGGAGACCATAAAGCGCATGCTTGCCGCCGGCGTCTCAGCCGACACCAGGGACAAGTTCAGTCGCAGCGCGCTCCATGAGGCGAGCATCAACAACCGCCTCGAAGCCGTCAAGGTGCTGATCGCCGCCGGCGCCAACCCCAACACCAGCGACAGCCTGGGAGACACCCCTCTACACTCCGCCGCCGGGCTCGGCCATGTGCAGATCGTGCACAGCCTGATCGATGCAGGCGCCCGGCTTGAGACCAACGACGCCAATAACAATACCCCGCTGTTGATTGCCGCAGGAAGAAAACAGGCCCAGGTCGTGGCGGAGCTCATTCGGCGCGGAGCCAAGGTCAACGCCAAGAATCGTAACAAACAGACTTCACTGGACCTGGCCCTGTTAAGAAAATACACGGCCATTGCCAACAAACTGAAGGCCGCCGGCGGCATCGCCACCCAGACCAAAAACAGGACCTCCGATTTTCCCGACCTGGCCAAGATCAGCCAATCCGTACTGCCTTCAAAGAATGAGGAAAATGAAGAGAAGAACCCCTTTGCCGGCTGGAGCACCCTGCACCTGGCCGCTTGGCGAGGACAAATGCCGCTGATCGAGGCACTTTTGAAGCAGGGATCCAAAATCAACGGTCTCGATCCTGAGGGACTCACCCCACTGAGTCGTGGTGTCTGGCAGGGACACAGTAAAGTCGTGACCCTTCTGCTCGATCAGGGGGCGGATCCCAATCTAGCCGCATCAGGCAGCCCTACTCCACTGCTCCTGGCCAGCAGGGAGAATAACCTGGAAATGGTACAGCAACTGATCGACCATGCCGTAAAGGTGGATATTTCCGGCAAAAACGGTGTAACCCCGCTACACATGGCGGTAGCGCATAAAAACCCGCAACTCGTGGACCTGTTGCTATCCCATGACGCTATCGCAGATGCGTCGACGGATGAGGGCATCACGTCCTTGATCCTGGCCATTGCCAAACAGCAACCTGATATTGTCAAGGCGCTGATAAAACAAGGCGCAACCGTCGACCAGGCAGATCTCAAAGGCCGCACCCCTCTCTACCATGCCATCGATGCGGGCAACAGAAAGGTCTTCTATCTGTTGTTACGTGCCGGGGCCAAGATCGATCTGCAGGCTAAAGACGGCTTAACACCGATGATGCGCGCCGCCTCTTTCGGCCATTCCGAGGTAGTCGACGAGTTATTAAAAAATGAGCAACAGATAGACCGACAGAGCGACAACGGCAATACCGCCCTGATGCTGGCCGCGAGAAGCGAATCATTATCCACGGTCGAGATCCTGTTGCGTTACGGACCAGACCTCGACCATCGCAATCAGGCAGGGAACACCGCCTTGATGTTGGCGGCGGAACTTGGCCATTTAGACATTGTGAAGCGGTTGCTGAAGGCCAGTGCCAATGCCCACCAGATCAACCTGCGCCGGGAGAATGCCAGCGATCTGGCCAGACATAACGGACATGATGAGGTTGCCGACTATATTGAAGCAAACAAAGGCAGTGGCGGGCTGCTCGATTTTATGCGTTAGCTCAGTTATCGAAACTCGAACATTTGAATCTCATGATTCAATCGCGCTTATCTCCTCAAGACTGCATGGCAGAGTTACCTTTGGCAAAAACCATGAATACATTCGCGTGACGGACCAAAAATGAAAAAAAAGCTTGTATTTTTGTATGTGTCAATATTGTTTATTTGTTCTTGCTCAACAATTAATAAGAATCTTTATAACATGCAGGAGGATGGATCGTTTCAGCTAAACCTTCATGGGATATATTGGTGCAACAACGACAAGGCCATGTTAGTAAAACGGATAAACAGTAGTGGTTACAAATATATTAAAAGTTTAGATGTTGAAAGTTTGTATCAAGTAAGCCCTGTAGAAGCAAGATACTTTAAAGCAGGATCAGAAATCTATTCTAACGCCATGTCAAAAAGAAGTATTATTTTAATTAAAGATTGGAGAACCTCTAGGGCATTCATAACTTCGATAGATTGGTGTTCTTTTATTCTTTATGAAGACTACTTTGAAAATTGAGTGTAAGCGCCAAGACTATCACCTACCAATCTAGCAAATACATACCCGACATTAAGCGAGAATATATTGCACGTGCGATTCGAGGGTGTTCAAAACTCTGTGTCAGTCAGCCCTCATAGAGCAAGATGGTCGCCCAGTCTCCCCTCAAAATGAATCGCCAACTGCGACAGTGTAAGGTTCCAGTTTTGCATATTTAGATACCCGCGAACAAGGGCGGTTTGTGTAGCTTGGAGTCACCTACCCTTTTCAGCAGGGATGCACCGCTATCATACAGTCAAGTCGGTATCCGGTGCGGCAGGGCCGCACCCTACCGGAAATCCACACTTTTTTAGGCAAACGGTCACTCCTCTCCTGCCTCTTTATCCAGCTTACGCAGGAACGCCAGCTTTTCACCGATCTTGATCTCCATCCCCCGCTCCACCGGATAATAGTAGCGATGACCGCGCAACGGCTCTGGCAGATAGTTTTCTCCGGCGGCATAGCCGTGGGGCTCATCGTGGGCATAGCGGTATGCCTTGCCGTAGTCCAACGACTTCATCAGTTGGGTCGGCGCATTGCGCAGCGCCAGGGGCACCTCCAGGGAGCCGGAGGCCTTCGCCTCGGCCATGGCTGCCTTCCAGGCCATATAGACGGCGTTGCTCTTGGGTGCGCAGGCCAGGTAGGCCACGGCCTGGGCAATGGCCAGTTCACCTTCCGGACTACCCAGGCGCTCCTGGGTATCCCAACCGTTAAGGGCCAACTGCAGGGCTCGAGGATCGGCATTGCCAATGTCCTCGGAGGCCATGCGCACCACCCGGCGGGCGACATAGAGGGGGTCGCAACCCCCGTCGATCATTCTTGCCAACCAGTAGAGAGCCGCATCCGGCGCAGAGCCCCTGACCGATTTGTGCAGCGCCGAGATCTGATCGTAAAAGGCCTCCCCGCCCTTGTCGAAACGGCGCAGCGTGCCACTGGCCACCTCTTCCACCACCTGGCGACCTATCTCCCCGGACTCGGTCAGGTCGGCGGCGATCTCCAACAGATTCAATCCTCGCCTAGCGTCACCGTCCGCCGCTTCCGCGAGAAGGGAGCGCGCCTCTTGGCTGACGCTTAGATGCCGTTGTCCTAACCCGTTGCGCTCATCGGCCAAGGCCTGATCGATGATGCGCTCCACCTCCACCGAGGTCAGCGCCTTGAGCACGTAGGTGCGGGCGCGGGAAAGCAAGGCGTTGTTGAGTTCGAATGAGGGATTCTCGGTGGTGGCGCCGATAAAGACCACGGTGCCATCCTCCACATGGGGCAGAAAGGCATCCTGCTGGGACTTGTTGAAACGGTGCACCTCATCGATGAAAAGAACGGTGGGACGCTGCGCCTGCTGCTTGAACAACCTCGCCTGCTCTACTGCGGCGCGAATATCCTTGACCCCTGACAAGACTGCCGAAAGGCTGAGGAACTGGGCCCCCGAGTGACGGGCGATCAAGCTGGCCAAGGTGGTCTTGCCCGTGCCAGGGGGTCCCCAGAAGATCATCGAATGGAGACGATCCTCCTCGATCGCTCGACGCAGCGGTTTGCTCTCTGAAACGATATGCGACTGGCCGACGAACGCCTCCAAGGTCTGGGGACGCATCCGATCGGCGAGCGGACGGTTCTCTCCACCTCCCTCCCGGGCAAAGAGATCCGGGTTGTTCATAGGTCGCCGATCAGGTCGATCATCGGTGGCGGTTCAAACTTGAACAGGGCATCGTCAAGGACTGGATTACGCTGCATATTGTCGAAGAAGAAGCGGGTTGTCTGGCCGAAGTTATCGACCATTTCCATGCGTTGCAAACGATTCCCGCTCAGCGCCAGACGAACACTGGCGAATTGAGCCTCTTTCTCTTTCGGCAGCAACTCAACCCAGCTTAGGTCCTCCTGTTCGCCCAAGTCATGGACCTGAAAATGTTCGGTGACGGGGGCGAGATCGCTGAGCAACTGGGCCGGTGTTCCATTCAGCGCCGCTTGCTGGCTGCGATGGGAGACCTGCTCCAGTTCGATGTCGTGCAGCCAGATGCGATCCCCGTCCGCTACGATCAGTTGTTTGTTCGGGGTATCGTACTCCCAGCGCAACAGGCCGGGACGCTTCAGGTAAAACACGCCATTGCTGGCGTACACTTGGCCGTCATCCTGTTGCTGCAAGGTCTGACGGAAATCGGCCTGCAGGGTTTCGAGATCCTTGAGAAAGGCCTCGAGCTGTTGCTGACCGCCCGCTGCCCACAGCGGCTGCGCCAGACTCAGTAGAAACAACGATAAAACGGCTTTAAAGCGCGAATTCATGCAACTGCCCATGCGTGATAAAAACTCAATCTTTCGGCGGCGGTGGCGCCAGCACGGTGCGACTGCCATTGGTTTCAGCGGCGCCGACGATACCGGTCCGCTCCATCTCCTCGATCATACGGGCCGCCCGGTTGTAACCGATCTTCAGACGGCGTTGCACGCCGGAGATCGAGGCCCGGCGCGTCTCAGTGACGATACGCACGGCTTCGTCATAGAGCGGGTCGCTATCCTCCACATCCTCGCCTTCGACCGGAAAACCGGGCGCCGATTCGGTGGCTTCCTGGAGAATCTCCTCCAGATAGTCAGGCAGCCCGGCCTGTTTCAGATGCTTCACCACCCGGTGGACCTCGTTATCATCCACAAAGGCGCCATGCACACGCTGTGGGATATTGCTACTGGTTCCCATATAGAGCATGTCGCCATGCCCCAGCAGATGCTCCGCGCCCATCTGGTCGAGAATGGTCCGGGAGTCGACCCGCGAGGAGACCTGGAAGGCGATGCGGGTGGGTATATTCGCCTTGATCAGACCGGTGATCACATCCACCGACGGCCGTTGGGTGGCGAGAATCAGATGGATGCCCGAAGCGCGGGCCTTTTGCGCCAACCGCGCGATCAGCTCCTCGACCTTCTTCCTGGCCATCATCATCATATCGGCCAGCTCGTCGATAATGACCACGATATAGGGCAGAGGTTCCAGGGTGGGGTGGGCCATCGCCTCGATGATTTCATCCGCTTCAGGCTGAAACAGGGGGTCCTTGATCGGTTCGCCCTTCTTGATCGCATCCTTGACCTTACGGTTGTAACCGACAATATTCCTCACCCCCAGGCTGGCCATCAGCTTATAGCGCCGCTCCATCTCACCGACACACCAACGCAAGGCATTGGCCGCCTCCTGCATATCGGTCACCACCGGCGTCAACAGATGAGGTATGCCTTCGTAAACCGACAGCTCCAGCATCTTCGGATCGACCATGATCATGCGCACTTGATCCGGCTTGGACTTGTAGAGCAGACTAAGAATCATGGCATTGATGGCCACCGACTTACCGGAGCCGGTGGTGCCGGCGATCAGCGCATGAGGCATCTTGCCCAGGTCGGCGCACATCGGATTGCCGGCAATGTCCTTGCCCAGGGCAAGGGTCAGAGGGGACTTGGCCGATTCGTAAGTATTGGACTGCAGGACCTCGCTGAGAAACACCGTCTCCCGGTATTCATTAGGGATTTCCAGGCCGATCACCGATTTACCCGGAATCACCTCCACTACCCGCACCGCAATGGTCGAGAGGGCTCGCGCCAGATCCTTGGAAAGGCTGCTGATCTTACTCACCTTGGTGCCCGCGGCTAGCTGCAACTCGTACAGGGTTACTACCGGCCCGGGATGAACGGCGACCACCTGGACCTCGATATCGAAATCGGCGAATTTCAACTCCACCTGGCGCGACATGGCCTGTAGCGCCTCTGGTGAGTAGGCCTGGACAGTCTGCCTGGCCGGATCGAGCAGGGCCAGGGGGGGCAGTTCGCTATTGGGATCGGCCTCGAACAGGGGAACCTGACGCTCCTTCTCCACCCGCTCGCTCGCCTTTGGCGCATTGATCACCGGTTCGATTCGCGGCTGCTTGCGGCTGACCGCCTTTTTCTGCTCTTTCTTGATCAGTTCCACCCGCTCCTGCCGGGCCTTTTTCGCGGCGAGACGCTCCCGCCAGTTGAGCAGGAAGACACGGCTCTTACGCAGGATGAATAAAACCGTGCCTCCGAGAAAATCCATTATCGTAAACCAGGAGACACCGCTAAACAGGGTGAAACCGCTGAGAAACAGGGCCAGCATCAACAGGGTGCTGCCTGAACGGCTGAAAGTGGCCTCGAAATAACTGCCCAGGGAGGCCCCGAGTGCGCCACCGGTGCCCGTCGGCAGACCGCTTCCCAAATGTTCGGTGTGAAGCGCAGCCAGGGCGCAGCCAGAAGCAAGGGTGACGAAGAATCCCAGCCAACGCACCAACACCAGGTTCAAGTTGATCGAGTCGTCCGGATTGCGGCGGCGAAACACCAGCACCGCATTCCAGCTCAACATGACGGGAAAGAGATAGGCAAAAATACCGAACAGATAGAGAAAGACATCGGCGAACCACGCGCCGGCGGGACCGCCTGAATTGATCACGTTCACCGTCGGGCCGGTATAGGACCAACCAGGATCGTGGGATGAGTAGCTGAACAGGGAAAGCAGCAGATAGCCGCTCAAGCAAAACAGGCTCCACATGATGCCTTCGCGCAGGGCATGGCTGACATGGCTGTGAAAGGCACTGCTGGCTCTATTCTGTTGGCTTTTGGCCTGTGCTGGCATGGTAATAATCTTTTTAATTTATGATGTTACAATTATTTCTTATTCTAGTTTCACAAGTACTGTTCACGCAAGGCCGGATAGATCAATTCCCCCCCTGAGAGATTCACGGCGGCCTGTAAACGTGAATCGTCCTGCCAGTCCGATCTGACCAACCGCTTAAGATAGGGAATCATCGCGGCGGAAAGGGCCTGGCTGGCGCTTCTCGGCACCGCCCCCGGCATATTGGTGACGCAGAAATGGTTCACTTCATTCACCTGATAGGTAGGATCCAGGTAGGTTGTCGGTCGCGTCGTTTCGATGCACCCCCCCTGATCGACAGAGATATCCACCACCACGCTGCCTGGAGCCATACTCTCAATCTGTCGGCGGGAGACGATTTTCGGCGCGCGCGCGCCGGGGATGAGCACCGCACCGATCAGCAGATCGGCGCTGGCCACGGCCTCGCTGACCGCATCCTTATAAGGGTAGAGAGCCGTGACATTATCTCCCAGGTCGCGCATGCTACCCATTCGTTCGCGCAGACGCTCGAAGACCGTCACCTGGGCGCCCATGGCTGCCGCCAGCTGCGCCGCATTGCCCCCCGCCTGACCGCCGCCCAGGATCACCACATGGCCCCGTTCGGCGGCCGGCAGCCCGCCAAGCAACAATCCCTTACCCTGATGTTGATGATGCAGCAATAGGGTCCCGTTCTGCACGGCCAGACGCCCGGCGATATCGCTCATGGGCGCCAGGATGGGAAGACCGCCATGCGCTTCAAGGGTCTCAAAACCGATGCCTGTCACCCCGGATGCCAGGAGTCGGCGGGTCAATCCCTCATCGGCGGCAAGATGGAGGAAACAGAACAGAAGCTGTCCTTCACCCAGCATCTCGGGTTCGGGGCCGAAAGGCTCCTTGACCTTGACCAGCAACCCCGCCTCCCGATAGACGGACTCGGCATCTCCCACGATTTCGACACCAAGATCGAGGTAGCGCTGGTCCGCATAGCCGCTCGCCAAACCGGCGCCCTGCTCCAGCATCACCCGATGTCCCATCTTGATAAGTTCCCCACAGGCCTCGGGCACCAAGCCGACACGGCCCTCCAGGGGTTTGATCTCTTTCGGTATACCGATCTTCATAGACAGCTTCTTTACCACTGAGGGATGATTCCGTAGTATTCCCGCAATCCTTTTTACAGACTTGGATCCGAGTCACCGAATTCCCGATCCGAGATCGTCAAGTCTATCTGTTTTTACACGGTCCACCCCGCTGCTTGATGGGGTTTCACCCGAGTTGGAGTAAGTATACATGAGCGAAACCAAGC
The DNA here is from genome assembly GCA_025656455.1 of Candidatus Thiodiazotropha sp. (ex Epidulcina cf. delphinae). Lineage (GTDB taxonomy): Bacteria > Pseudomonadota > Gammaproteobacteria > Chromatiales > Chromatiaceae > Thiodiazotropha. Next base: position 6,060 of record JAHXHS010000004.1, on the reverse strand, counting down.
ATTGCCGCCTATTGATCCTGGGTTCCGGCCCAGCCGGCTATACCGCAGCCGTCTATGCGGCCCGCGCCAACCTGGAGCCCGTGCTCGTCACCGGCATGGAACAGGGAGGACAACTGATGACCACCACTGAAGTGGACAATTGGCCCGGCGACAACGATGGGGTGCAGGGCCCGGACCTGATGGAGCGAATGCGCCAGCACGCCGAACGATTCAATACCGAAATCATTTTCGATCACATCAACAAGGCGGAGCTGATGCAACGCCCGTTCCGTCTGACCGGCGACCAGGCGGTCTATACCTGCGATGCACTCATCATCTGCACCGGCGCATCGGCTCAGTACCTGGGCATGGAGTCGGAACAGGCCTTTCGCGGCCGTGGCGTCTCCGCCTGCGCCACCTGTGACGGTTTCTTCTACAAGAACCAGAAGGTAGCGGTCATCGGCGGCGGCAACACCGCCGTCGAAGAAGCGCTCTATCTCTCCAACATCGCTTCCGAAGTGGTGGTGGTGCATCGCCGCGATCAATTCCGCTCCGAAAAGATTCTCGCCGACCATCTAAAGAAAAAGGATGCGGAGGGAAATGTCACCATCGAATGGAACCATGTGCTCGACGAAGTGCTGGGCGACCAGTCCGGCGTCACCGGTATGCGGATCAAAAACGTCAAGGACGAAACGACCAAAGAGATCGATCTGCAAGGCGTCTTCATCGCCATCGGACACAGCCCCAACACGGCCCTGTTCGAAGGACAGCTGGAAATGACAAACGGCTACCTGAATGTCGCTGGCGGCCTGGAGGGGAACGCCACCCAAACCTCCATCCCAGGAATATACGCCGCGGGCGATGTGGTGGATCATGTCTATCGGCAGGCCATCACCTCAGCCGGCACCGGCTGTCAGGCCGCCTTGGATGCCGAACGCTTTCTGGACGCCCTGGAAGAGAATGCCTCTTGATGCAGTTTCGGCACAGTTCACATGAATGCTCGATTTAGAAATAGAGTTTCTCCGCCATTTTTCCGTCGATGAGAATTACACATTCATCGCCAGTGCGCCCCTTTTCTGACTGGACTTTCCTGGGGGCTACCTCAAGGAAGCCACCCTTTTTACTCAACACGGAGCTAAAATAGCATTTGCTGGTAATTCGCAGGCCTTCGTAGTCAGCATTGAGGTTCTGGGCTGGGTTAAGGTCGCTGAATTTCTCTTTTATGACCGGGTCGCCATTGATGCTCACCTTCAGGCTATGGCGCGTCACATTATATGAACCGCCGAATTTAAGGGTTTGGCCGGCCACCACCAGTTTTTTTTCCTGGGCGGTCTTAACGACATCCTCTTTGATGCAGGCTGCGATTAAAATACTTCCTGCCAACACGGTAATAATGGTTTGTCTCTGCATGATTTGCTCCTTTCCATCAGAAAACTCATTACTCGCAAGAACGTTGCGATGACTACCCGTATATTCAACCTTTACGGATTAGTGAGGTCAATGCGATGATCTCGCCAGGTCCCAAATACCGAGCAGAATAAGGCTATTTCTTAAACGAGCAAAACCCAAAACCACACATTTCCATGCAATAACGCTTCGTTAGAAAAATTCGTGGGTATCCTTGAATGATAAATACCACTAATCTATTGAAATAGATACGTAATGCTGGGTTTATTAGCCACATCTTTTTCGAGGTTCAGTTCTGAATACAGGATGCCGTCTGAGTAACAGACCCATTGATATCGTGTGACTACGTCATTCCGGCGAATGCCGGAATCCAGAGAATATGGCAGGGAGGCGATATGGAACGACAGCCGTGCGTGTACCCATTTAGCCAGCAAACGAACTAGAGCGCAAGGGGGTTAGTTCTCTCATAATAGCATTCCACCTCGCACAATCCGTCCCACCGTCGCTAAATGGATGCTGAAATGTTCCGCTATCTCACGATAGCTGTAGGCTCCGGTAGCGTACGCAGCCATGATAGCGGCATTGCGTTCGCTGTGTTGCGCAGCTATGGCCGCGAGTGATGGTGGCGGAGGCCTTCGCTGCACCTGGGGAACAGATAAGGCATCGCCTTCAACCTGCACTTTGGCCTGCATCTTCTCTACAAATCTCTCGTCGCCTAAATAGATCTGCTGACGCAGTCCCTCCCAAATATCCTGTCCAACACCGTCTAGAACAAATTGCCGATAACGATGACGGGCTGCCTTGCGAACCGACCCGAACTGACTCAGCAGGCCTTCCATCGTCAACCACTTCGGTACCGGTGCCGCTCCCAACATCGCCTGATAGCTGCTCCATTGCCACTGTTCCGGAGAGCCCACCATCCCTGCCCGTACCGGATTAAGAACAACGTAACGGCTCAGCTCCAGAAGGTAGGCATCCTTGTCCACCAGAATTCCCTTGAATCGACCTTGCAACAGATGCCCATTCCGATTATGGCGTCGGTTTGATGCTTGGGTGTAAACGCCATTCAACTGCCGCATTCCCTGCGAAAGATTCCCCTCTACCGTCTCGATCACCAGGTGATAATGATTCGTCATGAGGCAGAAGGCATGACAGATCCAATTGTAGCGTTTTACTACCTCCGCCAACACCTTCAGAAATGCCTCTCGATCCTCGTCATCCTCGTAAATCGCTTCTCGACGATCACCTCGAGAGGTGAGGTGGTATAAGGCACCAGCAAACTCAATACGTAACGGTCTGGCCATGCTTCAAGCCTAGTCCATCGCGCCAAATGTTACAATGCGAGAACTGACCCCCTTTTGAGACCCTTTTGCTTTTGCTGACCCCCTTTTGCTTCTATGGCCGCAATATTACCCTTTTGATAGAACTCCGCTGTCTCTTCATCCACCCCGTCCATGATGTAATCCGCATACCCTCTGTAACGCTGTTTACTGCCTAACATACTGTAGACCGTTTCACGCTCAAGCCAGACGGGTGACTTGGCCTTTCCGATATAGGCTGGATAACTAGACCAGGGGTATTTCTCCAGGCAAGAAACCATGGGACTTTTCATATCAATAGGATTACGGTGAATATAGCGGGAAAGTCGTAAAAGATAAGCGTCACTATCGATCAGCATGGCTTTGTAGCGCCCTCGAAACAACGGTCCATCTGTCATGTTAAGCCGGTTGTAACGCTGGGTATAAACACCATTGATATGCCGCATAATGCGACTCAAATTCGCATTCGGGGTTTCTACGAGAAGGTGATAATGATTCCCCATTAGGCAATAGGCATGGATCACGCACTCAAATCGTTGCTTCACCACCAAGAGCACTTAAAAACGCTTGCTAATAACGTTCATCATGAAAAACTATCTGCCTTGCTCGACCACGATTCATTACGTGATAGAAGGCATTTTCATATTCTATTCTTTGAGGTCTTGGCATACGTCAAGAGTATCCATAAACAAGCATAAACAAGCAACTTGACCCCTTTCACGCTCAGGGCAGGACTTTAACCTGCTATGCCGATGAAGGCGTGCGACTTGACCCCTTTAAATGTTTACCATTTACTTAATTCTTGTTTATTATCTTTCAATAATTCGTTAAAAAGCAATATGGTAGCTTTATCTACTTTATAAGTGATAGTTATATTTTTTGGCGTAATTGGCCGTGTCATAATTCTAATTTCTTCTTTACCAAGCCAAAGTAGCATATATGGTTTACTTTCACTCTTACCATAGAAGCTTATAATATACTTTTCTCTTGAAGTTAACCTAGAATCTTCTTGTGGCCAAGTATTCACTCCTCTTTCCAGATGACTATATATTAAATCTATAACGGATTTATCCTTTATATTATTTATAAGATCTTTTTGATTTATTTCAAAAACACCAGAATACCGATCCTCCGAATCAACAAGATTGACTTTTATCTCATCTATCAAATTTCTATCTGGTAGTTTTACGTTAATCGTATAACCACAACCAGTGATAAGAACTATTAAAAACACTGTTAAAACTAATTTCTTCACTTGAATCTCCTGCTCTATGGACCGTCTATAGGAGCTTCGATTTCAGGTATAGGTTCAGGTTCAATATACCCTTCGTTTATGAGTGGATCTATATCACCTTCTACCAAATAGCCACTAGTTGTGAAACTACTGCTATCCATTTCATATTGAATGTGCCCACTCTCAAGCATTTGCGAATGAAGTGCATATGGGTTTACTATTGAAAAATCAGTAACCCCTTCTTCTGTTAATCCAGCAGCGTCAGAATAACTTTGTAAATGCATGGGTACTCTTACCCTACTTGAACCACTTGGCAATCCGAGTGAAATAATCCAATCATCAACAAGATCTAAAGCAGTTTCAGCGCAGGTATCGTTTAAAGCAGTCCAATAATCAGGTGTGTTTATTTGCATATAACTTATTCTTGTCTTTATGTATAAATATTGTGCTAAATTCAAGTCAATTGAAAACAATTTCACATCCTCTGTTATTTGATAGTTTGTTGTCCCATCGACACCTAATATTTGCCCTTTCCGAGTCATTCTTTCGGCAGGGCCAAAGCTAAGCACATCTGAAATTTCACCATAAGGATTAACTAAATAGAAAAATGCATGGCCGTAATCAACATTTAAGTCGTGAATATTGTCGACAAATGCGTCAGGGTGATTGACTTCAAAGCCCATAACTAATCTATACAAACCCAAAGGGTCAATAGCCCCTAACGGATTTCCACCCACATAGGCATAGGTGTTGAGGCCACCCATCAGCCCGATCGGATCACTGGTGAGATAGCGCCCGGACTGGGGATCGTAATCACGCTGGTAGTTGTAGTAGGTACCGCTCTCCTGATCTTCATACTGACCAGGCAGCCTGAGATTGAGGCTGATCTGCTGTTTTTCGATCTGGATCAGCCCAAAGGGACTGTAGTCCGCCGACCAGACTTGTTCTTGATCTTTGTCGGTAACGGCCCTGGGCGCACCCAGATGGTCGGTGTGGATGGCGTATGGTGTCTTGCCTTCCAGCTTGAGCACCGGCCGCTCGTTTTGGTAGAGGTATTGGGCGGTGATCTCGCCTTCGTCGTCGGCCTCAGCCGTCAGTTGATGGCCGTCGTAGAGGTAGTAAGTGACCTTGGGGCGTTTGCTATTTGAGTAGACAACCTTCTTGATCCGCTCACCGAAACGGTTGTAGGCGTATTCAGCCACCAGGGTCTGTTGTTGGGTGTCATCGGGATCGACCCGGTAGAGACGGACCGGGCGTTGCTGGTCGTTGTATTCGTAACGGCGTTCACCGATCCGTTCAGGGCTGCCCGATGGGTTATAGGTATACTCCTGGCTATTGCCGTTGCCTTGACTGAGCAAACGGTTGCCCTCGCCTAGGTCGGGGTAGGTGTTCTCCTGCGTGGCCGTGTTGCCCGCTTTGTCGGTATGTGCCTTGCGGGTACGGTTGCCCAGGCTGTCATAGTCGTAACGGTAGCTGCCCAGCTGGGTCTCGGCCTGGGTCAGCCTTCCCAACGGGTCGTAGTCGTAGCTTTGCAGCAGCCCGTCCAGGTCGATGCCGCTGATTCGGCCCTGCTCGTCGTATTGGTACTGCAGCTTGAGTTGACGGCTGTGGTCGATCGCCGTGACCCGGCCGAATGGGTCGTGTTGCCTCGTTTCTCGCAGACCATTGCCGAAGGTAAGGCCCGTCTCCCCATCACCGGCATCCTGGTCGATCTCGCCAATCAGGGGGATTTTTTTGAGGCCGAACAGGCCGGGTCTGGTGATCGCGCGCAGTCGGCCCTTTTGATTGCCTTCCAGATAGTAGTGGTAGGTCAGGGTCTGACCGTCGGGGAGCTGTTTCTGTTGGAGTTTGCCCTCCTGGTTGTAGACGTAACCGGTGGCAAAACGGTGACCGTCGAGATGGCGGGTGTGACGGGTCAGGCGGCCTTGGGCGTCGTAGACGAAGGCCTCGTGGCTATTGTCGTCCGTGAGTTGGGCCAGACGACCGGTTGCGGGGTCGTAGTCAAGCGTTGTGGTGCCGCTTGGGGTGGCCTCTTCGATCAGCCGGTTGGCGGCGTCATAGCGATAGGTGGTGATCTGGGCCGCTCCTGTACATCCTGTACCCGCGGCATTGGTGCATCCC